>JAFZSO010000038.1 GCA_017619355.1 Muribaculaceae bacterium
GTTTCTGGGCAGCAGCGTTAAACTTCTCGGCATCCTGCGGAGTCCACCAGTCAATCATGTTGCCCTCGGCATTGAACATGCGGCCCTGGTCATCAAATCCGTGAGTCATTTCGTGGCCAATCACCACACCAATGGCGCCATAGTTGCTGGCATCGTCGGCATTCACATCGAAGAAGGGCGATTGCAGAATGGCTGCGGGGAAGCAGATTTCGTTGGTAGTGGGGTTGTAGTAGGCGTTCACCATTTGAGGTGGCATGCCCCATTCGTCCTTGTCCACGGGCTTGTCCATCTTGTCGAGGTTGCGGCGGGTCTCGATATAGCCGGCGCGCTTCACATTCTCATAGAGCGAGAGGGTGGGGTCGATGTCGAGTTTGCTGTAGTCTCGCCACTTGTCGGGATAACCGATTTTCACGGTAAAGGCATTGAGCTTCACCAGGGCGTTGATCTTAGTGCTGTCGCTCATCCAGGTAAGTCCTGCAATGTGGGAAGCGAGTGACTTGCGCAGGTCGCCGATGAGCTTCATCATCTTCTCCTTGCTGCCATGGGCGAAGTATTTCTCCACATAGAGTTGGCCAACGGCTTCGCTCAGCATGGAGTTGGGGTAGTTCATGGCGCGTTTCCAGCGTGCCTGCTGTTCCTGCTGGCCGCTCAGCATCTTGCCGTAGAACTCGAAGTTGGCATCGCGGAATTCGTCGCTCAGCGAGCCGGCTGCACGACCAATCACATCCTTGGTCACATAGTCCTTGATTTGCTTCTCGCTCAGGGTAGACATCAGCTTCTGAGCCACATCCATCACCTTGGGCTGGGTGAGAATCACCTGCTTGGTGGTGGGCAGACCCATCAGGTCGAAGTACTGGCGCCAGTTGATGGCGGGATAGCGCTCCTGCAGCTGGTCAACGGTGAAGATGTTATACTGCTTGGTGTAGTCGCGAGCTTCGGCTCTGCTCATCGATGCCTGTGCAAACTGATATTCGATGTCATACACCGTCTTGGCGGCCTTCTTGGCATCGCCTTTCTTGTAACCGGCGAGCATATACATCTTGACGAGGTAGTCGATGTAGGCCTGCTGAATCTTTTTGCTGTCGGCATCGGTGTTCAGGTAGTAGTCACGGTCGGGCAGTCCGCTCGTGCCAGCTTCCATGTAGAGCACATTCATGTCGCTGTTCAACAGGTCGGCTTCAACGCCCACGCCAAAGAACGGGTTGGCGAGATACAGGTGCTGGTTAGCGAGGAACGGGGTGAGGTCGCTCTTCTTGAAGGCCTGCACAGCGGCAAGGTCGGCCATGAGTGGCTGGGCACCCTCTTTGTTGAGGCGCACGCTGTCCATAGCGAGGTTGAAGAGGTCGATTACCTTCTGTCCTACGGTACCACGAGCGTGTTTTTCGTTAGCCAGATTCTCAAAGAGTTCCTTGAGCTGCTTGCGGTTGTTCTCGGCCAGGTCGTTGAAAACGCCGTAGCTGGCATACTCGGGTTTCAGGGGGTTGGCTTTCATCCAGCCACCGCCGGCATACTCAAAAAAGTCTTCGCCGGGCGAAACGGTAAGGTCCATGTCGGCACGGTTCACACCAGCCGGGATTTCTTGCGCCGTGGCAGTCAGTGCGGTCACTGATGCGATGGCGGCAATCAGAGTGATTCTGAATTTCTTCATAATTGTTTTTAGTTTATAAATAATGGTGTATTTGAAATATCTGAAAAAAACTGTTCGGGTATTCCGTTAAGAATGCCGGTATCCTCGTGTTAAGGCTTGGCTTCGTAGTAGGGGATGCCCACCAGCTTCAGGTCAAACTCCAGGTTGGAGTAAGCCTTCACGGTGCCGTAGGCCGAGGTGCCGTAACCCACATTGTAGGGGATTACCACGCGCACGCTGTCGCCAATGTGCATGTTGGTGAGCGCTATAGCCCATCCGGTGATGATGCCGGTGTTGAGGGTGGTGCGGTAGATGCTGTCGGCCGGACTGGTGCGCGCATACGATGAGTCGAGCGGCTCGCCGTTATAGTAGCGGGCATAGTACTTCACATCTACGGTCGAGGTGTAGAGCGGCTTCAGGTTCTCGCGGGTGAGGTTGGTGTCGTTGAACCAGTGCATCAGTATCTGGGCACTCTCGTCCCACGGTGCCACCACCACGTTATAGAATTTGTTGCCGTTGCCATCTTTCAGGTTCAGCTGGGCCTCCAGCCAGTTCATGTTGGCTTTAGCCCAGTCGCTGGAGCCGTCGTCCTCTTTGTCAAAGCACGAGGTGAATGTGGCAGAGATTGCCATCATCAGTAACAATATGATTGGAAGTTTTCTCATTATCGATAGGTTTTTATCTTCTTGAAGTATTTTATACAAGTTTCTTGAGCAGGTTGTTCAGGCTGCATTCCTCGCCAATGATGCGGGGCAGCTCGCTGATGGCCACGCGCTCCTGCTGCATGGTGTCGCGGTCACGCAGGGTCACGGTGTTGTCCTGCAGGGTCTGTCCGTCGATGGTGATGCAGAAGGGGGTGCCTATGGCATCCTGGCGGCGGTAGCGCTTGCCCACGGTGTCCTTCTCTTCATACTGGCAAGCGAAGTCGAACTTGAGCATGTCCATGATTTCGCGAGCCTTCTCGGGCATGCCGTCTTTCTTCACCAGCGGCAGGATGGCGCACTTCACGGGAGCCAGAGCCTTGGGCAGATGCAGCACCACGCGGGTGTCGCCGCCGTCGAGCTGCTGCTCCTCGTAGCTGGAGCACAGCACCGAGAGGAACATGCGGTCCACACCAATCGAGGTCTCGATCACATAGGGGGTGTAGGACTCGTTGAGTTCGGGGTCGAAGTACTGAATCTTCTTGCCCGAGAACTTCTCGTGCTGAGAGAGGTCGAAGTTGGTGCGGCTGTGGATGCCTTCCACTTCCTTGAAGCCGAAGGGCATCTGGAACTCGATGTCGGTGGCGGCGTTGGCATAGTGAGCCAGCTTCTCGTGGTCGTGGAAGCGATATTTCTCGTCGCCCATGCCCAGTGCCTTGTGCCATTTGAGTCGGGTCTCTTTCCAGAACTTGAAGTAGTCGAGTTCCTCGCCGGGGCGTACAAAGAATTGCATCTCCATCTGCTCGAACTCGCGCATCCTGAAGATGAACTGGCGCGCCACAATCTCGTTGCGGAAGGCCTTGCCAATCTGTGCGATACCGAAGGGCAGACGCATGCGGCCCGTCTTCTGCACATTCAGGAAGTTCACAAAGATGCCCTGTGCCGTCTCGGGGCGCAGATACACATCCATGGTAGCATCGGCGCTGCTGCCCATCTGAGTCTTGAACATGAGGTTGAACTGGCGCACATCGGTCCAGTTGCGGGTGCCAGAGATGGGGTCAACTATAGCGTAGTCCTCGATGATCTGACGAAGTTCCTTCAGGTCGTTGTCGTTCATCGCCTTCTCGTAGCGGCTGTGCAGCACATCGCGCTTCTGCTGGTGTTCGAGCACGCGGCCGTTGGTCTGGCGGAACATGGCTTCGTCGAAGCTGTCGCCAAATCGCTTGGCGGCTTTAGCCACCTCCTTGTCGATCTTCTCTTCTATCTTAGCGATTTCGTCTTCAATGAGCACATCGGCACGGTAGCGCTTCTTGCTGTCCTTGTTGTCGATGAGGGGGTCGTTGAAAGCATCTACATGGCCACTGGCTTTCCAGATAGTGGGGTGCATGAAAATGGCCGAGTCGATGCCCACGATGTTCTCGTGCAGCAGCGTCATGGCCTCCCACCAGTAGCGTTTGATGTTGTTTTTCAGTTCCACACCGTTCTGTCCGTAGTCATAGACTGCGCCCAGACCGTCGTAAATTTCACTTGAGGGGAATACGAACCCATACTCTTTCGCATGCGATACGATTTTCTTGAAAACGTCTTCTTTTTGTGCCATATCAGTTTTTTGTAGTTTGTTTTCGTTTGTTAGACGCTGCAACTTCACAATTTGTCACACACATCGTTTAATTAAACTGCAAAGTAAATGATTTTTTTCCGATTTATCTCTATTTTTCGCCTGCCCTCTGCCACCTTTTCACCTTTTTTAAACCAAGTTTCCTGTCGTTTCCTTTGTTTTTGGCATTGATGCCTTTCTCTTCATCCCTTATCTTCGCCCATGTGCTCACACGCACAACCGCTCTTTGATAGATTTCCCATCCCTCACAATCAGTCGGAGGGTCAACAGTAGGGACAACCTTCAGCTCGACGGAGTGAGCAGCATAAGTCGCTCAAAGAGCGGTGTGCGATAAGCGAACCTCCGTCAGCGCGTGCCTTGTCCGTCCTCCGAGTCCTCCGAGCTCTCCGACGGTAGTACTATGAACTTTAACGATAGTACACAATCTGAGAACGAACGCAGTATGATGTCAAAATCATCAATCTACTTAAAATCAATTGATTATGATATTCTGCGCAGATTTCCCAGATTTCCCACCGTTCCCGGCTTTCCACGCTTTCCCACCGTTCCATGGTTCGCGCAATTCGCGTTGTCATTTTTAGCGCGTTAGCGCTCTAAATTTTTAAGCCCGCAGGGCGTCCACATCTGCCGCTAATCTCCCAAACTCCTCAACTCCTTAGCGCAAAAAACTCTAAGGAACACAGTGGAGGCACTGTCAAAATGCGAGAAAAAGGGGCGGGTGTTTTGAGTTTTGCTGCTTTTTGTGTATTTTTGTGGGAAAGAATCCATGATTGCAAATCAAATACAAACAGAATATGAAAACCAAATCGTTACTTCTTGCTTTAGTGTGCACCATCATGTGTGCCTTTCATGCCATGGCTGCCGAAGGCTACGCAGTTTACACTTCAGACAATCACACGCTCACTTTCTACTATGGCACAAGACCCGATGGGGCTTTTGGTCTGAATGAGCCAGGCAATTATCCTCAGTGGTACAATACTGGCACTTATGCCGCTGTGACCCGAGTAGTATTTGATCCCTCGTTTGCCCAAGCACGCCCTCAAACCACTCAGTTCTGGTTTTACCAAATGGAAAAACTCACCACCATCACCGGTTTGAGATACCTCAACACAAGCAATGTGGTTAACATGATGTATATGTTTGAAGGGTGCCATAACCTTGAGAGTCTTGACTTGAGCAATTTTAACACATCTAAGGTGGAGAACATGGCCTATATGTTCGAAGGTTGCAACAAGCTAACCTCCCTTGATTTGAGCAAATTCAATACATCAAAGGTCATTAACATGAGCTATATGTTCCTTAGTTGCACCAAATTGACGCATCTTGACCTGAGCAGTTTCGACACATCGAATGTGAGTTCTATGTTTTCCATGTTCTTAGGCTGTGAAAAGTTGACAAGCCTCAATCTCAGCAACCTCAACACATCCAATGTCACCGACATGAGATTCATGTTCTTTGCATGTAGCGAGCTTAAAACTATCACCGTCAACAGTTCTTGGAGCACAGCTTCTGTCACCCAATCAGACAGGATGTTCGCTCAATGTTCATCAATCGTTGGCGGTGCAGGCACCACCTACAATTCCAATCACACCGACAAGGAGTATGCCCGTATCGACGGTGGCCCCAGCAATCCTGGCTATTTCACTTCGAATAGCGGTGGCCTGCATGGTGATGTGAACGGCGACGGCAAGGTGAATGTGACCGATGTGACAACCCTCATCAACATGATTCTGGGGGTGATCCCGAAGGACGAGACCCGAGCCGACATTAACGGCGACGGCAAGATCAATGTCTCTGATGTCACCGCCCTCGTCAACATCATTCTCGGAATTCAGTAAACGAGCAAACAAGCTAAAAAACTATTGATTGCAAATTAAATACAAACAGAATATGAAAACCAAATCTTTACTTCTTGCTTTAGTATGCACCATCTTGTGCGCCTTTCATGCCAGTGCTTACGATTTTATGGTCGACGGCATCGCCTATAATTACAACAGCAACGGTTCATCGGTGTCTGTAACAGCCGGTGGCAATTATACTGGTGAAATATGTATTCCAGATGAGGTTACATATAAAGGCAAAACTTATTCAGTCACCTTAATCGCTGACAATGCCTTCATGGGCTGCAGCAAACTGAAGTATGTTGAGCTTCCCTACACTGTCACTTCAATCGGCGTTTCCGCCTTCAATGGCTGCTCTTTACTGGAATATGTTGAGATTCCCTACACACTCACCTCAATAGGCAGTGGGGCCTTCGCTGACTGCAGAGATATGACAGAGGTGACCATCCCGAGCTCCGTCACTTCAATCGGTCAAATGGCCTTCATCAATTGCACTGGCCTGAGGAGGATAAATAGCTATCCCAATCCCGCAAAAATATCAATGACATCTAACTCCAGTGTCTTCTATGGAGTGCCTAAGAACGGAAGACTACATGTACTGCCGAAATACTTGCAAGCATACAGTACCGCCAACCAATGGAATGAGTTCACTAACATTCACGATGATTTGAGGGAAGGTGATGTGAATTGCGACAGCAAAGTGAATGTGAGTGATGTGACGATGCTGGTGAACATGATTCTAGGCTTGTGCCCCGTGAGCTTACCCTGCGCCGATATTAACCGCGACGGAAAGATCAATGTTTCTGATGTCACCGCCCTCGTCAACATCATCCTCGGCATCAGCTAAAGAATTTAGCTGCTCAAGCGCCCCATCCACTTCCCCAAATAGTGGCCGCAAATTAAGCATTCAATAGCAGTGGTGAAAATACTTTTTTTCATCACTGCACAGGTTTATTTGTGGCAATTCAGGTTTTTTTGTAACTTTGTAGGTTAATTGCCGAAAAACGTACTTTTAGCTACACTATGAAGAAAAAGAAAGAAGAAAAACCTGAAGAGTTGAACGAAGAGCAACTGAATGCTGCCGAGGAAACTGCCCAGCCAGCCGAAGAGGAACAGCCGCAGGACGACTCGCAGACCAGTGCCCACTCGACCTATCAGGTGCCCAAAGATAAGAAACTGCAGCTCTCGGGCATGTATGAGAACTGGTTTCTCGACTATGCCAGCTATGTGATTCTGGAGCGTGCTGTGCCGCACATCGAGGACGGTTTCAAGCCTGTGCAGCGTCGCATCATGCATGTGATGAAGCAGAGCGACAACGGCCACACCCAGAAGGTGGCGGGCATCGTGGGCGATACCATGCACTACCACCCCCATGGCGATGCTTCCATCTACTCGGCGCTTGTGCAGCTGGGGCAGAAGGGACTGCTCATCGACACCCAGGGTAACTGGGGTAACATACTCACCGGCGACGGTGCCGCTGCCGGCCGTTACATCGAGGCGCGTCTCTCGGAGTTTGCCCTCGAGACGGTATTCGACCCCAAGGTGACGGAGTGGACGCTGTCGTATGACGGGCAGAACAAGGAGCCCATCACGCTGCCCGCCAAGTTCCCGTTGCTCATCGCACAGGGAGCCGAGGGTATTGCGGTGGGTCTGTCGTGCAAGATTCTGCCTCATAATTTCAACGAGATACTGGATGCCGCGGTCTCTTACCTCAAGGGCGAGGACTTCCAGCTCTATCCCGACTTCCCCACGGGCGGCTACATTGATGTGAACAACTACAAGGACGGCGAGCGTGGCGGCAATGTGCGGGTAAGGACCAAAATCGAGAAGTACGACAACAAGACTCTGCTCGTGAAGGATGTGCCCTATGGCAAGACGGTGGGCAACCTCATCGACTCCATCCTGAAGGCCGCCGAGAAAGGCAAGTTCAAGATTCGCAAAGTGGAGGACAACACCTCGTCAAGTGCCGAGATTATCGTGCACCTGCAGCCCGGCACCTCGAGCGACAAGGCCATCGACGCGCTCTATGCCTTCAGCGACTGCGAGATCAGCATTTCGCCCAACTGCTGCGTGATCAAGGACGAGAAGCCGCAGTTCCTCAATATCAGCGAACTGCTGCGCTACAGCGTAGACCGCACCAAGGACATCTTGAAGGCTGAACTCGACTACCAGCGGCATGAGACGCAGGAGTCGCTGCTCTTTGCCTCGCTCGAGAAAATCTTCATCGAGGAGCGCATCTATAAGGACAAGGGATTTGAGCAGGCCAAGGACATGGACGCCGCTGTGGCTCATGTCGACAAGCGACTGGAACCATTCAAACCGCAGTTCTTCCGCGAAATCACGCGCGACGACATCTTGCGGCTCATGGAAATCAAGATGGCGCGCATCCTGAAATTCAACATCGACAAGGCCAACAACTACATAGCCACGCTCAACGAGCGCATTGCCGATATCGACTACAAGCTGGCGCATCTGGTGGAGCATACCATCAACTGGTACACGGGCCTGAAGAACAAGTATGGCGCCCGCTTCCCGCGCCGCACCATCATACGCGACTTCGACACTATCGTGGCATCGAAGGTGGCCGAGGCCAACGAGAAACTCTACATCAACCGTGCCGACGGTTTCATTGGCACTGCGCTGAAGAAGGACGAGTTTGTGTGCAACTGCTCCGACCTCGACGACATTATCATCTTCTACAAAGATGGCAAGTACAAGGTGATCAAGGTGAGCGACAAGGTGTATGTTGGAAAGAATATTTTGTATCTCAATGTGTTCAAGCGCAACGACAACCGCACCGTCTATAATGTGCTGTACCAAGACGGCAAGGGTGGGGTAGTCTTCATGAAACGCTTTGCCGTGACGGGCATCACGCGCGACAAGGAGTATGACCTCACTACCGGTAAGCCGGGTAGCAAGGTGCTGTGGTTCACCGCCAACCCCAACGGCGAGGCCGAGGTGCTGCGCATCACGCTCAAGCCCAAGTTCAGGCTCAAGGTGCTGCAGTTTGATGTGGATCTGGCCGAACTCGCCATCAAGGGCAAGCAGGCGCGCGGCAACATCGTGACCAAGAACGAGATTCACCGCATCTCGCTCAAGGAACACGGCGTGAGCACGCTGGGCGACCGCGAGATTTGGTTCGACCCCGACATCCTGCGCCTGAATGACGAGGGGCATGGTCAGTCGCTGGGCAAGTTTGGTGGCGACGACCGTGTGCTGGTCATCATGCAGAACGGTGACTTCTACACCACCAGTAGCGATGTTACCAACCACTACGAGGAAGGCATACGCTACATTGGCAAGTACGACCCGTCGGTGGTGTGGACCGCTATCGTCGACGATGCCGACCAGGGCTACTACTACATCAAGCGCTGTCCGCTCGAAGACAATGTGAAGAAGCAGAGCATGATTGGCGGCAACCCCGACTCAAAACTCATCCTGCTCTCGAGCGAGAAGTATCCCCGCTTTGAGGTGAAGTTTGGCGAGGGCGATGCCTTCCGCGAGAACCTGGTGATTGATGCCGACGAGTTCATTGCCGTGAAGTCGTTCAAGGCCAAAGGCAAGCGTGTGACGAACTATGTGATTGACAGCGTTACCGAGATTGAACCCCGCGAGGTTCCTGACGAAGAGGAGCAGCAGCCCGAGGTGGCGCCCATTGATGACGACGAGGACGTGAATCCCGATACAGGCGCCGAAGAGCCCGCAACCGATGTGGAGGCTGAAGAACCAGCTGCTGAGGAGGAACCTGCTGCTGAAGAGCCTGCTCCTGAAGAAACGGTTGCCGAGGATAATCCTGTCGAAGATAAGGAACCTGCCGTTGAAGAAAAGCCAGTTAAGGCTAAACCTGTCAGAAAAAAGGCGGTTAAAGATAAATCAGTTAAAGAAAAGCCTGAGGCTGATGACAAGCCCGCAGCCGCCGGCAAGCCTGCCGATGCCGAGATGAGCCAGCAGGAGTTGCGCGACAAACTCACGGGTCAGACTCGACTTTTTGACGACTTTTAATGCTTCTTGATGTGAAACCGATACTGAAAATATTGACTGTTTGGCTGCTGGGTGCCTGCATGGGGTGCGTTGCAGCCTATGCTCAAGACTCGACCGAGGTGGTTCGGCCAGTGCACTACACTGTGATGAGCGAGTTTGGCCATGCGTCCCTGCTCGACTCCTATCTCACGCCCATCACTTACACGGGTTTGAACATGGGGCTGGGTTTCGAGCATTTCCAGGCTACGGGCTTCAATCCCGAGAAGTGGGTGCGTGAGCTGGAACTGAGTGGTGACTACAGTTATGTGGAGAACCCTGTGGGCAACCACGAGATGCACGCCCTGATGGGCGAGGCAAGGTGGTCGCTCATGCGCCGCTGGCACGATGTGCCCGTCAGGCGACTGCAACTGATGGTGGGTCCGATGATATACTTCCGCGGCGGCATGATCTATAATGCCAACAACAGCAACAATGTGGTGTCGGGTCGCATCAATCTGGCAGTGGGCGTGCAGGCTGCAGCGGTGTTTAACACCAGGCTGTTTGGTAATCCGCTGGCCCTGCGCTATCAGGCATCGCTACCGGTCGTGGGGGCTTTCTTCTCGCCCGAGTATGACGAGGCCTATTATGAGATATTTGTGGGCAATCGCCGCCACTTGGCTCACATGGGCTGGTGGGGTAGCCGTTTTGACATGAACAACCTGGTCACTGCCGACTGGCGGCTGGGCGGCACCATCTTGAGGCTGGGCTACCGCTGCCGCATCGAGAAATCATGGGTGAACCATATCGACACGCGCACTGTGACCCATGCGGTGGTCATCGGTTTGGGCGGTGAGATTCTGAATCTCTCGCCATCACGCAAGCTGAGCGATAAGGCGCGGGTGATGTCGGCCATGTTTGAGTAGTAATCTAAAAAGTTGACCGCTATGATGAAGTTGCTACATAAAATACTGTTGATGTCGGTGCTGGTTCTGCCACTGGCGGCGTGTACCGACGATGTGGAATCTAACTACGACCCCTTCAAGAACTTCGATGCCCTGTGGACGGCTCTTGATGAGCACTACACCTTCTTCTCCTACAAGAGCATTGACTGGAACGAGGTGGGCAAGCGCTATCGTGCCAAGGTGAAGAAGGAAATGAGCAGCCAGGAACTCTTCAACCTGTGCAGCGAGATGCTCAAGGAACTGAAGGACGGCCATGTGAACCTGATTTCGGCCACCGATGTGTCGCGTTACTGGATTTGGGAGCAGTATCCCGAGAACTACGACGAACGGCTCATCGACGAGCATTACCTCAATTTTGAATACAAGCTCACATCGGGTATCAAGTACCAGATTCTGAGCAACAACATCGGCTACATGTATTATGGCAGTTTCTCGAGCGGCATAGGCGACGGTAACCTCGATGCCATTCTGGGCTATCTGGCTACGAGCGACGGCCTTGTGATTGATGTGCGGAGCAATGGGGGCGGTTATCTGACCAATGTGGAAACCCTGGTGGCACGCTTCATCACCGAAAAGACGCATGTGGGCTCGATCAAGCACAAAACAGGGCCAGGGCATGATGATTTCTCGGAGCCTTATGATTACTATTTTGAGCCTGCCAAAGACCACATTCACTATACCAAGCCCGTGGTGGTGCTGGCCAATCGTGGCTCGTTCAGCGCCACCAACAATTTCGTGTCGATCATGAAGCATCTGCCTCAGGTGACTGTGGTGGGCGATGTGACAGGCGGCGGTTGCGGTCTGCCCTTCACCAGCGAGTTGCCCAACGGGTGGACGGTGCGCTTCTCGGCGGCAGTGATTGCCGATGCTAAGGGTCAACTCACCGAGTTTGGCGTTCAGCCCGATGTGAAGGTGGATATGAACAAGGCCGACAGTGATGCCGGCCGTGATACCATGCTTGAAGCTGCCTTCCAGGTGCTTCAATCGCAAAAGCCTTGATGGTTATTCGTGCTTAATGCACATCGATACCGTCGAAGTAGAGCTCGGAAATGACGGTATCCTGATACTTCGTTCCCGGATACACATCCACAATCTCGAATTTCAGCGTCCATTCGGGGGCTGATGAGTCGTGATAGCCCAGTGTGCCCACTTCGAAGCACTGCAGCGTGCGGCTGTCCTTGAGGTCGAGGATAGCGATGGGCTCGTCGTTGTAATAGACCTTGAGCTGTTTCACGCGCGAGTTCTCGCACCACGCTTTCTGATTCTTGACATGGCCGTTGAGCACCTTCACCGTGGTGATGCGCGGGCAGGAGCCCGGGAACTTGTAAACCAGATACTCGCCGATGCCCTGACCAGGTGCACCCTCGGCCCAAACGCTCGTGTGGTCGAAGTCGTGGGCGTTAGCGCCTTTGTAGTCAAATTTGGCGGTTGGGGCGAGGCTGCTCGAGGCAATCACAGTGTCGACGACTCCACCGCAATACCAGCTGCATTTGCCGCTATAGAGGTCATCATAGATGGCGTTTTCTTCCACCAGCTGTTCGAAACTCTTGGTGGTGCTTTTGGGCATGCTGTAGATGTGGCTGGGCTTGATGTGCTTGACTTGTGCCTGCGCCACGAGGGCTGTGGCGATGATGGCAAGCATGAGTGCTATCTTTTTCATAAAATGAGGTTTTGATTGTTAAACTGGTTGCAAATATAAGCGTTTGTTAGATAATAATTCACATCTGAAGTTTAATTGTTTTAAAAAAAATGTGGGGATTATTAGCGTGTTTTGCATTTGATGGCTTGGGCGGTGAGGGAACCGGGGAACTGGAGCATGTCGTGGGGCTGGCCCGCGAACACGATGTTGCCGCCAAGGTCGCCGGCGCCAGGACCGAGTTCGATGACCCAGTCGGCGGCTTTGATGACATCGGTGTTGTGCTCCACCACATACACCGTGTTGCCCTTGTCAACCATGTCCTCGAAGAGCTCGATGAGATGATGCACATCCTGCAGATGGAGTCCGTCGGTGGGTTCGTCGATGACAAACACGCCGCGCTGTCCGCCTTGCTCCACGGGTGAGGTGTAGCTCTTGAGATAGGACGCAATCTTGAGTCGCTGGAGTTCGCCGCCCGAGAGGGTGCTCAACGCCTGGTTCAGGTGCACATAATGCAGGCCCACTGCCATGAGGGGTCGCAGTTTCTCTTCGATGCTGGTGCCCTTGAAGAACTCGCTGGCTCGGCGCACCGAGAGGTCCATCACCTCGGCTATGTTCTTGCCATTGACCAGGTATTGCAACGCCTCGGGCGAATAGCGCAGACCGCCGCACGCCTCGCAGGTGGTCTCGATGTTGTCCATGAAAGCCATCTCGGCTATCACAACGCCCTTGCCGCCGCACACGGGGCACGCGCCCTTGCCGTTGAAGGTGAAGTAGTGCTCCTTCATCTTGTGCTGCCGGGCAAAAATCTTCCTAATGTCGGGTGCCACATCCATATAGGTGGCGGGGGTGGAGCGCAGACTTACCCCGATGTTCTTTTGACTGATATAGACGATTTCTTGCGGGAAATTGCGGCGGAAGCATTCCATGAGCGAACTCTTGCCCGAACCTGCCACACCCGCCACGGCGGTGAGTACACCCAGAGGCAGGTCGATGGTCACATCCTTAAGGTTGTGCAGGGTGGCGTGCTCGAGTCTGAAGTGGTCCGATGGCTTGCGGGGTTCGGCCTTGAATGCTCCGCTCTTGCCCATCATGTTGCCCGTGCTAGTGCCGCTTAGCAGCAGTTGATTGTAATTGCCTTCAAAGATGATTTGTCCGCCTTGGCTACCGGGACCGGGGCCCATGTCGACGATGTGATCGGCTATGGCAATCATCTCCTTGTGGTGCTCTACGAGCAGCACGGTGTTGCCGGCATCGCGCAGTCGGCGCACCGAGTGTTTCATCTTCTCGATGTCGTGGTCATGCAGGCCGGTGCTGGGTTCGTCGAGGATGTAGAGCACATCTGAGAGCGATGAGTTGATGTACTTGGCTATCTTGCAGCGTTGCGCTTCGCCACCCGACAGGGTCCCCACACCGCGGTCCAGGCTCAGGTAGCCCAGCCCTATCTCTTCGAGTGCGGTGAGTCGGGCACCGATGGCGGCCTTGAGGTCGACGGCGAGCGGGGAGGTGAGCGAGGCAATCCAGCGGTTCAGGTTGGTGATGCTCATGGCGCTCACTTCGGCAATGTTCTTGCCGTCGATTTTGCAAGAGAGCACACGCTGGCTCAGGCGTGTGCCGCCGCAGTCGGGGCAGGGACCCATGTTGAGCATGGGGTTGAGCACGGCGGCATGCAGCAGCCCTTCCTCGCTGTTGATGATGCTGCGGTACATGCGTGGGATAATGCCCTCGTATTTTGCCGTCTTGGGCCAGTTCGATGGCGGATTCTTGAGCCGGATTTGCGGACTGTTGAGGAACAGGTCGAGTTCCTCGGGGCTGTAGTCTTTGATCTTCTTGTCGAGGTCAAACAGGCCGCTGTGGGCATACCTGATCCAGCGCCAGCCGCCCTTGCCGAAGGCGATGTAGTGTATGGTGTCCTCGTCGTTGAGGCTTTTGTCGAAGTCGATGAGTTTGTGGATGTCGAGTTCGCGGATTTCGCCCAGGCCTGAGCATCGGGGACAGCTGCCCTCGGGGTGGTTGAAACTGAACGACTCGGCATAGCCCACAAAGGGCTGGCCCACGCGCGAGAAGAGCAGTCGCAGCAGGGCGGCGATGTCGGTGTAGGTGGCCACGGTAGAGCGGGAGTTCTGTGCCGGTTTCTTCTGGTCGATGACGATGGCGATGGGCAGGTTCTCGATGGCGTCGACATGCGGACGGCCGTACTTGGGCAGGTATTGCTGCACAAACGAGGGGAAGGTGTCGTTCAGTTCGCGGCGCGACTTGGCGGCGATGGTGTCGAGCACCAGCGAGCTTTTGCCCGAGCCCGACACGCCCGTGAACACGGTTATCTGGTGCTTGGGAATCTCGAGCGAGATGTTCTTCAAGTTGTTCTCGCTTGCCCCGCGTATGATGATTTTGTCGTAGTTCATTGGTATCAATGCTTTGATGATTGCAAAGTTAACAACAATTCTTTTTATGTGGACGGGCTGCGCCCGGAAAATTACTACGCTGTACGCTAAAATGGGCTCGCAGTGCCGTTAAAAGAATCCGAGCTTGCGAGGCTTTTTGGGGCTCCTTTTCGTGCTTTTTGCGAGAGAAAAAAATGACGGCGAGGGGTTATAATCTCGAAAAGTTGCGCCTATCGGCGTCGCAAAGCTGGCTACGCCAGTTTTTTTTCAGTGACGGTGCGGGGTCTCGGAACTCTTGAACTCCTTTACTCCTTAGAGTTTTTTGCGCTAGGGCCCTTAAAATTACAGCTGCGCTAAAAAACATGGGAATTATCATGAGAAGATGTTAGATAGAGGCTGAAAATCCCAATTATTTCTTATTCCATTGCTTGCGCAGTTTCTTGGGCATGTCGCTATAGTTGAAGCCTCACAAGCAGTGTCATGTGGCAGTGCTTTGTGTTTTTTTTCAAGATTATTTGCAGAATTCAAATCTTTGCCATAATTTTGCAGTTAAGAAACGGGTGTTTCGGAAACAAGTGTTTCGCAATAAATAAATGTAACGCTCATGAGATTTTTTGACCGAGAAATAGAAATTAAACGATTGAGGGAGATACGGCAGATTTCGACCAGTGCAGCGCAGTTTACTGTAATTACGGGGCGTCGCCGCATTGGCAAGACTTCGCTTGTGCTCGAGGCTTTTAAAGACGAGCCTTTCCTTTATTTCTTTGTTTCGCGCAAAGATGAAGCTGAACTGTGCATTGACTACTGCAATGAGATATCGCAAAAACTCAATATACCCATGCTGGGCAACACTAACAGGTTTGCTCAAATCTTTGAGTTTGTGATGCAACTGTCTCGAGAGCGACCCATCACCTTGATGATCGATGAGTTTCAAGAGTTTATCAGGGTGAACCGTTCGGTGTATAGCGATATGCAACGCATTTGGGACTTGAACAAGCAAGCATCTCACCTCAACCTGATTGTGTGTGGTTCTGTCAACTCGTTAATGAACAAGCTGTTTCGTGACCACAAGGAGTCGTTGTTTGGACGCAACACTAGTATGATGACAGTTAAGCCTTTTGCTCCCGCAGTCCTGAAAGAAATACTTCATGAAAAATGTCCTGTTGCAACCAACGAAGATCTGTTTGCTCTCTATTTGTTCTCGGGAGGAGTTGCAAAATATGTCGAGAGTTTCATGGACAACCGTGTCTTTACATGTGACGAGATGATCAGTTTCGTGACGCAGGAGGGGTCGCACTTTATCGATGAAGGCAAGTTGTTGCTGATTGATGAGTTTGGCAAAGACTATGGTGTGTATTTCAGTATTTTAAGTCTGATTGCCCAAGGTCATAACACACGAAACCAGCTGGAGGACATTCTCAAGAAAGACATTGGCGGCTATCTGACAAAACTCGATAATGAATATCACATATTGTGCAGGCGACAGCCCCTGCTGGAACCCACTTTCAACAAAAGAGTGAGATATGGCATTGATGACAATTTCTTGAGGTTCTGGTTCCGTTTCATGTATAAGTACAACTATATGATAGAGATTGGTGCTCACGATAAATTGAGAGAGATTGTGGCCCGGGATTACAATACCTATAGCGGTTTTGTTCTTGAAAAATATTTCAGAGATCTGCTGATAGAGCAACGCCGGTTTACCCAACTTGGATACTGGCACGATAATCATGGCAATCACGAGATTGACATCATCGGCATCGACGAGTTGAACAAACGCATCGATTTCTATGAGGTGAAGCGACAGGCGCGTGCAATCAATATGGGAGTGTTAAGGAACAAGGCCGAGGAATTTTTCAAGATGCACAAGCACTTGAGTTACTATACTGCCGACTATCATGCTTTAAGCATCGACGACATGTAACTATTTACTTTTTTGCGAGTATCAATATTAATCGAAACGGCTGACGCGGGGTATCGGAACTCTTGAACTCCTTTACTCCTTAGAGTTTTTTGCGCTAGGGAGTTGAGGAGTGTGGGAGGTTAGAGCCTTTGTTTTTGACATTGATGTTTTTACCCTTATACTATATCTTCGCCCACACCCGATTCGGGTTAAACACGCTCTTTGATAGTTTTCCCATGCCGTGTCCGCCCACTCCGAGTCCTCTGAGATCTCCGAGTGCTCCGAGTCCTCCGACGGCAGTACTATGAACTTTGACGAAAGTATATAATAAATAACGATAGTACACAATCTGAGAACGAATGCAGTATGATACCAAAATCATCAATCTACTTAAAATCAATAAGTTGTGAAATCAACCCGCATTTTTCCCACATTTCCCACATGATTCACCCTTCCCACACATCCCCAACCTTCCCGGGAACCGCAAAGGGCTCGCGACCGAACGGGAGCAAATCTAACAAATGCGGTGGGTAGTTTTGCCCTTTCGGGCACCGCGCCCCGGCCTGCGGCCGACAAAACGCTAAACTCCCTCTCGCGAGCTCGCTGTGCTCGGTTCCAAGAACAAATCATATAATAATGGTTTTTATAGGGACGTGCTTCGTGCTTAAAATAACAGCTTCGCTAAATTCAAGATATTAAAAAAAATCAATTTTTATCTTTTATCAACGTAAAAATCGCATTTCTATGTATTTTGTTTTTTATAAACGATAAAAAATTGTTATCTTTGCAATTGGATAGTCAACTATCCAGCAACATTTGGAATTAGAAGCGTTTTGCTTATCGTTATTACCGAAAACTTAGGAACTTTTCAACGTAATAGCTGACGATAACAAAGCGGTTCTCACGCTTAGCGTGGGCTGCTTGTTAACATCTCTATTACGGGTATCCTAAGACCTTCGGTAAAGACGTGGCAAAGTTAGTCCACGTTTCTTGTTTAAATATATGGGCAAAGGACTTATGCTCAACAAAAAACTTTTGATCATGAAAAAAATTCTCATTTTCCTGTTTATGACCATTGCAGTGGCAGGGTATTGTGAAGCACAGACTTCTTCCTTAGAAATACAGAAGATAATCAAGCTTGCAGAGCAAGGGAATTCTAATGCGCAAGTCGTTCTAGGAGTTCGATATTATAAAGGCGAAGGAGTAGCACAAAGCAAAAGTGAAGCAGTGAAGTGGTTTCGCAAGGCTGCCGAACAAGGCGATGCTTATGCACAATACAAATTGGGACTTTGCTATAAATTAGGTGAAGGTGTTGCGCAGGACAAAAGCGAGGCAGTGAAGTGGTATCGCAAGGCTGCCGATCAGGGTGATGCTGATGCAGAAGTCGCACTGGGGCTTTGCTATTATAAAGGCGAAGGAGTAGCAAAAAGCAAAAGTGAAGCAGTGAATTGGTTTCGCAGGGCGGCCGAGCATGGTGATGCTGATGGACAATACAAATTGGGACTTTGCTATAAATTAGGTGAAGGTGTGACAAAGAACATGGATGAAGCTGTGAAGTGGTATCGCAAAGCTGCCGAGCAGGGCGATGCTAGTGCACAATATGAGTTGGGGTGTTGCTATGCCTATGGCAAAGGCGTTACCAAGAACGAAGGCGAGGCTGTGAAGTGGTATCGCAAGGCAGCCGATCAGGGCGATGCAGATGCACAAGTCGCTCTGGGACTTCGCTATGATTTAGGTGAAGGTGTTGTTCTTAACAAAAGTGTGGCAGCGAATTGGTATCGCAAGGCGGCCGAACAAGGCAATGCTTCCGGGCAATGCCTTTTGGGTTCTTGTTATCAATCTGGCAACGGAGTAATCCAAGACTATGAAGAGGCAGTGAAGTGGTATCGTAAGGCAGCCGAACAAGGAGATGCTAGTGCACAATATGGCTTGGGCGAATGCTATCTTGAAGGCAAAGGTGTTGCAAAAGATAGGGATGAAGCTGTGAAGTGGTATCGTAAGGCAGCCGAGCAAGGAAATGAATCTGCCAAGCGCAAGTTAGAGAAATTTGAGAAAGAAAAGAATACAATGAAGCTTGCCGAGAAGGGTGATGTTGAGGCTCAGTTCAGTGTGGGTAATCAGTATTTCAGGGAGCAGAACTATAGCGAAGCAGCAAAATGGTGGCTCAAGGCGGCGAAACAAGGGCATGTTGAGGCGCAAATCTGGATAGGTCGTTTCTATGATGTGGGCCGTGGAGTTGAAGAGAACAAAAGCGAGGCAGTAAAGTGGTATCGCAAGGCAGCCGAACAAGGCAATGCTCAAGCACAATATTATTTAGGCGATAGCTATATGCTTGGCCGTGGAGTGAAAAAAGATGAGAGAGAGGCTATAAAGTGGCTTCGCATGTCGGCTGAACAGGGATATGCTGATGCGCAGTTTGACTTGGGACTTTACTATTCTCTAAGTGAAGGTGATATGCGAGACTATGCTGAGGCAGTGAAGTGGTTTCGCAAAGCTGCCGAACAGGGAGATACTTATGCTCAATATTATTTAGGAGATAGCTATCTTGAAGGCAAAGGTGTTGCAAAAGATAGGGATGAAGCAGTGAAGTGGTTGAAGAAAGCATCGGAACGAGGACACGAGGGGGCATTGCAGAAATTATCGGAATTAGGGATTTGGTGAGATTCTAAATAGTTTCACTTGTCGGGCTGATTCTGATTCAAAAAGTGAGATTTGGTTGAAATTCGGCTTGGTTTTGACCAAATGTGGATAAAAAAGTGAGATTTGGTTGATTTTCGGCTTGATTTTGACCAAATGTGGGTTAAAAAGTGAGATTTGGTTGATTTTCCTTGCAAAATTAACCAAATGTGCTTATTTTTGCCCAAGAATCAAAAAAGGAGGTTATATGCAATCGGAAATCATAGGTCGCAAAGCCGAACAAGAAGAATTGCTGCGTTGCTACAACAGTAAGCAGTCGGAGTTTGTCATCGTTTATGGTCGTCGTCGTGTTGGAAAGACTTTTTTGGTCATCAACACGCTTAATCAGTTTTTCTCGTTTTACTACACTGGCAGTCATAGTGCGCCCAAGCAACGGCAACTTGCGCGTTTTGGTGAAGTGTTGCATACCTACGGTTTGCCTGATGTGCCTGAGTTGAAAAACTGGTATGAAGCATTCGACGCGTTACAGCAGTTAATAACGATACTGCCTGCCAGTAGTCGTAAGGTTATATTCTTTGATGAGATGCCATGGATTGGCGGTTCCAATAGTGAATTTGTCTCGGCGCTTGAGGATTTCTGGAATACCTGGGCGATGCTTCGCAGTGATGTGTGTCTCATAGCTTGTGGCTCTTCTACATCATGGATGGTTGACCATCTCATTGAGAATCAAGGAGGACTTCATGGCCGAATCACATCTCGCATTTATCTTCGCCCATTCAATTTGGGAGAGACTGAACAGTTTCTTGTGAGCAAAGGTTGTGATTGGGATAGATATCAAATCACTCAATGCTATATGTGTTTTGGCGGTGTGCCTTTCTATCTCAATTTGATTAGACCCGACCTGAGTTTGGCTCAGAATGTTGATGTGCTGTATCTTAATCCTGGAGCTATTTTGCATAATGAGTTTTCTGAGTTATATGGAGCGTTATTTGGCGGCAAGGAGATATATGGAGATGTGGTCAGATTTCTGGCACAGCATCACATGGGGTGTACTCGTCAAGAGATAATGAAAGGTGTTGGCTGCCAGGGAGGGGCCCTAACCAAAGTCCTGACCAATTTGATAAACAGTGATTTCATTATTGGTTACAATCAGTATGGCCACAAGAAGAAAGGAACTATTTATTGTTTGACCGATATGTTCACCTTGTTCTATCTGCGTTTTGTAGAGACGCGTTCGGTGCTTGATTCGAATGTATGGCAGCGCATGATCACAACTACGCAGGTCAAGGTATGGCAAGGATTGTGTTTTGAAATCGTGGCATTAAGGCATGTTGAGTGCATTAAGCATGCTTTGGGTTTGACAGCGGTTTCAACCCGTTCGAGCACTTGGCGCAGTAGTGGTAAGGAGGGAAAGCAGGGAACGCAGATAGACCTAGTAATTGAACGAGCTGACCGTATCATCCACTTGTGCGAACTGAAATTCTCGGTCGAGCCGATTTCAATAACTGCCGACTATGAGCAAAAGCTTCGCAATCGCATGGCGTTGTTCCGTGCTGAGACGCAGACGCGCAAATCACTTGTTACTACTTTTGTCACGACTTATGGAGTATTGCCTGGACGGCATTCGGCTATAGTGAACAGTCAGGTGACACTGGATGACTTGTTCAAAATGGAAATCGATTGATGTTTTGCCATGTGTTTTCTTGTGGATGTGGCGAATTTTTACGAAATTAGCGGATTATTTGTAGTTATACCATTAATAGACCAAAATGTCGATACAATTCAAGTTACATAGAATCATAAAGTGTGCGGCTCTCTTGCTGGTGTTGTTCCCTTGTGTGGCGCATGGCCAGGAGGCGACTGAGGAACCCAAGAATGAGTTCACCCTGGATGTGGAACTGCTCACTCGTGGTGAGATAAGAAGTGGCGGTCTTGCCAATGAAGAAGATGACCCGGATGACAACATCGCAAAATTTATAGTGGAGCGCACCAGGCTGGGCATGGACTATGAGCGAGACTTCTTGAAAGCTCACGTCACGGCACAACATGCGGCGGTGTGGGGTGAGGCCGGAAAAGGCTCGATCAACCTGTATGAGGCCTGGGCACAGCTCACGGCGAAAAACGGGTTGTTTGCCAAGATAGGCCGCCAGGTGCTGAGCTATGACGACGAGCGCATCATAGGCTCTGACGACTGGACGGTGGCGGCATTGTCGCACGATGTGCTCAAGTTGGGTTATGAGGGTCATGGGCACAAGGTGCATGCCATATTTGGCTATAACCAGAACAGCGAGAGTGTGGACGGCGGCACGGTGTATCTGGATGGCGACAAGCCCTACAAGACGATGCAGACGCTGTGGTATCATTACGATTTTCAGAAGATTCCGCTCGGTGCCTCGCTGCTGTTCATGAACCTGTGCATTCAGGGAGGCAAAGAAGACAATCCCACGGCAGAGTTCTACCAGCAAGTGCTTGGCGGTTATGCATCGTATGATGATGGCCGATGGGGTGCCGAAGCCTCTTATTACCGTCAGATGGGCAAGGCCGAGCAAGGCCTTAAACTGAGGACTTGGATGATGAGTTTCAAAGGCACTTACTCTCCCTGTGAGAAGTGGCGTTTCACAGCCGGTTATGATGTGCTGAGCGGCGACGACAACTTTCCCGTTCCGGGCCGCGGCCAGATGGGGCTTGTGCAGCACAAGGAGATTAATGGTTTCACACCTGCCTATGGTTCGCATCACAAGTTCTATGGCGCTATGGATTTCTTTTATGTGACCACCTATCTGAACTCTTTCACGCCTGGTTTGCAGAACCTCTATGCCGGTGTCAGGTTCAGCCCCATCAAGAAGCTGAAGCTCGATGCCACTTATCACTACTATGCCACTGAAACGAAACTCACTGACCTGGACAAGTCACTGGGCCATGAGATAGAACTTGCTGCTTCGTTCGACATCACCAAGGATGTGAAGGTGGCGCTTGGCTACACCTTCATGAACGGTACCAAGACCATGGAGGCACTCAAGCGTGTTGACGAAGACCATAAACTGCACTGGGCTTGGCTCAACTTTGTAGTGAATCCAAAAATATTATCAACACGCTGGTAGAGTATAATTATGGTCAAGTGGTTTCGAAATATCATGAGCAAACTCGGCAAGAATGCGGGTGTCAGTCTTATCATCATTCTGGCGGCATTGATGCTCGAAGCTATCTCGGGTGTGCAGTATTATTACACCAAGAACTTATTGAAAAAAGAACAAGAGCGGACTATGGATGGCGAGCTATCGCGCAAAGTTATCCTTGTCAAGAGCATGCTCAACACAACAGAGAATGTGCTCAATAGTCACCGCGAAGAAATCAGGCACTTCTTGCCCCAACCTGACTCGATTCTGGTTGTGGCGAAAGCCATTATGGAAGCTAATCGCTACTTTGAAGGAGTGGGGGTGGCATACGTTCCCAACTACTTCAAGAATCGCGGCAGGCTCTGTGAGCCATGGCCCTTCCGTAGCGGCGACAGCATCGTGTCGATAGTGGTTGGCGATGAGCACAATCACGACTATACCCAATTTGACTTCTACAAAGTACCATCGGAGCGGGGTACATCGTGCTGGTGCCCACCTTACTTAGACGATACTGAGAGAAAGAGTTATATCACCACTTACTCCATTCCCATCGTCGGCGAAAACAACAAACTGGTGGGTGTTGCAGGCGTAGACCTGTCGCTCAATTGGCTTGGCGATACGCTTAACAACAGAAGCATCCATCCGTCGTCATTCTCCATGCTGCTCGCAGAGAATGGTGACATCATTTCAGCGCCTGGACCGACATCGGCTCGCTATGCCGATGTTCAGCAAGTGGTGCGACTCATCAATGACTCAGCAGTGTCGCGTTCGTTGAGTTCCAACGGCCGTGTAAAAGTGATTGAATTCACGAGCGATCAAGATAAGAGAAAAGCCTATATTCACTATACTTTCATGAAAGGCGAACCTCGTTGGCAACTGGCTGTGGTGTGTTACGACGATGAGTTGTTTGCCGATATCTACAAGTTGCGGCAGAGGATGTTCTGGCTCATGTTCCTGGGTCTTGCTCTGCTGGGCTATATCGTGTACCGTTTCTTGAAGAACAACATGCGGCTCTACAAGGCTGAAGTTGAGAAAGAGAAAATAGACGGTGAGTTGCGGGTGGCACAGACCATACAAAGCGAGATGCTGCCCAAAGAAGTTGCCGAGAGGTTGAGTCACGGCCAGATGAAGGTAAAGGGACTGCTGAACCCGGCCAAAGAGGTTGGAGGGGATCTTTACGACTACTTCGTGCGCGACGAGAAACTCTTCTTCTGCATAGGCGACGTAAGCGGTAAAGGTGTGCCATCGGCATTGGTGATGGCAGTGGTGCACTCGCTGTTCCGCTCTGTTGCGGCGCACGAGAGCAACCCGGCCCGCATCATGCAAGCCATCAACGAGACCTCATGCCATGGCAATGAGACCAACATGTTTGTCACCTTCTTCGTGGGAGTGCTCGACCTGCCCACCGGTAAGCTGCGTTACTGCAATGCTGGGCACGACACCCCGCTGTTTATTACCGACAAGGCGACTGAGTTGCCTGTGGAACCTCATTTCCCGTTAGGCCTTTTTGCCGATTTCAAATATGAGACGCAGGAGCTTCTACTCGCGCCTGGAACCATCTTCTTGCTCTATACCGACGGACTGACCGAGGCCATGAACCCTCGTCATGAGCAGTTTGGGTTAGCGCGTGTGAAAGAAATTGCCGATAATCTTAAAGAAAAAACGCCCTCTACAATTCTTGCAACGCTTGAGACTGCAGTGCATGAGTTTGTGAGCGGTGCTGAGCAGAGCGACGACCTCACGCTGCTTGCCGTGCAGTTCACACCCAGCACAGCCCCCGTTGTCTTACGCAAAGAGCTGACAGTGGTTAACGATGTGGCGATGGTAAGTAAGATGAATGACTTTGTGAAAGGCGTGTGCGGTGAACTCCAAATGGGCAAGAGCGAGACAAGTGGCATGATACTTGCTATAGAGGAGGCGGTGGTGAATGTGATGAACTACGCTTACGACGAGGGTGTGTCGGGCGATGTGAGCGTGGTTGCTGAAGCTACCAGCGATTTGCTCAAGTTTGTGATCACCGACACAGGACGCCCGTTTGCGCCCACTGATGCCCCCGATGTGGACACAACGCTCAGCGCCGAGGACCGAAAGATAGGCGGTTTGGGAATTTTCCTCGTGCGCCAACTGATGGACACCATCAACTATGAGCGCATCGATGGCAAGAATGTGCTCACACTCAAGAAGAAACTAGGTTCAGCAGAAGGGCCTTCACATGCTTGAGCTCGAACTCGAATGCATGGTCGATAGATTTGAGATGGTGATTTATCGCATTCTAGATATGGCAAAAGTGACAATTTATCGCATTCTGAACATATAGAAAATGCCGATTTATCGCATTTTGATGATAATAAATTATGAGAAATATTGCATTGTAGAGAAAAAAGTGTTTACTTTGTGAGCATAAAAAACAGACACAATGATAGACAAACGCACATTAGAGTTCATTCTCACCGACCAACGCAAGGAAATTGAGAGAAGGTCGGAAGAAATGCTGTGTTCAAGAAAGGAGGAGTCACTTGTTGATTTGAATAGTGCTCAAGCTCAAGTGGTGATAGGGCTTCGTCGTTGTGGAAAATCGACTCTTTGCTATCAGGCATTACATAATAGCGATGTGAAATTTGCATATGTTGATTTTGACGATGAACGATTGGCAAAACTCCAATCCGACCAATTAAATGATGTTTTAGAAGTTCTTTACAAAGTATATGGAGACTTCAACTATCTTTTTCTTGATGAGATTCAGAATGTTGATGGATGGCATCTCTTTGTCAACCGTATGCTTAGGAATAAGATGCATATTGTTGTTTCGGGGTCAAATGCCAAACTTTTGAGTGGGGAACTTGCGACCCACCTAACAGGCCGGAACAAAGAAATTGATTTGTTCCCTTTCTCTTTCAAAGAGTTTTGCGTGATGAAAGGTGTGGATATAACCACAAAAACCACAAAGGCCGAAGCTTTTCGACGAGCAGCTTTTGACGAATATATGCGCCAGGGAGGTTTTCCTGAGCTGCTATCAATAGATGATGACAAGAGCTATGTGAAGAACTTGATTGATAACATCTTGAAGCGAGATATAGAGCAGCGTTACAAGATTAGTTACAAAGCTGCTTTTGAAAATATGGCGCATCATCTATTGAATAATGCACCCACAATAGTTGTAAGCAATAGCCTTGCCAAGACTTTTCATTTCAAGTCGGATCACACTGCCAAGAACTACGTGGACTATTTGAAACAAGCATTTTTGCTGATTGGTGTGCGCAAGTACTCTCAGAAGAGCAGGGTGAGGCTTTCGCATGAAAAAGTTTATGCCGCCGATGTTGCCATTATGAACTATAGAGATAACGCTTTTGCCGGAGAGAATCTCGGCCACCGCCTTGAAACAATAGTTCTAAATCATCTTTTTAGGAAATGCAAGATTGAGGGTTTGGATGTTTATTATTTGAATGAGAGCAATGGCGAGTGTGACTTTGTTGTCTGCCATGGCAACACCGTCGTTCAAGCCATACAAGTTTCTTATGACATTTCAGCTCCTAAAACTAAAACTCGTGAAATCAATGGATTGCTGTTGGCTGCAAGGTTGACAGGCTGTAATGATCTGTTATTGCTTACCGATCACGAGAGTGCTGTTGTAAACCATTCCAACCACACAATAAAGATTCAACCCGTTTATGAATGGTGTCTGGAACAGGGTATATAATTAGGCACATTATTTGCATGTAAGAAAGAGGAATAATAACAAAACAAAAATTGATAACAATATGAAGACTACAATTAAAGAACTTGAATCGAAATTGCTTGTGACCCTTGAAGGGGAACTTGACACCGCCGCTGCGGCTGAGGTGGAAAGCCAGTTGCAACCGCTCAACGACAATGAAGACAAGGACATCGTGTTTGACTGCGAACGACTGGAGTATATCGCATCCAGCGGTCTGCGCATCCTGCTCTCCATTCTCAAGAAGGCCAAGTCGCACGGCCACACCGTGACGATGAAAGGCATGAACGACGACATCAAGAATGTGTTCAAGATGACGGGCTTCATTAACCTGTTTAACTTCGAATAATCCCCTTACTTTTCTATTAGGGGTTTAAAGGAGGATGGCGGCGGCGAGGGTGATGAGTGCAATGGCGGTGAGTCCCATGATGAGTGTCATGAGCGTCATGGAGCGGTAGCCGTCGCGCGCCTTGATGCCGCCAAAACCTGTAACTACCCAGAAGTAGCTGTCGTTAGCGTGCGAGACTGTCATGGCACCGGCTCCAATTGCCATTACCACGAGGGCGGCGGCAAGGGGGCTGGTGAAGCCTAATGCGCTCATCATCGAACCTGAGTCGCTGAACATGCCCATCATGCTTGCCGTGGTGGTGATTGCCACTGTCGATGAGCCTTGCGCTGACTTCAAGATGGCGGCTATGATAAAGGGAAATACCACGCCCAAGGTCTTGAGCGAGGCACCAAAATCCTTGATGATATCGACAAATCCACTCTCAACAATCACACTGCCCAGCACGCTGCCGGCGGCAGTGATGAAGATGATGGGACCGGCCGTCATGAGCGACTTCTGCGTGATGTCGTAGAACTTGCCGGTCATCTTCTGCTTCACCAGCAGGGGAATGCAGCACAGCAGGGCAATCATGAGTGCGATGGTGGGTTTGCCCAAGAAGGTGAAAGCGTCGGATAGGGTAGGTGGCAGGCTCACGAGCGACGCCACACTGCCCAGTGCCATGAGCACAATGGGTACCACGATGGGCAGGAACGCCATGGCAGCATTGCATCGGGTTTCTTCTTCAGTGCCAGGGGCTTCGTTCAGGGGCTCGGTGCTGGTGATGCGCTTGCCCACCCAGCCTGCAAAGAAGTAGGCGGGAATGAGCGACAGCAGCGAGATGACCACGCCCAGACCAATCACGAGCAACAGATTGTCTTCCAGTCCCATCATGCCTGCGGCAGCCACGGGCCCCGGGGTGGGGGGAATGAACACATGCGAGGCAAACAGGCCGGCTGCCAGAGCCAGCATGAGGGCCGCGGGAGCTGCCCCCGACCGCTTGGCCAGCGATTTGCCAATGGGGCTGACAAGCACAAAACCGCTGTCGCAAAACACGGGAATAGACACAATCCACCCGATGAGCATCATGGCAAGCCGGGGATGCCGCTTGCCCACCACCCGCTCCACAGCACGCGCCAGTGCCACAGCACCGCCTGTGCGCTCGAGAATGCTGCCGATAAGGGTGCCGAAGATGATCACAAGGCCTATGCCCGTGAAAATCGATGAGAAACCTTTGCCCAGCACATCGGGAATCTTCACCAGCGGGATGCCCAGTAAAATTGCCAACAGCAAAGCTGTGCCCAATATCGACAAGAAGGGATGAATCTTGAACCGCGCTATCGCCACAATCATCAGGGCAATAGCCGCGCCAAAAAGTAGTAGTGTGCCAATCGCTGTCATAGCTTTTTAATTGTATGTTTCAGGTTTCTCTAAAATTCAAGCCCCGGTCGCAACCGTGCCCCTGCAAAGTTACAAAAAAACCAGCATATTATGATAAGAAAAAGTAAATACAAAAATAGTTGAGAAAAAAAGGTGTGAAAACTACGAATATCGCTAAATTTTCATTATCTTTGCAGATTAAAGAAATTAACTAATATTATTCCAAAACATAAACACTTATGAATAAACTTATAACATTAGAGCAGGCCGTCGAGAAAGTACAAGACGGCATGACAATTATGTTTGGTGGCTTCCTGGGAGTAGGAAGCGCAACCCAAATTATCGACGCCATCGTTGAGAAAGGCGTCAAGGACTTAACCATCATTGCCAACGATACCGCCTACGACGAGGTGGCTCACGGCAAGTTAGTGACTAACCATCAGGTGAAGAAAGCCATCGTTTCGCACACCGGCACCAACAAGCAGACCGCCTTGCAGAAGAACGAGGGTACGCTCATCGTGGAGTATGTGCCTCAGGGCACTCTGGCCGAGCGCATCCGTGCGGCAGGCGCAGGTCTGGGTGGCGTGCTCACCCCCACAGGCATGGGTACCATCATGGCCGATGGCAAGCAAGTGGTGAATGTTGACGGCAAGGACTTCTTGCTCGAGAAACCGCTGAAGGCCGACATCGCCTTCCTGCGCGCCAACATCGTTGACGAATTCGGCAACATGGTGTTCCTGGGAACGACCAACAACTTCAACCCGCTCATGGCTACCGCTGCCGACTATGTGGTGGTAGAGGCCGAGAAACTGGTGAAAGTGGGAGAAATCAAACCTGAGTGTGTTCACGCTTCCGGCATTTATGTCGACGGCATCTATGTCGAGAAATAAGCCGTTGCTATGGAATACAGAACGAAAATCAGACTGCGCATGAGCGCAAAGGACGCCCATTATGGCGGCAATCTCGTGGATGGTGCTCACATGGTTCACCTGTTTGGTGATGTGGCTACCGAGCTTCTCATTATGCGTGATGGCGACGAAGGCCTTTTCCGTGCCTATGACAGCGTCGACTTCCTGGCTCCCGTCTATGCGGGCGACTACATCGAGGCCGAGGGCTGGATCGACAAGGAAGGCAACACCTCGCGCCACATGCAGTTCGAGGCCCGCAAGGTGGCCGTTTCACGCCCCGACATCTCTCCGTCGGCAGCCGACATCCTCGATGAGCCCATCGTGGTGTGCCGCGCTTCCGGCACTTGTGTAACCCCCAAAGATTGCCAACGCAAATAATTCATTATGGACAAACTGATTATCACTGCCGCCATTTGTGGCGCCGAAGTAACCAAAGAACAGAACCCTAACGTACCCTATACCGTCGAAGAAATCGTGCGCGAAGCCAAGTCGGCCGTCGATGCCGGTGCCGCCATCGTGCATCTGCATGTGCGCTGGGACGACGGCACACCCACGCAGGACCGTGGCCGTTTCCAGGAATGTGAAGAGGCCATCCTCAAGGTGTGTCCCGATGTGATTCTCATCCCCTCGACCGGTGGCGCAGTGGGCATGACGCCCGACGAGCGACTCCAGTCGACCGACACCACCCCGCTTCCCGAGATGGCAACACTTGATTGCGGTACCTGCAACTTTGGCGATGAAATCTTCGACAACACCATGCCCACCATGCGAGCTTTTGGCAAGCGCATGATGGAGCGCGGCATCAAGCCCGAATATGAGTGCTTCGAGATGGGTCACCTCGATACCATCCTGAACATGGCACGCAAGGGCGAGGCTCCTGGTGCTCCTATGCAGTTCAACTTTGTGCTGGGCGTGCCTGGCTGCACTCCCGCCACTGTGGCTAACTTGTGCTGGCTCGTGAATGGCATTCCCGCCGGCTCGACCTGGACGGTGACCGGTGTGGGCCGCCATGCCTTCCCGATGGCTGCCGCCGCCATTGCTATGGGTGGTAATGTGCGCGTGGGCTTTGAAGACAACCTTTACCTCTCCAAGGGTGTGCTCGCCAAGTCGAACGGCGAACTCGTGGAGAAGGTGGTGCGCATAGCCAAGGAACTGGGCCGCCCCATCGCCACCAGCGACGAAGCCCGCGAAATCCTGGGCCTGAAACCAAGAAAATAAATTATTATTAACTCAAAAAAACTATAGGACAACTATGCAAAAACATGGTAACAGATTCGGTACTCACCGAGTAATTGAGCCCGTGGGCGTGCTGCCGCAGCCTGCTAACAAGCTCGACAACAACATGGACGAAATCTATGACAACGAGATCTTGATCGACGTGCAGACCCTTAACATCGACTCTGCTTCGTTCACTGATATCCACAACTATGCCAAGAGCCAGGCCAAGAATCCTGACGACGAGGCCGAGGTGATGGAAGAAATCAAGAAGGAGATGTTCCTGAATGTGGAACTCCAGGGCAAGCACCGCAATCGCCGTACCGGTTCGGGCGGTATGCTGCTGGGCACCGTTGAGAAGATTGGCGACGCGCTGAAAGGCAAGATCGACCTCGAAGAAGGCGACCGCATCGCTACCCTCGTTTCGCTGTCGCTCACGCCGCTGCGCATCGATGAGATTCTGAACATCAAGGCCGATGTTGACCAGGTCGACATCAAGGGCAAGGCTATCCTCTTTGAGAGCGGCATCTATGCCAAGATTCCCGATGACATGCCTGAGAAACTCGCTTTGAGCGCACTCGATGTGGCTGGTGCACCCGCACAGACCGCTAAACTGTGCCAGTATGGCCAGAATGTGGTGGTGCTCGGCGCAGGTGGCAAGAGCGGTATGCTCTGCTGCTACGAGGCCAAGAAGCGCGTGGGCGTGACCGGTAAGGTGATAGGTCTGGCCAACAGCCCCAAATCGACCAACCGCATCAAGGAACTCGGTTTCTGCGATGTGGTAGAGAGCGTGGCTGGCATGACTCCCGTGCAGGTTTATGAACTGGTGAGCAAACTCACCGACGGCAAGATGGCCGATGTGACCATCAACTGCGTGAATGTGCCCGACTGCGAGATGACCGCAGTGCTCTGCACTCGCGACGACGGTGTGGTTTACTTCTTCTCGATGGCCACCAGCTTCACCAAGGCTGCTCTGGGTGCCGAGGGCATTGGTGCCGACACCAACATGATCATTGGCAACGGCTATACCAAGGGCCATGCCGAGTTCACCCTGCAAGAGTTGCGTGAGTGCCCCGCATTGCGCAAGATATTTGAAGAGTTGTACGCTTAATATTCATCAGGTCGCTGGCGATGCTCCCCCTTGCGGGGGCATCGCTGTCGGCTATAACAATCATTTAGTCAAATGGCTGAATCAAGAAGAAAACAAATGTTTCCTGACGTGACCGACGAACAGTGGAACGACTGGATCTGGCAAGTCAGAAACCGCATTGAGACGCTCGATGACCTGAAGAAATATGTGGCTCTCACTCCCGAAGAGGAGGAAGGCGTGAAGAAGACCCTGTCCACTCTGCGCATGGCCATCACTCCCTACTACTTGAGCCTTATCAACCCCGACGATCCTGCCGACCCCGTGCGTCGTCAGTGCATTCCTACGGGACTTGAAACCCATCAGGCTGCTGCCGACTTGCTCGACCCACTGCACGAGGACGAGGATTCGCCCACACCAGGTCTCACGCACCGTTACCCCGACCGTGTGCTCTTCCTCATCACCGACATGTGCTCGATGTACTGCCGTCACTGCACCCGTCGCCGTTTTGCCGGACAGACCGACAACGAGTGTGGCATGGACCGCATTGAGAAGGCGCTGGAATACATCCGCAACACCCCCACGGTGCGTGACGTGCTCCTCTCGGGTGGCGATGCCCTCATGGTGAGCGACAAGCGTCTGGAATACATCATCTCTGAATTGAGGAAGATTCCGCATGTGGAGATTGTGCGTCTGGGAACCCGCACCCCCGTGGTTTGCCCCCAGCGTATCACGCCCGAATTGTGCGCCATGCTCAAGAAGTATCACCCCGTGTGGCTTAACACGCACTTCAATCACCCCAACGAGGTGACTGCCGAGTCGCGCCGTGCCTGCGAGATGCTCGCCGATGCCGGTGTGCCCCTGGGCAACCAGAGTGTGCTGCTGCGCGGTGTGAACGACTGCGTGCATGTGATGAAGCACCTGGTGCACGAACTCGTGAAGATGCGTGTGCGTCCTTACTACATTTATCAGTGCGACCTCTCGATGGGTCTCGAGCACTTCCGCACTCCCGTGTCGAAGGGCATCGAGATTATCGAAGGCCTGCGCGGTCACACCTCAGGCTACTGCGTGCCCACCTTTGTGGTCGATGCTCCTGGTGGCGGCGGCAAGACGCCCGTCATGCCCCAGTATGTCATCTCGCAGGCTCCCGGCAAGGTGGTGCTGCGCAACTTCGAGGGCGTTATCACTACCTATACCGAGCCTAACGAGTACCATAGCGAGTGCAACTGCCCCGATTGTCAGGCTGCACGCGCCAAGGAACAGGTGGCTAACGACAAGGCTGTGGACGGCGTGATCTCACTGCTTGAAGGCGAGCGCATGAACATCGAGCCCAAGGCGCTGAAACGCCATGAGCGTAACGAAATCCGCGATAAGAACTAACCACGCGCAATGGTAGGTGAGGGTGCACCAGGCACCTTCACCCGCCTTTGCTATAATTTATATATGGTGTTTTGCCCTTCATCAATGAAATATTGAACTACAGCAGCCTCTCCATCGTCGGACTCGAGAAGAATACGGGAAAGACGGAGTGCCTGAAATATGTGCTCAAGCGCATGCCGGTCGATTCCCGGCGCATTGCTGTTACTTCGATAGGCATTGATGGTGAAACGGTCGATCAGGTCACGCGCACGCAAAAGCCTGAAATCGTGTTGCAGCAGGGCATGTTCTTCGCCACCAGTGAAGCGCACTACAAGCTGAGGAGGCTCGTCTCGGAACTCGTGGATGTGAGCGACGAGAACACCTCGCTGGGACGCGTGGTCACCGCCAAAGCACTCACCACCGGCAAGATTCTGCTCTCGGGGCCGCCATCGGCCACAGGGCTTATCAGGTGGATGAACCAGATGCAGCGCATAGGCATTGACTTGACGATTATCGACGGTGCTTTGTCGCGACTCAGTTCGGCCTCGCCAGCCGTCAGTCAGTCGATGATTCTTGCCACAGGGGCAGCCTATTCGGCCAACATGAACACGCTTGTGCAGAAGACCGCCTTCATTGTGCAGCTCATCAACCTGCCGCTGGCCGATGAGAAGAAACGCAACCTGTTCGGGCCTCTGGACCAGGGCAGCTGGTGGCTCGATGCCGATGGCACTCTGAATCCGCTCAGTTCGGCCACATCGCTGTCTAAGCACATCCACTTTCAGGGGATGGAACGGTGCAGCACCATCTATGTGGCAGGAGCGTTGGTCGACGGATTTATCGAAAAAGTGAGAGCCAACAAGGACCTGAGGCAAGTGGAGATTGTGGTGAAAGATTTTACAAGGATTTTTGTGTCCCCACAGTTGTTCAGGTTGTTTCTCAAGGCGGGCGGACGCGTCACGGTGCTCCAGAAGAGCAAACTTATTGCTGTCACGGTCAATCCCGTTTCGCCCACGGGTTTCGTGCTCGACTCCGACATCTTGTGCCAGAAACTTTCTGAAGCCATAGAGCTTCCTGTATATGATCTTTTAAAAAACTGATAGATGCAACTGAAAAATGTCATAGATTCGCCCTGCGGCCTGCGGTTCATACTCCAGAAGCTTGAATTGCAGTCGGGATTTGCTCGGCGGTGCCTCCTCGACATGGAGATGCTCACCGATGCCGATGCCATTCAGGAGAGCTATGGCGTGTTGTGTCATTTCGCGCGCTTCCTGGCCGATACCGACCATGTGCGCATCTCCACCCTGCTTTTCAAGTTGCAGGGGGTGAAGGACATCCGCACCACCATCAAGAACCTTGAACAGAAAGCTACGCTCGACGACATCGAATTGTTTGAGGTGAAGCACCTTGCCATTCTTGCCGTGGATGTGAAGAAACTGTTGCGTCAGCATGGTCTGGACCAGGTGGTGGAGGTGCCCGACCTCGACGAGGTGATTACCATCCTCGACCCCGATGGACTGAAAATAGCCTCTTTCTACATCTACGACTCCTATTGTGAGCAGCTCAAGGACCTGCGCATTCAGATGCGTCAGCATCCCGAACAGAACGACCAGCTCCTGCTCGAGGCCAACGAATTGGAACTCGGCGTGCGGGCCGACCTCAGCAAGCAGCTGCACCACTTTGCCCCTGCCATCAGGCAGGCGCTGCTGGCCTTGGCACACATCGACATCAGTCTGGCCAAAGCTGCTCAAATGCATCACATGGGGCTTTGTTTCCCCGTGATTTCTACTGATGGCACAAGCCGCTACGAGGGTTTGTTCCATCCGCAGGTCAAGGATGCCCTGGAGAGCAACGGACGCTCTTTCCAGCCGGTTGATATTTCCTATGGCCTGAAACCCACATTGATAACTGGTGCCAATATGGGCGGCAAGACGGTAGTGCTCAAGACCTTGACGCTATGCCAGTACTTGTTCCAGTTCGGATTTGGCATTCCCGCCGCTATGGTCACTATCGATGTGAAGTCGCACATCTTCTTCTGCATTGGCGACGAGCAGTCGGTCGAGAAAGGCCTCTCGTCGTTTGCTGCCGAGATGAAGAACATCGATGCCGTCATCAAGGCATCGCGCAACGAACGAAAGCTATTGGCGTTGATCGATGAGCCTGCCCGCACCACCAACCCCACCGAGGGTGCGGCACTTGTGGCAGCCTTGCTCAAGGTGTTGGCCGATGCCGACATGAGCCTTATCCTGACAACGCACTACGATATTGAGCCAGGCGATGCCCGTTGCCTCAGGGTGAAGGGTTTCGTAGATGGCGTGATGGATTACTCCCTGGTGGAGGTTCACGATGGCGAAGTGCCACACGAGGCGCTGAACATAGCTCAGGCACTCGACATCGATTCCCAGTGGATTAATCTGGCAAGAGAGATTATCAACAAAAATGAACGAATACTATAATATATAATGATATAATACTATGCAGAAAAGCAAGTTAGGTTTAGATTTTGAAAAAGTTGAATATGCCAGAAGTCTGGCCAAGGGCATCGCTGAAGATGTGCAGGCATTCGTGGAGCAATACACCACGGTGGCTGTGGAGCGCACCTTGTGTCGATTGATGGGAATTGACGGCATTGACGAGAACGAGGTGCCTCTGCCCAATGTGGTGGTCGAAGCCCTCAAGGACAAGGGCGTGCTCAACGAAGGCGCATTGTTCTTCATCGCCAACGCCATGATTCAGACTGGCCTCAAGCCGCAGCAAATTGCCGAAAAGGTGGCTGCTGGCGAACTCGACATCACCAAGGTGGTGACCACCGACCAGAAACAGATTGCCGATGTGTTGCAACCCGTCATCAATGAGAGTATGGAACGCATCCGTGCCCGCCGTGCCCGCCGTGAGCACTACCTCGAGACTATTGGCGAGGGTCCCAAGCCTTACCTCTACATCATTGTGGCAACCGGTAACATCTATGAAGATGTGGTGCAGGCACAGGCAGGTGCCCGCCAGGGAGCCGATGTGATTGCCGTGATTCGCACCACGGGTCAGAGCCTTCTCGACTATGTGCCTTATGGCGCCACCACCGAGGGTTTTGGCGGTACCTTTGCCACTCAGGAGAACTTCCGCATCATGCGCAAGGCGCTCGACGAAGTAGGGGAGGAGCAGGGCCGCTACATACGCCTGTGTAACTACTGCTCGGGTCTGTGTATGCCCGAAATCGCCATCATGGGTGCTTTCGAAGGCCTTGATGTGATGCTCAACGATGCCCTCTATGGCATCCTGTTCCGCGACATCAACATGCAGCGCACGCTCATTGACCAGTACATGAGCCGCATCATCAACGGCTTTGCCGGCGTCATCATCAACACGGGCGAGGACAACTACCTCACCACTGCCGATGCCGTCGAGGCTGCCCACACGGTGCTTGCTTCCGACCTCATCAACGAGCAGCTCGCCCTCATGGCGGGTCTGCCCGAGGAGCAGATGGGTCTGGGTCACGCCTTTGAGATGGATCCCATGCTCGAGAATGGCTTCCTGCTCGAACTGGCACAGGCACAGATGACACGCGAAATCTTCCCGAAGGCCACACTCAAGTACATGCCGCCCACCAAGTTCATGACGGGCAACATCTTCCGTGGTCACATTCAGGATGCACTGTTCAACATGATTGGTATCTGGACCCATCAGGGCATCCAGCTGCTGGGTATGCCCACCGAGGCCATCCACACCCCCTTCATGAGCGACCGTTACCTCTCGATCGAGAATGCCAAGTACATCTTCAACAACATGAAGAGCATTGGCGAGGAAATGGAGTTTGTGGAAGGCGGCATTTGCCGCAACCGTGTGAAGGAAGTGCTCGGTAACACGATTAAACTGCTCGAAGACATTACCAAAGAAGGTCTGTTCACCGCACTGGAGAAGGGTATCTTCGGCGATGTCAAGCGTCCCAAGAATGGCGGTAAAGGCCTTGCTGGCGTTACCATGAAAGGAGGCAACTACTATAACCCGTTTGTGGAATTAATGAAAGGTAAACGATAAATAGAAGACTGTTATGAGCGAAGGACTATATTCAATGGAAGCTAAGGATTTTGACAAAACCTTAGATCTCACCAAAATAAAACCATATGGCGACACCATGAACGATGGCAAGGTGCAGCTCAGTTTCACCCTGCCCGTGCCCTGTGGTGCCGAGGCCATTGAAGCAGCCAAGCAGATGCTGCGCAAGATGGGCCTGGAGAATCCCAGCGTTGTCTTCTATCAGGAGCTGACACCGGGCTTCACCTTCTTCAACTGCTATGGCAGCTGTACCCACACCGTCGACTACTCCACCATTTATGTGCCTAAGGTGGAATCCAACACTATGGACATGTATGCTACCGACGAGTACATCAAGGAGAACATCGGCCGCAGGATTGTGATTGTTGGTGCTTCTACCGGAACCGATGCGCATACCGTGGGCATCGACGCCATCATGAACATGAAGGGCTATGCCGGCCATTACGGACTGGAGCGCTATGACATGATTGATGCCTATAACCTGGGTTCGCAGGTGCCTAACGACGAGTTTATTGCCAAGGGCATCGAACTCCATGCCGACGCCCTGCTCGTGTCGCAGACGGTGACCCAGAAGGATGTGCACATCAAGAACATGACCGAATTCATCGAACTCATGGAGGCCGAGGGCCTGCGCGACAAGATGATTTGCTGCTGCGGCGGTGCCCGTATCACCCACGAGCTCGCTAAGGAGCTGGGCTTCGACGCCGGTTTTGGCATGAACACCTATGCCGACGATGTGGCCTCGTTTGTGGTGCAGGAAATGGTTAAGAGAGGAATGAAATAACTAATTTTATTAACTAACATAAAACCTAATTATTTATGGACAAATATCAAATAAGAGAAGTCATTGCCAAGCGTGCCGCTAAAGAGCTGCACGATGGCGACGTGGTGAATCTGGGTATTGGTATTCCAACCCTCATCCCTAACTATCTGCCCGAAGGCGTTTCTGTTACGCTTCAGACCGAGAATGGTGCCATGGGCATGGGTCCCACACCTGCTGAAGGCGAGGAGGACAAGAACCTTATCAACGCCGGTGGCGGTTACATCACTCTGAATCCCGGTGCTTGCACCTTCGACTCGGCCACTTCTTTTGCCATCATTCGTGGCGGACATGTGAATGTGTCGTTCCTGGGCGCACTGCAGGTTGACGAAAAAGGTAACCTCGCTAACTGGATTATTCCTGGCAAGATGGCTCCCGGTATGGGTGGAGCTATGGACCTCGTGGTGGGTGCCAAGCGTGTGATTCTCACCATGGAACACACCCAGAAGGGCAATCCCAAGATTCTCAAGGAGTGCACGCTGCCTCTCACGGCTGCTGGCCAGGTGAACATGATTATCACCGAGATGGGCGTGATGGACATCACTCCCGAGGGCATTGTGCTGCGCGAGCTGCACCCCGAGTTTACGGTAGAAGATATTCAGGCTGCCACTCAGGCCAAGCTCATCATCGACCCCAACCTGAAACCGATGGACATCTAATCCCTTGTTGCAATGGATTATCAATTCCTGAAAATACAGAATGAGGGCGCTGTCACCATCCTCATGATTTCAGCACCCAAGTCGCTCAATGCGCTCAATTCCACGATTCTCAAGGAACTGGGCGACTTTGTGGCAAACATTGACCCGGCTACCCGTGTGCTCATCATCACGGGCGACGGCGAGAAGTCGTTTGTGGCAGGTGCCGACATCTCTGAGATGGCGAACCTCAATCAGGGCGAGGGCTACAAGTTCGGCGACCTGGGCGAGGGCGTCTTCCGTGCTATCGAGACCCTTCCCATCCCCGTCATCGCTGCAGTCAACGGTTTCGCACTGGGCGGTGGCTGTGAACTTGCCATGGCTTGCGACATCCGCATTGCTTCGGTCAAGGCCAAATTCGGTCAGCCTGAAGTGGGACTGGGTATCATTCCCGGTTTCTCGGGCACCTACCGCCTGCCCAAACTCATCGGTCAGGGGTATGCCAAGGAGATGATATATACCGGCAAGATTATCCGTGCCGACGAGGCACTGCGTGTGGGACTGGTCAACGCCATCTATGAGCCCGAGGAACTCATGCCCAAGGCTCTTGAAATGGCTAAGGCCATCGCTGCGCAGGCTCCTCTTGCCGTGCAAAAGGCCAAGACGAGCATCAACAACGGTTATGACCTCGATGCCGACCAAGCCATAGAACTCGAGAATCGACTCTTTGGCGAGTGTTTTGCCACCGCCGACCAGAAGGAGGGCATGGCAGCCTTCCTGGGCAAGCGTAAACCCGAGTTTAAAGGAGAATAAACATTAACTAACTATAAAAAACTATCAAACTATGAAAATTTGCGTTATTGGAACCGGAACCATGGCTAAAGGCATTGTCAAGGCTTTTGCCGCCAAGATGCCCGTGGTCATGAAGAGCCGTTCGCAAGCCAGCCTCGACAAGGCTATGGCTTCTATCACTAAAGGCTACAGCAAACTCGTTGAGAAAGGCAAGATTGCTCAGGATGCAATGGATGCCATGCTGGCCAACATCACCACAACTGTCGACTATGCTGACTTTGCCGATGCCGACCTCGTGATCGAGGCTGCTGTCGAGAACATGCAGCTCAAGAAGGAAGTGTTCATGGAACTCGACAAAATCTGCAAACCCGAAACCATTTTTGCCACCAACTCGTCGTCGCTCTCCATCACTGAGATTGCCGCTTGCACAAGCCGTCCCGCTCAGTTCATTGGCTGCCACTTCTTCAACCCTGCCGACCGCATGGCACTCGTTGAAGTCATCAAGGGCCAGCTCACCAGCGAAGAGACTGCCAAGTGCATTGTCGACCTCACCACCGAGATTGGCAAGACCCCCGTTCCCGTGAACGAGGCTCCCGGTTTTGTGGTGAACCGCATTCTCATCCCCATGATCAATGAGGCTGTGGGCATCCTCGCCGATGGCATTGCAAGTGCCGAGGACATTGACAAGTGCATGATGCTGGGCGCTAACCATCCCATGGGCCCCTTGGCACTGGCCGACCTCATTGGCAACGATGTGAACCTCGCCATCATGGAGGTGCTCTATAACGAGTTTGGCGATCCCAAGTATCGTCCTCATCCCCTGCTGCGCAAAATGGTGCGTGCCGGATTGCTTGGCCGCAAGACGGGTGAAGGCTTCTACAAGTATTAAACCATTAACTAAAAACTATATGGATTTTAGCTATTCAAAGACAGAAGAACTTTTTCTCCAGATGATTCGTTCATTTGCCGAGAATGAAGTGAAACCTCTGGCAGCCGAAGTCGACGAGCAGGAACGCTTCCCTCTCGAAACCGTCGAGAAGATGGGTAAGCTTGGCCTCATGGGCATTCCTGTTCCCGAACAGTATGGCGGTGCTGGAGGCAGCGTCCAGATGTATATCATGGCCGTTGAAGAACTTTCCAGAGTGTGCGCCACCACGGGCGTTGTGCTCTCGGCCCACACTTCTCTGTGTGTGGCTCCCATCTTGGAGCACGGCACCGAGGAACAGAAGATGAAATATTTGCCCAAGCTCGCCTCGGGCGAGTGGATTGGCGCCTTTGGTCTCACTGAGCCTAATGCCGGTACCGATGCCGCCATGCAGCAGACCACTGCCGTGGATGCTGGTGACAAGTGGATTCTGAACGGCTCCAAGATTTTCATCACCAACGCTTCTTATGCCAATGTGTTCATCGTCATGGCGATGACCGACAAGAGCAAGGGCACCAAGGGCATCTCGGCATTCATCGTTGAGAAAGGCATGCCTGGCTTCTCGATTGGCAAGAAGGAATTGAAGATGGGTATCCGAGGCAGTGCCACTTGTGAACTCATTTTCGAGAATTGTGAAGTGCCCAAGGAGAACCTGCTGGGTCAGCTCGGCAAGGGCTTCAGCATTGCCATGAAGACGCTCGACGGCGGCCGCATCGGTATCGCCTCTCAAGCGCTTGGTATCGCCCAGGGCGCTATGGACGAGACTGTGAAGTACACCAAGGAACGCAAGCAATTTGGCCGTGCCATTGCCAAGTTCCAGAACACCCAGTTCCAGATGGCCGACCTCAAGACCAAGGTCGAGGCTGCCCGCCTGCTGGTGCGCAGCGCTGCCTGGAAGAAGGACAAGGGCCTTCCCTATTCGGCCGATGCCGCTATGGCTAAGCTGTTTGCTGCCGAGACCGCTATGGAGGTGACAACCAAGGCTGTTCAGTTCCACGGCGGATATGGCTACACTCGTGAGTATCCCGTAGAACGCATGATGCGCGATGCCAAGATTACCGAGATTTATGAAGGTACATCTGAAGTGCAGCGCATGGTCATTGCAGGTCATTTATTTAAATAATAAAGGAGGATAGCATTATGATGAAAATTATAGTTTGCGTTAAACAAGTTCCCGATACCACCGAAATCAAAATTGATCCCGTGAAGGGAACGCTTATCCGCGATGGTGTGCCCAGCATCATGAACCCCGACGACAAGGGCGGTCTTGAACTCGCTCTGCGACTCAAGGACCAGCATGGCGCACACATTACCGTCATTTCAATGGGTCCTCCTCAGGCCGATGTGATTCTGCGTGAAGCCTTTGCTATGGGTGCCGACCGTGCCATCCTGCTCAGCGACCGCAAGTTTGCCGGTGCCGACACGCTTGCTACCTCTTATGCCCTTTCTGGTCTGTGCCGCACGCTCGACTACGACCTCATCATCGCTGGCCGCCAGGCTATCGATGGCGACACTGCACAAGTGGGTCCCGAGCTGGCCGAGCACCTCGACCTGCCCCAGATTACCTATGTGGCCGATGCTAAGCGCCTTGACAACGGCAACCTGCTCGTTCACAAGGAGAACGAAGACAGCGTGCAAGTCCTCGAAGTCGAGGGCAAGTGCCTGCTTACCGTCTTGGCTTCAGCATTTGAACCCCGCTACATGAGCGTCAACGGCATTATGAAGGCCTACGAACGCGAAGTGGAAGTATGGGGTGCCGACAAGATCGATGTCGACGAGTCGAAATTGGGTCTCGCCGGATCACCCACCAAGGTGTTCAAGTCGTTCCCCAAGGCTCTGAAAGCTCCGGGCGAAGTGCACGAAGTGAGCGAAGAAGAGGCTGTAGAGTTGATTATCAATAAACTGAAAGAGAAACACATCATCTAAAAGTCAAAGCTATGGAAAAGAAAGATTATAAGAACGTATTCGTTTTTGCAGAACAGCGTGAAGGTGTTATCCAATCCGTTGCATTTGAACTTTTGGGCAAGGCCCGTGACCTGGCCGATGTGTTGGGCGAAAAAGTGGTAGCCCTCTTGCTGGGTTGTGGCATCAAGCAACAGGCTCAAAGCCTCATCGAGTTTGGTGCCGACGAGGTGATTGTGGTCGACACGCCCGAACTCAAGGATTACCTGAGCGAGCAATACTCGCAGGTGATGTATCAGATTATTGAGGAGCGCAAGCCCAACATCGTGCTCTATGGTGCTACCACCATTGGCCGTGACATGGCTCCGCGTCTGGCTTCGCGCCTGAAAGCCGGTTTGACTGCCGACTGTACCAAGCTCGAAATTCAGACTGGCGATGATGGCCAGCAAGACCTACACTCGACGCGTCCCGCATTCGGCGGCAACCTGATGGCTACCATCGTGTGCCCCAACACGCGTCCGCAGATGTCGACCGTGCGTCCCGGTGTGATGCAGAAGATGGAGCGTCAGCCTGGCCGTCAAGGCGTTGTTACCGACTTCGTGCCCAAGTTCGACACTGCCAAGTTTAAGGTGAAACTCGTTGAGACCATCAAGGCCGACAAGGAGATGGCCGACATCTCCGAGGCCAAGATTCTCGTCTCGGGTGGTCGTGGCGTGCACAACAAGGAAGGCTTCGACAAGTTGCAGGCTCTCGCCGATGTGCTCGGCGGACAAGTGGCTTCGTCGCGTGCCATGGTCGACAACGGCATTATGCCGCACGAGTGCCAGGTGGGTCAGACGGGTAAGACCGTGCGTCCCAACCTCTACATGGCCTGCGGTATCAGTGGCGCCATCCAGCACCTCGCCGGTATGGAAGAGAGCGACTTCATCGTTGCCATCAACAAAGACAAGTTTGCTCCCATCTTCTCGGTAGCCGACCTCGGCATCGTGGGCGACCTCCACAAGATCGTCCCCATGCTCACCGAGCGCCTCAAAAAAGAACTCGAGAAGTAATGCATCTTCTCAATCCATAACAGTAAAAAGGCGTGGCTCGTCAGCCACGCCTTTTGTATTAAAAGCCATACTATTATAGCGTTTAGTGCAAATTGTTTCAAGAAAGTTTGAGCATGCGGAACATATTCTTTAACTTTGCATAAATCCTTCATGCAAAAGTTTTTTGACTATGGCTACCAACACCACAAAAACCATTCATTTTATCAAGATGCACGGCTTGGGCAATGACTATATCTTTGTCGACACCACCATCAACGATTTGCCCGACCCTCAGGCGGCTGCCATCGCATGGAGCCGGCCACACTTTGGCATTGGCAGCGATGGGGTAGTGCTCATAGACCGCTCCACGACTCCCGATGCCGACTTTGCCATGCGCTTCTTCAATGCCGACGGCTCTGAAGGGCAGATGTGCGGCAATGCCAGCCGCTGCATTGGCAAGTATGTTTATGAGCGTGGGCTCACCACAAGCACACATGTGCGCTTGCTGACCGGCTCAGGCATCAAGTTGCTGCATTTGACGGTGAATGATCAGGGTGAGGTGGAGCAGGTCACGGTCGATATGCAAGAACCGCAATTTGATGTGCCTGATTGGTTCCTGCCTGATGGCGAGCCCTTGCCTCCAGGCGTGTTTGTTTCGATGGGAAGTAAGCACTATGTGATTTTTGTCGATGATCTTGATGCGGTAGATGTGGCGGCCGAGGGCTCCATACTTGAGCATCACTCGCGGTTCCCTCAGCGATGCAACATCGAGTTTGCCCAAATCACACCTCAAGGCATCCGCATGCGGGTGTGGGAGCGTGGCAGCGGTATCACCATGGCATGTGGGTCAGGAGCGAGTGCCACTGTGGTGGCGGCAGCACTCACCGGGCGTGCTTCGCGTGATTCTCTCGTGATCATGGACGGCGGCACACTCCGCATCGAGTGGCGAGACGACAACCATGTGTATATGACAGGCCCCGCCACCATCGTCTTCGAAGGCGACATCCCCCTCCCATGATCATCTCCGCTCTCTGCGTCGCAAAGGCTGAACAAAAATATCTCGTTGCTGGTTCAACGAGATATTCTTTTTTTTAAAAACCAAGGTGGTGCGTTAGATGGCCCAGAGGAGGAGGCCGGCGGCGATGATGACACCGGTTATGAGCAGATCGATGAGGCAGTAGCCCATGATGTCCTTCGCGTTAAGGCGAGCTATAGCCAGGGCCGGGAGTGCCCAGAATGGTTGTATGAGATTGGTCCATGCGTCGCCCCATGCAATGGCCATGCCCGTCAAGCCTGGATCTACAGCGAGGTTGGCGCCAGCTGTGAACATAACCGGCGCTTGCACAGCCCAATGACCGCCGCCACTTGGCACAAACAGGTTGAGCACTGCTGCACAAAGGAAGGTGAGCAACGGGTAGGTGACGGGATTGCTGATCTGTACGCAGGCTTCGGCCATGACACCCCCTAAGCTGATGCCGCTGACACCGATGCCTGTAAAGATGCCCATGATACCGGCATAGAAGGGAAACTGCAATATGATACCGGCAGCACCGGTGGTCGCTTTTCCGAAGGCACGCACATAGTCGACCGGGGTGGGGTGCAGCACGAGTCCCAGCGCGAGGAATATCATGATGACTCCACCAAGGTCTAAACTCGCACCGTTCATGCCGAGATGAATCACGAGATAGGCAACGAGCATCAGCGCCACGAGCCACGAGAGCAGTTTGCTTTGCTCAAGCCGCTGTGCGGGTGTCTTGTCGGAGGAGGATTTTGTGGCGATATGATCATTGTCCTTCAAGAGCGCAGGGTCGACGGTGAGAATGCCTTTCTTGGGGTGCATCAGGGTGTTTGCGATGGTGATTCCTATGATTACTAACAGCACGGTCACCAGGTTGTGCCAGTCTAAGATGGTTTGCGCCACTGGCACAGGATTGGTCAGCGCACCATTAGTGGCCATTGTGAGCGACTCGCCAGGTGTGGCCATGGTGAGGGGGATGGAGCCTGAGATGCCGGCATGCCACACCACAAAGCCACTGTAAGCCGATGCGACAAGAAGCCGATAGTCCACATCAGAACGCTGGCGTGCTATTGCCTTGGCAAACACGACACCAACGATAAGGCCAAATCCCCAGTTGAGCCAGCATGATAACGCCGAAACAACAGTCACAAGAGCTATTGCGGCAGGGGCGCTCTTGGGCAAGCGAGCCATTGCATTGATGCCTCGTTTGATAACCGGTGCGGCAGCCAGGGTCGATCCACATACAAGCACCAGAGCCATCTGCATGGCAAACTCCAGCAAATTCCATACGCCATCACCCCAATGCTCGACCACCTCGAGGGGAGTCTGGTGACACAATGGCATCGCCACCAGCGCTGCCACGAAGGTGAGCAGTATGGCGAATATAAACGGTTCTGGCAACCATCGTTGCACTAATCGCACGCAAAATTTAATCATATTGAATATAGTTTCACAAGCTTGGAACGATATTGGAAATGAGAATCAGAACCAACAGACCAAGGATGGCATAAAGCTCAGGGAATACGGCGAGCACCATGGTGGTGCCGAATGCCTTGTGGCCGCCTCCGATTGCGCTGATACCGTTAGCACAAACCTTTGCCTGACGGATGGCAGAGAAGAGAGCTACAAGTCCGAGGGCAAGTCCTGCGCCAAAAATGGCTGATGCCTGTCCCATGTTGATGCTGGAACTAACCAGCGGATTGAGGATGAAGAATCCTACGAAACCATAAAGTCCCTGTGATGATGGAAGGGCAGCAAGTCCGATGTACGAACCTGATGCTTCTGGTTTCTTCTTGAATGCGCCGATAGCTGCATTACCACAAATGGTTACTCCTATAGCGGAGCCAACTCCTGAAAGTGCCACTGCAAGGGCAATTCCCACATAAGCTAATAAAATTGCTGACATAATGTTTTTAAAATTTGTTTTGCAGATGAACCCCTGCCACTCATAAGAAGGGCGTGGGGAACCCTAATGTTATGTTTGTTTTGTTTTTATTCTGAATGGATCGTATTCGTTACCTCCGCCCTCAAACTCTGCGTTCTTAAAGTACTCCACAAATGTGAGTCGCATAGGATGGACAAACGATGAAATCATGCAAAGGGCAAAGTTGATGCTATGCCCGAACAAAAGTATCAAGATGAACGGCAACCAGCGGATGCCCCAGCTCAACGATGCTGTCATGTCGGTAGCTAATGAGTTGAACACACTGCCTAGCACCCCACCCGTCAATCCGAGTGCGAAAAGACGGATGTAGCTGAGAAGGTCGCCCAACAGGCCGGTAGTCATTCCGTAAGCTGCCCACAAGCCAGAGCCCACATTCATGGCAGTTCCGGCAACAGGTTTCTTATAGGCTCCTGGGTTGTTAAGGAAGAAGATGCCAAGCACAGAAAGGCCTATCAGCCCGTACAGCACAAATTTAATTGGCTGCGACAGCTCGACTCCGAGCATGGGAAGTCCGAACAGGATGGTAGCACTGACCAGTGCTGTCACCCACGAGAACTTTCCTACGCCATAGATGAATCCGTAGTTCTTGACGGCTTTACATCCTGCCATCGTCATGCCGATGAGCACTTGCGTGAGACCAATGATGACGGATATCACCATCATTGGCGAGTAGCCGAAGAACGCTTCTTTCTTGCTGTCGTTCAGGAAATAGGGCTGTATCGGCTTTATCCAATCCCAATCAACTGTAGCTAAGTTGATACCGAAGAAGGTGCCTGTCACCAGTCCGCAGATGATGGTCATGCCGCCCAGACAAACGCCTAGCAGACCGTATTTTCGCATAGCTGGTTTCATGATGCAGAAGGCTATGCTTATAGCCAGAATGATCACACCATAACCTGCATCACCCATGCATAGGCCGAAGAACAGCATGAAGAAGGGTGCGAACAACGGCAACGGGTCGATATCATGATAGTTCGGCAATGAATACATGCGCAGAATCGGCTCGAACAGCGATGCGAACTTGTTGTTCTGAATCTGAATAGGCACATCGTCATCGAAAGCCGGATCAGATAACTCATAGTAGATATGGTTCTGCTCGAGGTAATCTACGACCGATGGAACTTTCTCAGTTAAGGTCCATCCAACCAGCAGACGCACAGCATCGTCGGCAATGGACTCATGACTGAGGTGGACTTTCGAGAGCGAGATATTGTTCTCATTATCCAGCTTGCCTGCTTCAATAGCGTCACGATACTGCTCATTCACAGCAATCATCTTGTCGTGAACGGCCGATGTCTTAGATTTTATTTCTTCCTTTTCAGCCACATAAGATGACAAAGATTTCTCGGGCAATGTCAACATTTCTGCAGTAATGTCAGGACTATCCTTCGAGAATGTCATGAAGTAGAGTTTGCCGCCTGCATCGCTGATTGGGGTCGCATAGTACTGGTCACGCCATTCCTGTTTGAACAGTTTGGTTGGGCATACATAGAATGTTGCCGCATATCCTTGCTGCTCTATCTCACGGATGGCATCCCAACTGAATTCACCCCAAGGCTCCAGCGAGGAAATGTTATTGTCGACCTCGTCCAGCTGATGCTTCAGGGCCTGTTCGTCTTCGCTCAACTGCTCTACATAGTCAAGTAATGCCGATTGAGACATATTGTCCAGAACAACAGGAGCAAACGCATCTGAGGGTGTATAGGTTTCCTTGGCATGGTCAAGGATTGAGAATATATGTTTATAGCGTTCGGCAAGGGCTAGATTCGCCTGAAGCTCCTCGCTGGTAGCGCCTTTCTGGAGTTCCTCAATATGAATGACCTCTAACTGGCGTATGTCGGCCAGGAACTGATCGTACTCCTTGTTGGTGACGAGGAAAGTGAGTTTCTTCATCTTTTGAATCATGCTTCGTCCTCCTTTCCTTTTTCATCGTCTTCAGCCTCTACAGGTGCATCGGCTTGTCTGCGTTTCTCTTGTAGCGCCTTCAGTATCTTCTGTGACGACTTGGAGAGGTTCTCCTCGTCTTCCATGAATCGCTTGATTTTACGAATCGCTTCCTGGTATCCAGGAATCTGCACCTTCTCAAAGAGGTTCACCTTTTGTGTCGTCTTTCGGCGGGCATAGTCGAGCTGACCCAGTTTGGCGGCTACAAACTCATACTCCACCGCTGTCTTGGTGAGGCCTTTCAGGAGATGGATACCGTCGAAGTACCGTTTCGGAGCGCTGAACAGGCCAAATGGTTTCACATCGAATTGAATGCCTGTCAACACAGGAACTCGCACACCCGCCACCTTTTTTATGTCCATCTCCACATCTTTCAGAGAAACCAATGATGCGTCGAACTCTCCCCAAAGTGCATACATCGACTCATAGCCCATGATCTGCTGCTCCAGTTTCTTTTCCAGCGCTTCTGCTTCCTCCTTGCTTTTCTTCACCTCAAGGCGCAAAGCCGTCTCCTTGCTCTTGATGATGGGCAAGGTCCGTTGTCGCATTTTCAGCTGTTTCTCGATATGTTGAAGCGATGTTTTATTATATTGAAACTGTATCGCCATTTATTTCCAGTAAATATCGGTGAACTCTTTCTTAATGTTGACTTCCTCCAGCTTGAAGTACTTCTGGAACAAGGCCCAAGTCACATCAAGCATCTCGGTGGTATCGAGGACTACATCGATCGCCAGCAACTTCTCTGAGTATTCCTTTGCAAAGTCAAGACAGCGGTTGTCGTAATCGGTCAAGTCGAATCCATTCTCCATCTTTGTCTTTGCATTGGCAGCATCAGAATAAAGACGGATGGCGGCATTCATCACCTGTGAGTGGTCACTACGCGTCTTCTTGCCTGCAACAAGCTGCTTAAGGCGTGAGAGCGAACGGAATGGGTCGATGATGACTTTGCCGATGTCAGAATCTCGACGCAGATAGAGCTGACCTTCAGTGATGTAACCAGTGTTATCTGGTACTGCATGTGTGATGTCCCCTCCAGAAAGGGTTGTCACGGCAATGATGGTGATAGAACCGCCACCCACACTTTCGGGGAACTGTACAGCCTTCTCATAAATCTTGGCCAAGTCGGAATAGAGCGAGCCTGGCATAGAGTCTTTCGATGGGATCTGGTCCATACGGTTCGACACGATGGAGAGGGAGTCGGCGTATAAAGTCATATCGGTCAGCAATACCAGCACCTTCTCGTGCTTCTCGACTGCAAAGTACTCGGCTGCAGCAAGTGCCATGCCTGGAATCAGCAGGCGTTCTACGGCAGGGTCTTCAGTTGTATTCATGAAACTGATGATATGATCGAGTGCACCTGCATTAGAGAATGTGTTGCGGAAGAAGTAATAGTCATCATTGGTCATGCCCATACCGCCAAGGATGATCTTGTCGGCCTTCGCACGCAATGCCACCAAGGCCATCACCTCATTGAAGGGTTGGTCGGGGTCGGCAAAGAACGGAATCTTCTGTCCTGAGACAAGGGTGTTGTTCAAGTCGATACCAGCGATGCCCGTTGCAATCAGTTCACTTGGCTGCTTGCGGCGAACGGGGTTCACTGATGGACCTCCAATCTCCACTTCTTCACCTTCAATCTCTGGCCCACCATCAATGGGTTGGCCATAGGCATTGAAGAAGCGACCGGCAAGCTGGTCGCTTACCTTCAGCGAAGGTGACTTGCCGAGGAACACGACCTCTGCATTGGTTGGAATGCCTCCCGTGCCCTCAAACACCTGAAGGGTGATGTCATCACCTGCAATCTTCACCACCTGAGCCAACTTGCCGTTGATTGTGGCCAACTCGTCATAACCAACTCCTTTAGCCTTCAAAGAGCAAGTTGCCTTTGTTATCTGGCTTATCTTTGTATATACTTTCTGAAATGCTTTTGCCATAGTGATTATGCCGCTTTATAGGGTTCTATCATTGCTCTGATTTTAGCTATATAGTCGTAGTACTGTTCCGACTTGTATTCTGAGTAGTTCATCTGTTTACACAGGTTGATGATTTTCTTGAAGAAATCTACCACATCCAAGAAGTTGTCAAATTTAAAGTTCACCTCACAGATCTCAGTTACCAGATTCAAAATGTCTTCCTGGCGTTCCAGCGATGTGACAGCATCAATCTCATCGAACGCATCCTGCTGAAGGATGACGAAATCAATGACCTCCGACTTCCAGAATGTCTCGTGATAGTCAACAGGCACGCCGTCATCACCAAGGATGTTGATTTGCTCGGCAATCTCCTTTCCTCGTTGCATGCGAGTCTTCAATGCCAATATCTTTGGTATCCATTCATCATTCATCACCTTTGAGATATACTCAGCGAATTCAGGATATTCAAGATACTTTGAATAGGAGTCGATGGGATTCACAGCCGGATAACGCTTCTTGTCGGCTCGTTCCTGCTCAAGAGCATAGAAACAGCGCGCCACCTTCTTGGTGTTCTCTGTGACAGGTTCCTTCAGGTTACCGCCTGCTGGCGATACTGTGCCAATGAAGGTGATGCTGCCAACCTCGCCGTTATTCAGGTAAACATATCCAGCACGACCATAGAAGTTGCTGATCAAGGCACCGAGGTCCATTGGGAACGCATCTGGTCCTGGCAGCTCCTCCATGCGGTTCGACATCTCACGAAGGGCCTGGGCCCAACGAGATGTGGAATCGGCCATCAGCAATACTCTCAAACCCATCGAGCGGTAATACTCTGCCATCGTCATGGCGGTGTATACCGATGCCTCACGAGCTGCAACAGGCATGTTGGATGTGTTGGCTATGATGATGGTGCGCTCCATCAGCTTGCGGCCTGTATGTGGATCAACCAACTCTGGGAACTCCGTAAAGATTTCCACAACCTCGTTGGCGCGCTCTCCACATGCGGCGATGATGACGATGTCGGCCTCGGCCTGCTTGGAGATGGCATGCTGAAGAACCGTCTTGCCTGTACCGAACGGGCCGGGGATGAATCCTGTGCCACCCTCTACAATAGGGTTGAAAGTGTCGATGGTGCGTACACCTGTCTCGAGCAGCTTGAATGGACGCGGTTTCTGTTTGTAGTTGGTCATGGCAAATTTAACAGGCCAATGCTGAATCATGTCAACTTTCACCTCTTCGCCGTTTTCCTTCTCTAAAACAGCTATCGTGTCTGTTATCTTATACTGACCTGCTGAGGCAATCTGCTTCACGGTTGCTTTTCCTTCCATCTGGAACGGAACCATAATCTTCAGGGGCTGGCAGTTTTCTTCAACCTTGCCCAGCCAGTCCGATGCCTGTACTTCGTCACCGACTTTTGCCAATGGTTCGAAATCCCAAATGCGGTCTTCATCCAGCGGGTTGGTATACTGGCCGCGTTTCAGGAACACGCCTTCCATCTTGTCGAGGTCGTTCTGCAAACCGTCAAAGTTCTTTGACAACATGCCTGGAGCCAATTTCACCTCAAGCACATGACCGGTAAAATCAGCAGTAGCCCCTACTTTCAGACCACGCGTCGATTCAAACACCTGCACAAACACATCAGAGCCCACTACCTTAATGACCTCTGCCATCAAGCGGTCACCGCCAGTCTTGATATAGCAAATCTCACCTTGAGAGATGGGTCCGTCGACTTCAAGAGTCACCATGTTGGCAATTACGCCTTTTACAGTTCCTTTGGTCATTGTTTTTATCTTGTTATATATTTTCGTTTAATTTTGTGTGTTCATCTTTTAAATTCAGCCGGCACTTGAGCTTCTCCCCGAAGGTTCTCGATAATCTGCTCAAAAACGGCCTTGCCTTCCTCTTCATTCAAGTGCTCCCAGCGCTCAAGCATCTCAAGCTTGCAGAAATAAGCAAAAACGGCTCCAATAGAGAATGTGTCGAAGAATGTGCGTTCGTCAAGCCAAGCCCATCTGAAAGCATCTATCTTCTTCTCCTTCAACACAGGATCGGTCTCATCCACCACTTTCATCAAGTCGGCCACATAGTCATATTCTTTCGACAGGCTGAAGTCCTTGGCGCTGTTCATGCGTATGGTCTCTGTCACTTCGTTATCTCCCAGTAGATAATCGCCTACATTCCATTCATTCTTGCGGGCAATCATTGCTGTAAGGATGTTTGTCACATTGAAGTTGAACTCATACCAGTCGGCAATCATCTTGTTGGGGCAGCCCATCGCATACTTGTAGTACTCCAGCATCATGGCATCTTCGGCAAAGAAGCCCGCCTTACCTTTGTTATTTGGGTACTCGCGGGCATAAATTGACATGAAAGATGGATAGCGATGCACATTAAAGTTCATCTCTTGAGCCGAAGTGATCAAGTCACGATACTGCTCAAGCGTGTAATTGCCATTAGGCAGCAATGTGGCATCTGGGTTATTCAACAGCTTGACTATGTTCTGACAATCATTCTTCAGGAAGAAATAGAACAACAGTTTCTTGTCTGAATCTGAGAGGACAATCTCAATTTCGTCTCTCAATTCAGCTATGGTGGGAACCTTCTCCGTGTTATTCAAAGAGATGTCAGGCAAGCCGGCCATTAAACAATAGTAATTCCCCATCTTCGTTATGCGTTATGCTTTATGCATGAAAGAGCATTTCCACCAACTGTGGACGGAGGAACGATTTGAAGTAATCCTCAAACTCCTCTTCTCCAAAATTCACCTTGTATGATCCGTCGGCAGGTTCTATCGTAAACAATGCCTTCTGACCGTGGACTCCTTCAATTTTTACTGACTTGTCGAGCAACTCCTTAGCTTGTTTGGCAAACACGGCTTTCAAGCCTTCGGCATCTTCAGTAGAGATGACAATATCTTCTTGGGCGCCCCACTTTTCGGCAAGTTTCAGCAGGAACTGATTCATGAAGTCCTTGTCTGTTACCGATTGTTTTACGATATCACTCACAGCATTGTCAGTAAGCACATTGGTGATTTCCGTTTTCAATGCGCTCAGTGCTTGAACTGAATACAACTTCAACTCCGACTTTGTGTTCTCATGGAGCGATTCCGATTCCTTTTTGGCTGCTGCAACAATCTCATCGGCTTTTTTCTTGGCTTCTGCAATAATTGATGCCGATTCGACCTTAGCCGATGCTATAATCTTCTCAGCTTCGGCCTTGCCTTTTTCAACTCCTTCGCTTAAGAGTTTGTCTGTCAGTTCTTTAATCTTCGTTTCCATATATTCACTTGAATTTCGACTACAAAGTTACTCCCTTTTTTCTACTCAGCAAAAATAGGCACTATGAAAATCATTCACCTAAATTAAAAATAATAAAAACTAATATAGAATAGAGTTTCTATAAAATATGGTTGCGTAATGAGAAAACTTGAGTTAAGAAAGGGCACAAACTTGAGGAAGCAAAAACATCTCGCTGAGTTTCAGCGAGATGTTTTTATTTGTGCGCCTGAAAGGACTCGAACCTTCACGTCGTGGGACACCAGATCCTAAGTCTGGCGCGTCTGCCAATTCCGCCACAGGCGCAGTTTGCATTGCAGCAGTGCACAGGTTCATTTGGGCCTTGCCCTTGCCGCTTTGCGGCTGCAAAGGTAATCATTTTTTCCGATATTCGCCAAACTCTTCGTTTTTTTGCCCATTTGCCTGTTGCCGATTGCCGGTGCTCGATGATGTCGCATTTATTGAGTGTTTTGCATCATGAACATCGCTTTTTCGTGGATTATACCTCAAAATTCATACCAGAAACAAGGGTTTTGGTTGATATTTCAACATAAAAGTTGTTGTTTTATTAGATTTTTCTATAAATTTGCCCCTTAATTATAGTGGTACCATATAACTTTTTAACGCACATACTATAAAAAACATACTCTTATGAAAAAACCATTACTAACATTCTTGATGGCTTCGGCCTTACTTTTCGCTTTTGCTGGCGACAAGTTGTCAATAGGTACGCTGCGCTTCCTGCAGCTACGTCAAGAAGCCATAACCGACAGTCTAAACGTATTTCCAAGCAGGGCACCTTCACAAGTCAATGTGCCATTCACTCCTAAAAAAATCAAACCAGTTGCCGGTGGAGGCTTTGCCCTTCCTGAGATGGTGAATGGAGTGGAGATGGTTGAAGCCTTCATCAAGCTCAAGGGCACCTCTACCGCCCAACTCGAGAGCATGGGCGTGATTGTGAATGTGCGTTACGACACTTTTGTCACAGCAAAGATTCCTGTCGACCGCATTGTGGAGATCAGCGAGCTTGACGAGGTGGACCAGATCGATGTTGCCCAGCAGATGCAGATTGCAACCGACATTGCAAGTGATGTCACTAACGCTAACAAGGCCTGGTATGGAACCGACAACGGACTCTGTTCTGACTACGATGGCTCGGGGGTTGTGGTAGGTGTCGTCGACACAGGTATCGATTTCCAGCACATTGCTTTCAAAGATGAGTCGGGCAACACGCGCATCAAGGCGGCTTATCTGCCTGGTGCATCGAGTGGTGGCTCATCTGTTTCTTATGGTGGTCGTCAGTATACTGGCACCCAGTTAAGCAGTCTAAAATATGATACTCAGTCTGAGAGTCATGGCACACACACCAGTTCCACGGCAGGCGGTTCAACAGTCAGAATTGACGATAGCCATGTCTATACTGGTATGGCTCCCAAGAGCGACCTTGTGCTGGTGGGCTGTGGAGACTATCTGTATAATACATATATCGCAAATGGTCTTACCTACATCAAGAACTATGCTGATTCACACAATCAGCCTTGTGTGGTGAATCTGAGCCTTGGTTCTCAGAATGGCCCACACGATGGCACAGGACAGCTTCTGGAGGCTTATAACAGTTTTACCAGTAATGGAACCGCCAAGGGTCGTGTGATTTGCGTCGCAACAGCAAACGATGCCGGTGGCAACATGTATTATGGTGGTACTGCCACCACATCTACTCCCGCTGCCACAAGTCTGGAGTTTATCAGATATTCAGATGTAGCAGGCACCTATTGCTATAATGCTACTGTTAGCGGATATTCCTTGCAGAGTCTCTATCATGTGTGGCCACGCACTTCTGGCAGTCAGCTCAAGTTCCAGTTTGTGGTTATTGACAAGCGCACCAAGTCTATTGTCGCAACTGCCACGGCAATCACACCCACATCTTCCAGCTCCTCGGTGTCGTTAGGTAGCAATTGGAGCACTTACTTCAGCAGTGCAAGCATCACTGTTTCCCGTAGCCAGGATTCTTATAGCGGGAAGTACTGTTATGCGATTCAGGTGAAAGGCACCACCACCGAAGATGTAGACGACATGTCGACCGATGCCAACGGGAATTACATTTCCCGTTATGCCGTGGGCATGTTGGTCTATTCCACTTCAGGCACAACCAAGTTCGACTGCTGGGGCATGGACTCTTACCGCATGAGTGAGTTCATGGATGTGGACTTTGTTGGTTCTTATGGCAATTATAATTTCACCAATGGTAGCGACGAGTGTTCGGTGGCATCTTCAGCAACTGCTGTAGGTACTGTGACCGTGGGTGCTTATGTTACCAGAAAGACGGTTGAAACCTCCAATAGCATCTCTTATACCGAGGATGAATACACCGTGGGCGATATTGCCTCTTTCTCTTGTTACAGCACAGGTTGTGGCCCTGATGGCAAGGTCTATCCCGATATTGCCGCTCCTGGTGCCATCCTCATTGCAGGTGTGAACCGATACGATACCAGTAATTACCCTGCCACAGAGAGTTCTTCTTACGAGTATATGACCATCATCAATGCCAGCGATGGCAGCCGTTATGGTTCTATGAGTGGTACATCAATGGCAACTCCCACTGCCACTGGTATCGTGGCACTCTGGCTTCAGGCTAATAACGAACTCACCGTGAATGATGTGAAGCAGGTGATGCAGGCAACAGCAGCAAAAGATGCCTTCACCAGTGGAACAAATGGTGCTCACTTCGGTGCCAATGGTAAGATTGACGCCCTGGCTGGCCTGCAATACATAGCACCTTGTGGTTCTCGCATCACTGCCACGCCCACCGAGCTGGCGTTTGATGAGACCTATGTGGGGGCAACATCGCCCACTAAGTCGTTTAATGTGAAAGGTGTGAACCTCAAGGGCAATATCACGCTCACGCTCAATGACCCCAATGGCGTGTTCACGCTCAATGCCACCACAGTGACACAGACCCAGGCTGCTAACGGCAAGGACATCACCGTCACCTTCACGCCCAAGGCGGCCGCCAACTATCAGGCCACTGTCACGCTCACCAGCACAGGAGCTGAGGCGGTTACCGTCACCCTGACGGGTACTGGCAAGACTTATGTTCCTGAAATCATCACCGAGCCGGAGGCATTGACTCTGGAAGCCAAACTCAATGAGTCGGCAACCGGCACATTCTCTGTGCTGGCTGCCCATCTTACCGGCAATGTCACACTCACATTGAACGACCCCAATAATGGATTCTCGCTCGATAAGACTACCATTACCAAGGCTGAGGCCGAGGATATTTGCGATGTCACCGTCACCTTCACGCCTCATGCTGCCACCAACTATGCAGCCACAATTACCCTCGCCAGCCCTGGAGCCGAATCGGTTACGGTGAGCCTCACTGGCAAGGTGGTGTTGCCCTTCGTTATAGCCGACCCCGAAGAACTCCTTCTCGAGGCCAAACTCAATGAACCAGGCACTGGCAAGTTCACTGTGATGGGTGAGAACCTCACCGGCAATGTTACACTCACCCTGGGTGATCCCGATGGCGTGTTCACGCTCGACAAGTTCACCATCACCAAGTCACAGGCCGAGTCGGCAGACGGCTGCGAGGTGAATGTCACCTTCACGCCGCTTGCCATGACCGACTATAACACCACAGTCACCCTCTCAAGCCCAGGTGCCGAACCTGTGACGATAATCCTCAACGGTTCGCCCCTCAAGCCTTACTTCATCTTCGAGCCCGAGGAACTCACCTTCAATGCCGCTACTGAAGAAACAGTGAGCAAGACTCTCCAAATCCTTGCCGAGAACATTTATGGCGATGTTGAACTCTCGCTCGACGATCCCAGCGGCGTGTTCTCGCTCTCAACCACCAGCATTCCCGCTGCTGAGGCTGAAGACCTGGCCGAGGTTACCATCACCTTCTATGCCGAGAACGAAGGCACCTACGAGGGTTATCTCATTCTCACCACTCCATGGGGCGAAGAAGATGAGTGGGTGAAACTCACTGCAATCGCCAATGATGGCGGCACAGCCAGCGACAATTACCTCAACATCGCCAAGTATGCCACCATTGATACAGCTGGCTGGAACACCACCTACGTCAACAAACTCTACCAGTATAAGGACTACGAGGACACCAACGAAGGCTGGCTCACCATTCCCGTCTATGGCGCTTGGGTGGGAGTGTATTATAACAACCATCCGCAGCAGTGGATACAATCCAATGTGACTAACACATCCAACAAATATGCTGGCAGTACATGGAACAGTAATGCTGAGTTGCTGGGCAGCTCCGTTTATTTCACAGGAACTAGTGGTAATGGATCCGCTCGTGCAATGGGCTACAATTCTCGAAATAATTACACGCAGGAAACAGTCACATTCTATGTGACCAATACCACTGCTGTGAAATTATTGGGACAGGGGCAGAGCAGAACCAATAGTACATATCCTGCCACTCTGAAGGTTTATGAGTGCACAAAGAATGATGATGGTTCACTCACGGCATCGACTGCCGATCTGGCTAACCAGACGAGTTCTGCCACATCGGGCACGTTCGTCCTTACAGCTACAGGGCTTGATGAAACCAAGATTTATAAGGTGGAGGCTGGCACCTATCGCAGTTATCTCTGCGAAATCGGTTTCTGCACGCCGCTGCCCGAGACGCTCACTCTGCGCCAGCTTGTGAGCGAGGGCGTGGAGAAGAAGGCCTACAAGATTCAGGACGGCAACCTCCGCGTTGTCATGCTCTCGCTCGACGGCAAGAAGATCTACTGCAAGGATGAGAACGACTATGCCGCGCCCAGCGTGCCAAAGGATGGCGAAGTCGACTATTCGCTCGACAAGGCACACATCATGAACGGCTCGTGGGACCAGAGTAACTGGATTGCCTTGCAACTCGACAATGGCGAGGAATGGAGTGGCAAACAAGCCCAGCTCATTGGCTATCTGCTCAAGAATGTCAATGGTAAGCTCAAGGACAAGACCAATCCCGTGTTCGTGGTCAACAGCAAGAGCCTGCCCGATGCCTACAGCAATGAGAAAGTTGACTATTTGGCCGGCAATCACAACGTCTTCATCACTTGCAATATGGTATCCACTTCGCAGCAGGGTGCCGACGGCAACACCTACTTCTTTGTGGCTCCCAAGCCTATGGAAATCGCTGAAATTACTTGGGCGTTCTGGGATGGCGAGAAGTTCACCGTACCGCCCTATGTCGAGGGCCAGATCAACGAACTCCAGTTCAGTGGAGGCTTCTATGTGGATCTGGCCGAACTCGGGGAATTAGCACCCACACTCGATGTCAACCATGTCTATCAGTTCACAGGCCTCATCAAGCGCGAGCAGGCCACTGCTTCTCGACTGAATGTTTCCCGTGATGTGCCCGAGGTTTCGGCCAACTACTTGGTCTATCCTGTGGGCGACCTGAGCGATGTGGGTAGCATTGTGGGCGACGTCATCACCGGTGTCAACGACTTGATTCCGGGCAAGACCGTCAAGGCCATGCGCTACTTCGATACGCTCGGCCGCATCTCCACCAAACCTTTCTCGGGCATCAACATCATTGAGGTGGAATATACCGACGGCACTCGCCAGGTGATTAAGAAACTGCTCAGGTAGCATTTTCCAACACTTTATCACGCAACCCTCCTTGACACTGGTCGGGGAGGGTTGCTGTTTTCTTCTTGCACATCTCGGGCAGATTGTTTACCTTTGCAGCACGATTCATGATGAGTTTGGGGTGCTCCACACTTGGGGCTGAGATCATACCCACTGAATCTGAACCGGGTAATGCCGGCGTAGAGAACAAAAAACTTATTTGCAATGAAAAAAAGCATTTTAACGGCTGCCGCTATCCTATGCGTCAGCACCACGGCATTAGCAACAAATGTTGCTGTCGACAACGACACCGCTATGCAGGTGCAACTCCAAGATGTGGAAGTGCTTGGCACACGCGCCACACGCACCACACCAGTGGCTTACAGCAATGTGAGCAAACAGCAAATCGCCGAGGTGAATCACGGCAAGGACATTCCCTTCCTGCTCTCCACCAAGCCCTCGGTCGTCACCACCAGCGATGCCGGCAACGGCATTGGCTACTCGTCCATCAGGATTCGCGGTGTCGACCCCACGCGCATCAACATCGCCACCAACGACATACCCATGAACGATGCCGAGAGTCATGAAATCTATTGGGTGAATACTCCCGACTTTGCTTCGACCGTCGAGGATATCCAGATGCAGCGCGGCGTGGGCACCTCGAGCAACGGTGCCGGTGCCTTCGGTGCCAACATCAACCTGCGCACCCAGCGCATGAGCGCCACCCCCTATGCCGAGGTGAGCGGCAGCTACGGCTCTTTCAACACCAACAAGGAGACTGTGAAGGCCGGTACCGGACTGCTGGGCGGCCACTGGGTGTTCGATGCCCGCTTCTCGCACATTGCCAGCGATGGCTACCGCGACCGTGCCTCAAGCAAGTTGCACTCCTACTTTGTGCAGGGCGGCTACTTTTACGACGCCGGTTCGCTCAAGCTCATCAGCTTTGGCGGCAAAGAGGAGACCTACCACGCCTGGGACGGCATCAGCCGCAAGATGCTCAGCACCGACCGCACCTATAACCCCAATGGAGAAATCAAGCACGGCGACGAGGTGACGGGCTTCTACGACGACCAGCTCGACAACTACCGCCAGACGCACTACCAGCTCATCTGGGAACACAATTTCAACACCCGCTGGCACCTGAACCTCGCCGGCCACTACACCGACGGCTATGGCTACTATCAGGAGTACAAGAACGCCCGCACGCTCAAGGAGTATGCCCTCACGCCGTTCACTGTCAATGGCGAAACTATCAAGAAGTCGAGCCTCGTGCGCAAGAAGATTGTCGACAGCGGCTTCGGTGGCGCCGTGTTCTCCCTGCACTACACCCATCCCCAGAGCCATGTGTTCACCCTGGGCGGTGCCTTCAATCATTACAGCAACGACCACTACGGCCGCGTCATCTGGGTCGAGAACTACCTGGGCGAGCTTGCGCCCGACCACGAGTATTACCGCAACAACGGCAAGAAGAACGACTTCAACATCTACGCCAAGGGCGACATCAAGATTTGGCAGGGCCTGCGCGGCTATCTCGACCTCCAGTACCGCCACATTGGTTACACTATTCTGGGCAACAACGACAAGTGGGATTGGACCGCTTCGCCCGAGCACTTCCAGACGCTCGACATCGACGAGCAGTTCAACTTCTTCAACCCCAAGGCCGGTCTGTTCTATCAGATAACCCCCAACCACACCGCTTACACCTCTTTTGCCGTGGCCCACAAGGAACCCACCCGCAACAACTACACCGACGGCCTCTTCACCGTCTATCCCAAGGCCGAGCGCCTCTATGACTGCGAACTGGGTTACAGCTTCCAGAACAGCCGCTTCAGCGCCGGCATCAACTTCTACTACATGAAGTACAAGGACCAGTTGGTGCTCAACGGCAAACTCAACGAGATAGGCGAGGCTATGGCCGAAAATGTGCCCGACAGCTACCGCATGGGCGTGGAACTCACCGCTGGCGTGAAGTTCACCGAGTGGCTCAAGTGGGATGTGAATGCCACCTTCAGCCGCAACCGCATCCAGGACTATGTGGGCTATGTGAGTGACTATGACGCTGAATGGCACGAGCTCTGGACCCAGACCGCCATCGAGAAGGGCAACACCACCATTGCCATGTCGCCATCGGTGATCGTGGGCAGCAACTTGCAGTTCGCCCTCAAGGGTTTCAGCGCCCAGTTCCAGTCGCAGTATGTGAGCCGCCAGTACCTCGACAACTTCGAGAACAAGGACGACAGCCTTGACCCCTATTTCGTGAGCAACCTGAACCTGGCCTACACCTTCAAGCTCCGCTCCGTCAAGGCCATCACCGTGGGTTGCACCATCTACAACCTCTTCAACGAGCGCTATGAGAACAACGGCTATAGCCAGACGGCGGCCGTCTATGGTGCCGACGGCAAGATGACCCTCGTCAGCGACCCCCGATTCTATCCCATGGCTGGCACCAATGTGCTCGCACACATCACCCTCTCATTCTGATGACTTATGGAGTGGCTTAACGACCTCATCGCCAATACCGACTGGGTGCGCGTCACCGACATTGCCGGCACCGTCTTAGGCCTCATCTATTTGTGGCTTGAGTTCAAAGCCAACATTTGGCTGTGGCTCGTGGGTATCATCATGCCCATCATCCACGGCTACACCTATCTGGGCAGTGGCCTCTATGCCGACTTTGGCATGGAGGTCTATTATGTGCTGGCTGCCATCTATGGCTTTATCATGTGGAAGATGGGAGCCAAGAAAGAGGGCGACAAGAAAAAAGAGAAACCCATCACACACTTCAAGACGCAGGCCATTGTGCCCGTCGCCCTGGTGTTTGTGGCATTGTGGGCGGGAATCTGGTGGATTCTCGTCACTTTCACCAACAGCAATGTGCCTGTACTCGACGCCTTCACCACCTCGTTGAGCATGGTGGCGCTGTGGGTGCTGGCGCAGAAGTGGGCCGAGCAGTGGCTTCTGTGGCTCGTGGTCGATGCTGTGTGTTGCGGTCTCTATATCTACAAAGGGATTCCCTTCACAGCCGGCCTCTACGGTTTCTACACCGTGATGGCTGTCCTCGGCTATCGCAACTGGCTCCGACTCATGCGCAAGCAGCAACAGCCCACCATACAGGAATCAAAGTCTTTGCAATAACCACTCTTTGTGAAAATATTTAGTATTTTTTTGCAAAACAATTTGGATGTATTAACAATAATCCTTATCTTTGTAAAAAATTAATACAAAAACAATTATCATGAAAATCAAATTGCCAAGTATAAATCTGTCACGGAAAGCGCAGATGGCGTTGCTTGTGGCATGCGGTGCAGTGGTGGGTGCTGGAGCCTATTTCATGTATGCACTGCGCTTTCACACTTATCTTGGCAATGATCCTTCGGCCTGTGTAAACTGCCACATCATGGCGCCTTACTATGACACCTGGCAGCATAGTTCACATGCCCGCAACACCACTTGCAACGATTGCCACGTGCCTCACGACAACATTGTCAAGAAATACTTCTTTAAAGGAAAAGACGGCATGGGGCATGTGTTTGCCTTTCTCACCCGCAGCGAGCACGATGCCATCTTTGCAAAAGACGAGAGTGCCGAAGTTATCATGGAGAATTGCATACGTTGCCACACGCAACTCAACCAGGAATTTGTAAAAACAGGAAGAATTGACTTCATGATGGCAAAGAAAGGCGAAGGCAAGGCATGCTGGGATTGCCACCGCAATGTGCCTCATGGCAAGGTTTCACTTTCCAGCACCCAGCAAGCGCTGGTTCCTTATCCACCCTCACCAGTGCCTGACTGGCTGAACAAAGCAATCAAGAATAAATAAAAAACAACAACGATATGGCAGAACAAGAGAAAAAAGAAAAGAAATTGAAGAAATGGCAGAAGTGGGGCATCTTTGGAGCCGCACTGGCCGCCGTCTTCTGTCTGGGGCTTGTGGTGTCGTCGCTCATGGAGCGTCGCGCCGAGGTGGCAAGCGTGTTCAACAACAAGCGCACCGAGTTCACCGATTCCATCATAGCCCAGAACGAGAAATTCAAAGCCGACTATCCTCGTGAATATGAAACCTGGGCCATGACCGAGGACACCAGTTTTGTAAGCGAGTTCAACAGTTCGCAAGCCGTGGATGTGCTGGAACAACGTCCTGAAATGGTGATTTTGTGGGCTGGTTATGCTTTCTCACGCAACTACAATACTCCTCGCGGTCACAAGCACTGCCTCGACGACCTGCGCGAAATTTTGCGCACAGGCAATCCTGGAATTGACGGCGATGCCGACATGCAGCCAGGCACCTGCTGGACCTGCAAGGGGCCCGACGTGCCACGCATGATGCGTGAACTGGGCATCGATAAGTTCTATCACAAGCGCTGGAGCGAACTGGGTCCCGAAATCATGAACACCATTGGCTGCAGCGACTGCCACGATGCCCGCACAATGGACCTGAAACCTGCCCGCCCGGCCCTCTATGAGGCCTGGAACCGCCGTGGCATGGATGTGAAGAAGGCCACCCATCAGGAAATGCGCTCGCTGGTGTGCGCACAGTGCCATACCGAGTACTATTTCGACAAAGAGACCGACTACCTGATGTTCCCGCAAGACAAAGGCTTGACGCTCGAAGATGCCGAGGCCTACTATGACAGCATTGGCTTCTACGACTACATCCACCCGCTTTCAAAGACGCCCATTCTCAAGGCTCAGCATCCTGGATATGAAATCTTCATGCAGGGCATTCACGGCCAGCGTGGCGTGAGCTGTGCCGACTGCCACATGCCCTACAAGAGCGAGGGTGGCGTGAAGTTTACCGACCACCACATCACCTCGCCACTTGCCAAGATCGACCGCACTTGCCAGGTGTGCCACCGCGAAGATGCCGAGGTGCTGCGTCAGAATGTGTATGAACGCCAGCGCAAGTGCACCGAGGTGCGTGACCGCGCCGAGAAGGAACTGGCGGCTGCCCACATCGAGGCCAAATTTGCCCTCGACAAGGGTGCAACCGATGCTGAGATGAAACCCGTACAGGATTTGTTGCGCAAGAGCCAGTGGCGTTGGGACTATGCTATTGCCTCACATGGTGCCACATTCCACGCTCCGCAAGAGGTGACTCGCCTGCTATCGCACAGTGTGGACTATGCCCTGCAGGCTCGCCTGCTCATCGGCAAGATTCTTGCCAAGCACGGTTTCACCGGTGATGTGCCCATGCCCGACATCTCCACCAAGGCAAAGGCTCAGGCATTCATCGGCCTTGACATGAATACACTCAAAGCCAAGAAGAAGAAATTCCTCGAAACCATTGTTCCCAAGTGGATTAAAGATGCCAAAGCCAAGGGTAAAATCATAGAGGTATGACACGCACCAAGGCTTGGAGCATCAAGCACGGACTTTTACTGGGTGGCGGACTGGCATTGGCTGGTCTGCTGCTTCAGTTTTTGCTGGGGCCTATCGACTGGCAACTCATTGCATGGCCTGTGAACGCCTATTTGCTCTTGTTTTTTGTTATGCTCGTTGTGGCATTGCATCTCATGCGGAGCGCTTTCTATCCTGTGCGATGGCTCACTTCATTGCCTGCTGCCATCGGTGTGCTGATTTGGGTAACTGCTATTACACTGGTGATGGGGTTGGTCAGGCAGGTTCCATCGTCACAGCCTCTTGCCGACGCGCTGGGCATCACTCGCATGCTCTCGTTCTGGCCCTTTGTGCTGCTCTACGGCTGGCTGGCACTTTCATTGGCGCTTGTGGTGCTGCAAAGGTTGCTGAGCTTCAAGTGGCGCAATGTGCCTTTCTTGCTGCTACATGGAGGCATACTGGTATCATTGCTCACCGCCACTCTTGGCAGTGCCGATATGCAGCGAATGAAACTTATCACCACTGTTGGAGCAACAGAGTGGCGGGCCTATAACCAGCAAGAGGAAATGGTGGAACTCCCCATTGCCGTTGAGTTGAACCGCTTTATTATGGAGCAGTATGACGACGGCTCGCCAAAACGATATGCCTCCGATGTCAACATCTACACAAAGAGCGGCAAGAACTTTCATGCTACCGTCGATGTGAACAAACCCATTAAGGTTGATGGCTGGAAGATTTATCAGTATGGCTACGACACCGCTGCCGGTCCAGAAAGCCGCATCAGCATCCTGGAACTGGTGAGCGACCCGTGGTTGCCCGCTGTGTATGCTGGCATAGCTATGATGCTTGCTGGAGCCTTCACGTTATTATTTATCTCTCGCAAAACCAAGGAGGATTGACATTATGGACTGGAATCATTTCATCATATATGCCTTTGCTGCCATCGTTTGCTGGATAGCAGGTGCCGTGCTGGCGTGGAAGTCCTCGAGAAGGCTGTGGCCTAATGTGCTCACCCTGCTGGGACTTGGCATTTTCTTTTCATTCATCCTGTGCATGTGGGTGTCGCTGGAACGGCCGCCACTGCGCACTATGGGCGAAACACGCCTGTGGTATTCTTTCTTCCTGCCTATGGTGGGGCTGGTGGTATATAACCGTTGGCGCTACAAGTGGATTCTTTCGTTCAGCACGCTCATGGCGGTTGTTTTTATCTGCATCAACATTTTCAAACCCGAAATACACAACAAGACACTCATGCCGGCTTTGCAGAGCGCATGGTTTGCGCCTCATGTCATTGTCTACATGTTTGCCTACGCTCTGCTCGGCGCAGCCTTTGTCATGGTCCTCTATTTGCTCTTGCGCAAGAGCAAACCGATAACGGCTCAAGAGATGGACATGACCGACAATCTGGTGCGCGTGGGTTTGGCATTTATGACCTTTGGCATGCTATTCGGAGCCTTGTGGGCCAAGGAGGCATGGGGACATTACTGGGCTTGGGATCCCAAAGAGACATGGGCCGTCATCACCTGGATGGCCTATCTGGCCTACCTGCATTACCGCCATTATGCACCAAGCAAGGTGCGGCCGGCATTAATACTCCTGATCGTGTGCTTTGTTTTCCTGCAAATGTGCTGGTGGGGCATCAACTATCTGCCCTCGGCGCTGGGCAGCAGCGTCCACACCTATTCGCTCAGCTGAACCCCATTCAGCCCTCAGCTTTCAGTTATCAGAAGTCTCGGAGAACTCCGAGTTCTCCGAGCTATTCCCTAAACCCTAAACACTAAACTCTAAACACTTAACACATCAACTGATCCCCAGAATCAGGTTGATAATCAAGGTCACATCCATCACATCCACCGTGTCATCGCCGTTCACATTGGCATTGGCGTAGCTGAACGGGTTCGGATTCTTGCCCAGGATGTAGTTGATGGTGGCGGTCACATCGTTCACGTCCACCGTGCCGTCGCCATTGGCATCACCCGGCTTCAGTTCGCGCCAGCCGGCATAGAGTGTCATGTCGCCTGGTATTGCATCATTGAAATTCCATAGTGTAGTGCATCCGGCATCGGTGTACCAACCAGTGAACTCATAGCCATTGGCCGTTGGGGCAGTGGGCTCATCCAGCTTGTCCTCGTTACTCCACAGGATGGATACTGGGTCTGGTGCTGTGCCGTGCCCATTGGCGTTGAAAGTGACCATGCAATGCCAATGAACTTTGAAGTTGGAAGGCAAAAAGTCGTTCCAGTTTTCTTCTCTCAGCATAGCGTTCCACTGCGCATAGGTGCCGTCGAAGTAGAGGTTCTGCAAACTTACACAAGAATAAAATGTAGAATCCCTGATTGTTGTCACACTTGATGGCAGATATACTGTTTGGAGATTTCTACATGTGCTGAAAGCATATTTCCCTATAATTCTTACTCCTGATTTCACATCCAAAGTGACAAGATTGGGGTACGAACCCTGGAATTCATGCGCTGCAATGGTGTCGACATGCTCAATAGTGAGGTTTTTCACGTTAGTCTTGTCCCACATGTGTGTGGTGATGAGTTGAGCGCTGGGATAGGTTTCCCAAATGTCGGTAGCGCAGTTGATTTTCAGATCAGTAGAATCCAATGTCCAGTAGAGATGATTCAGAATTGAATCATTGGCTGCGCCACACCAGCCACAAGCCCATGATGATTTTTTTTCAACAATCAATTTTGGTGAATACATATACATTCTTGGATTCCAGTCTTCAATAGCTCCTTTATATGATACTTGGCAGGTTGAACTGATGTTGGAAAAAGCATCATCTTCAATAAGGACAGGTGCTTTTTCGAAAGTGACAGACGACAGCTTATTGCATCCTGAAAAAACATCGGAACTAACACTTGTGACAGAAGTGAATCTTATCGTATCAACAGCCGTGCCAGCGAAAGCATAAGCAGGTATACTTGTCATGGAAGGTGGAGTTTCGTGATCACGATTAGCCGTTTTTACATTGTTGAACTTGGAGCAGCCTTTCACCGACGGCATCTGTTCAATAGAAGAATTATGACCGAAAGTCATCGTCTCAAGGTTTGTGAAGCCTTTGAAGGTATCATTAGATATTCCTATAATCACTGCATTGTTCATGCGGTTTGGAACAGTGACAGCGGGCATCATCGCCCTGGGGCCCTCAAAGCCATTGATATAACACTCTGTGCCAGTATAGTTATAGGTGACTAACCATCCCTGTGACTTTTCGATGTGCATATAGATGTAGTCGCCGCCTGCACCGTCGTTCAGGTCACAAACCGGCATGCCGTCACCAGAAGTCACCGCGCCATCCGACACGTTGTCGAAGTAAATAGACTTTATGACCTGGTAATCTATATCGTATGTGTCGGTATATTTGCTATAGTAGAGATGGATATAGTCGCCGTGAGCATTACTGTTCAAGTCGCCTTTCGTCTCCCGGAAATTGCTGCCGCCATCATAGCCCACAAGGTAATAGGTGCGGTTGTTGCTCGTGTTTACAACGCTGTCGGGAGCGTCAGCGCCGGTTTTGAGCAACAAGAACTCTGTGATAAAGTCGGGACTTGTGATGGAGTCGCTGGCTGTTTTGAAGAGCAGATAGATGTAGTCGCTGCCAGAGCCGCAACCCGCATTCAAGTCCTGGGCAATTATGGTCCAGCCAGCGGCCTCATAGAATGGTTTCATGATGTTAATCTCACTTTGGGTGCCGCCTATCACCATCACGTCGGTGATAAATTCGTCGTTTGCCCACGCTCCGATGGAGCTGAATATCGCCACAAACAGGAGTAATATCTTTTTCATAATTATATAGTTTTAATGTCAATTTCTGCTTATCTGTTATTAGGTTTCAGTCTTAAGGAACCATTATTGAATAATATTTAGCCAAAGATAATAAAAATAATGAAAATTGTCACTAAAATTGCTCAAAAAAATATTTTTTTTAGCGACAGTATCACTCTTTGATATGTTTTTACCATTTCCCTCTTCACCCCCACCCATTATCTTTGCCCTCACTCCCGCGCTCATTGATAAGTCTGTCTTGTCCTGAAATAGGTTGACTAAAAATTAAACTTATTTTAGGATGAAACGTCAAAAAGTAAAGTGTTTTTCGGACGATGAGAAGCGAATGATTATCCAGGAGTATCTGGATGCCGGCGGTTATAACCAACAGAGCA
>JAFZSO010000039.1 GCA_017619355.1 Muribaculaceae bacterium
ATAACAGCTATGGTCAGGAAAGGAGAAAAGTACAATCCAGATCACGACTATTATGCAGCCTTACTGTCCGCATAAGTCAAGACTGTTAAAATATAGTTAAAATCATAAAAACATTAGGAATTTAACATAGAATGCTGATTGATCTGATTGTTTCCCACGGATGACGGGGTGGTTCTATGGAGTTGAGGAGTTAAGGAGGTTGCAGATGGGACGGGCTTCGCCCTTAAAATTAAAAAACTCCGAGCTTGCGAGGCTTTTCGACACCGATAGGTGCAACTTTTTGAGATTATTATTCCCGCGTCGTCATTGTGATTCTCTCGCAAAAAGAACAAAAAGGGGCCCCAAAAAGCCGGCTTACGCCGGTGGTTAAACTACTGATTGAATTTATTTTTAAATATAGAGAAGATGAAACGAGTACTGAAATATTTCTCAATCGCTATGTGTCTGGTTGTGGCACTGTCGAGTTGTAGTGATGACGGTATCTTCACCGAATTTGATACGCATCAAGACGAATATACTGTGTATTATAACGTTACTTATTCAACAACCTACGACTTTCACAATATAGCTTACATCAGTTATACTGATTTCTTCGACTATAGCGATGGCATCAAATATATAGGGAAACCGATGCAGACAGTAACAAGCATTGATGGAACCGAAGCATATATCAGGGTGCAACGGGTTCCTAAAGGCTCACATGTTGAGTTCTCGACTTATGTAGATGTGGAAGAAGCCTTGCCTAACACTAAAGTGGAAATCACGATTGAGGTTTCAAAGAAAGGCGGAGACTCTCCTTACACTGAAGTGGCAAAAGCCACTGCCGAGTGCCCGCTTAAGAGCAATCCGCAGACAATCAGCTATGATGTCCCCAACAAATAACCAATAGGAGTGAAAAAGCCTTTCAATCACAGGACTGAAAGGCTCTTATAGATGGATGTTCCTCTTTCTATGAGGATTGACTTCGCTTACTTGAAGGCGTAGAAGAGGGGGCTTTGGGCCAGCTGTTCGTAGGCCATTACGCCTTGCTCGTTGAGTTCGACGGTGGTGAAGGTACCCGTTGGGGTGAGCATCTTCACATGAGAGTCGTCGATGAACTGCATGAATTTCACTTCCATGCCGTCCTGGTCGACCGACCATGAGTTGTCGGTAGCATCGAAATTGAGGCGGGTCACCGTGTTGTCGCTCTGATTGGTGATGGTGTAGCCGGTAGCGTCCTGCTCTACAAGATACTTGGCATCTTTGCCGTCGATTATCTTAGTCTGTGCAGTTTCCACAGGATTTTCGCCAGACCAGAACTCGATGCTGTTGAGCACGAGGATGTCGGCAAGTACCGAGATGGGGTAAACGGGCAGGATGTGGAAGGCCACAAACACCAGCTCATTCACAAACTTGCTGCCCACTTGCATGTTCCATTTGTGAACTTTGTGGGTCAGGGCAAAACTGCCAATGCACGACGACAGCACCACGCCCGAAGTGAGCGTTAGTGCTAATGCTAATGATAAATACTTCTTTTTCATTGCTTTAACGTTTAAATTGATATTGAGTGTAATAATCTTCTACTTTACGCACATAGTTCACCGTTTGGTCGGCGCGGAAGTAGCCATAGCGGCACACGGGGTCACTGTAGTACTTCTCGTTAGATTTCCAGATAAGCGCCTCCTCCACATTGCCATACCAAATGGTGGGATTCTTCTCATATTTTTCGGCAAGCTTGATGGCATCGAGAATGTGACCTGAACCAGCATTGTAACCGGCAAGCACAAATTTGCGCCGCTCTATGGGGTTGGAGATATATGGTGCAAAGAAATTGTCAAGATCACGCAACGTCTTGACGGCAGCTTTCACGCTTATGTCGGGGTCAAATATGTCGTCGGGATCATAACCGTAGAGCCGTGCCGTGCTGGGCATGATCTGCATCAGGCCTCTTGCGCCGGCCCATGAAACCACATCGGGATTGAAGTTTGATTCCACCTTGGCAATGGCGGCAAGGAATTGCCAGCCGAAACGGGTACCATTGCCGTTGGCGCGGAACAGACTATCGTAGGGCGATAAGTCACCGGGATGCAGCAAATAGGTGTGGGGTGATGTGCCAGAGTTATGAGGTGCAGAATTCATGCTCCCGCCGTTTTTGCTCACTTCGAAGTAGCGCTTGGTGAGGTCTTCGGTAATGAGTTGAGTCTTCTCGCTGCGGCTCCAGGTATCGATCGAGTCGGCAAGCCAGTCGTCGTTAATGTTCACTGCCCAAGACGAACGCTGCGGGAAACTCACCTCCATGTTCACATCGATATTGTTGTAGTAGGTCTGATTCAGTCTGGCGATGTCGCTATCGACAATGGTGTAGGGGATGATACCCTTGCTCACCTGTTCAATAAGGTCTTCAGTGCTTAGGGTGTCGTTGTCGATGGCATGGATGTGGATGCCTCCGCCCACCTCGCTGTCGAGGTTCTTGAGCCTTGATTCATACTTGGAGCCAGCCTCTACATAGATGTCCTTGTTGATGAGCTGTGTCACATTCCGTATCATTCTTGAGCGTTTGGGCTGAACGAGCACTTGATAGGTGGTGTTGGTCTCGCCGCAGTGCAGCACATGCTGGTTATACTCGGCAGTGACGGGTATCTCATAGGCCAGCACATCTACCTTGTGATCCTGTATGAGCTCAATCAGGTTTTGAATATTGGTTTCCACGGTCACTTTCAGGGCAATGCCTTTGTCGGCGGCAAAATCCTTGATGCGCTCATACTCATAGCCCAGCGTGTCGCCACGATACAGGAAGAAGCTTGTAGGGCTGTAGAGCGTGCCCACACGCAAGGTGTCGGGCAGTTTGTGCTCAGGCACAACAGTTCCCTGTTCTTTAGTGGAACATGCCTGCCAGATGGCCGTAAACACCATTACGACAGTCATGAGCAGGAAAAGGGAACGATTGCGATTCATGAAATATGTGTTGTTATTGATTAATACTCGAATTCACCTGCTTCGCTCTTGATGGTAAGCTTGTTACATGGTGCATCTTCAACGTGTCCTACAACTTGAGCGCCAATGTTGAACGACCGCGAAATGTCGATGATTGTCTGGGCAAACTGCTCGTTCACATATATCTCCATGCGGTGACCCATGTTGAACACCTTGTACATCTCCTTCCAGTCGGTCCCTGATTCATCGTGAATGAGTTGGAAGAGGGGCGGAATGGGGAACAGGTTGTCCTTGACCACATGCTTGTTTTCCACAAAGTGCATCACCTTGGTCTGAGCACCGCCGCTGCAATGCACCATGCCATGAATGTGGGGACGCAACTCATCGAGCACCTGCTTGATGACCGGCGCATAAGTGCGAGTGGGTGAGAGGACGAGTTGGCCGGCATTGAGTCCGGTGCCTTCAACGGGTGCCGTGAGTACTTGACTGCCACTATATATAAACTCTTCGGGGATGGCCTTGTCGTAGCTCTCAGGATACTTCTCGGCCAGATATTTGCCAAACACATCGTGGCGTGCCGAGGTGAGTCCGTTGCTGCCCATGCCTCCGTTGTAGCAGTCTTCATAGGTGGCTTGCCCAAACGATTCAAGACCCACGATTACATCACCATGCGCAATGTGGGCATTGTCGATGACCTGATTGCGGGGCATGCGGCAAGTAACGGTGCTGTCAACGATGATGGTGCGCACAAGATCGCCCACATCAGCAGTTTCGCCACCGGTGGTGATCATACCTATGCCCAGGCTGCTCATGCGGTCGACAAACTCCTGTGTTCCGTTGATGATGGCAGCAATCACTTCGCCCGGAATCAGGCTCTTGTTTCGTCCTATGGTGGAGGAGAGCAGGATGCCGTCGGTAGCACCCACGCATAGCAGGTCGTCGAGGTTCATGACCACGGCATCTTGAGCGATGCCTTTCCACACGCTCAAGTCGCCTGTTTCGCGCCAATAGACGTAGGCAAGCGACGACTTGGTGCCGGCACCATCGGCATGCATGATGTTGCAATAAGTGTCGTCACCCCCAAGGATGTCGGGGATAATCTTGCAGAAGGCTTTAGGGAAGATGCCCTTGTCGATGTTCTTGATGGCGTTGTGCACGTCTTCTTTCGAGGCCGATACACCGCGGGCACTATAGCGTTGTTCTATCATGATGTTCAGCAGTAGAGTTTTAGAATGATGAAATAGATGAGGCTGGCGGGAGCAACCATGAGCAGACTGTCGATGCGGTCAAGCAAGCCGCCATGGCCAGGAATGAGGTTGCTCGAATCCTTCACGCCTGCTGTGCGCTTGATGAGCGACTCGAGCAGGTCGCCCCAGGTGGCAAATGCCGACACGATGACGGCAAGCACAATCCATTGCCACAGCTTGAGCGTGCCAAATGTGTTGCCTGTGCAGTAGTAGAACACGAATGCCATGCCAATGCAGAAGAGCATGCCACCCCAAAAGCCTTCCCACGACTTCTTGGGCGAGATGCGTTCAAACAGCCTGTGCTTGCCTATGCTGCAACCCACCACGAAGGCGCCTGAGTCGTTAATCCAGATGAAGATGAAGATGGCGAGCAGCATCATGGGCGACATGATGGCGCAGATGCTGTTGAGCAGCGCCAGGGGCAGTGCCACATAGCAGATGCCCATGGCCGAACGCTCCAGGCTGTGGATGGCATGAACCGTGGGTAGATATAATTGCACGATGCCTCTTATCACCATATAGATAAGAATGGGCAACAGCCACAGACTGCGCGAGGAGGCGCCTGCATACATGATAAAGAATGAGATGAACACGGCCAAGCCGCCCAGCATGTCGATGAGCGACAATAGGGGAGAATGAGAACCGTTCTCCTTGTTGAGCCGCAGGATTTCCCACATGCCCACCACGGTGAAAAGGCCAAAAACCACTAAAAACAGGGCGGGTGAATACTTGGTCAAATAGATACTCGTGAAGATGAGCGCCACATAGACGCTACCTGAAAGGATTCGTGTAACTAAATTTTTCACTATTTGAAAATGTTTTATTACTGCAAAGGTATATAAAATATCGCAGATTTTATATAATTTTGTGGCTTAAATATCAAGAATATTATATGAAGAAAATCAGAAACTTCTGCATTATAGCTCATATTGACCATGGCAAGAGCACACTTGCCGACCGCTTGCTCGAATATACCAAGACTGTGGAGAGCAAGGAGATGCAAAACCAGGTGCTCGACGACATGGACCTTGAGCGTGAGCGTGGCATTACTATCAAGAGTCATGCCATTCAGATGGACTATGTACTTAACGACGAGCACTATACACTGAACCTGATTGACACCCCAGGACACGTTGACTTTTCCTACGAGGTGTCGCGCTCCATTGCAGCTTGCGAGGGATGTCTGCTGGTAGTGGATGCCACTCAAGGTGTGCAGGCCCAGACCATTTCAAACCTCTATATGGCACTCGATAATGATTTGGAGATAATCCCGGTCATCAACAAGATTGATATGGACAGCGCCCACCCCGATGAGGTAGAAGACGAGATCGTGGAGCTGCTGGGCTGCGATCCTGGCGACATTATTCGCACCAGTGCTCGCACCGGTGAGGGTGTGCCGCAGATTCTTGAGGCTATCGTGAACCGCATTCCGGCTCCTGTGGGCGATCCAGAGGCTCCGCTGCAGGCACTCATATTCGACTCGGTATTCAATCCCTTCCGTGGCATTATCGTCTATTTCAAGATCGTGAACGGCAGCATCCGCAAGGGCGACCTTGTGAAGTTTGTGAACACTGGAAAGAAGTATGATGCCGATGAGGTGGGAGTGCTGAAGTTGAACCTGTCGCCTCGTGCCGAAATCTCGGCAGGAAATGTGGGTTATATCATCTCGGGCATCAAAGACTCGACCGAGGTGCGTGTGGGTGATACCATCACCCATGTGGCTAACCCTTGCGACAAGGCGATTGAAGGCTTCCAGGAAGTGAAGCCTATGGTGTTTGCGGGCGTTTATCCCATCGAACCCGAAGACTTCGAGAACCTGCGTTCGTCACTTGAAAAATTGCAGCTGAACGATGCCGCGCTCACGTTCACTCCTGAGTCGTCGGTGGCACTGGGCTTCGGTTTCCGCTGTGGCTTCCTGGGCTTGCTGCACATGGAGATTGTTCAGGAGCGCTTGAGCCGTGAGTTCAACATGGAGGTGATTACCACCGTGCCTAATGTATCCTACAAAGTATATGATAAAAAAGGTGGCATGACCGAGGTACACAACCCAGCAGGATTACCCGACCCGACGCTCATCGAGCACATCGAGGAACCCTATATTCACGCCTCCATCATCACGCTGGCCGACTTTATGGGACCCATTATAACTCTGTGTCTATCGAAGCGTGGCATGCTCACCAAGCAAGAGTATATTTCGGGCAATCGCCTGGAATTGTCGTTCGACATTCCGCTGGGAGAAATTGTGATTGACTTCTACGATAAACTGAAATCCATATCCAAGGGTTATGCGTCGTTTGACTACTATATCAGTTCGTATCGTGAGTCAAACCTGATTAAACTCGACATTCTGCTCAATGGTCAGCCTGTGGACGCATTGAGTTCGCTCACACACGTTGACAATGCTGTGACACTGGGTCGGCGCATGTGCGAGAAACTGAAAGAGCTCATTCCGCGACAGCAGTACGATATAGCCATCCAGGCCGCCATCGGTGCCAAGATCGTGGCACGAGAAACCGTCAAGCAGGTGCGCAAGGATGTGACCGCCAAGTGCTATGGTGGTGACGTGAGCCGCAAGCGCAAACTCCTTGAGAAACAGAAGGCGGGCAAGAAGCGCATGAAACAGATAGGCACCGTACAGGTTCCCCAGAAAGCCTTCCTCGCCGTCCTCAAACTCGACTAATCATCAATTATATATTTACCCATTATTTGGGGTGTGTTTCTAAGTGGGTGGATATGAGACATTGCAGGTGGGTGACATATTCGGTTATGTTAATGTGGTTCCTTGTCGGAATGGGCAAGGGGATGACGCCGTGTGATATTCATTCCGCTCAGGACAAAAGTAAACTCACTGCTGATGTGAAGCGTGTGCTTGCCGAGCATACACTTCTTGGCCGTGGCGGCGAAACCGTGAAGGCTCTGGTGTGGCTTGATGATGATGCTAATCTTGATGATGCTGATGTGCGTGTGCTTGCCCGTTGTGGCCGACTGTGCACAATAGAATTGCCTGCCGATTCGGTGGTTGCCCTTGGAGAAAGGGTAGAGGTGAACATGGTTGCCATGCCTCGAAGGTTGCATTTGCACAACGACTCGGCACGGAGCAAGACAGGCGTTGAATGGATTCAACAAGGAATAGACCTGCCTGCTTCTTACGACGGCAGCGGCGTGGTGGTAGGTGTTGTGGATGTGGGCATTGACTATGGTCATCTTGCGTTTCGCGATGCCTCGGGCAATACTCGTGTGGGACGTGTGTATATGCCATGCCGTGAAGGCACTGGCAAGGTGATTGCGGGAGAAATGGAATTGCCCGGAACGGAGTATGCCGGTGACGAGATACTGACTCTTGTGACCGATGAGACAACGCAATCGCACGGCACTCACACCAGTGGCATTGCAGCCGGTAGCAGAGTGAACTGTTATGGTGGCATGGCACCGGGCAGCGAACTGGTGCTGTGCGAAATCCCTCTCGATAGTCTTACTGATGAAAATGTGATTTACTCGGTGTGGTATGTGGCACAGTATGCCAAACAGGCCGGAAAACCGTGTGTCATCAACTTGAGCATGGGTAATCATGACGGACCTCACGACGGCACCGGTCTGATGGCTCGTGCGCTTGATGAGGTGTCGGAAACGACGGGTGCCATCATTGTGCTATCGGCTGGTAATGAGGGTGCCGATAATCTCTATATACATAAAGAATTTACTGATGACGACACGGTTCTCTATAGTTTTCTGACGGCTGTGAATGGCTCAATCGACACGCAGGTGGATGCATGGAGCGGCGATGCGACGCCGATAGCGGTGCGATACTCGCTCTATAGTCGTGACAGGGGGTATTTGTCGCGAACTGACTGGCTCATGGCCGACACACTGCTCGACTACAATGTTGCACCTTTGCATATTAATGGAGTGACAGGCACCATCGACGTGAGGCGAGCGGTGAATGCGCTGACAGGAAAGCGTGAAGTGCTGACTACCGCCAAACTTCAGATGTTAGGTGTGTATCTTCAGATAGGATTCAAAGGCCTGGACGGGAAGGAAATTGACGTGTGGAGCTGTGACGGTCAGGACTTGAAGAGCTTGGGCGTAGACAGTTGCATGAGTGGCAACCCCTCTTGCTCAATAAGTGATATGGCCACTGGACAGAATACAGTGTCGGTGGGTGCTTATGTGTCGCGCAGCACATATCCACTTGTTGATGGTGGTGAGCACCCTACGAGCGGTGTTATGGGTTATCGTTCCTATTTCTCCAGCTATGGCGTAGATAAGGCGGGTCATCAACATCCGCTTGTGCTGGCTCCGGGTCAGATGGTGGTTTCGGCGTTGAACCGTTATCAGGAAGGTTTGTCGCGTAATGTTGTGACTGCTGAAGAGATTGACAATGAAGGAAACGCACATTGGTGGGGAGCCAAATCGGGCACGTCGATGTCGGCTCCTGTGGTGAGCGGCATAGTGGCGTTGTGGCTCGAAGCCAATCCAAACCTCACTGTGGCTGATGTCAAGAGGGTGATTCGTTCTACAGCCATGCGCGACCACTATGTGGAAGCTGAGCCCGAATGCTGTGGGGCCGGCAAGATTGATGCTCACGCTGGACTGCAAGCAGTGCTGTCGACCAGCATAAAGGATGTCAAGAATGACATCTCAAATCTTGATGTGACTTATATGGAGTCAAGTCGCAGTATGCATGTGCGCGGTTGCGGTGCATCGAGGTTGAGCATTGAGGTATATTCGATGCAAGGCCAATGTGTGAGTAAGATGACGTTGCCGACATTTGACGGTAGTGCCGACGTGCTTGTGCCAGAACTTGCTGCCGGAGCCTATGTGATACGAGTTATGACTCCAGATACTATTGTGACTCGAAAAATCATGGTGCGATGAAGAAGTTGTTGGTGATATTGCTGTGCTGGGTGTGTGTTGAGGCTGTGCATGCACAAAGCGTGCTTTCGGCGCGGACGCGGCTACAATTAAATGGCATGCATCGTAACGAGTTGAGAAAACCTGGCTCCTTGCCGCCTATGATTGTCGCCTTTGTTGAGGCTGATACTGATTTGGCCATAACCCAACTGCAGTCGATGGGGGTGGAAGTGAATGCGCGTTTCGGCTCTGTCTTTACTGTGCGTGTGCCGTTAGATTTGTTGCCTCAACTGGCAAGCAAGAAAGGTGTGCGTCGCATCTCGATGGCTCAACCCATGACTTTGTGCAACGATAGTGCTCGCTATCTGTGTCGTGTGGATGCGGTGCATGATGGGTTGTCGCTTCCATTGGCTTATAAGGGAAAAGGAGTGATTGTGGGTGTGATAGACGTGGGTGTGGATTTTAACCATATTAATTTCATTGACAGCATGGGGCACAGCCGTGTAGCGCGGGCTTATCTGCCTGCCGACAGCACGGGTGCTTCACCCGTAATCAACGGCCTTACTTTGCCAGGCAGTGCCTATGAAACGCCAGAAGCCATAGCACAACTGACGACTGACTGCGCTACGCAATCGCATGGCACTCACACAACTGGCACTGCGGCTGGTGGCTATTGTGGAAATGACTTTTATGGTGTTGCCCCTGAAGCTACACTGGTAATATGTGCCATGCCATCCAAAGATCTAACTGATGTGAACATCGCAAACTCGCTCAGCTACATTTTCCACTATGCTGATAGCGTGGGGATGCCTTGTGTGGTGAACTTGAGCATCAGTTCACATGTGGGGGCTCATGACGGGACATCAGAACTATGCCAATTGATGGATGGGTTTAGTGCTCCCGGCAGGATATGTGTGCTTGCAGCAGGCAACGACGGAACCAGTCCGCTCTTTGCCCGTTCACCTCAGCTGAGTGTGGGTGATACGGTTACTGCTGTCCTTGCCAACTCAAAGCAATCACCCTCGGTAAGTGGCTATGTGAGCCTGTGGTCGAGTAATGCTGCGATGCTGCGTATGCGGCTCGTGCTGGTCGACAAGACGACCTGTGAGGTGGTGAAATCTACACCTTATTACTTATATAACGAAACTGAAGCCGACAGCGTTTATCACATTGATATGAGCACGGCTTTTGAGGGCAATTATGGCGAAGACTATGTGGATTTTGCCTTTGAGCAGTTGCATAAGTTCCACACGCTACTGGCCATTGAAACTAGTCATCTACCCAGCAACCTGTTCCTTGCTCTGCAGCTGGTGCCAGGAGAAGAATGTGAACTGATGGGGTGGTGCAGCGGGATGCGCATGACCCGCCTGAAAGATGGAGACCCGATGTGGCTTCAGGGAACTACCGAAATGACCATAAGTGATCTTGCCACTGGCAAGCATACGCTATCGGTCGGAGCTTATAACAGTCGCGCCAAAGCGGCGGTGATAAGCGGGAGCAATACTACTTTAACTTCGGGTGTAGTGCTGTATGATATTGCTTCTTTCTCGTCATATGGACCTGATGCCAATGGTGTGATGCGTCCCGATGTGGTGGCTCCTGGCAAGTCACTTGTATCGTCATATAATCGCTATAATCCCACCGACATGGATAATCCCCGCTGGGTGAACAGTTATGTGTATGTCGACGATGAACGCTATGCCTACGGCAGCAATTTAGGGACGTCGATGTCGGCACCCGTTGTGACGGGAGCGGTGGCATTGTGGCTTGAGGCCAACCCCATGCTCACGGGTGATGATGTGCGTGAGGTGCTGCGCCTGACGAGTAATCGTGACAGTTTTGTGACAGCTGGTGATGCGCGTCGATGGGGGTTCGGTAAACTTGATGTGGCAGCAGGGTTGCGCTATGTGCTCACAGGAACTATGCGTGGTGACGTGAACCGCGATGGGAGTGTGAACGTGAGTGATGTGACCATGCTGATAAATATGATTCTGAGTGTTTTACCTACTGATCAAATTGTGGCTGACGTGAATGGCGACGGACTTGTGAATGTGAGCGACGTGACTGCCCTCATCAACATCATACTGCGTGTGATTTGAGATGAAATAGCGGGAAATTTGGTGGGATAGCAAAAAATGTGTAATTTTGATTCTATTTTTAACGAAAAGATTAGATTATGCTTGACTACATAAAAGGAACAATCGCTGAATTGACACCAACTTATGCCGTGCTTGATAACCACGGCATGGGCTATATGTTAAACATCTCATTGACAACGTATAACTACCTGCAGCCTAAAGGTATGGGTGGCGAAGGATTTCTCTATGTATATGAGAGCATCAGAGAAGATGCTCACGTGCTTTTTGGATTTGCAGGAAAGCGCGAACGTGAGTTGTTTTTGCTGCTGATTAGTGTGAGTGGTGTGGGACCGAACACAGCCCGTATGATTCTGTCGTCGCTGCCTCCTCAAGAGCTTGAACAGGCGATTGCATCGGGCAATGTGGCGAGTATGAAATCAGTGAAAGGCGTGGGTGCAAAAACGGCACAACGCATTATTGTGGATTTGAAGGATAAAATAAAAATGCCATCTGTTACGTTAATAGATAATACAGGGGCTTCAAACGAGACCTTTGAAGAGGCTTTAGCAGCGCTTGTGATGCTTGGATTTAGTCAGGCTGCGTCGCAAAAGGCTCTGAAAAAGCTGTTTACGGAAAACCCGTCGGTTTCGGTTGAAGACGCCATCAAACGTGCATTGAAGATGATGTAAAAAATCTTATGCACGCATATAACGTATAATTAAAGATTATTTAGGATGGCTTTTGGGCTTAAAAAAACTAAAATATTGTTAAAAACGCTACTGCTCACAATATGTGCAGCAGTCATGTGTTTTCAGGCTGGATACGCACAAAGCAAAACCACAGGCGAGCAACAAAAATCGCCTCCGCCACCAGCTCGCCCTGATGGGGTGACGAACAAATGGACAAAAGACTCGATGAACTTGCGCTTTGATGTGACCGACAAGCTGTCGCAAAGCTATAGTGACTTGCAGTTTGTGCAAAATCCTACCGACTTGAAGAATCCGAGCAATCTCACGACTACCGCCGAATTTGACTATGAAACAGGCCATTATGTGATTCATACCAAAGTGGGCGATAACGATATCATGACTCCTTTCCTGCTCTCTCCCGAAGAGTATGAGAACATTGCGTTGCGGCAATCGATGCAAGAGTACTATAGGCAAAAGAATGCCGAGAGTGCTGAGCAGAAGAAGGACCAGCCATTCAACTTCCTTGACATGCAATTTGGCCTTGGGCCGCTTGAATCGGTGTTTGGCCCAGGTGGCGTTCAGTTGAAGACACAAGGCTCGGTGACCATCAACATGGGAATCAAGAGCAATAAGACCGACAACCCTGCCTTGATGGTATCGGCCCGCAGGAAGACGTACTTCGACTTTGACCAGAAGATTCAGGCTACTGTGACGGCATCGGTTGGCGACAAGATGAGGTTCAACATGACGTATAACACTGATGCTACGTTTGAATTTGACAACAAGAACCTGAAACTCGCCTATGAGGGTAAAGAAGATGAGATCATCAAGAATCTTGAGGCTGGTAACGTGAGCATGACCACCGGGTCGTCGCTCATCAGGGGAAGTGCAGCCCTGTTCGGTATTAAAGCGAAGTTGCAATTCGGCAAGTTGACGGCTACAGCTCTTGTTTCACAGCAGAACTCGGAGTCGCAGACGGTGAACTCCAAAGGAGGTTCGCAGTCAACGCCGTTCTATATCACAGCCGATGCTTATGATCAGAACAAGCACTTCTTCCTTGGGCACTTTTTCAGGGAGAACTATGACGCCTGGTGCTCGAAATTGCCTCTGGTAGCGTCGGGTGTTGAGATTAACCGCATTGAAGTGTGGGTAACCAACAAGCGTGGCAACTATAACGAGTCGCGCAACCTGGTCGCATTCATGGATGTGGGTGAGAACAAGAATCTCTTGAGCGACCACTGGGTGGCCGATCCCTCACAGCCCAATCCGAGCAACACATCGAATAATGAGCTGACTGAAATCAAGGAGCAATATCCCGAAGCTCGTTACATCAGTCAGATGTCGACAGCTCTGGAACCATTGCAGGCTTATGGCATAGAGGGTGGCCGCGACTATGAGAAACTTGAGAGTGCCCGCCTGCTTCAGCCCAGTGAATACACACTGAATTCGTCGTTGGGCTACATCTCGCTGAATACGGCACTGAATGCCGATGAGGTGCTTGCTGTAGCCTATCAGTATACTTATCGTGGCAGGACCTACCAGGTGGGTGAGTTCTCAGGCGACATCACATCGACCGACCAGTCGCTCTATGTGAAGATGCTGAAGAGCACCACTGTGTCGCCCAAAACTCCTATGTGGCACCTGATGATGAAAAACGTCTATTCGTTAGGAACCTATCAGGTGCAGGAAAAGAATTTCAAGCTGAATGTAAAGTATCTGAGCGATACAACTGGTACACAGCTGAATTATATCCCTGCCGGCAACATCAATGGCGTGCCTCTGATAAAAGTGCTGAATCTTGACCGTCTCGACGCCAATAAGCAGTTTAACCCTGATGGTCGTTTCGACTATATCGAGGGATGTACCGTTGTTTCGTCGAAGGGTAGGGTGATATTCCCTGTAGTTGAGCCTTTCGGCCGTTTCCTTGCCAGTGCAATAGGAAACGAGAGCATTGCCAAGAACTACGTCTATACCGAGCTCTATGACTCGACACTGACCATTGCCCGCCAGTATCAGGATAAGAACAAGTTCATTCTCCAGGGTGAGTATCAGGCATCATCGGGCAACACCATCAAACTGAATGCGATGAATGTTCCTCGCGGGTCGGTTATTGTGTCAGCTGGCGGTGTGCCGCTGACTGAGAACAGTGACTATACCGTTGACTACAATATGGGAACGGTGACAATCACCAACCAGAGTCTGATTGATGCTGGAACCAACATCAGCGTTTCGCTCGAGAACCAGTCGACCTTCAGCATGCAGCGCAAGACACTGCTGGGTCTGGACCTCGACTATGCCTTTAACAAGGACTTCCACATAGGCGGAACCATCATGCACTATGGCGAAAAAGCGTTGACCGAGAAGGTGTCGATAGGCGATGAGCTTGTGAAGAACACTATTTGGGGCGTGAATGCGTCGTATAACACCAAATTCATGTGGCTCACCAATCTGCTGAACAAGATTCCTACAGTGAACGCTACTGCTCCGTCGACCTTGAGCTTCAGAGGTGAATTTGCTCAGCTTGTGCCACATCAGGCTCGCACTGGCTCAAATGCAGGTAGTTCTTATATTGATGACTTCGAGTCGACTCAATCAGGTATCGACTTGCGCTCGCCTTATTCATGGTTCCTTGCATCCACACCATTTGATAATAGCTCTAACGCTTTGTTCCCAGAGGCTTCGTTGTCGAACAATGTGGATTATGGTAAAAACCGTGCTTTGCTGGCATGGTACTATATCGATCGATTGTTCACGCAGCGCAACTCGTCGTATGTGCCCGGTTACATCAAGAACGACCTTGAACAATTGTCGAATCCCTATGTACGCGACATTCCCTATAGCGAGGTGTTCCCCGGCCGTGAGTTGAACTATGGCGAGGCATCGACCATCCAGACGCTGAACCTGTCGTTCTATCCCGAGGAGCGTGGCCCTTATAACCTGGATGATGCCAACATCGACAGTGATGGCAATCTGCTGAATCCCGAGAAACGCTGGGGTGGTATCATGCGCAAACTCGACAACACCAATTTTGAACAATCTAACATTGAGTATATCCAGTTCTGGCTACTTGACCCATTCCTTGACCCGAACAACGACAACCGTGAGGGTGGTGACCTGTACTTCAACCTGGGTGAGGTGAGCGAGGATATCCTGAAAGATGGTTTGAAATCGTACGAAAACGGTTTGCCGACCAATGAAATGGACACAGCCTATCTGAAGACTACGCAGTGGGGTAAGGTGTCGACGCAGACATCGATGACCTATGCTTTCGACAATGCTGCTGGCTCACGCGTGAAGCAAGATGTAGGTATGAACGGAATCCCGACCTCAGAAGAGAAGAATTTCCCCACCTATCAGACCTATGTGAACAACCTGCGTTCGAAACTCTCGGCTGAGGCAATTGCGCGCATGGAGGAGGATCAGTTCTCTCCATTTAATGACCCCGCAGGCGACAATTACCACTTCTTCAGGGGATATGATTATGACGAACAGCGGCTTTCGATTCTTGAGCGCTATAAGCACTATAACGGTACAGAGGGCAACTCGTTGTCGCAGGAGGATGCTTCCGACGGTATGTATCAGTCGTCGCGCAGTGTACCTGACGTGGAAGATATCAACCAGGACAATACCCTGAACGAGTATGAACGCTACTTCCAGTACAAGATATCAATCAGGCCCGAGGATTTGGAAGTGGGTAGGAACTATATCGTCGACAAGCAGAATGCTGTGCAGCGTACTCGCGACGGCAAGGACCAGCATGTGACGTGGTATCAGTTCAGCATCCCGCTGCGTGAGTATGAAAAGAAGGTGGGCTCGATCAACGACTTTACCACCATTCGTTTCATGCGCATGTTCATGACACAGTTCAAGAAAGTCACCCACTTGCGCTTTGCCAGTCTGGAACTGGTGCGTGGCGAGTGGCGCAACTATGACTATAACTTGAATATGCGTGGCGATGCCCCTGCCGATGGTTCCATCAACGTGAACACGGTGAACATTGAGGAGAATGCGTCGCGTGAACCTGTAAACTATGTGCTGCCTCCAGGTGTGAGCCGCATTATCGACTCGGGTCAGTCGCAAGTGACGCAGCTCAACGAGCAGTCGATGCAGATGAAGGTGGAACACCTGCAGGCAGGTGATGCCCGCGGTGTGTATCGCAATTCGGGCCTTGACCTGCGCATCTACAAGAGACTGCAGATGTTTGTGCACAACGAGGCCTTCATGGACGATGTGACCGGGCTGAAGAATGGTGATGTGTCGGTGTTTGTGCGTTTGGGTTCGGATGTGAAGAATAACTACTATGAATATGAGATTCCATTGGTAGTAACTCCTCCTGGTCACTATAGCACTAACAGCACTGCCGACCGCATGAAGGTGTGGCCCGAAGAGAATATGCTCGACCTGAACCTGTCGTTGCTGCCTGAAGTTAAGAAGAACCGTAACATGAAGAAGATGGCCGGCGAGGAAGGTGTGTCATACTACTCACGATACCTTGAGCAAGATCCCGACCATCCTAACAATCGTGTGACAGTGATGGGTAACCCGTCGCTGAGCGAGGTGCGAGTGATGATGATAGGTGTGCGCAACAACTCCAATTCGACCAAGGATTGCACCGTGTGGGTGGATGAATTGCGTGTGACCGACTTCGACCAGGATGGCGGCTGGGCTGCCAAGGCAAGCCTGAGCCTGAACATGAGTGACATTGCCACGGTGAACGTGGGTATGCACAAGGAGACGGCCGGCTTCGGCTCGGTCGATCAAGGCTTGAGTCAGCGTCGTCTCGACAACTACGACCAGTATAACATTGCTGTTCAGACCGACATGGGGCGCTTCCTGCCCGAGAAGGTGAAACTGCATGCTCCTGTATACTACTCTTACAGCAATGAGAAGACTACACCCAAGTATAATCCTCTTGATCAGGACGTGCTGCTGAAAGACGCCATCGATGCTTGCGACACTGAAGAACAGAAGGACTCGATTAATGCCTATGCTGTGACTCGTCATACGGTCCAGAACTTCAGTGTGTCGGGTTTGAAGTTTGATGTCAAGAGCAAGAACTCGATGCCTTGGGATCCTGCCAACTTCACATTCAGCTACTCTTTCAGCAAGACGCATATTACTGACCCCGATAATGTGTATGAAAACACCAACGACTATCGAGGCAGTTTCCAGTATAACTGGGTGCCTTATGCCAAACCATTCACCCCGTTCAAGAAACTGATTGACGAGAAGAACAAGAACATGAAGTTCTTCAGGGAATGGGAGATTCACTGGCTGCCTTCGTCGGTTGCCTTCAGTACCAATATCTCGCGTTACTACTATGAACAGCAAACCCGCAATGAAACCGACATTGATGTGGAATTGCCTGTTTCGGTGAGCAAGAACTTCATGTGGGACCGCCAGTTTGCCCTGACGTGGAATTTCACCAAGTCGTTAAGTGTGTCGCTCAACACGCAGACGACCGCTCACATCATGGAACCCATGGGACAGGTTAACAAGAAACTCTTCCCCGACGAGTATCGTGACTGGAAAGACAGCGTGTGGCGCAGCATCAAGAGCCTGGGTACACCGTGGGCTTATAACCAGACGTTCACAGCCTCTTACAAGGCACCGTTCAACGCCATCCCCATCTTGAGCTTCATCACAGCTAACGCATCCTATAATGCGACCTATAACTGGGATCGCGGAACCACGATTGATGGCTCCTTCTCGGGTCACACCATCGCCAATCAGTCATCGCTGAACCTGGATGGCCGCTTCAATCTTGATCAGCTCTATAACAAGATTCCCTATCTGAAAGATGTGAACAAGCGCTTCTCGTCGAGCGGTGGCGGGTCGAATCGCGATAACAAGAATACGAAGAAACCCAAGAAGTTTAATCGAGCCTACAAACTCAATGCCGACACCACTCTGGAAGTGAAACACAACATGAATGTGAAGAAACTGCGTGTGACGGCTACCACGAGCGACGGTCAGCGATTCCCGATAAAGTACGAAGTGAAAGATGATAATACCATCATCATCCAGAATAAAGGCACTGAAAACATTAAGCTCACTATTACCGAACTTACGGGTGGAGACAAGAAGAATTTCTTGACGGAGTTTGGCCAATATGCCACCCGCCTTGCCATGTCGGTGAAGAATGTGAGCGTGAGGTTCAGGACCACGCGACAGCTATCGTTGCCGCAGTTCAAGCCCGAGATTGGCAACATCTTCGGACAGTCGACACAATATGACGTGATGGCACCAGGTCTTGACTTTGCCTTTGGTTTCACTGACGATAGCTACATTAACCGGGCCAAGGAACGCGGTTGGCTGCTTTGCGACGAGAGCATGACATCGCCAGCCCTTTATGCCAAGACGCAGGAATTCAGTGCCGAGATTCAGCTCGAACCCATTAAGGGTCTGAAGATAACACTCACGGGCAACCGCACCGATAACCGTACCAGTCAGCTCCAGTTCATGTACGACGACATGACCACCATCTACTCAGGTAGCTATACCAAGACCCACATGGCCATAGCAACTGCTTTGCGCGGTGTGAGTGCCGACGACGGCTATCATAGTGCAGCCTTCGACAAGTTCCTTGAGAATATCCCCGTTGTTGCCCAGCGCATTGAGTCGCAATATACGGGAACCAGTTATCCTGACCGTGGCTTTATCAATGGCACCATCTATGCCAATTCCGATTTCAATCCCGAGAATGGCACCGTGAACCAGATGGGATCAGATGTGCTCATTCCCGCATTCATGGCTGCTTACTCGGGCAAGGATGCGAAGAAGGTGACACTGAGTCCCTTCCCGTCGCTCAAGGAGATTCTGCCCAACTGGCGTGTGACCTACGATGGTCTGTCGAAGTTGCCGTTCTTCAAGAAGTACTTCAAGAGCTTTACGCTCACTCACGCCTATCAGTGTACCTATCAGGTGGGTTCCTACTCAAGTTATAGCGACTGGGTGACAATAGGTGAGGGTTTGGGCTTCACGCAAGATGCGTTGACGGGCAGTCCCGTGCCGTCGTCGCCCTACAACATCTCGTCGGTGACCCTGACTGAGAAGTTTGCCCCGCTGCTGGGTGTGAATGCCACCTTGAACAACAATCTCACCTTCAATGTCGAGTATCGTGACAGTCGCACACTGTCGCTCAACTCCTCGGCAGGCCAGCTTGTCGAGGCGCTTTCGAAGTCGTTTGTGGTGGGTGCTGGTTTCAAGATTGCTAACTTCAACACCGTGCTGAAGATCAAGAGCAAGCAAGAAAATGTGAGCAACGACTTGACGCTCAAGTTCGACTTCCAATACAGCAACAACACGGCCTTGATACGCAAGATTGACGTTAACACCACGCAGGCTACAAGTGGCACCAAGACGCTGGGCATCAACTTCACTGCCAACTATGTGATGAGCAAGCGTGTGACCATTGGAGCCTACTTCGATCACCAGGTGAACACACCGCTTGTGTCGCAGAATGCTTACCCAACCACCAACAGCAATTATGGCATCTCGCTCAATATGTCGCTTGCCAAGTAGGAGAGTTTAAGACAAAATCACTATCTTTGCACCGGTTTTGTTGAAGAAATCCTACGAAAACAATTAAAAGTCAATGTAATTATGGACGAGAAATTGATGAAACGACTGGCGAAAGACCCAAATGGTCTCATGACCTATGAGTATATCGCCAACAATATAAATAATGTGGATAGCATTATGCCCGACCTTGTGGAGAACATCATTCAGGTCGACAAGACGGGGCAGTTTGTGGTGAGCACAGCTCGCTACCTGCATGCCATCGATGCCGAGAAATACACATTGTGCATCGACAAACTGGTGAAAGCCGCCATCACCCGCGACCGCGAGCATGTGTACCTCGGTGACCTTGCCGTGGCGTTGTGGGGCCCCGACTTCAGGGAGAATGCCCGTGAACTGAGTGAGACTGACGACAACTTCAGGCGCATCTACAAGCGTCTTTATCCTGTGGGGATCTAAGAACTGACGTGATATGAAAAGACACCTATTAATCATAATGTCTGTGCTGGGCCTGTTGCTGCCCGGTGCCGCCCAAACTAAAACAACAGTGGACAACCGTGTGAAAGTGGAGGTAAAGACCTCTATGGGCGATTTTGTGCTGGCCTTGTATGATGAAACACCCGCCCATCGCGACAATTTCGTGAAACTGGCCGAGGAAGGCTATTATGATGGCGTACTGTTCCATCGTGTCATCAACCAGTTTATGGTGCAGGCTGGCGACCCGTCGTCGAAGACGGCCGACTCTACCGCTGTGCTTGGTGAGGGCGACCCTGGCTACACCTTGCCTGCCGAGTTTGTCTTTCCCAAGTACTTCCATAAGCGCGGGGCGCTGGCTGCGGCTCGCACCGCCGACCAGGTGA
>JAFZSO010000040.1 GCA_017619355.1 Muribaculaceae bacterium
CGGCTGCCACCATTTCCTCGACTTGAGCTGCTATGCGCTGCTTCACTTCCTTGGCAACACTCTTGCCATCAATCAATGTCATCTTTTTCTTGATTTTATAGGTTATTCTTGATTATATCGTGAAAAAGGCACCTTCGTTGCAGGAGGTGCCTTCACTGTTTCTCTTATCGGCGCCGTGGCATATTGGGCATGTTGCGAATGTTGCGCATCATCTTCATCGGGTTCTTGGTGGTCACGGCCTGCATCATCTTGCGAGTCTGGTCGAACTGCTTGAGCAGACGGTTCACCTCCTGAATGTTGGTGCCACTACCCTTGGCAATGCGTTCACGGCGACGGCCGTTCATCACCTCGGGATGCTCACGCTCGTAGGGGGTCATCGAGTAGATGATGGCCTCAATGCTCTTGAAGGCATTGTCGTCGATATTGATATCCTTCATGGCCTTGCCCACACCAGGAATCATCGAAGCGAGGTCCTTGATGCTACCCATCTTCTTGATTTGCTTGATCTGCTGCAGGAAGTCGTTGAAGTTGAACTGGTTCTTGGCAATCTTCTTCTGCAACTTGCGGGCCTCTTCCTCGTCGTACTGCTGCTGCATGCGGTCGACAAACGACACGATGTCGCCCATGCCCAGAATACGATCGGCCATACCAGCGGGACGGAAGGGGTCGATGGCCTCCATGCGCTCGCCCGTACCCACAAACTTGATGGGCTTGTTGACCACGGCACGAATCGAGAGCGCCGCACCACCACGGGTGTCACCATCGAGTTTGGTGAGCACCACGCCGTCGAAGTCGAGGCGATCGTTGAATGCCTTGGCAGTGTTCACCGCATCCTGACCCGTCATCGAGTCGACGACAAACAGGGTCTCAGAGGGGTTGATGGCATCTTTGATGGCCTTGATCTCGGTCATCATCATCTCATCCACAGCCAGACGACCCGCGGTATCCACAATCACCAGGTCGTTGCCCTTGCGGCGGGCTTCGGCAATGGCGTTGCGTGCAATGCTCACGGGGTCTTTGCTCTCGGGCTCGCTATACACTGGCACGCCAATCTGCTCGGCAATGACCTTGAGCTGCTCGATGGCGGCAGGACGATACACATCGCATGCCACCAGCATGGGATTCTTGCCCTTTTCATGCTTCATCTTGCGGGCCAGCTTGCCCGAGAAGGTGGTCTTACCAGAACCTTGCAGACCCGACATGAGTACCACAGCCGGGTTGCCCTCGATGTTGAAGGGAGCCTGCTCGCCACCCATCAGCTCGGTGAGCTCATCGTGCACGATTTTCACCATCAGCTGACTGGGCTTCAACGAATTGATCACATTCTGGCCCAGGGCCTTCTCCTTCACCGTGTCGGTAAACTGCTTCGCCACCTTGTAGTTCACATCGGCTTCAAGCAGTGCCTTACGCACATCCTTGAGGGTTTCGGCCACATTGATTTCGGTAATCTTACCTTGTCCTTTAAGTATCTTGAATGATCTTTCGAGTCTTTCGCTTAAATTATCAAACATAAAACTAACTTTTATTCTTCAGCTATTTTTTTAGTGTTTTCTTACTCACTCAATAATCTTGTTGGTGTGCGTGTCGGGGAATACGATGGCGGGCTTGAACTTGCGGGCCTCGTCGGGTGTCATGAAGGCATACGACATGATGATGACCACATCGCCCGGCTCCACCTTGCGTGCAGCGGCACCGTTCAGGCAAATCTCGCCCTTGCCGCGCTCACCCTTGATCACATAGGTGTCGAGGCGTTCGCCATTGTTGTTGTCAACCACATACACTCGCTCGCCCTCAATGATATTGGCGGCATCCATCAGGTCCTCATCAATCGTGATGCTCCCTATGTAGTTCAGGTTCGCACCTGTCACGGTCACACGATGTATCTTCGATTTAACTACTTGTATCTGCATCTCAACTTTCGTTTTTATAAGTTATGTTATCAATTTCACGCACATCGCCGCAATATACGGTGATGCAACCCACCACATAGTCGGTGTCGTTCCAGTCCTGCACGGGCTGCAGTGTGATGCCGTCGCAAATCGAGAAGTATTCCACTTCCATTTCGGGATAGGCATTGAGCGTTGCCACCACCCAGTCGTGGGTCTGCTCCACGGTGTGGAACGAAGCGAAGTCAAGACTCTCCTTCAAAGTCTTGTAGATGGCTGGAGCCACGCGACGCACGGTGGGAGTCAACCTCACATTGCGGCTGCTCTTGGCAAGTCCGTCGGCCTCACGCACACAGGGGCAAGGCACAATCTCGAGGTTGAAACCCAGTTGAGTCACCATGGCGCGAATCACGGCAATCTGCTGGAAGTCCTTTTCGCCAAAGTAGGCACGGTCAGGCTCCACAAAGCTGAACAGCTTGCTCACAATCTGGCACACGCCGTTGAAATGGCCAGGACGCATGGCGCCCTCCATGACTTCGGCCACAGGCCCAAGATGGAACACACGGGTATCGGGTTCGGGATATATATCGTCGACACTGGGCATGAATGCGATGTCCACACCACACGATTCGAGCATGGCGGCATCGGCCTCGGCAGTGCGCGGATAAGTGCGCAAGTCTTCCTTGTTGTTGAACTGAGTGGGGTTCAGAAACACGCTCACCACCACCACATCGTTTTCAGCACGAGCACGCACCACAAGCGACTTGTGGCCCTCATGCAGAGCACCCATCGTGGGCACCAGACCTATGCTCTTGCCTGCTTCGCGATATGACTTCACCGCCTTTTGCAGCTCGGTCGGGTTACTGATTATCTTCATTGTTTTGTATCAATTTCAAAAATCTCTGCAAAATTAATACTGATTTATTAGATAGGCAAATAAAAATGCCTTTATATATAGTATATCAATTAATATGCCAGTAGTTGCGTCACATCATCATTCGAGCCACAGGTAGGTGGTGAGGCTCTCGCGGCCCAGATACATGGCCTTGGCCTTGATGAGTTTCACACCCTTGCCTATGGTCACGGGTCCCGTCCACACAGGCGAGGTGGCATCAGGCTCGGTTCCGTCGAGTGTGTAACGGATTACCTCGCCGCAATACTGACTGTTGGCAAGCAGTTTGCCGTCCTTCACCACTATGCCGGGCTGGCCCAATCTGAAAGCGTAGCCACGACGCTTGAGCACGGGCAACTCGTTCCGCCCGATCTTCTGGTTATAGGAGCGCAAGCAGCCCTCATAGTCCTGTTCAGCACCGTTCTTCACAAACTCGGGAATCGCATTCCAGCCGCGTTCGCTCAAGCCCAACATCTTGGGCAAACAGTACATCTGCACCTGCTCAAAACTCCTGATGGTCTCGGCCCACAGCTGACCTTGCACACCAATGATGTTCTGCACATTGCGCAGTGGCATCTTACCCACAGCGGCATTCTCCATATCGACGGAAGTGCCATCGAGATGCACGCGGGCCGAGCGGTAGATGTCGTAGGGCTGGGCATACCAGGTGGCATACTCGTCGACCGTCCCACCCCAATGCAGACCTCTCTCATACTGGTGCCAGCTGTAGGCCATATCGATGTAGAAGTTAGTCACATTCGAGAGAATCACGGGATAGCCGGCATTGGCAAGCGTGTAAGGCACCGTGTCGCGACGGCCCACCGTGCTCCAGGCGTTCACACCTGCTATGCGCTGCGTCATCACGGCATTGAACGCTGCCGAGTTGTTCATCGCCACCTCTTGCCAGCCTTCAATCTTAATGCCTTTCTTGACCAGGTAGTCGGAGATGCGGCGCAAGTAGTATTCATGCACATCGTGCTGGGTCTTCAGCCCTTCGCGTGCCATGAGTGCCTGAACAGCGGGTGAACCATTCCAGGCGCCATTAGCGACCTCATCGCCGCCCAAGTGCAGAATGTCCAGTTTCAAACCGGCATCCTTGTACATCTTTGCGAGGTCTTCTACCACCGTCTGCAGGAAGTTATACACGCCATCCTGCGCCACATTGAGCACATTGTCGTGATAGCGCTGCGCCGAGGTGAAATCGGGCTTGTCATCATCATCCCACAGCTTATATTGTTCGGCCAGGAGCTTGTTGGTCGCGGCATAACGGGCGTAGCGGTTCCTCATTGCCACGATGGCAGCACGGGCATGTCCGGGTGTCTCTATCTCGGGTATCACCTTGATGCCGCGGGCATCGGCATATTTGAGCAGCTCCACCATCTGGGCGCGGGTCAAGTAGCCATTGGCGCTTTGCGACAGGTCGTTGGGGTTGCCGTTGCCATCAAAAATCTGGGCAAGGAAACCATTCTCGTCGAGCGTGCATCCACGGCGCGAAGCCACTTCGGTGAGTTCAGGTATGCTGGGCATCTCCACGCGCCAGGCCTCGTCGTCGGTGAAGTGGAATTGCAGGCGGTTGATTTTGTAGTACGAGAGCAGGTCAATAAACCGCTTCAGGTTGTCGAAGGAAGTGAAGTTGCGCGCAATATCGAGCATGAATCCACGATAGCCAAAGTCGGGCGCATCTTTCACAGTGGCCCAGTTCAACCTGTGACCTGCACTATGGTCGAGGGCAGCAACAAGGGTCTTCACACCGTTCATCAGTCCCACCTGTGATGCGCCTTTAATCACAATGCTGTCTTTCTTCACTGTCAACTCATAGTATTCGCTATTGTTGTTCAGTTTCTTGTCGATATCGAGCCATATCTTCACACGCTGGTTACCGCTTTCATAGATACCTCGCTGCGCCAGTTCGCTCACCAACAACTTCCTGGCCTTTTTAATGCCGCCCTTGAGCAGTTTGGTCTTGATGGTCACAAGATTGCCCACTTCGGTGGTGCCAGTGCCATAGTCCACAGTTTTGGGGCTCGGGAAGATGTCAAACGAACGAAACTCACGCTGACAGCAGCCCTCGCCTTTCAGCTTTTCATTGAAGGCATACATATAGTTGCCATCGGGATAATCGTGCTGGCGGTTCTCCCACTGCTTATGGTCCTTCAACTCAGCCACCTTGATGTTCACGGCAAGCGGCTGCGAATAAGCGCCATCGAGTACCACATGACCGCCCTGGGGCACATAACAGATGCTCACCATCGTGCCACGCATCAGCATCTCCACCACCAGGCTGTCGCCAGGCTTCAGGGGTTTGTAAGCGGCATTGGGAGTCATGTGATAATAAGTGGAGGATACCTCCTTAATGTCGACGGGACTGCCGGCTGGCAGCTTCAATGAACGCGAAAACTGGTTGAAGAAGAACTCCCAGTTGCCGCGCAGCGTGTCGCCACTCACATTTTTCAATACGAAGCGCGAACTGTAATAGCCCGGTTCGGCCTCGTTCTGTCCCATCTCCCAGCGCACCGCCAGCGGCGACTGCGCCTTTGTCTGCGCACCCATCGCCACAACAGCGGCAAGGGCAAGTGTCATAAAACGATTTTTCTTCATAATATGTTGATTTTGTTTTTTGCAATAATTTCATTGAGGAGCTGCATACAAGCATCCTCAAGCAAGTCGAGCGCCAGCTCAAAGCCCTCGCTGCCTTCGTAATACGGGTCGGGCACATAGTCGTAGTGCGGATTCTGGGTGATATAATCGCCAATCATCACGATCTTCTTCACCTCCTCAGGTGTGCGGGCAAGCCGCACAAGGTCGGCGCGGTTGGCATCGTCCATCGCCACAATCATGTCGAAGTCGCCCATATCGTAGCCCGTAATGCGGCGGGCCCTGTGCGTCAACTCATAACCACGCCGACGGGCATGCACACGCATCCGCTGGTCGGGCAGCTGACCGCTATGCCCGCCATAAGTGCCCGCCGAGTCAATCTCGAACCGATGCGCCACTCCTCGCTCCTCTACAAGGCGCTGCATCACGCCCTCGGCAGCTGGTGACCTGCAAATATTCCCGAGACACACAAAAAGTATCTTATATTTATTATCTTCCATCATGGGTTGCTTGTGCATGCAAAGTTAGTGATTATTTCGCTACTTGCCTTGATTCTTTCGTGCATTTTTCATGTTTTTTGCGACACATGTTTTTTGCTTAGTTGAAAAATTATTTTTAAATTTGTAGCAATTAATATATTCATGACTTTATTCTTTTAAATAATGAAAATAACAAAACTTATTATGGCAAGCATTTTATTTGCTACCAGTGCTTTAGGAAGTGCCGAAGTGCTTCCTGAACCGCAGACAGTGGGCGGGCAACCCCTCATGAAAGTGATGAACGAGCGCAAGTCGAGCCGCGACATCGACCCGCAGTCGACCATCTCCAAGCAAGACCTCAGCAACATGTTGTGGGCAGCCTGGGGCATCACACACGACGGCAAACGCACCATTGGCACCGCCATGAACCGCCAAGAGCTCGAGATTTATGTGATTACAGCCACCGAAATCAGCAAGTACAGCGCTGAAGACAACACCCTCACTGTGGTGAACAAGGGCGACTTCCGCGATGCCTCGGCCATGCAGGACTTTGCCAAGACAGCACCCATCAACATTGTGCTCGTGGGCGACAATGAAAAGCAAAAGATGGCTGAATTCCAACACTATGCCGCCGGCGCCGCCTCACAAAACATTTACCTCTACTGTGCACAAGCTGGCCTCAAGACCGTGGTGCGCTATGGCTGCGACCGCGAGAAACTGGCTCAAGCCATGAAACTCGACGACAAACACACCATTCTCTATGTGCAGACGGTGGGCAAATAAAACACTACTGTTTCTCGTTCTCTTTTTGCTGAGCACACCACTCACAGGGGTGGTGAGCTGCACATGCAGCGACCACTACAACGACAAAGTAGTGTGGGTGAAAAAGAGCAGCGAACTGCCTCCCATCAGCAAGAAGGCCGCCAATGTTGACGACAATGCCAATGTGGGCCGCATTGCCACGCACATCATCCCAGGCAGCCTGAAGGAGATATTCAACGACAGCAACCACATCCAGTTGCCTGCCGCCGAGGCCAATGGCATCACACCCATCACCGACTTCAGAACTGCCTACTTCGTCAAGAAGCCTCTGGTGAAAATCAACACCTCCGACATTTATTTCATCGATTCACTCAAGCATTCCATGCCCTATCTGGTGCCTAAGGCTGCCAACCTGTTGAAAGAGATTGCTACGGCTTTTGCCGACACCATCAAGGCGCGTGGCAATGGCGACTATCGCATTCGTGTCACCAGCCTGCTGCGCACTGACTACTCAGTTAACAAGCTACAGAAACGCAACCGTGCTGCCACCTCGCAGTCGTGCCACCTCTATGGCACCACTTTCGACATCAGCTGGGTGAAATTCGACTGCCTTGACCCCAACCACCCCATCTCGCTTGAAGACCTCAAGAATGTACTTGCCGAGATTGTGTACAATTTCAGGGAACAAGGTCGCTGCTTCGCCATCTTTGAGCGCAAGCAGGGCTGTTTCCACATCACCATCAGATAAACTTTTTACACCTTCAATAAAGAATCATATTATATCACAGAAATGATAGGTAAAAACGCAATTACCAACTACCTGAAATTCTCAGGCCACAAGGCCATCGACTGCAAAGTGGCGCTTATTGACTGCGATGGCATCTTGTTTGACTCAATGAAAAACCACACGCGCGCCTGGGTCAAGCTCATGAAGAAAAACGGCATCAAGTGCACTCGCGACGAGTTCTACCTTTATGAAGGCATGACCGGAGCAGCCATCATCAAACTCATGTTCAAGAAAGGTGCCGGCAAAAACATTACCGACGATGAGGCATGGGAACTCTACAAGGTGAAAGGCCGCTACTTCAAAGAACTGGGTGAGGTTCCTGTCATGCCGGGGGCACAGGCTATGCTCGAAACACTCAGAGACGCTGGCATAGAGCGGGTGCTTGTCACTGGTTCAAGAGAACCCTCGGTGCTGGAGCGCATTGATGTGGAATACCCCGGACTCTTCTCTGAAAAACGAGTCACTGCTCATGATACCAAGCACGGCAAACCCAACCCAGAACCCTACCTCAAGGGCATGGCTAAAGCCGAAGCTAAACCTAACCAGTGCATCGTGGTGGAGAACGCTCCACTGGGTGTGCAGGCGGCACATGCCGCAGGCTGCTTTACCGTGGGCATCACTACCGGCCCCATTGCCGAGAAGGAACTCGCCAAGGCGGGAGCCGACATCGTTTTCAAGTCGATGGAAGACTTCGTAGCCACTCTTCCAGAGTTAATCCAAGACTTTAAGGATACAAGCAAATAGCACTTTGGCACAAGGCATTACATACACAAATCATGTGGGCGACATACTTGATAAAGTGTTGGCCGGCATCGACTATAACAAAGCCTTCATCATTGCCGACGAAAACACTGCAAGGCTGGTGGTGCCACGCCTGAAAAGCACCGTTCTTGCCGGGGTACCTATCATTACCATCCCTGCTGGTGAAGAGAGCAAAAATCTCGAAACACTGACCTATGTGTGGACGCAACTCAGTGACCTCGGTGCTACACGCAACAGCATCGTGGTGAATGTGGGTGGCGGCATGGTGACCGACCTGGGCGGCTTTGCCGCAGCCACCTTCAAGCGCGGCATCAGGTTCATCAACTGCCCCACTTCTCTGTTGGGCGCGGTCGATGCCTCGGTAGGCGGGAAGACCGGCATAGACTTCAACGGGCTGAAGAACGAGATAGGCGCCTTCAGTATGCCCTTGCACACCATCGTGTCGTCGTGCTTTCTTGACACCCTGCCAATGACGGAAATCAAGGCCGGCTATGCCGAGATGCTCAAGCATGCCCTGCTGCACAGCCACGACCTGTTCTGCCAGTTGCTCAAAACCGATTTCAGCACTTCTTTCAATACCGACGCGTTCCTCAAGACGATGGAGCAATCGGTTGCCATCAAACTGCAATATGTTGACAGTGACCCGTTCGAGACAGGTACTCGCCGAGCCTTGAACCTGGGGCACACCGTAGCTCACGCCTTCGAGAGCCTGGCACTGAAACGAGGCAAGCCCATTCAGCATGGCTTTGCCGTGGCTTGGGGAATGGTTGCCGAAACCTACCTGTCGCACAAGCTGTTCGGATTTTCCTCACAAGACCTCTACGCACTGGCACAGTTTGTACTCGACAACTACGGCGCCTTCCACATCACCTGCGACGACTACGAGGCACTGATCGCGTTCATGACCCACGACAAGAAGAGCCGCGATGGCGAAATCAACTGCGTGCTGCTCTCACAATGCGGAGCGCCACAATTCGATGCAGCCATCTCTACCGACCACATGAAAGAGGCCCTCGACATCTATCGCGACCTGATGCACATTTAACCCAAATCGGTCATTTAGCCGCCATTTTCACCTCAATTAGGGATAAAAAACACCAAATTCCCCAAAATGAGCGATTGCCGCACAGCCATCGCAGCAGTAATTTTGCAGTGTCAAGAAGCTGGTCAGATCAGCTTATGACAAACCTTGATTTTTTGAAAGTGAATTAGTTATTGGTTGAATTTATTACACAGAAAACATTGTTACAGGCTCACAAATAGCCACTTAGTAGTAAACTATCAGACTCCGTTTCAAGCCGATGTGAATCGTCCAAGAAACGGAGTCTTATTCTTTTTTAAAGATTGCTGGAGCTTTAACGAACACCGCTGCCGCCACCACCGCTGTGACCGCCTCCGCCACCACGCGACGAACGGCCGCCTCCACCCGAACTGCGCTCGCGCTGAAGCCGCGCACTGCGCTCGGCAGGCGTCTCGAAATTGCGCACGAAGCTCATGCCCATAATGGCGGACTGCCCCACAGTGGAACAAAGAGTAGGTGTCGATTCTAACTGAGCCGCAATCGGGTCAATCTCCACATATTCGGGCCAAATCTTCTTCATGTCGGCCCGCACCTGGTCGGCAATGCCGAACAAGGTGGCATGGACCAAATATTCTTTCCAGAGCGATGCCTCCTTGACCGTGCGCTCATTGAGCAGCGTGAACTCCTGCAGGAACTTCTTCAACCCGAACACCTGCTCGGCCTCGCCGACAGTCACATCCTTGAGCCGGATTTTCGAGCTCTCCATGAGCGAATAAAGCACTTTCACCACAGGACGGTTCTCCACGGGCTTCGACTTCATGTAGTTGCCCAGTTCATTGGGCTGAAGCACATGGTCAGAGCCCGCCGAGTCATACATCAGGCGCTGCAGGAAGTACATCAGCACATTGCCCTTGTCGGTCTTCTCGTAAGGGCATTGCTCAGGCGGCTCGACGATTTCAAGCATCTGACAAAGATTCCCTTTCTTGTCAATGACAGATTGCAATTTTACGGCACCATTATAAAGCATGCGCATCACACATGCCGCGATGCGGTTACTGTTCTCTGCATCATTGGGCTCTACGGCCTCCAGCACGCTGTAGGAATGATTCAAGTCGCCCTCGAAGGGGATGTCACGGTTCCAAACCTGCACCTCATGGCGGTTGTTGCCAAACAGCCGCTTGAGGTTCTTTTCTCGAGAGAAAGTGTTGAAGATGTTGGTTATGCCTATGATGAGCACAAGCATCAACAGAATCATCGCACCCAACAGCAAGAATGGCCGCACCAAGTCAAAAAGTTTTTCCCAGATGGTAGTCTTTTTATCCATCAGATTGTTGCTGCCCATCAACGACGATGTTGCAGCCAAATTATTGTCTTCTTGTGGCAACAACTTGCCATTCTTCATAGCCGCAAGCATGTCCTCGCAGTCGCTCATGCTATAGTCACTGCCTTCAAAAGCCGGTTCAATCAGCATCTTCACAATGCTGCCTTGAGCTCGAGTGACGGGATAGAACACACCCTTGTTGAACACAGCCATCACTATCACGCCCTCGCCCTTGTCCACCATAGGTTCATCGGTTTCAGCCACGATATGGCCATCATCGAGCATAATATCACCGCGATAGCGGAAAGCCCAAATGCGTGTCGACTCGGGCAAGAAGGGTGCATCATTCTCGCGCTCAATAGTGACTTTCACATGCTCGGCATAGGGGCTGTCGCTCTCATAGAACATGAAGTTGAAGCCGTCGAAATCATCATACGACTTTACAAGGCGCGTGAGCGTGTAACGCACAGTATAAACCCTATGGCCGGCTTCACCTATGCCCCAGCACAACTCCTCGCCTTCGTCAGTATGGTTATATCCGCATCGATTGGTCTTTTGCAAACGGGAACGCTTCACATTCCAGTCGCTTTCCACCTTATACTCGGTTCCGGTTTCATCGCTCACGCTCAATTCGCCCACCTCCATGCCATTCATATTATACATCTTGATGAAGGATTCAGTTCCCTCGTCTTCATCGATTTCCATGGTGCGGGTTTCCACCACACGGGCATTGCCGTAGTTGTTGATCAGCACCTTGATATCGAGATTCACAAGGCGATGCTGGGCACTGGCAGAAGCAAACGCAATGAAGGCCAGGACAAACAGCAGGCTATATCTCAATCGTGCATTCATACCCAATATCTTATCGACCTTATAATGCAATAGAACACCAGACCCAGCAATAGGCTCAACAGCAACAGCAAAAGAATAGGATGACTCCACAGCCATGCGAAAAACGACTTGGACTTTTTCGACGGCAAATTACCATCGGCGGTCATCACCTCAGGTTCACTCGTCTGCATCATGGGGCTGTTCAGTTCCTTTGCACTGAACGACATCTCCTCGCCCGCCCCACCGGTGTTCTCCGGCACGGCAGCGCTGCAGGGCAATGGTACCGCTACCATCATGAACAGGGGCAGCAGTATTAGCATCAAGCGTCTCATCACGACTCTATTTATCGCCAAAGATGTCGGGCATCTGAGACTTCTGCTCCTGGTCAACCTTGAGGTATTCACGCTCGGTGAAGTGGAGCATGCTGGCCACAAACGACGACGGCCACTGACGCACAGCACGGTTGAGTTTGGTGGCTGAGTCGTTATATACCATACGGCTCATCCTGACATTCTCCTCATAAGAGTTCACGCCATCCATCGTTTTTGCAAACATTTCGTTAGCCTTCAGGTCGGGATAAGCTTCACCTATGGCAATCAGACGGCCCAGCACCTGATTCAACTCTCCCTGATTGCTGTTGATGGCTTCGGCGCTGTTCAAATCCTCGCCACGACGCTGCTGAATAACCTTAATAAGCGTCTCGCTCTCATGTTGAGCATACTGGCTTGCCGTCTTGGCAAGTGCCAGCAGTGCATCCCAGCGCGAATTGAGCTGCACCTGAATCTGGCCAAGTGCATTCTTGCAATTCTCGTCCATCTTCACGAGCGAACGCTGTGTGTTCACGATATACAGACCAATGGCCAGTGCCACCAGCACGACCACAGCCAACAGAATTAATGCAATCATTTTTCTTGTTTTAAAATAATGTTTAATAAATTTTTTCTGCTAAGTTACGACTTTATTGCCATTCAAACGGCATTTTTCATCTGTTTTTTTATGTTTTCCATGTCTTTTATTAATAATTTCCATTATTTTTGCATCATTATTACATTAATCATTTTGTATTATGAAAAAATTTGTCACTCTTGTTTTCATATTATTAGGCGCCTTTTCCGCTAACGCGCAGCTCTTGTGGAAAGTGTCGGGCAACGGACTCCAGAAACCCTCTTACCTTTTCGGTACGCATCACTTCATTTCTGGTGAATTTATCGACAGTGTACCTGGATTAAACGAGGTCATCAACAGCATTGATGAGGTGTATGTCGAGATTCAGAACGATGCCATGACCAACCCCGAGGCCCTGCAGATGATGCAGATGGCCATGATGGCGCCTGCCGACAGCACTCTCGACAAGCTGATTTCTCCCGATGGGCTTAAAATCATCGATGATGTCATTAAAAAGTATTATGGAATCTTCGGCATTGGTGTCGACAAGTTCTACCCGATGAAGCCTGCCGCCATTATGATGCAACTCCAAGTGATCCAGGCCACCACATCTATCCCTGATTTCAATCCCATGAACCTGATTGACAAGGCGGTAGAAAAGCGATGCACCAGCAAGGGCAAAAAGGCCAATAGCCTTGAAACCATTGAGTTCCAGACCAATCTGCTCTTCAATGCCCCGCTCTACAAGCAGGCAAGCGACCTGCTCGAAATGTGCAAGGCCGACGACAAAATGGACACCATGGCAAAAGAGTTGGTTGCCGACTACAAGAACCAGAACATAGGCAAGATTCTTGAAATCATGAGCGACAAAGAGCTGGGCGGTAGCGATGCTGAAGACCTGAAGCGTCTCGTCTTCGACCGCAATCACAATTGGATTCCCGTCATCACCGAGGCCATGAACAAGGGTAGCATCCTCGTCTCGGTGGGTGCAGGTCACCTGCCCGGACCGCAAGGCGTCATTGAACTGCTGCAGCAGCAAGGCTACACGGTGACTCCCGTCTCCACACCCCAACCATAGCGCTCATGAAAGTCAGAATCACAGCCATGCGACAAACGGTCTATCACGACCTGATGGCGCAGTATGAGAACCCTATTGAGCACGCCTGCGATGTGATTATGGGTCAGCAATGGATTTCAATCGATGGTCATTGCCCCGAAGGCTTATGCCCGTCGGCATGGGAGTCGATGCGGCCTTTTGTTGAAGCACTTGCACAAGGCGAAGGCAATTTCTATGATGGCTGGATGCAGAATCCCATGAGTGCCATGATCAGTTGCAACGATGGCTTTCGCCCTGTCACCTTCTATCTTGAGGCCATCGAATAGCAGATTCCAAGAAAACAGTGTGCTCTTACAATTAAAGACTTTTATGAGATAATGATGTAAGTTCAAAACTATTTTGTAAATTTGTGAACCATAACTCTGAAAAGCAATCGTCATGGAATTTAAGTGGATTGACAATTACGAGATTTCGGTTAAGATTCAAAATGAATCTGTTATTCTCTCGGCCAATAAAGAAGGGCTGCTGTCACTTGCCAATCATCTTACTGCACTGGCGAATGACGAATCGCCCCGAGGGCACTTTCACCTCGATGAATATAATTCTCTCGAAGAACATTCAGCCGAACTCATCATCGAACGAACAGAATAATCATCTAACACCTATATTTTATCATGGCAACAAACGAACAACAATTCCAACTGGTTAATGTGACCATCGAAGACAGGATTTGCTTCATTGAAATGAACAATCCCCAAAAGCTCAACTGCTTGAGCGATGTGATGTGCCACGACTTAGTAAATGCGATTCGCTACGGTTACAGCCAAGAGTGTGTGGCAATCGTTATCAAAGCAAAATGCTACAAAGGAGTGTGGAGCGCAGGACACGACATCCGCGAACTACCCCAGGACGGCAGCGACCCGCTGGCCTACGATGTGCCCATGGAACGCATGCTGCATCAGGTGCAGGAGGTGGCCATTCCCGTTATCGCCTGCGTTGACGGCAGCGTGTGGGGCGGAGCCTGCGACCTGTGCCTGAGCTGCGACATGATTATCGCATCTGACAATGCCACCTTTGCCATTACACCCGCAAAGATAGGCATCCCCTACAATGCCTCAGGCATCATGCACTTTGTGAACCAGTTAGGACTGAACAAGGCACGCGAGATGTTCTTCCTGGCAACACCCATTGAGGCCGAGGATGCGCTGAATGTGGGTCTTATCAACCGAGTAGTGCCCATCGAGGACCTTGACAAGGTGCTCGAGGAGCATTTCCTCGCCCCCTTGCGTCGCAATTCGGTGATGTCGATAAGTGCCATCAAGCGCCAGTTCCGCATCCTGTCGAAGGCTTCTTCGGTGATTTCTTCGGAGGGCTTTGAACGCATCAATGCCTACCGCACGCGTGTGTATAAAGGTGCCGACTACATTGAGGGCATCAACTCATTTCTTGAGAAACGCGCTCCCCATTTTAAAGGGAAAGCAAGCGATCTCGACACCACCCCCTATTAATCAACGCAAAAAAGAAACATCATGCAGGTTGAAACACAAGACAAGTCAAGCCGCTTTGAGCATCTGCGCAAAACGGTGGGTGCCATTGCCGGTCCCCTTTGCGCCATTATCGTGTGGCTGATGCCCATCCCAAGCCTGACGGCACCAGCACACCATTTGCTGGCCATCATGTCGTTAGTAGCCATCTGGTGGATTACCGAACCCGTGCCCATTCCCGTCACCTCGCTGCTCGGTCCCACCCTGTGCACGGTGTTTGGTGTGGTGTCGATGAACGACGCGTTCCAGAACTTTGCCAACCCCATGATTTTCCTGTTTATGGGCGGATTCCTCCTGGCCAAGGCCATGATGGTGAACAATCTGGACAAACGCATTGCCTACGGCATCATGTCGATGAAATGGGTGGGCGACTCGCCGCGACGCATTTTCCTGGCCATTGGTATAGCGTGTATGCTCTGCTCGGGGTGGATCAGCAACACTGCAACGGCAGCCATGATGTTCCCCATTGCACTGGGGCTGCTCGAAGCCATCCGCGAAATGATGGCCGCCAACGGAAAAACGATTAACCTGGCCAACTACAAATATGCCACAGGCCTGATGCTGATGACCGCCTACGCCTGCTCCATTGGCGGTGTGCTGACTCCAATAGGCACTCCGCCCAACATCATGATGATAGGTTTTCTCGACTCAATGGCTCCTCAGGCTCCCAGTGTCACATTTTTCAAATGGATGATTTGGGGCTTTGCGGCAATGATATGCTACTTTGCCATAGCCTATGTGGTACTGTGGCGCATGTTCCCCGCCGACATCAAGCAGATTAAAGGCGCCAACAAGTTCATAGGCGACCGAGTTGCAGAACTGGGCAAGTGGACCCGTGCCCAAAAGAACACGCTCATCGCCTTCAGTGTGGCGGTAGCGCTATGGATTGCCCCCAGCCTGTTGAGCATAGTATTCGGTCAGAAATCTGATGTGGTCACATTCTACGACAACCACTTCCCCGAGGCTATTGCTGCCATGGTGGGTGCCTTGCTCTTGTTCTTCCTGCCTGTCGACCGCAAGAAAGGCAAGATGACCCTGAGCTGGAAAGAGGGCGTGGAAGGCATTGACTGGGGCACACTGCTGCTCTTTGGCGGCGGTCTGTCGATGGGCGCCATGATGTACACCACAGGCCTTTCGGGCTGGGTGGGCCACTGCATCAAGGAACTGCTGGGCGGCAACCCGTCGGAATGGCTGTTTGTGGGAGTGTTCTGCATCGCGGCACTGCTGTTGTCAGAACTCACCTCGCACACGGCATCGACCAACCTTATCGGCCCCATTGCCATCAGCACGGCGGTATCGGTGGGACTGAGTCCGATCCCTGTTGCCGTAGGCATTGCTCTGTCGTCGTCGCTCGGTTTCATGATGCCAGTATCTACACCGCCTAACGCCATCGTCTATGCCTCGGGCTATGTGCCCATCACCAAGATGATGAAGTCGGGTATCATTATCGACATCATCGGCGTCATTGTCGTCACTATACCCATAGTCATTCTCCTGACCAAATGGGTCATGGGCATTTAATTCTTGATTATTCATTAAATCACAGCATAATTTATTATGAAAAGATTTATAAACACTTTACTATTCCTATGCGCCATGTGTGCCTTGCAGGCTCAGGTTTCTGAGAGTGCCCATTGGTATAACGGTTCTATCGTGTTCTCGGCCACCAATCAGGCCAAAGGACGAGTGACCATGAGCGCCATGGACGAAGGCGAGGAGCACGAATTCATTCTCGTGCCTATTGCTGGAGAGCCGAACAGCTACAAGGCGATCGATGGCCCCAACGGGTGTTCGAACATGTATCGAGACTACACCGTGATTCATCTGCAGGAAGACGGCTTGGACTTGCTCTGCTTCTACGATCAAGATGGACGTCTGGCCAATGTCATGTCGAACGAAACCGAATGGAATGCCCAGACGCTCAACAAGTCGAAGTGGCTCAATCAGATGATGGGCAATTATAACGGCATCATTGATGATGAGGTGGAGCAGATTGAATGGCGTCCTGAGGTCATCAACACCGACCTCATCGAAATCACTTACGACATCGAGACTTTCAACGGTCGCGTGACCGACTACATCGATGTGGGCGGCCGCTTAGAAGGGACCCTGGAAGTGGTGCCCACACTCAAAGGCGTAGAACTCTACGAAGTGAGTTGGACCACCGACGAACACTATACGCCCTTCGACAGGAAACGGACTGGAGCACATTATGTGCTGACGAAGACCGACGGACGCTTTGATTATGCCTGCACCACCCTGCTCAATGACAAACAATTCCGCAAGTTCAAGAAGTCGACTCTTCGCATGATGCGCAACTACATTCTGGCGCGGCATGGCTACGCCTTCACCTCGCCCGACCTGCAGCAGTACTTTGCCAGCCAACCGTGGTACAAGCCGCGTGCTACTAATGATGGCATCAACGAAGAACTCTCGGTCATCGAGCGCCTGAACATACAGCTCATACAAGCTGAAGAGGCCAATCCTAATCACGACAATTATGTAACAGAATAAAAACGAACCATTATGAAAAACTTAAGACAACTACTGCTCACGACCTTCGCAATCATAGCGCTTGCAGCAGCAGCCGAGCAACCCGACCCCGTTATCTCTTCTATCAGAGATGCTTATCAGTTGGCAAAAGAATCGTCAAAGAAGAACAAGGGCATGGGCAACGAGATGGTCACCTCCTTAAACTACACGGTCCGCGGCAAGGGCAAGACCACCGAGACCCTGCACTTCTTCTACAACACCGTTGAAGGCACCTACGCAATGACCGAAGACAGAGACCCGCATTTCTTCTACTACCCTCTCTACTTCGTCACCCGCAGTTACAATATCGGGAAGCAGAAATACTACGAGGAATATCTTTTCAATCCTTCAAGCCAGAGGCTGCTATTTGCACTGACTCAAGACTATGACGAGAACGGCAAACGCTTCGACCGCCGATTCTACTTCCACAACGGAAGCGTTTACAGCGTCGATGGCCCCGGCATCACCTCTTTCATGAAAGAACATGTCTATTATCAGGCCGAAGAACTGCGACTCGCCTTCGACTGGCTCATCCGCAACCCCAAAGAATAGTCGTGAGCTCTATTTGAGAGATGATTTCACCTTATTAAACGAATAAACAACTCTTAATATGAAAAGAATATCATTGGCAACCATTTTTGCATGTCTCATGCTCGCGTTGGCGGCACAGAATGCCATCAAAGTGAACTACAAAGGCGCAAAACCCACCATCAGCGACTTTGCCTGGGCCTTCTTCTCCTCCTTCGACGATGACGAAGAAGAATGTGGCCTCGAAGCCATCAATGCCTTTAAGCAGGCCTTTATTGAGCACCGTCAGGGCATTCAGCAAGAAAATGAGACATTCATTGTCGACGAGAAAAACGGCTATATACTCTATGAGTGGAGATACGAAACCATTATAGGCAGGATGGAAATGTGTTATTGGAACGAGGCTGATGGAAAGCACAAGCTGTTTGCATATAACAACTTGGCATCATTTGACGAAAATGGGCCTCTTGTCACTGAAACCAGTAGCCTAACATTCTTTCGCTATAACAATGCCACAAAGAAGATGACACAATGCGCTCCTCCAGGCTTCGAGGTAGATTATGATTCATCCTACGCCCTGCCGCGCACAGGCAAGAGCATTATTGTTACCAAGTGGAACGAGAACGGGACGAAGACTGAAAAGGCGCTGAAGTGGAATGGCCGTCGGTTCAGCTTCTGAACACTCTCCCATCACATTGCACCATTTTTACCTTTTAGTCCACCAAGCAATTACTGATTATTCAGTAACTGCCTATGTGTCTTGGTATTTGCAACATACCTTTCATGATACCAATCCTTGAATGAATCCGCATTGGCTGGAGAATAACTCCAATGGTCCAGCCTACTCCAGAGAATGGCCTTGAGGCCAATAGGAGTGCCATCTTCTTCATAAGGTAAAATAGATGGCAAATCGTACTCCTTAGTATAATAGTCGATACATTTCTGAAGAGTGGGGTCATCCTCTAAGGCCATTCTCACCCAAGCCACCTCATATCCCCACATGAGGCTGTCTATCCCTTCGGGGTAGGTTCCCTCGCCGTTATAGTAGCGGCAGTCCAATATCAGTTCTTCTCGTGTCATAATGGTTACAAAGATACAACTTTTTTGCCATTTTTCCGCCTTTTGTTGAGCTGGGCAAATTTAAATTTATCGGGGAAATTCGGGCGGTTATCGGCAGAATGGGGGCGGTTATCTATTGTGCGGGAAGGGTGATTCAACTTTTGCAGCTCAGGAGCGTCTAATAGGCAAAGAGAACAGCTAACATGTTTCACTTGCCGTGAATTCCAGGTCATCTGGAACACGACACAAAAAGACAAACGACTATGAAAGCAAAAGTGATTTTCGCAGCAATTGCAGCAGTTGTAATGCTCATGCCCGGCACCGCCGTGGCACAGCGCGGCCAGCGTCATGATATGGGTCGCAAAATGCATCGCATGGAACGCCGCATCGACGACCGTCACCATGGCAGCAGAGTTCTGGTCGCTCATCGTCCAAGCATTGGAGCACGTATAGCACATCGTCCGGCAATTGGACGTTTCATCACCCTGAACCGTGAGCGCCTGTGGCTCGCCGATGGAGTACTCTACCGAGTGGTCCGCAGTGGCAACAGCATCATCTACATCGTGGTCGGCTACATCTAAAGAGCTAGCCCGAAAGTGGCAACACCAAACCCGATTGAAAGTGGCGACACAGTTCAGCCAACCATAAAAGCAAAGGCACCGATAACATCGATTATCAGTGCCTTTTTTCAGTATCGACAACTTGATTCAAACAAGCGACCTTCAACAATGTGCAGTGCACTGAATGACTTCCAGCGGCTGATGAATAATAAATCCCCTCGAAGAATAAGTGCAAATAACGAATTAACCACTACCTTTGCAGTGTAATAAGAACGAATAATCGGAATTTGTCATGCAACATAACTTAAGCTATAAGAACATTCATATTGGGGCAATAGCCACTTTTTATATAATAGCCTTATTGGTGCGCCTGATATCGTTGCAGGTCATCAACAAGTGTCCTTCAATTGAAACGAACTATGCGCTTCAGGTTTCCGCAGCGCTTGCCACGGGGCTTGGTCCCGCTATCGGAGCATTGGTGGTTATGTTCATTTTCAAACGCAAAACCGAGTATACCCTCTTAGGCAAGTCTGCGAGGAAATCCATTGCGACTATAGTTGTACCATGCATTGTTTTTGGCATTATCGGCGGATGGGATTTGGGCGTGACATGTTTGTTTGCATTTGCGTATGGGTTATTGGAAGAATATGGTTGGAGA
>JAFZSO010000041.1 GCA_017619355.1 Muribaculaceae bacterium
CGTGATCATGGACATCGTGCACTCGCACGCCGTGAAAAACGAGGTGGAAGGCCTGGGACGCTTCGACGGCAGCCACAACCTCTACTTCTACGGCGACCACCGTCGCGAGCACCCTGCATGGGACTCGCTCTGCTTCGACTATGGCAAGAACGATGTGCTCAACTTCCTGCTGAGCAACTGCAAATACTGGCTTGAGGAGTATAAATTCGACGGTTTCCGCTTCGACGGCGTTACCTCTATGCTCTACTACGACCACGGTCTGGGTCAGGCCTTCGGCAGCTACGACGACTACTATAACGGCAACGAAGACACCAACGCCATCACCTATCTCACCCTCGCCAACGAACTCATTCACGAGGTGAACCCGCACGCCATCACCATTGCCGAGGAGATGAGCGACATGCCAGGACTGGCCCGCAAGTTCAAGGATGGCGGCATTGGTTTCGACTACCGCATGGCAATGGGCATCCCCGACTACTGGATCAAGACCATCAAGGAGCGCAAGGATGAGGACTGGAAGCCCACCTCCATCTTCTGGGAACTCACCAACCGCCGCGCCGACGAGAAGACCATCAGCTATGCCGAGAGCCATGACCAGGCACTGGTGGGCGACAAGACCATCATCTTCCGCCTCATCGACAAGGAGATGTACTGGCACATGATGACGGGCGACAACAATGGCGTGGTCGACCGCGGCATGGCACTTCACAAGATGATCAGGCTCGTCACCGCCTCTACCATCAATGGCGGCTACCTCAACTTCATGGGCAACGAGTGGGGACATCCCGAGTGGATTGACTTCCCGCGCGAAGGCAACGGATGGAGTTACAAGTATGCCCGCCGTCAGTGGGACCTCGTGGACCGCGAAGACCTCAAGTACCAGTTCCTGAACAACTGGGATATCGACATGCTGCACATCATTGGTGGCGTGAAGAACTATCAGGCACTGCCCGTGGAGAAACTCTGGGACAAGGACGACGACCAGGTGCTCGCCTACAAGCGCGGTAATCTGGTGTTTGTGTTCAACTTCAACCCTGTGCAGTCGTTTGCCGACTATGGCATTCTGGCTCCTGAAGGCGAGTACGACGGCGTGATCGACAGCGACAATGCCCGCTATGGCGGCTATGGCAACATCGACTCCACCGTGAAACACTTCACCCAGCACGATGAACTCTATGCCGACGCCCATCTGGGATGGCTCAAGCTCTACTTGCCTGCTCGCTCGGTTCAAATCCTGCGCATGGCACCGCCCAAGCCCATCCGCAAGCCTGCTGCCAAGACGGCTAAACCTGCGAGCAAAACGGCTAAGCCTGCGAGCAAAACGGCCAAGAAGCCTGCCCGCAAGCCCAAGAAATAAACCTTGATGTCAAGGTACAACCAAGTTGAGGTGGGCTAAATGCTCATCTCAATTGTTTTATCGAGTTTTGAATACCTTCCTAATGGCTTATGGCAGCTGTTCTGCAGCGGCTGGTGCAGGTTCGCCCACATTGGCAGGTCTTGAGCCCAGCAGTTCGAATGTGTCGATATAGATTTCGGTCACATAGCGCTTGATGGCGTTCTTGTCCTCCCATGTGCGGGTGCGCAGTTTGCCCTCGATGTAGAGTTTCGTGCCTTTGTGCACATATTTTTCAATGGTTTCAGCCTGTTTGCCCCAAGCCACGATATTGTGCCACTCGGTGCGTTCAGGAACGGTTGCGCCTGCAGCGTTAGTATATGCCCTGTCGCTGGTAGCGAGGGAGAAGGTGGCCACAGTCTGGCCTTGGGCCGGATGCCTCACATCGGGCTCTTTGCCCACATTTCCTAAGAGAATAACTTTGTTGACTGACATGATTGTATATGATTAAAGTTGGTTATTACATGATATGAATGAGTTGACAATGACAAAGATAGGTAAAAAAAGTGATGATAGCGCAAAAAACCGCAAAAAAACATCAATACCCCAAATTCTCGCCCACCAGCACCACCACATGGCGGCCAGGCTGGCGCGAATTGCGCAGGAAGTGCACATAGCTGCAAATGCTGTCAGGCGAATTGCAGTTGTGACAGGCCCCGTCGGTGTGGCAAGGCGTATTGATGTCGAATCGCATGGCATTAGTGGGTGAGGCGATACCCCGAGCACGAGCCAATGCAGCCTCGACGGTGGGAGCAACCTTATTGAGTCCAATGACGAAGATCACCTTTTTAGGCCCCCAGGTGATAGCCGCCACGCGATTGCCGTTGCCGTCGATGTTCACAATCACGCCATCATCTGAGATGGCATTGGCGCTCGTCAGGTACACATCGGCACTGAATGCCTTGAGATACATGTCGCGCACCTCCTCGGGCGAGGTGGCATCTTCGCGGTCAATCACACGCAAGTCGTTTCGTCCCTTGATGGCCTGGGTGATGCCCATGTCGCGAATGGTCATGGAACCGCCCCAAGTCACGGTGCTGCCGGTGTCGATGAGGTTCTGCACCTGGTCTAGCGCTTGGCGGGCTGTGGGGCAATAGAATGCCTCGATATGCCTGCGTTTCAGGTTCTTGATAAGTTTATCGGCTATGAGTTCGTTTCGTTGTTCGATAGGAGTCATAACAATATGTTTTGAGAGAGTTTTTACTGTGCAGCGGCTTCGGCCTGCTTGATGACGGCATAGTTGAAGCGCTCGATGTCGGTGAGAGTGATTTTCTTGTCAGACTGTTTCTTGTACCACGGCTGAGCATCAAAGTAGGCTTGCGTGTCGGGGTCGGCAAAGGTGTCGCCATAGCGGGCATAAATCTCGCCACGCATGAGCTTGAGCACCTCTTTGGGGAATATCTTGAGCATTGCTGGGGTGAGAGGGAAGACCGAGGCAAAGGTCCACTTTCCATCGATCCCTTCGTAGGGAGTTTGCACTTTAGGGAGGTTGCGTTCCTCGCCCTGTGCGCCTACCCTGGGGTTGTGGTCCACAAACTTCTCGTCACGCGTCACCTTCACATTCAAACCCTCGACGGTCGGTGTCACTTCCCACTCCATGGGACCCATGAGTGCCCCGGCACCGCCACCACCAGGCATCTTGCCATACTTGGGGCTGCTGGGGTCGCCGTGACTCACGCGGCCAAAGCCATAAACGATTCGAATCTTGAATGTTTCACGATCCACAAAGAAGTCGTAGAATCCCGGGTCATGATCATATTTATAGCCTGTGTAGTAGTCCATCTTGGGACCAAACACTGCGGTGTGTTCCCGTTCGTCGCCTGGCAAAGGATAATTGCCAGCCAGTACAAAATGAATGAGTTTAGACCATTTCTGAGAATTGCGGGCCTCGTCAAAGTCGAAGTGATAGTAAGCCTTCACAGGCTTATCATTGGCATCGCGGAACACCATGAGCACATAGTTGCCATATTTTTCAATCGACACCGTGAGTTTGGGCGTACCCGTCACAGTCACCTTGCCATCCTTCTCCACAAGTTGGTAGTCGCCTTTCAGGGGATCGAAGGGCTCTTGACCAAACGAGGAGTAGTTGCTGCGGTGCACCAGGTGCTTTTCAGGATAATACATGGTGGTAATCACATCAAGTCCGTTGCTCCAGGCCTGCTCGGTGTCGGTGAGCAGGTAGTCGGCTACAGGCAGCACTTCACGCTTGGCATCACGGACGGCGAGGTCGCTTGCCATGTTATCGGTTATAGTCTTGGCAAATTCTTTGTTGCCGTGCATGAAGATGTTGGTTGCCTGTTTTTCGCGTGAACCCATGCTACTGATCATTGTCATGGTGAGAAATATTAATACGAGTATTTGTTTCATAAATATTTTACTGAAAGATGAATAGTTAATTTAGTATTAGGATTAATAGAAATACAAATATCTTCAAAAAAATTGAATAATACAAACATTTGCGTGTTTTCTTATATGCGACATGCTGAAAATGATGTTTTTTATGTAACTTTGCACTGAATTTGCGTTCTTTGTAAACGATTAAGCATAGTTTTTTATTACACATAATCATAAAGCGATGAGTGACAATTTTGAAATGGTAGCCAAGACTTTCCAAGGACTGGAAGGTGTGCTAAGCGATGAACTCACAGCACTGGGGGCACAGAATGTGACCCAGGGACGACGCATGGTGGCCTTCACGGGCAATCAGGAACTGCTCTATCGGGCAAACTTCTGCCTGCGCACAGCCCTGCGCGTGCTCAAACCCATCTACAAATTCAAGTCGACCGATGCCGATGACCTCTATGAGCAGGTGAAACAGTTTGACTGGGAATCGGTGCTGAAAGTGGACCAGACATTCTCCATCGACTCCACCGTCTATAGTGACACATTCCGCCACTCACGCTTTGTTACCTACAGGGTGAAGGACGCCATTGCCGACTACTTCCGCGAGAAGTACAACCGTCGGCCCTCCATCAGACTCAACTCCCCCGACATCAAACTCGATGTGCACATCTCGAACGACGAGGTGACCCTCTCGCTCGACTCCAGTGGCACACCCCTCTACAAGCGTGGTTGGCGCGAGGCACAGACCGATGCCCCCATCAACGAGGTGCTTGCCGCCGGCATCATCTTGCTGAGTGGCTGGCGTGGCGAGAGCAACTTCATCGACCCCATGTGCGGCTCGGGAACCTTCCTGATCGAGGCCGCCCTTATCGCCGCCAACATCAATCCGGGCGTGTATCGCAACGAGTATGCTTTCCAGACTTGGCCCGACTATGACGACGAACTCTTCCAGCGCATCTATAACGACGACAGCGCCGAACGCAAATTCAAGCACAAGATTTATGGCTACGATATTGAGGGCAAGGCCATTGCCATAGCCCGTGCCAACATCAAGCGTGCCGGACTCACCAAGATGATTGAGGTAGAGCGCAAGGCCATCGAAGATCTCAACGAGGCTCCTGAGAACGGCATCCTCATCACCAACCCACCCTATGGCGAACGCCTGAAACTCGACGACCTCTCCCTGCTCTACAAGACGCTGGGCGAGAAACTCAAAAGGGTGTTCACCGGCTATCACGCATGGATTATTGCCCCCGGCAAGGAACTCACCGACTACATAGGACTGCGACCCTCGGTCAACTATCCGCTCTATAACGGCGATATCGAGTGCTCGCTCAAGGAGTATGTGATGTTCAAGGGGACCTACAACGACATGCGCCGCTCAGGTGCACACATCAGGAACGAGGGATTCCGCCGCAGCGACGACCGTCGAGGCGAGGGTCGCCGACCGTTCAAGCCCACAGGCCCCGGGCGTGACGACGAACACCGCCCCCGCGAACAGCGATTCGGTAAGGAACGCATCTTCGACCGTCGCGAACGACAGGAACGTGAGAACCCGCAGGGTACCGGCGAACTCAAGGAGCGTGAGGAATTCTTCCACAGCAGCGAATTTGCCAAGCAGGTCATCAAGTTCCGCGAACCCACGCTGGGCAAGGAGAACGAGCGACCCATCATCAAGGGCCGGCGCAACGGCTGGCGCCGCAAGGGACTCGACGACAACAATAATCAGGACCAATAAAAAAACAAGACTCTCATGAACGACAAACTCAACATACTGCTGCTGGGCTCCGGCGGACGCGAATGTGCGTTGGCCTGGAAACTGGCACAAAGCCCCGCACTCAATCAACTGTTCATTGCCCCCGGCAACGCCGGCACAGCTCAGTACGGCACCAATGTGGCACTGAAACCGCTCGACTTCGGGCAGGTGACCGACTTCTGCCAGAACAACCACATCGACATGCTCATCGTGGGCAGCGAAGACCCGCTGGTGGCTGGCATTACCGACTATATGGAAAATACCCTGCCCCACCTGCAAGTGATTGGTCCTTCCAAGGCCGGTGCACAGCTTGAGGGCAGCAAGGACTTTGCCAAGCAGTTTATGCAGAAATATGGTATTCCCACAGCGGCTCACCTGAGCGTGACGGCACAGAATCTTGACGAGGGTCTCCACTTCCTGGAACAGCAGCAGGCACCCTATGTGCTCAAGGCCGACGGACTGGCAGCAGGCAAGGGCGTGCTCATCATCAGCGACCTCAACGAGGCTAAAGCCGAGCTGCGCGCCATGCTCGAGGGCAAGTTCGGCAACGCATCGGCCACTGTGGTCATCGAGCAGTTCCTGAAGGGTATCGAGTGCTCGGTATTTGTCATCACCAATGGCAAGAACTACCAGTTGCTGCCCGTTGCCAAAGACTACAAGCGCATTGGAGAGAACGACCAGGGACTCAATACCGGCGGAATGGGTGCCGTTTCGCCCGTGAGCTTTGCCGACGAGGCTTTCATGGAAAAGGTGCGCATGCGCATCATCGAACCCACCATCCAGGGTCTGCAACAGGAGGGAATCCCCTACTGCGGCTTCATCTTCTTCGGACTGATGAATGTGAAGGGCGACCCCTATGTGATTGAATACAACTGCCGCATGGGCGACCCCGAGACCGAGGTGGTGATGCCACGCCTTAAGAGCGACCTGGTGGCGCTGTTGCATGCTGCCGCAGGCGGCACGCTCGGCGATGCGACTGTGGAAATCGACCCGCGCTATGCCGTGACGGTGATGCTCGTGTCGGGCGGTTATCCGCAGAGTTACGAGAAAAACAAGGTCATCACAGGCTTGGAGCAGGTCGCAGGCAGCACCGTGTTCCATGCCGGCACCAAATGCGACGAGCAGGGTAATCTGCTCACCAGCGGCGGCCGTGTGCTGGCGGTGACCAGTTACGGCAACACCAAGGATGAGGCGCTGGCACACTCGTTCGAGAGCATCAAGCACATAAGTTTCGACAAGATGTATTACCGCCGTGACATAGGTTTCGACCTGGATTGAAACGACTTAACCCCACACTGAATCATGAATGAGGAGAAAATCAATGAATTCCTGAACAGCCGCAAGTGCGTGTGGCTGTGCGGAGCTTTGTTCGTGATAGCCTCATTCATTGCCATGCGCACGGGCCTTTTCACCACCACCGACACCGGTAACGGCGTCTTTTTCTCCATTGGCAGCAATCTTATCGAGAATCCGCTGCTCTCCTATGTGGTGAACCTTGCCTGCACCTTTGTCATCATAGCCCTGACCATATCGCTGAACAAGAAGTACGGTTTCATCAGGTCCTACACCTTCATCTACGCCTCGATGTTCCTGCTGCTGCAGATGGCCAACCCCTTCTTGAGCTCGCACTTCAACGCCGGCACCGCCCTGTGCCTGATTACCGTGGTATTGAGTTTCATTCTCTATGCCTCCTATCAGCAGAAGAATACCGCACAGCGACGCATCTTCCTCATCTTCGCCGTGCTCTCGGCCTGCTGCATGTTCCAATATGCATTTCTGGTGCTGGTAGTGGCTTTTTCGCTGGGATTCATGCAGATGCGCGCCATGAGCACCAAGGGATGGCTTGCACTGGCCATGGGCATCATCACCCCCTACTGGATTGCCATAGGGCTGGGACTCGTCGACCCGCTCGACGCCATCCCGCCACAAATCGAGGCCATCTGGGACTACCTGCAGAACCTGCAGGTGCAGCTGGTCATCGCCTCTACCGTGATTGTGGCGATTATCGCCATCGTGCTCATGGTCATCGACATGTTCACCATTCTGAACTATCGCCTGCAAATCAGGGTCTATAACTCCTTCCTGCTGGTGCTCACCATCGCATCCATCGGCATGATGTGCGTCGACTACCTCAACCTGCTCATCTATGTGCCCATGCTCAACTGGTGCCTCGCCATCTGGATTGCGCACGCCTTCACCATTCATCAGGACTACGCCAAGCGATACATTTTCATCATCGTTGCCTTTGTGGCATCCATCGGCACCTTTGCCGCACACATCCTTGCCATTTAACCAGATGCTCACGGGAAAAATCATCATAGAGAATCACATACCCTTTATCAAGGGACTGCTTGAACCGCTGGCACAGGTGGAATACCTGCCTGCCGACGGCATCACGCCCGCTGCCGTGAACGATGCCTGCGCCCTGCTGGTGCGCACCCGCACCCGTTGCGACGCCCAACTGCTCAGTGGCAGCCGCGTGCAGTTCATTGGTTCTCCTACGATTGGCACCGACCACATCGACCTCGATTACTGTGTCGCCACTGGCATTGAGGTGGCAAGTGCACCTGGGTGCAACGCCCCTGCCGTGGCGCAGTGGACACTCGCCTCTATAGCCCTCTGGCTCGAGAAAGAGCAGATGAAGCCCGACGAGGTGACGCTGGGCGTGGTGGGCGTGGGTCATGTGGGCTCGATTGTGGCACGCTGGGCCGAGCAATGCGGCATGAAGGTGCTGCGCAACGACCCGCCGCGGGCACTCGCTGAAGGCAACGACGGCTTTGCCCACCTGGAGCAGTTGCAGGAGCGTTGCCACATCATCACCTTCCACACGCCGCTCACCCTGGAGGGCGACCATGCCACCTGGCACCTGTGCGACGAGCAATTCCTGAGCAACGCCCGCCACTGCCGACTGGTGCTGAATGCCGCCCGCGGAGCCGTGTGCGACACGCAGGCACTGCTTCACTGGCATGGCGACCTCGCCCTCGACTGCTGGGAAAACGAGCCGAACATCCACCCTGCGCTGCTCAGCAAGGCGTTCATCGCCACACCACACATCGCGGGTTACTCCATCGAGGGTAAGATGCGTGGCACCGGCCTGGTCATCGAGGCGCTGAACCGCCACTTTGGTTGGGCCATTGAGCCACAGCACCCGCAGGCACCTGCCACGGGGGCAGAAACCGTCACGCTGCACGACATTCTCAACAGTTACAACCCCTTGACCGATACCGAACGGCTCAAGGACAATGCCGCCGACTTCGAGGCACTGCGCAACCACTATGCGCTGCGCCACGAGTTCACTGGCCTATAACACACTCACGCAATGAAACATATCCTCATCATGCTACTCGCTTCCTTCGCCACCTGCTGTGCTGTTTCCTCCTCCACCGACTCGGTGCAAGACCCCCATGTGGCCATTCTGGGTGACTCCAACACCTGGATGGGAGGCGACGACTGCTCGGGCAACGAAGCATGGCCCAAATGGTTCCTGCAACTCTACCCTACCGCCTCGTGCCGCAGCTATGCCCGCAGTGGCGCCACCTGGACCAACACACCACGCACGGTGCTCAACACCGCCGAAGATACCGCCCTGCTTGCCGACAACAACGTCATCTACAACCAGGTGCAACGCCTTATCGAGGCCCACAAGGCTGGGTCTCAACCCTCTCCCCAACTCATCATCATTGCCGCTGGCGTGAACGACGCCTGGTTCAACGACATGCGCCCTGAGGCTTTCACCCTCTCGCCGCAAGATGCAAGTTCCAAGCGCGACTGGTCCTACTTGTACGACCGCACGCCCGACCAGGTGCTCACTCTCGCCGAGTCAATCGCCTATGACTGCCACCTGCTCCAGCAAGCCTTCCACGAGGCGAGCATCGTGCTCGTCACGCCCGCACACTCCATTGAGGTTAAGCCCCAGGTCATCAACATGGTGGGCGACATCATCACGGCAACGGCCAAGAGTCTACGCATCCACTCCCTCAACCTTGGCCTCATGAGCCCCATCAATCATTACGACGAGAAAAAGCACTTCACCTACACCTCCGACGGCACCCACACTAACGCCCTCGGAGCACAGGCACACGGCAAAATCATTGCCGAGTACATTACCTCGCTGCACCTCACGCACTAAGCCTTACTACTCCCATTTCGGGGTGATTTCATGTTACAATAAGGCGTCTTTCGCCGTTTCATGATTGCATTTACAAGAAAAATCACTACCTTTGTAAAAATCAAAGCTTTTTTAACCCCCGTGCCCTATGTTAATCAAAGACGAACCCCGTAAAGTTCTCATCATACGTTTCTCGGCCCTTGGCGACATTGCCATCGCCATTCCCGTCATCTACTCGGTGTGCGAGGCCTATCCGCACATCAAGTTCATCATGCTCACACGCAAGTGGTCGTCTTATCTCTTCGTCGAGCGACCCCGCAACCTCATCGTGCTGGGCGTTGATGTCAAAAACGAGTATAAGGGCGTCAAGGGCATGACTCGGCTCGCCAAGAAAATGCGCAAGACCTACAAGGTGGATGCTGTGGCCGACCTGCACAGCGTAATCCGTTCTTGGGTCATTGATGCCTACATGAAGTCTTGCCGTGTGCGTGTGGCACGCATCGATAAAGGGCACAAGATGAAGAACAAGCTCATCAAGGGCAAGATTCGCCGCCAGCTCACCACCACCCACCAGCGCTATGTGGAGGTGTTCAACAAGTTGGGGCTCGCCTTCAAGGAGAACTTTGAAGGCTTTACCAAGACCGAAACCCCCATTCTCCCGCCCAAAGCCGACGGCGAGACCTGGGTAGCGGTAGCACCCTTCTCACAGCACCGCAGCAAGGAATATCCCCTCAAGAAGATGGAGGTGGTCATCAAACAACTCCTTGACTATGACCCCAACCTGCACATACTGCTGTTTGGCGGAGGCTCGAGGGAGAAAAAACTGCTCAAAAAGGTGACTGACCGATATGCCCGCACCGTTTCAGTGGCAGGCATCAAGCACGGCTTCAGCGACGAGTTTGCCTTGCTCAAACAGTGTGATGTGATGGTGTCGATGGACTCGGCCAATATGCACCTGGCCTCGCTCACACGCACGCCAGTCGTCAGCATCTGGGGCGGCACGCACTCCTACAGCGGATTCTTTGGCTGGAAACAGGATCCCAACAACATTGTGCAACTCGATTATCCCTGTCGGCCCTGCTCGGTCTTCGGACAGACGCAATGCCGCTATGGCGACTATCACTGCCTCACCGAAATCAAGCCTGAGACCATCGTGAACCAGGTGCTGCATGTTTTAGAAAACAAGAAGAAAAATGGATAAGAAAAAAATCCTCATTACTGGTGCCGGTGGATTCATCGGCGGGTTCATTGTTCAGGAAGCCATCAACGATGGCTACGAGACCTGGGCGGCCGTGCGCAAGACCACCAGCCGCAAGTTCCTCGTCGACGAACGCATCAACTTCATCGAACTCGACTTCACCGATGCCACCGCCCTGCACGACACTCTGCAGCAGCATGTGGCAGAGCACGGCAAGTGGGACTATGTGGTGCACAATCTCGGCGCCACCAAGGCCACTAACTACATCGACTTCGAGAATGTGAACTTCTACTATATGAAACTCCTCGTCGACACGCTTAAAGACATCGAGGCTGTGCCCGAGGTGTTCCTGCTCATGAGCAGCCTGAGCGTGATGGGGCCTGGCGACGAAGTGAACTACACGCCCTTCAAGGCCACCGACATTCCTGCGCCCAACACTCGCTACGGGCTCTCCAAGGCCAAGGCCGAGAACTACCTCAGGATGCAGACCGACTTCCCCTACACCATCTTCCGCTGCACCGGCGTGTATGGCCCTCACGAGCGCGACTACTACCTGATGATGAAGTCCATCAAGCGCTCCTTCGACTTTAGCGTGGGATTCAAGAAACAGATGCTCACCTTCATCTATGTCAAGGACCTGGCACGGGCCGTCATGCTCGCCCTCGAGAAAGGCCCTTTGCGCAACGCCTACTTCATCAGCGAGGACAAGGCCTATTCCCAAAAGGAGTTCCGCAAAATTGTGGCCGATGAACTCCACAAGAAGTTCGTCATCCCCGTGGTGTGCCCCATCTGGCTCGTGCGTTGCGTGTGTGCTTGCTCCCAGTGGATTGGCAAGGTAACGGGCAAACCCAGCACCCTCAACCTCGACAAGTTCAAGATTCTGAAGCAGCGCAACTGGCTCTGCGACACCACCGACGCCCAGCGCGACTTCGGTTTCACCGCACAATACCCACTCCAGCAAGGTGTGCACGAAGCCATCGAGTGGTACAAGCAAGCCGGCTGGCTCTAACTCCGTGAGCAAGAGAACTCTATTTCAAGCCACCAAACTTTGACTTATTTTTTTTGAAACACATATTTTATATATTAATGAAATTTTTGTGTTTTTTACACCGATAATTGAAAATTTTGGAATTAACCCTAAAAAAATCAATATTTATTTGTAATATTCGCAAAAAAATCACAATCTTGTAGCATAATTGTTGAAACATAGCAATATTGGGAAGTTGTAAGGCTTTCCCATACCATTCTCGTTTCATTTCATTTTGATGCAACCTTCAGGCAATTGTTAAAATTCCTAATTATTTCACACTAACAGTTATCAAAGCGACCTCATTTTACATAAACAGAATGATGATTTACCCCCGTTTTTGGGGAGATAACCCCCCTAATTTCAAATTTTAGAAACAAAATCTAAAAAAAAATCAAAAATAATTTGGTTTTCTCGAATATTTATCACAATTTTGTACCTAATTTGTTGAAGTATTCCCCTTTCAATATTGAATTGGGGGTATCAAATAAAACTAAATGACTATTATTTTAACCATTTTTTTTATAACTAAACTCACAACAAAAAACATGTGCGTATGAAAAAACAATGTGTATTGTTGGCTTCGCTCATTTTTGCCTGTGGTGCTCCTGTGGGGTTGACTTCTGGTCAGTCCGACAGTGGCTTCGTGGCAATGGCGCAAAGCAACAACGGTAAGGTGACTGGTGTCGTTCGCGACGCCAATGGCGAACCGTTGATCGGTGCAACCGTGAAGGTGAAGGGTACCAACCAGGGTACCGCTACCGACATCGACGGTAAGTATTCAATCAAGGCTGCTCCCGGCAGCACGCTTGTCATTTCCTACATTGGCTCCGCGCCTAAGGAAGTGAAGGTAACCGGCTCGGAAATGGACATCGCGCTGGAAGACGGCACCACCAATCTGGATGAAGTCGTTGTAACTGCTCTCGGTATCAGGAAGGATCGTAAATCACTAGGATATGCTGTTGATGACCTGAAAGCCGAAGAACTGATGCGTAACAAAACTGCTAACGCCATCAACTCACTCTCTGGTAAGATTGCTGGTGTGAACATCACACAGTCATCTGGTGCCGCTGGTTCAGGCGCCCAAATCATCCTGCGTGGTGGAACATCACTTGCTGAAAATCGAGACAGTCAGCCACTATTTGTGGTAGATGGTGTCATCTACGACAACTCTGCAGGTGTTGTCGGCAACTCTGCTTTTGATGGTATTATGAACAGTGCCACCACTTCCTCCAACCGTGTGATGGACATCAACCCTGAGGACATTGACAACATGAGTGTATTGAAAGGTCCTGCTGCTGCTGCCCTTTATGGCTCACGCGCAGCTAACGGTGTAGTCATCATCACCACCAAGAAGGGTAAGGAAGGTCAGACTGAGGTAAACTTGAGCACCAAGATGATTGCCTCAATGCCCAGCAGCCTACCTGGCTATCAAAAGGATTATAGCCGTGGCTATATTAGCGAGAAATACAGTGGTGGGAAACTCACGGGTCTTGAGAATATGACAGATTCTTATAACTCATGGGGACCGCGTAACGAAGCAAACACTCCTGTCTATGACAACTTAAAGAATTTCTTAGAAACGGGTATAATTTGGGACACGAACTTGAGCATCAGCGGTGGTACAAAGAACAGCAACTTCTTCCTGAGTGGTTCATTCTATGACCAAGATGGTATTGTTCCCACCACTGGTTACAAAAAGACCACTTTCCGTTTCAACGGCGAACAGAAAGTGAGGAACTTCACATTTAGCGCTAACGCTGCCTATAGTGATGCACGCACAACTAAGACTCTGACAGGTGCTGCTCTCTATGGTTCTAGCGGTACTGGTGCTCTTTATGCTGCTTACAACTGGTCTCCTGTCGATGACATGAGCCACTATCTGGACGAGAACGGACTGCGTTACAGACTGATTCCTGGCCTTGATCCTTGGGATGAGCGTGACAACCCCTACTGGATTGTTAACAAGAACAAGATGACCGACCAGACCGATCGTTTTACGGGCAATGTCAGCGTGAAATGGGATCTGTTCGACTGGTGGTGGATCAGCTATCGCATGGGTGTTGACTCCTACACTACCGAGAGCGCCAACAAGATTGCCCCAGATGGTGCAATCAAGCAGGTATGGCAGAAAGGTATGTACAGCAACAATACCTACAAATACCGTTACCTGAGCAACAACTTGATGACCAATTTCAACAAGCAGTTTGGTGACTTTAATGTCAACTTGATGTTAGGCGGATCGACCGACTATATCAAGACACGCACCGACTATGAGCGCGCATGGAACTTTGTAGTACCAGATGTTTATGGCTTTGATAATGCCCTTCAGAAAAACCAAGCGTTTAAACATTCTGACAGCAAGAAGCGTATGGTTTCACTCTTCGGTGAATTCCGTATTGATTGGCGCAACGCTATCTTCTTGACTGTTACTGGCCGTAACGACTGGTCTTCTACTCTGCCAAAGGAGAACTGGAGCTACTTCTATCCCAGTGTGAGCGGCGCTATCGCATTCACCGAACTATTCCGTGAGAGTATGCCCGAGTGGCTGAGTTTCGGTAAGATTCGTGCAAGTTGGGCCGAGGTAGGTAAAGACACCGATCCTTATGGCACTGACACCTACGAGTGGCCTGTTGGTGAATATCTTGGCGGAGCTGTCGGTTTTGGTAACAGCTGGACAAGAGGTAATCCGTACCTCAAGCCTGAACGTACTCGTTCAACCGAGGTAGGTTTGGAACTGCGCTTCCTCCAGAACCGCTTGAAATTCGACATCGCTTACTACACCAACAACTCGTTTGACATGATTGTATCGCCGCGTACAGCTCAATCAACTGGTTATATCTTCTGCTCAACAAATGCAGGTGACATTTATAACAAGGGTCTTGAAATCAGCATTGGTGGCACACCTATCAAACGCGATAATTTCGTTTGGGAAACAAACATCAATGTGGCTGGTAACCGTGGTAAAGTAGGAGACTTAATCCAAGGTCTTGATGTGATGTACCTGACCGACGTTCAGTATGGTAACGCCAAAGCAGCCAGTTATAACCATGGTCACTTCATGGGTATTGAAGGCCTTGAATGGACCCGCAATGAAGATGGCAAACTCATCCTTGATAAGAATGGCTTCCCCACTACTAACAGTGTGGCTCATGAGGTGGGTAACCGCGAGCCCAAGTTCTATGGAGGTTGGAACAACACTCTCACCTGGAAAAACTGGACCTTCAATATGCTGTGGGAATTCCGCGTGGGTGGCGATGTGTTCAACGGCACCAAGTATGCCATGTCGATGAGCGGTGTCAGCGAATTGTCTGGTGACTGGCGCAACCAATCGCTTACCATCAGCGGTGTTAATTCAAACGGTGATGAAGTTACTAACACATGGAAAGCAGACGAGGTTTACATCTTTGATGGTAATGAGAAAAGTGGTTACAATATTATAAAAGACTACTATACTGGTGCTTATAATTATGAAACCCGCAATTGGATTACCAAGGTTAACAGTCTGCGACTGCGAACGATTTCAGTTAGCTACGACATTCCCAAGTCGTTCCTAGCCAAGACTAAGATTATCAAGCGCGCCATGATTACTGCAAGCGCACAAAACCTGCTGCTTTTCACCAACTATGATGGTGATCCTGAGGTGGCTGCTTCTGGTGCCGGTATTGGTGGCTCATCATCGGTAGGCTTTGACTACTGTGGTGTTCCTGCCACCCGTAGCTTCTCGTTCGGCTTAAATTTAACTTTTTAACTAATCGTTGTTATTAAATTTTTTAACTCTTATTAATATGAAAGTATTCAAATCATTTATAATTGGGCTCATGGGAGTTACCATGCTTTCGTTAGCTTCATGCAACGATTGGCTGGATGTGAACAAGAATCCTGATAGCCCTTCAGCACCGGAAGTTTCTTACGAAAATCATTTAGCACACATTGAATTCTATACCAATAGCGGTTTGCAGTTCGGCGCATGGCGCACTACAATGGCCATGGGCGATTGGACTCGCTACTTTAGTGGAGGCAACTACTGGCATGTATCTTATTGGTATCCTGTTGATGGCCAAGTGACAACACCATACCAGTGGTGGTTCGTAGGCGCATACACCAATGTGCTTGACATGATTGAGAAAGCTGAAGCTGCCGAAAACTGGCAATATGCTGGCGTAGGTCGTCTTATCAGGGCATACGGTTATATGGCTATGACCGACCTCTATGGCGAAATGCCCTATAACCAAGCTGCCGACATCAACACGGCTACTCCTGAATATGACGATGGCAAGACTATCTATATTGGCTGCCTCAAAGATATTGACCTGGCCATTCAGTACCTTGAGAAGGGCAATAGCCAGGATCCCTTATTACCCACGCTCACAGCCAGTGAAGACTGGTGGAATCGTGGTGACCTTAACAAATGGATTAAGCTGGCTTATATGTTAAAGGCTCGCTGGATCAACAAGCTGAACAAGAAAAAATCTGGCAGCTACCTGGAAGGTAAATATGACGAAGCCGCGATCCTCGCTTGCCTCGACAAGGCTATGCAGAGCAATGCCGACAACACTGTGATTAACCACACCGATGACAACGGCCCAACGCACGATGTACTGGGATGGGATGAGCCTGTTGACTACTCACCCTTATTCTCAGTTTGCGGTATGAACGCTGGTTATATGGTAACCAAGATGCTCTATGATAACCTGACCAACTTTGGTGGCTATGGCGTGGAAGACCCACGTGCCGACCACATTATTCCCTGGGCTTACAGCCCCAATAAGGATGCAAACTCACGCACCGACGTTAAGTGGGTTGGCAATTGGCGTCGCTCGTTAGGTGTAGATATGGCTAGCGATATTAATACTGACAAAGGTCCATTGCGTGCAGCATTCAATTCCAAAACCAATCAATGGTACTGTAATACATCTTCAGAAGCTCGCTTGGGTGATACCGTATATATTGAGTGTACCAGCGATTGCAAGGGTTACTTTGGTAATCCAAGCATTATGTATCGTCGTGCAGGTGCTTCTGTTCCAGCCTCATCAGAATCTGGATCATTCTATACTCGCGTAAGTTCACCAACCTACATCGGCACCTTTGCAGAATGTTGCTTCATCCGCGCCGAAGTTCTTTTCAACGGTGGTCATCAGGCCGAAGCCTACGAATGGTACAAGAAAGGAGTTCGAGCTTCTATCGAACTGATGAATGAGAAACTGAATGTTTGGGTCAAAGAGGATGTAGATCTTAACGATTGCCCATCATTCACACCTATAGATCAAAATGATATTGACAACTTTGTGAACAACGGTATTGGTACTGCAAGCGACTTGACCTTAGGCCATATTCTCACCCAGAAACGTATAGCTCTTATGTTCTCTTACGAAATCTGGAATGACATGCGTCGCTATGACTTTGATCCCAACAAGTTCTTCGGTTGGAGCATTCCTGCTTATCACAGCAAGGTTGCAGCCGCTACGCGCGCCATCCCCGAAGGTAAGCAATATCGCCGTTGGCGCCAGTGCTCGCATGAGTACAATTACAACAGCAAGAACCTGCAGGCTATCGGTGAGAAGGTGCCCGGTGCACGTATGACTGATGCCAGCGGCAACGCTGCTCTTTGGAACCGCCAGGATGATGCTTGGACTATCCCCGTATGGTGGGACAGCAACCAAGAATAATAGCGTTACCTGAAGTAAACTCTATTAATCTATAACAACACTCTTAGAGGGTGGACCTGTCAAGGCCCACCCTCTTTTTATCACCTTATTTATATATACCCCCCCACACCTCCCCAATCCCTCATCCCTAATCCCTCATCCCTAATCCCATAATATGCTATTACCATTTTCATCCCTCTCACCAACCCTTATCTTCGCACGTGTGTCCCCACACAAGCGCTCTTTGACATCCTTCCATTCCTCATGCTGAGCCCTTCTATTAGTGGCTGCTAAAAAAAGTCCGTTAGGACTGAAAGAATTTAGGCAGGGGTGGAGCCGCAGGCAGAACCCCTGTAAAATAGGCATTCCCACCAATTAGTCCCATCGGGACGGCAGAATGTGAATCATGTCATTATCTGTCGCCCCTAACGGGGCTAATCATTACTAATGCTTCCATTGCAGGGGTTTCGCTTCGCTTCACCACCTGCCTATTATCTGCCCAGCCCTAACGGGCTTCATAATAAACAACGAACCCCGAAGGGCTCGAGGCGATGTTGAAGCACGAGTCACCTTGCGTGGCGTGCGGTGCCCAAAGGGCATCAAAACTCGACTCAACATTAGCAGTATGAACTTTGACGAAAGTATACAATAAACAACGAAAGCAGTACAAAAACAACAAAAGCAGTATAATGCAAAAATTCTCACATACCTAAAAATCAAACACTTATGAAATCTATCCACATTTTTCCCACTTTTCCCAAAAGTTTCATCCATCCCACCGTTCCCCTCCATCCCAACCGAGCGGAGCGAGCTCGCGTGTGGGAGTTTAGCGTCTCGTCGGCCATCGGCCGGGGCGCGATGCCCGAAGGGCAAAACTACCCACCGCAAACTCCTTAACTCCTTAGAAACCCTAATCACTAAACACTAACCCCTAATCACTATTCCCTGCTCCCTATTTCCTATTATAAAACAAAATCGTAACTTTGCACCCATGAATCATGATTTCGACGATATGACCAACACCAACGACGCTCTCAAGGTGTGCGTCTTCGGCGCCTCGAGCGGCCCAATCCACCCCGACTTTGCCCAGCACGCCTACGAACTGGGCACGCTCATCGGGCAGAAAGGCTGGACCTGCCTCAACGGTGCCGGCAGCGAAGGCCTGATGCGCGCCGTGAGCGACGGCACCCTCGACGCTGGAGGCACTGCCATTGGCGTCATCCCCAAGTTCATGGTCGACAACGGCTGGCATTACGACCGCCTCACGTCGATGATCATTACCCCCGACATGCACGAGCGCAAGCAGACCCTCGCCAACATGGCCGACGCCTTTGTAGCGCTGCCAGGCGGATGCGGCACCTTCGAGGAACTGCTCGAAATCTTCACCTGGCGCCAACTCAACATCCTGTCGAAACCCCTCGTCGTGCTCAACACGCGCAACTACTACGAGCCCCTCATCAACATGGTGCAGCAGGCCATCGACCAGGGATTCATGAAAGCTTCGCACGCTTCGCTCTGGAGCGTCGTCGACAACCCAGCCGATGCCGTCAAGTGCATCGAGTCATCTATCAACCACGGCGTTACAATGGCCGAAAACAAGTATTAAGCCATGCCCGTCAACCAGCCCATCAATGCCACCCTTCCCGCCGATTCGACCCACGCTGCCGACTCGACCGCCGCACCCTTCACCCCGCACTACGTCCAGGCATTTCCTTCGGGCTCTGACACCTTATCCTCCCCAGCCGATTCGCTCAAATCACTGCCTCACATGGAGATACCAGCGGGCAGTCCGGCACCCATTCACAGCCAGTCGCCCTTGCACGACACTGGCACCATGGCACTCATGCTCCTGGGCGCTTTCCTCATCACCATCAGCTACAAGTCGGGCTATAAATACATCGACCACTTCTTCCACAACATGTTCTCCACACGCAAGCGCGAGAATGTGTTCTACGACCACACCCTCAGCGAGACACGCATGATGAGTGCCCTCATTTTCAATACTTCCATCATGCTGGGAATCCTGCTCTTCTACGGCATCGAGCAATGGGTGCCCGCCCTCGCCGCGCCTCTTCACAACCACGTGTTCCTGCACACGGCCGCCTTCTCAGTGCTCGCGCTCGTCTTCTACCTGCTACAGCTGGCACTCTACAAACTGCTCGGCTATGTGTTCAGCGACAAGGTGAACACCAACCTTTGGCTAAACGGCTTCAAGGCGACTCATTCGCTCTTGGGACTGCTGCTTTTTCCCATCGTCGGCATCATTCTTGTAGCACCTTCTACTGTCAATTTTATGCTCATTTTGGCCGTTATTCTCTATTTTTCGGCCCGTATCATCTTTATTTGCAAAGGATTTAGAATTTTTTTCAACAATTTGTCATCGAGTATCTATTTTATTTTGTACCTTTGCAGCGTCGAAATTGTACCCCCCATCCTGTTTTGTGTCGGTACAATTTCTTTGTGTAACATATTGCATTACTAATTTCAGTAAAAGTGAGAATTAGCAAAATCCTGGTTTCCCAGCCTAAACCGACATCTGAAAAGTCGCCGTATTTCGACCTCGAGACCAAGTATGGAGTCTCAGTCGTTTTCCGACCTTTTATAAAAGTGGAAGGCCTTTCTTCCAAGGAATTCCGTAAGTATAAAGTGAATCCCGCCGATTTCACTGCTGTAATATTCACTGCACGCACTGCTGTCGACCACTACTTCAGGCTCGCCAAGGAACTGCGTTTCGATGTTCCTGACACGATGAAGTACTTCTGCCTCAGCCAGACTGTGGCTCACTATCTGCAAAAGTACATCCAGTATCGCAAGCGCAAAATCTTCTATAGCGAGAACGGCAAGGTCGAAGAGCTCATCACCCTCATCGAGAAGCACAAGAAGGAGAAATTCATCTTCCCCATGAGCGATGTGCACGACATCAAGGCTTCACAACTTGAAGCAAGCCAAGTCAAATACACGCCGGCTATCATGTACCGCACCGTGAGCAATGACTTCGAACCCGGTGAGCCATTCGACTACGACATGATTATCCTCTTCACCCCTTCGGGCATCAAGTCGCTGCTCCACAATTTCCCCAACTTTGTGCAGGGCGACATCGCCATTGGTGGTATGGGGCCCAAGACCATTGAGGAAATCAAGAACAGCGGACTGAGGCTCGACATCACCACGTCGGCCAAGGCTCCGTCGATTCCTGCCGCCATCGACCAGTATCTTGCCAAGGTGCAGAAGGAAGAGCACCGTCAGCAACTGCTTGCCGAGAAACAGGCTGCCGAAGAGGCTAAGAAGAAATTGGCCAAGAAGGCTGAGAAAGCCATGGCTAAAACCGCTGCTCCCGCCACAGCCGAGGAACTGGCTCGCCGCCGCAGCGAGGCCGCCAAGAAGGCCGCCGCAGCCCGCAACGCCAAGCGCACCGCCGAGGCCGAGAAAGCCCGCAAGCGCAGCGAGGCCGCCAAGAAGGCTGCCGCAACTCGCGCCGCCATGAGGGCCGAAGCTGCCCGCATCGCCGCCGAGAAGGCCGAGGCCGAGCGCATTGCCGCCGAGAAGGCTGCTGCCGAGCGCGCCCGTCGCCGTAGCGAAGCTGCCAAGAAGGCCGCTGCCACTCGCAACGCCAAGCGCGCTGCCGAGGCCGAGAAAGCCCGCAAGCGCAGCGAGGCTGCCAAGAAGGCTGCCGCAACTCGCGCCGCCAAGCGCGCTGCCGAGGCCGCCAAGAAGTGATCGGCTAAGAAATAATCATTTGTACTATATCTTCTACAAGGCCTTGCACCAATAAGTTGCAGGGCCTTGTCACATAAAAACCCAATAACCACCCATCCCCTCGTTTGCTTGTTTGCTCGTTTGCTCGTTTACTCGTTCACTTGTATTTGCACATCATACACTAATTTTGTAACTTTGCCTCATCATCACAATTTGAATCATGAAGTCACTCTCACTTCCCAAAAACCAGCGGCTTTGCAGCCAGAGGGCCATCGACCAGCTTTTCAGTCAGGGCAATAGCACCATTGCCTACCCCCTCCGCGCCGTCTTCAGGTTCGATGCCGAGAACTCAGAACTGCCGCCCGCCCGCTTCATGATCACCGTTCCCAAGAAGAAGATTCGCCACGCCGTGGGCCGCGTGCTCATGCGCCGACGCATCCGCGAGGCCTACCGGCTCAACCGCCATCTGCTCTTCCCCGCACTCGACGAGGCTCACACCCGTGCCGACATTGCTCTGGTTTACCTCTCGTCCGACCTGGCCGACTACCAGACCATCGAGAAGTGCATCCAGACCATTCTCGACCACATCGCCATCAAGGTCAAGGAACTATGAAACAGGTGCTTGAAATAGTGAAAAAGGGTGTCCTCTGGATTCTCAAGGCACTGGGATGGATTCTCATCCTCCCCATCAAGTTCTACCAAAAGTGCATCTCGCCCTTCACCCCGCCCATGTGCCGTTTCCAGCCCACCTGCAGCAACTATGCCATTGAGGCCATACGCAAATACGGCCCCTTCAAGGGTTTCTGGCTTGCTCTGAAACGAATACTTCGTTGCCATCCTTGGGGAGGCAGCGGCTACGACCCTGTGCCATGATTCTCGATTTCCATACCCATAACCAGCAGGCCACCGATGCTCTCATCTGCGTCGAACCTCAAAATTTTGACCCGCAGCCTGGCAAACTTTACTCGGCGGGCATTCACCCCTGGCACAGCGAGAATGTAACGTCAGAAACGCTCGAGGCGCTTCACGCCGCCGCGCGGCACCCACAAGTGGTGGCGATTGGCGAGACAGGGCTCGATGCCCTGCGTGGCGCTCCGCTCGAGGCGCAACAGTCGCTCTTCCAAGAGCACATCAGGCTTGCAGAACAGTTAGGGAAACCTCTCATCATACACATGGTCAGAACCTCACAACAGATTCTAAAGGCTTGGCACGAGTCACAACGCTCCGTGCCGTGGGTCATTCATGGCATGCGTGGCAATCCACGCGTCGCGCAACCCCTCATCGATGCCGGTTTCTACCTCTCCTTCGGCCCGCGCTTCAACCCCGCCACCGTCACCGCCACGCCCCTCGACCGCCTGCTCATCGAGACCGACGATGACACCGCCGCAACCATCCACGAGGTGGCGCAAGCTGTGGCCCAGGCACGCGGCATCGACACACAGCAACTCATTGATGCCGTGACACAAAACATCACCAGCATCCTGTCTCTCTAATCCCCTAAACTCTAAACCCCTAATCCCTCATCCCTAATCCCTAAACCAGCCTGCTTGCAGGCTATTAAACCCTAATCCTACTTATGTAATTTAACATGCGGGTGCACCTTGAGTTTGCTCATGTCGTCGGTATCAGTGAAGGAGAACGAGCAACTCAAGTCCACAAACTTGTGAGGCGCCATGAGGTCGCCCTCGGCCGTCACGCCGTCGCTTTTCACGCTCACATCTATATCATGCACTTTCAGGATGCCATACGACGCCTGATCAACATGAGCCGACGCCTCGCCAATGGGCAGTTTGCCTCCTCGGTTGCGACGCATGGCCGCCGTGCGTGGGCCTGAGATGTCGAACTTGAACTGAGCATCTGCCCCCACTTTCCCTATCTTGGGCATACCCAGCAGTTTGCCCACATCCAGCGATGCCGTGCTGGCGTTGCCCGTCACATACTTGTCGAGACCATCTACGGCAAACTCGAAGTCAATGTCGCCCACCTGCGTCTTCAGATGCCCACGGAACTGCTCCTTTTTCCAGAACACATCAAAACTGCCCACATAGGTAATCGTCTCCAATCCATGCAGTTGCTTCATCATAAACCGCTTCACAGGCAACTGCTTGAGCATGCTCTCCACCTTGCTCGGAATAGTTACCATCTCCTGAACATCAAAGTGGGCATGAATCTCATGCTTTTCGGGGTAACGGAAACCCCTCACAGTGCCGTTTGCCTTCACACGGAAGTGATTGTCAGGTGTGCTCACATACACATTTTTCAGGTCAATCTGCTCCAGGGTGCCACTCATCAACGCAGTGGCTTGTACTGGCATGGTAAAATTCTTCAAATCAGGTGCAAAGGCATGGGAAATGTTGTTCAAAAAAGCATGGACCGTGATGGTTGAGGTCTTGAAACTGAAGTCGTGCGCACCATCGGGCAGATAGATGTCGCCCGAGGCAAAACTTGCCCGGCTGTCGACCTGACGCAGATTCACATCGGTCACATGGATGCGATGCCTGTTGGCCGCAAAGCCAAAGGTGAGGGAGCGCACATCAATGCCATTCACCTTGTCCACAACCACGCAGCTGGTCACCTTTCCATGCAGCGAGTCAAGGCTCATGTGGTCGAGCGTGGCATTCAGGTCGGTGGTGATGTCGAGGTGCCCGCGGTCGAAATAGCCATGGTGCGGATTAGTATCATGCTTGCGAGGCTTATGGTTGTTAGAAGCATAGTGCAGCTTGGCAACCTGCGCTTCCCATAACTTGCCATCGGGTTTCAGTTCAAAATCTCCAAGCTGTACCTGGTGGTCCACCATCACATTCAACCTGTTCGGCGCCCGCCACTTGGCGGCCAAGTCTTTTACCTCGGCATAGGTCACACGCTGCCCGTCCATCTTCAGCCTGAACTGGTCAAGACTCACCAGGTAGGATATCATCACACCTTTCTTGTTCGGGTGTTTCAGCTTCGCTGTCACACCCTTCACCTCGGCACTGGCCAACGCATTGCTGTTCATCTCCGCTTTCAGATGGTCAAGGGTCAGTGTGTCGCTTATATGGGTGAGATTCACGCCTTTCGCTTCAGCTTCATTCACATGAGTGCCATCCATCTCCACCTGCAACCGGTCAAGCGCCAGTGCATAGTCATTATAGGAAAGATTTAAACGCTCAACATCAACATCGCTCACATTGAGCCTGAGCTTCTTGCCCTTGCTCTCCACCTCATGATCGCTGGCAAAGGCATCTATCAGGAACTGGTAATTCGCCACACTGTCGCTGTCACTCTTGTAGATATGCGCCTCAACCCCTGCCAGTTCCACATCGGTCACTCGCACCTCGCCTGAGAGCAACGAGAGCATGCTCACATCAGCCACCAGGCTCTCCATATCCAGCATTTTTCGCTTCTGCTGGTCCTGGACATGCAATCCGTGCAGCTTCACGTCATGAGAGAAGAACTCCACGCTCACATCATCCACCGTCACGCTGGTCTGCAGCTTCTTCGAGAGCATCTCCACCGCCACATCCTTCAGCCAGTTCTGCACCGCATGCGTGTTGAGCAGCGCAAAGCACACCACCAGCAGCACCAGAATCGATGCCAGCGTCCAGCACGACACCCGCACACACCTCTTCAATATCTTCTTCACCGCCGGTTTCATATTTGCTCCCACAAAGATACAAAACATAGAAGAAAACAACAAGCCTTGCGAACTCAAAGGGTCCACAAGGCCTGTCTATTTCTCTTTGACTAGCAAGGTCAATAGTAGAGGCGCACGGGGGCGTAGACGCGATAGGTGTAGAACGAGGGGTCGCTGCTCATGAGCATGTAACCGTCGTCAAACTCGTAGTACACATCCTCCACCAGGCCATCACTGAAGTGTAGCACCAGATGGTCGCGGCCATATTCATCGTAGGTGAAGCTGACTGGATAGCCTGAGTAACTCTGATAGCGGCCTGTCCAGTTGTCGTAGAACGAGTATTCCTCATACTCTGAATCAAATATATCGTGCTCACCGTAGCCTTCGTTAACAGCTACAAGGCCCCAAGTGCCCCAGTAGCGCTCGCTGAAGTAGCTGTCGCCACAGGCGCTCAAGCCTAAAGCCAAGAGGCCCAACAGAATATAAGTATAGCTCTTTTTCATAGCAATGAAGTTTAATGATTCAGTATTAATTGCTTTACGGAGCCATCAAGTGCCAACTGCTGGCACGATGATGTGCGCCCTTGTATTTTTTAGACGCAAGAGCGCACAAAAAGTTTAAACCCGAATCGGGTAGACTATTATTTGTCCTTCTTGAGCAGGTCGCGAATCTCGCCCAGCAGTTTCTCCTCGTTGCTGGGTTCGGGTTCGGGAGCGGGCTCTTCAGCTTTCTTCCTGGTCACCTTGTTGATGAGCTTGATAACCACGAAGATACTGAATGCGATAATCAGGAAGTCAACCACATTCTGGATGAATGTGCCATAGTTCAGCACAGCTGCATCATCGCCTTCACCCAGTTTGGCTACCAGCTTGGTGAAATCGGTTCCACCAGTTATCTTGCCTACCAGCGGCATGATCACATCATCGACCAGCGACGACACAATCTTGCCGAAGGCACCGCCGATAACAACACCTACTGCCATGTCCATCACATTGCCTTTCATGGCAAATTCCTTAAATTCTTTGATAAATCCCATAGTAGTTCAGTTTTTATTTGTTAATAAAAAAGTATCTCTGTACCAGCTGTTCAACTATTAAACAATCTTAATTAAGGACTTCCTTCCGTAATTTTCATGTAGTGAATCAGCCATTTCCGAAAAAAAAGTATTACTTTTGCACTCGGAAAGCTAAGAAAGCCAGTTTTTAGGCTCAATCTTTCTTAGTCATGGCAAAGATACAAAATTCTTATTAAAAATTATAATTTTTTTAACTATTAATTATTTAATTCATCACTATGGGCAAAATTAAAATAGGTATTAACGGTTTCGGTCGCATCGGCCGCTTCGTTTTCCGCTCAACTTTCGAAGAAGCTAACGTCAACGACGTTGTTGTTGTAGGTATCAACGACTTGCTTCCTGTCGACTACATGGCTTACATGCTCAAATACGACACCATGCACGGTCAGTTCAACGGCACTATCGACATCGATGCCGAGAAGAACGAACTCATCGTCAATGGCAACCGCATTCGCGTGACTGCCGAGAAGGATCCCGCCAACCTGAAGTGGGACGAAATCGGTGCTGAATACGTAGTTGAATCTACCGGTCTCTTCCTCGCAATGGACAAGGCCGAGAAGCACATCGAGGCTGGTGCCAAGTATGTGGTGCTCTCTGCTCCCTCTAAGGCTGGTGAAGACGGTCGTCAGGCCGACATGTTTGTGTGCGGCGTGAACACCGACAAGTATGCTGGTCAGCAAATCGTTTCGAACGCTTCTTGCACCACCAACTGCCTCGCTCCCGTGGCTAAGGTGCTTCACGACAAGTTCGGTATCGAAACAGGCCTCATGACTACTGTTCACTCTACCACTGCAACCCAGAAGACCGTCGATGGTCCTTCAGATC
>JAFZSO010000042.1 GCA_017619355.1 Muribaculaceae bacterium
CGAGCGGGGTGAACATGATAATCTCGTCGATGCGGTTCAGGAACTCGGGGCGCATGTGCGTCTTGAGCAGCTGGAACACCTCATTGCGGGTTTTCTCGATCACTTCGCTGCGATTGTCGGGCGTGAGGTGCTCGAAACGCTCACGAATGAGGTCGGAGCCCAGGTTCGATGTCATGATGATGATGGTGTTCTTGAAGTTGACGGTGCGGCCCTTGTTATCGGTCAATCGGCCGTCGTCGAGTACCTGCAGCAGCACATTGAACACATCGGGGTGTGCCTTCTCGATTTCGTCGAAGAGCACCACCGAGTAGGGTTTGCGGCGCACGGCCTCGGTGAGTTGTCCACCCTCGTCGTAGCCCACATAGCCTGGAGGCGAACCAATGAGTCGGGTGACGCTGAACTTCTCCTGATACTCGCTCATGTCGATGCGGGTCATCATGTTCTCGTCGTTAAACAGGTAGTCGGCCAACGCCTTGGCAAGTTCGGTCTTGCCCACGCCTGTGGTACCCATGAATATGAACGAACCGATGGGTCGGCGTGGGTCATTCAGGCCGGCGCGGCTGCGGCGCACAGCATCGCTGATGGCGACGATGGCCTCGTCTTGACCTATCACGCGCTTGTGCAGTTCCTCCTCAAGGTGCAGCAACTTGTCCTTCTCGGTCTGCAGCATCTTGGTCACGGGGATTCCCGTCCAGCGCGATACCACCTCGGCGATGTCGTCGCTGTCCACCTCTTCCTTGATCAGGGCCTTGTCGCCCTGCATAGTCTTGAGCTGCTCCTGAATCTGGCGGTTTTCGTCCTCCTTCTGCTTGATGAGGGAGTAGCGTATTTCGGCCACACGGGCGTAGTCGCCATTGCGCTCGGCACGCTCGGCCTCGAAGTTGAGTTGCTCGATATCGATTTTGTTCTGCTGGATTTTGCCAATCAGTTCTTTCTCGCTCTTCCACTTGGCGGTGTAGTCGCGTTCCTTGTAGCGGAGTTCGGCAATCTCCTTCTCGAGTTCGGCAATGTGCTGTGCGTCGCCATCGCGCTTGATGGCCTCGCGCTCAATCTCGAGTTGCGAAATTTTGCGTGAAATCTCGTCGAGTCCCTGAGGCACCGAGTCCATCTCGATGCGCAGCTTGGCGGCAGCCTCGTCCACGAGGTCGATGGCCTTGTCGGGCAGGAAGCGGTCGCTGATGTAACGCTGGCTCAACTGCACGGCGGCAATGATGGCTTCGTCCTTGATGCGCACCTGGTGGTGGTTCTCATATTTCTCTTTCAGGCCTCGCATGATGGCGATGGCGCTCTCCTCGTCGGGTTCGTCGACCATCACAATCTGGAAGCGGCGCTCCAAGGCCTTGTCTTTCTCGAAGTACTTCTGATACTCGTCGAGGGTGGTGGCGCCAATGCTGCGCAGTTCACCACGCGCGAGGGCGGGTTTCAGGATGTTGGCGGCATCCATGGCACCACTGCTCTTGCCGGCTCCCACCAAAGTGTGAATCTCGTCGATGAAGAGGATAATTTCGCCATTCGACTTGGTGATTTCGTTGATCACAGCTTTGAGTCGTTCCTCAAATTCGCCCTGGTATTTGGCACCGGCGATGAGGGCGCCCATGTCGAGCGAGAATACCTGCTTCTGACGCAAGTTCTCGGGCACATCACCGCGTACGATGCGCTGAGCCAGTCCCTCCACAATGGCGGTCTTGCCGGTACCCGGCTCGCCAATGAGAATGGGGTTGTTCTTGGTGCGGCGGCTCAGAATCTGCAGCACGCGGCGAATCTCGTCGTCACGGCCAATCACCGGGTCGAGTTTGCCTTGACGGGCACGCTCGTTGAGGTTGATGGCGTATTTCGAGAGGGCGTTGTACTGCTCCTCTGCTTCCTGGCCAGTGGCTTTCTTGCCCTGGCGCAGTTCGGCGATGGCGGCGGTGAGGTCCTTCTCGGTGGCACCGGCACTCTTCAAAATTGATGAAATATTAGACCCGGCCTTAAACAGACCCATCAGCAGTGCCTCAACGGTCACATACTGGTCGCCGTTCTTCTGGGCATAGTCGGTGGCCTTGTCAAGTACCTTGGCGGCATCACCGCTCAGGTAGGGGTCGCCTCCGCTCACCTTGGGCAGCTTAGCCAGTTCCTCCTCCAGCGGTCGCTCGATCATTGCAGGGGCAATGTCGAGTTTCTGGAAGATGAATTTCACCACCGATTCGCCTTCGGTGAGGAGTGCTTTCATGATGTGAGCCGGCTCGAGAGCCTGGTTCTGATTGCGGCGGGCAATCTCAATAGCTTTCTGCACAATTTCCTGTGCCTTGATAGTATAGTTGTTGAAGTTCATAGTTTGAATTTATGCCCGATTTTTTAGCGTAGTGCCTGTTCTGTAGAGGTTGCGCATTTCGGGTTGCTCCTTTCTGTTATAGGTGTTTAGCAAGGTGTGTGCCAATGGAGCCTTAGTGACAAAATGGCAGAGTTTCGTTCATCCGATGAGAGTGGAATCGCACAATGAAAAAACACCCTGCCAATTTGTTGTGGCAGGGTGCTATATTTACCTCAAAAGTCTCTTGTTGTTTAGAGTTTGGTGAGGGTGATGACAAATGTGGCGATGGAGATGAGGGTGCCCACAGCACTCATACCGAGGCTGAGACCTGGAGGTACACTCCATGATGAACGGGCCCTTGATGCATTTGGTGCGACATAAATGATGTCGTTTTGCTGCAGGTTGAAGTGCGGCGAGACGAGCAGGTTCTTGTCTAGCAGGTTCACGCGATTCACGCTGCGGCTGCCATCAGCATTGGTGTGAATGACCATCACATTGTCGCGGCGGCCTTGGATGTTGAGGTCGCCAGCCTGTGCAATTGCCTCAAGCACATTCATGCGCCCGTTAGCAGCTTTGAGCATACCGGGGCTTCTTACTTCACCGAGCACATATACATGGAAGTTGCGGAAGCGCACTTCGACATTAGGCTTCTCAGTGAGATAGCGGGGATAGATGAGCGACGCGATGTGGTTCTGCACAGCGCTTTGCGTCATACCTCCGATGTGCAACTGGCCCAGCATAGGGAAGTCGATGTAGCCGTTGTTGTCAACGAGGTAGTAATAGATGGAGTTCTCGCTCTCGGTGTTGGTAATGTTAGGCGAAGAAGACAGATACTCTTTCTTGTTGAAAGGTTTCACGGCCTCGGTGTTGAGGCTGCCCACATTGATTTGCAGGATGTCGCCTGGCATGATTACAGGATCAACAACCTTGGCGGTGGCATTGAGCACTTCAGCGGGGAGCTGGTCGGCTTCTTGCATGTAGGTAACATCTTTGGCTGTTCCGCAGCTGCCTAACAACAGTGCAAAACTGGATAAAATGTAAATGATTTCTTTTTTCATATGATTAAAATTTTGGTTTTCTTCTGCTACAAAGTTAATCATTTTTGCATCACTATTTGCATTTTTTATGAAAAAGGTGAGTTTTTCTTCGATTTTTTGTTCTTTTTCGCCCATTTCATGCCTTTTGCCGTTGTCTTTCACTCTTCGGTTTCACTTTGTGATTGCCCCTTACTATGCCACACTTTTGGTAAAGCTGAAAATTTGTTAAATAACCTATCAATTTGTGGTTAATTCAAATAAAATCAGTATTTTCGTGTGGATTTTCAGCACCCCTCATCGTGAGCGGTGCCGATACTGATATGATTATTATAATCAAACAACTAATAACTAATAACTTAAAAATCTCTTTTTTGTGAAAACCTTGAATTTTGAAGACCTAATCCAATTCAGGAAAAAAGCTCAGGCGAATCTTGAAGTTCGAGAATTGAGCTACGCTGCTGTGAGCGACAAGGCTTGTGGTCTTGCTGTGGGTACCGAGCACATACAGCTGCTGTGCTGTGGCGGTACGGGTTGCAAGGCTTCGAGCAGTGCAAAAATCGTTGAGAGCCTGAAGGCCGCCATTAAAGCCAATGGCATTGCCGACAAGGCCGAAGTGATTGTGACCGGCTGTTTCGGTTTCTGTGAGAAAGGCCCCATCGTGAATGTGATTCCCGATAACACTTTCTACACTCAAGTGAAGCCCGAAGATGCTGAGGAGATCGTGAAGGAGCATGTGATTGGTGGTCGCCGCGTGGAGCGTCTGCTCTATGTCGACCCCAAGACCAATGAGCATGTGAGCGACTCCAAGCACATGGACTTCTACCGCAAGCAGAAGCGTGTGGCTCTGCGCAACTGCGGCTTTATAGATCCTGAGAACATCGCCGACTACATTGCCCGCGATGGTTATGCCGCCCTTTCCAATGCTCTCCAGAACCAGACTCCCGAAGAGGTGATTGAAGAAATCAAGAAGTCGGGTCTGCGTGGTCGTGGTGGCGCTGGCTTCCCCACCGGCATGAAGTGGGGCTTTGCCCGTGGCTATCAGGCTGAGCACAAATATGTGGTGTGTAATGCCGACGAGGGCGACCCCGGTGCATTCATGGACCGCTCCATCATGGAGGGTGACCCCCACTCGGTAATCGAGGCCATGGCCATTTGCGGCTACTGCATTGGTGCCGACCAGGGCTTGATTTACATCCGCGCCGAGTATCCTCTGGCAGTGAACCGCCTGCGCATCGCTATCGACCAGGCTCGTGAATATGGCATGCTGGGCAAGAACATTATGGGTAGCGACTTCAGCTTCGATGTCGAGATCCGTTATGGTGCTGGTGCCTTCGTGTGCGGTGAAGAGACTGCACTCATCCACTCGATGGAGGGCAAGCGCGGCGAGCCCACCCTGAAGCCTCCTTTCCCCGCCGAGAGCGGTTACAATGGCTATCCCACCAATGTGAACAATGTGGAAACACTTGCCAATGTCCCCATCATTCTCACCAAGGGCGCCGACTGGTTCGCTTCCATCGGCACCGAGAAGTCGAAGGGCACCAAGGTGTTTGCACTTGCTGGCAAGATTAATAATGTGGGTCTTATCGAAGTACCCATGGGAACCACGCTGCGTGAAATCATCTACGACATTGGTGGTGGCGTGAAGAACGGCAAGAAGTTCAAGGCTGTCCAGACTGGTGGCCCTTCGGGCGGCTGCCTTACCGAGAAGCACCTCGACATTCCCATCGACTATGAGAGCCTGGCCGCTGCCGGCTCAATGATGGGTTCTGGCGGTATGATTGTGATGGACGAAGACGACTGTATGGTATCGGTTGCCAAGTTCTATCTCGAGTTTACCGTGGGCGAGTCGTGCGGTAAGTGCACACCCTGCCGCATCGGTAACAAGCGCATGCTCGAAATCCTCACCCGCATTACCGAGGGCAAGGGCACGATGGAAGACATCGAGCACCTCCGCTCGCTCGCTGCAGTGATCAAGGATACGGCACTGTGCGGTCTCGGTCAGACCTCGCCTAACCCCATCCTGTCGACCATCGATAATTTCTACGATGAATATGTGGAACACGTGAAGAACCGCAAGTGCCGCGCTAAACAGTGCAAGGCATTGCTGACCTACACGGTGAACCCCGAGAAGTGCAAAGGCTGTGGTGCTTGCTCTCGCAACTGTCCGGCCGATGCCATCATGGGTGATATCCGCAAACCTCATGTCATTAACTTATTCAAGTGCATCCGTTGCGGCATGTGTCAGTCGCGTTGTAAATTCGATGCTATTCATGTATTCTAACCCCACACATCATTCATCATGGAAGAAAAATTGATAAAACTCACAATAGATAACCATGAAGTGGAAGTTCCACAGGGCACCACTTTACTGGAAGCCGGCAAACTCGTCGGCATCGATATTCCCACCTTGTGCCACATCGACCTGAAGGGCACTTGCGTGAAGAACAAACCCGCCTCGTGCCGTCTGTGCGTGGTCGAAGTGGAGGGCCGCCGCAACCTGGCTCCCGCCTGCGCCACCAATTGCACCCCCGGCATGGTGGTTTACACCAACTCGGCTCGCGTGATTCGTGCCCGCAAGACGGTGGCCGAGCTCATCCTGAGCGATCACCCCAACGACTGTCTCACTTGCCCCAAGTGCAGCGACTGTGAACTGCAGCGTCTGGTAATGCGCCTGAACATCCGTCAGATGCCTTACAACCAGGGCGAGAAGAGCCAGCGCAAGAACGAGGTGACTCCCGCCATCACCCGCAACATGGAGAAGTGTATCTACTGCCGCCGTTGCGAGAGCGTGTGTAACAATGTGCAGAGCGTGGGTGTTCTGGGCGCCATCCGTCGCGGTTTCGACACCACCATCGCTCCCACCTTCGACCGCATGTTTACCGACACCGACTGTACCTATTGCGGTCAGTGCGTGGCTGTGTGCCCCGTGGGCGCCCTCACCGAGCGTGACTACACCGACCAGCTGCTCGACGACCTCACCAACCCCGACAAGGTTGTGGTGGCTCAGCCCGCTCCCGCCGTGCGTTTCGCACTGGGCGAGGAATTCGGCATGAAGCCTGGAACATCAGTAACTGGCAAGATGGCTACAGCATTGCGTGACCTGGGCTTCGACTATGCTTTCGATACCGACTTCGGTGCCGACCTCACCATCATGGACGAGGGTGCCGAGATTCTCGACCGTCTGGGCAAGTTCCTGAATGGCGACAAGAGCGTGAAGCTGCCCATCATGACCTCGTGCTGTCCGGCTTGGGTCAACTTCTACGAGCACAATTATCCCGACTTGCTCGATTATCCCTCGAGCGCCAAGTCGCCTGCTCAGATGTTCGGTGCCATCGCCAAGACCTACTGGGCTGAGAAGATGGGCATCCCCCGCGAGAAACTCGTGGTGGTATCTATCATGCCCTGCCTAGCCAAGAAGTATGAGTGCGGCCGTGAGGAGTTCAAGGTGAACGGCAATCCCGATGTCGACTACAGCATCTCGACCCGCGAGCTTGCCCGCCTCATCAAGCGTGCCAACATCAACTTTGCACAGTTGCCCGAGAGCGAGTTCGACAGCCCCATGGGCGAATCGACTGGTGCTGCCGCCATCTTTGGCGTGACCGGCGGTGTGATGGAAGCTGCTCTGCGCACTGTCTATGAGGTTTACACCGGCAAGACCCTGCCGCACATCAACTTCGAGAATGTGCGCGGTTTCGACGGCATTCGTGAAGCCACTATCGACCTCAACGGATTTGAACTCAAGGTGTGCGTGGCTCACACGCTGAGCAATGCACGCATCATCATGGACAAGCTGCGTGCCGGAGAACTCAACTACCATGTGGTAGAAGTCATGGCATGCCCCAGCGGCTGCATTGGTGGTGCCGGTCAGCCCTATCACCATGGCAACATCGAGATTCTCAAGGCCCGCCGCGATGCCCTCTATGCCGAGGACGAAGGCAAGAAGCTGCGCAAGAGTCATGAGAACCCCGACATCCAGAAGCTCTACAACGAATTCCTGGGTAAGCCCCTTAGTGAGAAGTCTCACCACTTGTTACACACTCACTACTTCGATAAATCTATTAAGTAACGTCTCTAAATACCTATAATAATATGGCAAAAGAAATTAAACTGGCATGTGATGTTATCCAACAGGTAGAGGCTATCTGTGACAAGCATGGTAACAAACCCGGTGAACTGATCAATATATTGCATGAGGCGCAGTCGATGCACGGCTATCTGCCCGAGGAGATGCAGCGCATCATCGCTCGCAAGCTCAACATTCCCGCCTCTAAGGTCTATGGCGTGGTCACATTCTATTCCTTCTTCACCATGACCCCCAAGGGCAAGCATCCCATCTCGGTGTGCCTTGGTACCGCTTGCTATGTGCGCGGTTCTGAGAAACTGCTCGAGGAAATCAAGCGACTCCTCAAGATTGAGGTGGGCGAGACTACCCCCGACGGCAAGTTCTCGCTCGACTGCTTGCGTTGCGTGGGTGCCTGCGGTCTTGCTCCCGTGGTCACCATCGGCGAGAAGGTCTATGGCCGACTCCAGCCCAAGGACATCCAGAGGATTCTCCTGGAATTCGACGACTAAGAACTCTCTCTTATAGAATTAACGGTCATGCACATTGCGGCATGACCGATTTTTTTTATAACTGAAGCGGAATTATGGGGGCTCTTCGTAGGCGCAGCGGTCCAGGGCTGGCCGAAGGGCTACTCGTCGTCATCGGGTTCGTCGTCGGGGTTATCGGAGAGCTCTGAGTTCTCGGAGGGCTCGGAAGACTGGATGAGAGATGAGGGATTATTAACTTCTTGTGCTTTTCTCTTTTTCTCCTTGCGTCTGACAAGCGATTTGCTGATGAACATTCCCAAGAGCATAGAACCCACGGCCAGAAGAGCGCAACACACCGTGTGGAATATCCTGATGGCATGGGTGGGGCCTGTCGTTAATAGTTCGATGATTGATAAGGCGAGTATAGCAAACAGAGAGCCACTGACAAGCATTAATATTCCTCTCCACAAATTTCCCCAAAAGCCGTAACCAAACAGTTGCCTATAGGCATAAAGATAGCACAATGGGACCATAATATAAAAATAGCTGGAGAAGAAGTCGGCAAGGTCATCCACGATAAGCACCTGAATGCTCATGAAAACCTGAATGAAAAAACCTTGTGGAAGTGAGTGCTTGGTGTTGCGCGGTGCGTAACGGAAGATGCACCAAGTGGGGATAATGAAGAAGCAGACTATTGACAACCATCCCCAACCAGGACTCGCCTCGACCCAGTCAAAATACTGATTCAACAATGGCGAATCTTCTTTAATCACTTCTTCTGTGATGTCGGGGGCCTTGAACAAATAGTCAACAACTACACTGATAATTCCCAAGATAACCAACATCTTTACGGGCGGGAAACTCACTTGCCGCTTGCCGTTGATGTAGTCGCTAATGAAATGGCCCGGCCGCCAAATAAGCTGCCACAGGGAGTAGAGCAGCGAGCGATTGTGCATGCCCCATACTTCGGCGCTGCTTTGTAAAACGCTCTTCCACGAGATCTTGCCCACGCCAGCCTTTTGCGAGCAATGTGGGCAATGGTTGCCCACAAACTCATTCTCGCAATTCACGCAATAGTGATGCTCGTTTTCGTCATAGCTCCAGTCGAAGGCATTTACTTGCCAAGCCTTGAACCGCTTATACCGCTCTTTGAGAGTCATAAGTCTTAGTCGTCAATTCCCAGGAAACGCCCCGATGTGTCGAACTTCAGGTCCAAGCCATTAGCGAGTTCAATCTCATAGCCGTAAGCATCTTTATCGATTTTAGTGATGGGCACTGCCTGATAGTTGGTATTAACATAATTGGCGATTGCTTGCGGAACAAGTGCCGCTGGAACAGCCTTGACGTGGCAATCCACATTGTCCCACTGGTTGTTGCGGTCGAACTCAATCTCGGTGCCATCGTTAAGAATCACATCATATTCGACGCCGCCATATTCAGAGTCGGCATCGACATTGACAATCGTCGCACCGGCGAAGTATTGCTGCACAAAGGCATTGACGGCCTCTGGTACGGCCTGGGGCGATGCTACCGGTGCCTGTGTCTGGGCTTGAGGTTGGGTAGCATTAACTGAGGCCTGAGCGGGTTGTTGCGCGGCAGGTACTGTTGTTTGCTGTTGGTTTGCTCCGTTATTTCCTGTGCATGCCATCAGTGCCACAAAGGCAAGACATGCTATCGATAACATTTTAATGCTTTGTTTTTTCATTTTGTTGTAAGGTTTATAATGGTTAGGGGCCAATTGCTCAGCCCCTAAACCTGTAGTGGATGCAAAAGTTTTAGTCGTCGATGTCAATTACCTGGAAAGCACGATTGTACTCAATCTCTAATCCGTTGTTGAGTTTCACCTCGTAGCCGCGACGATTGCGGTCGAGTTTAAGAATCGTGGTGCCCGGAAAAGATGTCTTGACGTTGGCTTTGATTTGTTCGGGAATGAGCGCAGTGGGAACAAACGAAGTGCGGCAGTCAATCTCTTTCCATTCGCCTTGCTTGTTAAACTCAACTTTCTCACCGCTGTCATAAACGATGGTGTAGTCGTCCCAGTCCATGGTGACAACCAGAGGCACCTTGTTGGCAAAGTACTCTTTAAGCAGCGCCTGAGCGTTTGCAGGCAGCTGGTTGTAGGTAATCACTTGGTCGTGGTCGGCCTTAGCGCTGAAGCCAATGAGTATTGCGACCATCAAAAGAATAGCTTTGATACTTTTCATTTTTTATTTGTTAATTGGTTAAACTTTTATTTACTCTGTTAATCAGTCATCCATTTCCATGAGTGCGCCCTGCTCGTTGAGTTTGACCTCAATGCCGTTGAGCAGGTCCACCTCATAACAGTTGTGCTCCTTGTCGATTTTCTTGATGCCGATGCCTGGGAAACTGGCATTGACGTAGGTTGCGACCGGAGCGGGAATTACCGAAGCCGGTACGCCTTGCATGGGGCTTTCAATCTTCTCCCACACATCGTCGGAGTCGAAACTCACCTGTGTTCCGTCGGTCAAGGTGATTTCATAATGTGAGCAGAGGAAGTCACAATCTTTTTGGGCAAACGAGATGTTCTGTCCGGGGAACGTCTGCTTGACAAAAGTCTGAATCTGTTGGGGAAGTTCAGCAGGAGCAACCGGCTTGTCGCCGCAAGCTGATAGGGTGAACAGAAGAACCCCCAATAATAATAAATAATAATTGTTCGTTTTCATAAAATATATATTCTATAATGCCTATTACATTGAAACAAATGACAATAATGGCACACCACAGCTTTAGCCGAGATGTGCCGTATTTCCTGATGTTGCGACCATGCCGCAACTATTTTTGTCAGTAAACTCTAAGCACCCACATCTAAACTCTAAACCATGAGTGAAGCGAGTATTAAATGGAGGGGGTGATAACGCGCAGTCTATCAATGGATTAATCAACCCAGTGAGAGCAAATGACGATATGTTGTTGCGCACTATCATTACTTGTAAATGTATTTTAATTGACAAAGATACTGTATTTTTCTTAAATCGAGCTGCTTTGCAAACAAAAAAGTTTCAGCGGCTCTCTAACTGTTATGTTTTTTTGTTTTAGTCTGTTGGTTTCTGATATAGTTTTTTACTTCGTATGCTTCAGCCAAATCTGAATAGAAATTGCCGAGCGGGAGCAGTTTATCTAGCCGCAGTCTTGTACCGTCAGCACAATCCGTTAGATGGTCGTGAGGCACCGCCTCACGATATACCCCGCTCTGTGCCGTCTGTCCCGTCCATGCAGTCCAAGGTTGTGCCTTGGAAAAATATCTCCTCAACTCCGTAGAAACCCGTAATTGTGTGCAATTACCATAGCATGGCCATCCCCCAACCCTTATCTTCGCCCCCAAAAATTGTCATTAATCATAATAATATTCATCAATTGTCATCAATTGTCTGACCCACTACTATCATGAAAACACTACCTAAAACACTCAATGCCACCATCGCGAAGCTCGTTCACGGTAACGCCGTGCGCGGCTACATCATCAACATCATTATAGCTCACAACGGCCGCATTTCCATTGCCGGTATCGCAAAGCTCATGTTCCGCTCCCGCGAGGCCATAGCGAAACACATCAGGGTGCTCGAAGCCATGAGAGTCATTCAGCATGTCGGAACCACGCGAAAAGGTTACTGGCGAGTAGTGGCACTTAATAAGGCCCAGCTCAACCAACTCATGGGCATCCCGCCTCAACTGGTCCAACGCTTCGATGGAATTCGACTCAAGCCACATTCAACGAAAGCACTTGATAACTCCACGCAAGTACACAATAACTGCACGGAAGCACACAAACCAGCCCCGAAAGTACACAAACAGGCCTCGGAAGTACACAATGAATCCACGAAAGCACACAATGCCAATTTTGACGATTTCTTCACCGTATCGTTTAGTTATTAGCGAGTTACATGATTTTTCAATGCCCAAAACCCCACGAAAGTACCATGAAATTTCCCATAATCCACCCCCACGCCCTTCCCCACCGAGCGAAGCGAGCTCGCGAGTGGGAGTTTAGCCCCTTTGCGAGAATATTGTAGCGTAGTTGCATGCCATCCGTGGGAATCTCCTTAACTCCTCAACTCCGTAGAAATCTGCGCAGTCAAAAGCAAATCAGTGGTTTTAGCGGGGGAGGGTGATGTGAGGGAGGATGGCTTGGAGGTGGGCGATGGCGAGGCCGTAGTTGGTGATGGGGACGCCTTGCTGCTGGGCCTTGCGGATGCGCGAGAGCATCATGCGGCGGTTGAACATGCAGGCACCGCAATGGATGATGAGGTCGTAGGGTCGCAGGTCGGCGGGGAAGTCTTTGCCGGCACGGATGTCGAAGGTGACCGATTCGCCCACGCGCTGGCGTATGATGCGCGGAATCTTGACTCGCCCGATGTCTTCGCTTATGGGCACATGGGTGCATGCCTCGGCAATGAGTACGCGCGAGTGAGGTGTGAGGCGGTCGATGGCTCGAGCCCCTTGTGTGAGCACCTTCACATCGCCCTTATTGGCCGCCATGAGCACCGAGAAGGATGTGAGGCGTGACGCTTCAGGTTTCAGTTCATAGACCTGACGGAACACCTGCGAGTCGGTGATGATGAGAGCTGGCGGTTCCTTGAGGTTGTCGAGGCACTGCTTCATGTTGGCTGGGGTGCAACACAGGCTGATGCACTGTTTGTCGAGCAGGTCGCGCAGGGTCTGTACCTGCGGCAAGATGAGCCGACCTTTGGGTGCCTGCGGGTCTTGCGGCATGACGAGCAGCACGGTGTCACCTGGTTTGGCGAGCGAGCCCGTGAGGCTCAGCGCCTCGTCGCCGCCACCCGCCTGAATCATGGCTTGGCGAAGGCGCTCGATGCTCTGCGGGTCGGTGGTGCTGACGGGCACGGGGGTGAAGCCCAGTGCGCGTCGGGCCTGTTGCACTGCCGGGAGCATATTGCTGATGAGGTCGGTCTTGTTGAGCACCAGCACCACAGGCACCTCAAGCTGTTGGAGACTGTCGAGCCACTGGCGTTCGAGGGAGAGGTCGTCGATCTGGTCAAAGACGAGCAGAGCCATGTCGGCCTGGTCGAGCACCTTGCGGGTGCGCTCGTTGCGCAGTTCGCCCACATTGCCCTCATCGTCGAAACCGGCCGTGTCGATGAGCAGGCATGGACCCAACGAATGGATTTCCATGGCGCGGTTCACGGGGTCGGTGGTGGTGCCCGCCTCGGGCGAGACGATGGCCACTTGCTGCCCAGTGAGGGCATTGAGCAGCGAGGATTTACCCACATTGCGGCGGCCAAAGATGGCGATGTGTCGTCTGACGGATTGAGGAGCCTGATTCATTTTTTAGTAGAATAGGGAATAGTAAAGTAGTAGAATAGTGAATAGTAGACGAGCTAACAGGCTAACAAGCTAACAAGTAAACGGGCTGAGAGTTGTGGGCTGTGAACTCGTCCCTCGTCAGCTTGTTTGCTCGTTTGCTTGTGAACTCACAGTTAGAAGCGGAAGTCGCGTTCGCCATGCTCGATGTCGCAGAGTCGTTTTGCTGCCAGGTCACGAATGCGCTCGTTGGGGAGCAGACCCAGTTCGCGGCGTATGAGTGCCTCGCCTTTCTCACGCGTGGTGGGCGAGGCGTAGTCCTCGAGATACTCCTTGAGGGTGATGAGCGCGTTAGGTGTGCAGCAGTGGCTGATTTTGCCCTGCTTGACGAGCGTCATGAAACGGTCACCGGTGCGGCCCTCACGGTAGCATGCCGTGCAGAAGCTGGGCAGGTAGTCGATGTCGAGCAGCCAGGCGATGACCTCGTCGAGGGTACGCTGATCGCTCACATCAAACTGTGCGGTCTCGTCGTGGCGTTCCTCGGTGGTGTAGCCGCCCACGCTGGTGCGCGAGCCGCCGCTGATTTGCGAGATGCCGAGGTCGAGCACGCGTTCACGCACCTTTTGTGACTCGCGGGTGGAGATGATCATGCCCGTGTAAGGTGCAGCAAGACGAATGATGGCCACGATGCGGCAGAAGATTTCGTCGGGGAGCACATCGGGGAAATTGTCGAGCGAGATGTCGTCGGCAGGGCAGATGCGCGGCACGCTGATGGTGTGCGGTCCCACGCCCATGCGGGCTTCGAGGTGCTCGGCATGCATGAGCAGACCCACGAGGTCGTAGCGGTAGGTGGTGAGTCCGTAGAGCACACCTATGCCCACATCGTCGCAGCCGCCTTCCATGGCACGGTCCATGGCCTCGGTGTGGTAGCAGTAGTCGCTCTTGGGGCCGGTGGGGTGCAGTTTCTCGTAGTTCTCCTTGTTGTAGGTTTCCTGGAACAGGATGTAGGTGCCGATACCGGCCTCCTTGAGGCGGCGATAGTTCTCGACGGTGGTGGCGGCGATATTCACATTCACGCGGCGGATGGCGCCGTTGCCCACCTTGGTATCATAGATGGTCTTGATTGACTCGAGCACATATTCGATGGGGTTGATGATGGGGTGCTCACCCGTCTCAAGGGCAAGTCGCTTGTGGCCCATCTTCTGCAGGGCGATGACCTCTTGGCGTATTTCGTCTTGCGTGAGTTTCTTGCGGGGGATGGTGCGGTTCTTGCCGTGATAGGGGCAATAGACGCATCCGTTAATGCAATAGTTGGAAAGGTAGAGCGGTGCAAAGAGCACGATTCGGTTGCCATAGAGTTTCTTCTTGACCTCGCGCGCCAGGTCTTCGTAGCGCTGCACCAGGTCGGGCTGGTCGCACTCAAGCAGCACGGCGGCTTCGCGGTGGGTAAGGCCTTTGCAGGTAGCGGCCTTGTTGATGATTTCTTCGATAAGAGCCCGGTTGCTACGGTTCTGTTCGGCGTAGTGTAGGGTCTCTAAGATTTCGCCGTGGTCAATGAACTCTTCGGCATGGGGTGATTTAGGATTATACATAGTATGGTTGAATTAAAGGTTGTTCATAAATGGAGGATTATTGGGTGCGTCGCCACGGCCCCAGTCGATGTGGTAGCCGATGGTGGCGAGTTGCTGTTCGAGTTGATGGATACCTTCGGCCGCCTCGGCATCGGTCACCGCCTTGCCGTCGTAGAGGCTGTACTGGTTGCGCACAGGGGCGGGAGAGAGGTTGGGCATGACCACATTGGCGCCAGCCTTGATGCCCATGAGCCGGCCCTCGGGGTGAATGGTGTTGAGGGCGGTGGTGGAGGGCAGGAGTACCTTGGGGAACATGAGCCTGAAGATGGCGTAGAGCCTGGTGGTGAGGTCGGCGCTGCCGGCGGGATGATGGCCCAGAGGTGTGTCGTGATGCGGCACGAAGGGGCCGAGGCCAATCATGTGCGGCTGGAACTGCTCGATGAACTGGATATCTTCGACCAGATGCCCGACCGTTTGCCCAGGACTGCCCACCATGATGCCGGTGCCCACTTGATAGCCGAGCTGCTTGAGTGCCTCGAGGCATTCAAGCCTTGTGGTGAGCGACATGGTGGCGGGATGCAGGGTGGCGTAGTGTGCAGTGTTGTGCGTCTCGTGACGCAACAGGTAGCGGTTGGCTCCAGCCTGTAGCCAGCGCTTGTAGGTCTCATAGCTCCATTCACCCAGCGAGAGGGTGATGGCGCACTCGGGCCACGATGCCCTGATGTCAGCCACCAGTTGCTCGATCCATTGAGCCTTGTCGCGAGGCAGTTCGCCGCCTTGCAGCACAAAGGTGCGGAAGCCTAGGCTGTAACCTTGCTGGCAGCATTGCATTACCTCGTCGTGCGTGAGGGTGTAGCGGGCAACATGGGTGTTGCTCTTGCGAATGCCGCAGTACAGGCAGTCGTTGCGGCACACATTGGTGACTTCTACGAGTCCGCGCACGAAGATGCCGTGCCCGAAGTTGTCGACAGCCACCTGCTGTGCCTGCTGGCGCAGATAGGCAATGTCATCGCCATCAGGGGCGGTGAGCAGAGCCGCATAGTCGTGCGCCTGGAGGTGGTGCGTGTCACGCAATATGTCGACGAGCCGTTTCATTTTTCGGTATTCGTGAGATTACCAGTTAACCCACAAAGTTACGAATAACGGCTCATAAAAGCAAGCGAATCGCCGTTTTTCAAACAACGCTTTTTGGGCGGTGAAAAAGACGGATGGTGGAAAAAACGGGAAAAATGCGTAAATTTGCAGTGAAAATGAAACACAAAGAACCGCAAATAGAGACGCATCCGTTCGAGCCGTTTTTGCCTGATGGGGCTCGGGTGCTGATGCTGGGCACATTCCCGCCTAAACCCGAACGATGGTCGATGGAGTTCTATTATCCTAACCGTCAGAATGATATGTGGCGCTTGGCAGGTCTCATCTTCTTTGGCGACAAGCATCATTTCTGGCTTGAGCAGGAGAAACGCTTCGATTTGCCACGGCTCAAGGAGTTTCTCACCGAGCAGCGCATAGCCTTGTATGACACGGCGATGCGTGTGCGGCGGCTGAAGGACAATGCCAGCGACAAGTTTCTGGACATTGTGGAGACCATAGACCTGGACCGCTTTTTTGCTTTGCGGCCCACCATCAGCGCGATTGTGACGGCTGGCGAGAAGGCCACTGGTGTGATTGCCGAGAAGGCTGGGGTGGAGATACCCAAGATGGGTGAGAGCGTGCAGTGTGTCTATCATGGCCATCGGTTCATACTCTACCGCATGCCGTCGTCGTCGCGGGCTTATCCGTTGGCGCTGGAGAAGAAAGCCGAGGCCTATGGTGCGATGTTTCGTGCGCTGGGTTATGAAGTGTGAGTTTTTTATATTATCTTTGTAGGACAAAACAAAAAAGACTGATGAATCGAAACAAAACTCTATATACAGCTCTGCTGGTGGTAGCGATGATGGCCGTGGCCATGACAGCCATGGCGCAAGCCGCATCGCCCGATGCTGCTGCCGTTGCTGAACCGTCTTGGGCCGAGAACCTCTACAACTGGTTCAAGGAGCACATGAACTACTGGACCATCATCCTGCTTATGGCCATCGAGAGTTCGATTGTGCCGCTGCCCAGCGAGGTAGTGGTGCCTCCTGCCGCCTACTTCTCGCTGCAGGCCAACAGCAACCTTGACTTCTGGCTGGTGATTGTGACAGCGACGGTGGGCGCCTATGTGGGTTCTGCCATCAATTATGGGCTGTCGATGCTCATAGGGCGGCCCATCTTCTACAAGTTTGCCGACAGCAAGGTGGGCCATGCGCTCATGCTCAACCGCGAGAAACTGGAGCGTGCCGAGCAATACTTCCAGCGCAAAGGCTCCATCTCCATCTTCTTTGGCCGACTGCTGCCTGCGGTGCGTCACCTGATCTCGATACCGGCGGGCTTGTCGAAGATGAACTTTGGCACCTTCAGCCTGTTCACGGCCCTGGGCGCGGGCATCTGGAATGTGGTGCTGGCGAGCCTGGGTTACCTGCTCTACAGGGTTGTGCCCGACGACAGTCAGCTCTTTGTGCAGCTTGAGCACTACAGCCACTACCTGAAGATAGCGGGCTTTGTGCTGCTTGGCGGTGCAGTGGCCTACATCGTATATAAGGTGTATAAGAACAAGAAAAACAAAAAGCAACCTACAGAGGTGAGCGATAATCAACAAGAACCTGAAACATAAAAACTGAAAAGCTATGAAAGTATCTCCGTCTCTTCTTTCGGCCGACTTCGGCCACATGGCCCGCGACATTGAAATGGTGAACAATAGCGCTGCGGCATTGCTCCACATCGATGTGATGGACGGCGTGTTTGTGCCCAACATCTCGTTTGGATTTCCCGTGATGAAGTATGTGCAGCAGCACAGCACCAAACCTCTTGATGTGCACCTCATGATTGTGGAGCCGCAGAAGTTCGTGAACGAGGTGCGCGACTGTGGTGCCGAGTACATGACCGTGCATCTGGAGGCCTGCACGCACCTGAACCGCGTGGTGCAGCAGATTCATGCGGCGGGCATGAAGGCGGGTGTAGCGCTGAATCCGCACACGCCAGTGTGCCTGTTGCGCGACATCATTGCCGATATTGAACTGGTGCTGCTCATGAGCGTGAATCCGGGCTTCGGAGGCCAGAAGTTCATTGAGGGCACATTGCGAAAGGTGAAGGAGACGCGTGCTCTCATCGCCGAGATGGGTTCGCATGCCGAGATCGAGATAGATGGCGGCGTGAACGATGTGACTGGCAAACAGCTTGCTGAAGCGGGCGCCGACATTGTGGTGGCTGGCAACTATGTGTTCAAGGCACAGCAACCCGCCGATGCCATCGCACTTTTAAACAGCCTGTAAAACTAGAAATTTTGCATTGAGCGGGCGCTTGATAAAGATTTTTCGCAATAAAGTTGGCGAAAACACAAAAATTATATAATTTTGCACTCGCAATTCGCCAAACGGGTTGTGCAAATCGACTGGAGAGATGCCGGAGTGGTCGATCGGGGCGGTCTCGAAAACCGTTGTACGCTTTGCGTACCGTGGGTTCGAATCCCTCTCTCTCCGCCAACAAATGCAACTGGTTGAGCTCAGGCTCAACCAGTTTTTTTGTCTCACCCTACGGACAGAAGCTTGCTTATGGACGGAGGGCGAGGCAAAAGGTTCCAGTTGCGATAGCAACAGTTGCATTTGTTGTCAGCGGCCCCGCGGGAGCGTGAGGGATGCGCGTGAGCGAATCCCCGCTCACTCTTCTTTTATGGGTGCAACCTTTGGCATGGTTGTTGCATCTAATGAATGTGAAACCTCTTAATTAAAAAAACTATGATACTATCAACAACTCCTACTATTGAAGGTTACACCATACGCGAGTACAGAGGTGTGGTGACTGGCGAGACCATTATTGGTGCAAATGTGATTAAGGACTTCTTCGCAGGAATTCGTGACATTGTGGGCGGACGCGCCGGCAGCTATGAAAAGGTGCTACGCGATGCCCGAGACTCATCGATGCAGGAAATGATGCAACAGGCTCAAGCCATGGGCGCCAACGCCGTGGTGGGCATCGACATCGATTACGAAACTATTGGTGCTAACGGTTCGATGCTCATGGTTGCAGTGAGCGGAACAGCCGTGGTGATTTGAGCATCAACAGTTACTGAGGATTCCATTAATGAAAAAATGAAGCGGGGACCATAACCATGGCTCCCGCTTCAGGATTGAGAAGAACTTTGTTTGAACTTTGTTTGAACTTACTTAGTACTTTGTGTATAAATGAGTGTTGGTGTTTTTCCAATTGTTATTTGACCACTTTCTGGACTGTTGACTTGCCGTTGTCGTAGCGAGTGACGACGACATTGAGTCCGTTGAACGGCTTGTCGCTTGCGACGCCCATGAGGTTATAGTAGGTAACGCTGATCACGTTGGCACTCTCGAGCACATCGTTGATGGCTGTTGTGATGCTTTCGTTGTAGGTTACGGTTACCTTCTTCTCGGCGATGAAGTAGTCCTTGCCCTGATTGTCGGTGGGAGCCATGAGAGTATTGTCGTTGGCTTCGACATTGGTAGCGTAGAGACGCACCAGGTAGGTCACCTTCTTGTCGTTGTTGTTGAGCGCCTTGTCGAGGTAGTTATCTACCACATATACTTCACCGTTGCCGGGATAGAATTCCTTGATTTCCTCATAGTAGGCCTGCCAGCTATCGTCGGTAAGTGAGGTTGCCTTGTTGAGCAGGGTCTCGTCGTCGAAGTTGGTGTAGTCGTCCATGATTCTCCACAAGCGATAGTAGTAGACATGCTTGATGTCCTTAGGCATTGAGGGGTTGATCTTGATGGTAGCTGCATAGCCCATGACGGGGTTGGCAACAGAACCCATGGGGTTGGTCTTGACGAGGTCGTCGACCACGATATTGACCTGCGGATAACTCATGGCCTGGATGTCGCAGCCATAAGTGTTGGGCTTGTTGATGTCGCCATTGAAACGGGTAGAGATGACGGGCACATAGTTGCTGCGCTGGTTGGTGCTCGACTGGTTGATGTCGAGGGCAGTGAGGTTGCCGCCTTCGGTACCGATGAACGACTGCTCTACGAGTTCGTTGAGGTTGTTGCTCTCGTTGAGCGCATAGACGTAGTATTGTCCGCTGTTGTTGAAGTTCTCGGCCTTGCCGATCTTGTCGTAGTTCTTGAAGTTGTTGCTCTTGAGCCTGCGGATTTCATATTCCACGAGGTTGGCAGCAGGATCGTTGATGGCCGAGAAAGTGATGGTGTTGTTAGGCGAAGCCTTTGCAGAGTGGTCGATGTCGGCCAGGAACTCGTCGTGGTTGATGCCGTAGCCACTCACATTGTTTGTGGTCTTGTAGACGGGCACCACGAAACGGTTGCTATAGTTATAATAGGTGTCGCCTTCAATCTGCTCGAAAGAGTAGGTATATTTGTCTGACTGGTTGTTGGAAAGAGTGGAGGCTGTGAAGCGGTCGATGACAAGCACGGTAGCGTCTTCGAAGGATTCGAGCGTGCCGCTGGTGACGGGCTCGGTTTCGTCGAAGGTGAGAGAGAGGTCTTGTGTGCCGTTATTATAGACCACTGTATAATTATACTTGGTGGTGCCTTCGATGGGCGAGAACTGCACAGTGGCGATGATGGCCTTGTTGTCCTTTGCATCGGTGCGAATCACGTCGTACTTCTCAGTGTTGTTCTTGATAGAAGCATAGTCTTCGGCCGAGGTGGGACGGATAGAAACTATGTTTTTATAGACATTATATTGTTTTGTTGAGCTCTGCACATCATAACGGCTGCGGTATTCAGAAATCTGAGTGAAGAATGGGCTGTGACCGGGGATGGTGACAGTGCGCACAGGACTCTCGGCGCTGATGGTGATGTAGGGGTTGCCCTGCTCGTCGAGAATGCGGGAGCCATCTTCGTAGTAGTTGATGGGGTGAGCCGTGATGATGTAAGAGATTGTCTGCGGGTCAGTAGTCTGCTGCACAAGGTAGGAGTGCGAGTATTCAGTGGTGGGTTGCTCTACGCTGGCGAGACGGATGCGGTTGCCGTTCTCGACGATGTAGACATAGAACTGCTGGGGAACATCCACCCCAAGATTCTCGTGTGTGAAAGAAGTGTTCCAGCTGAGGTTCACCTGGTAGTAACCAGCCTGATCGCTTGGCACAGCCTCGGCGTGGAGGTCGGCGGTATAGAGAAGCACCTTGGGCATGATGGTGAGGTTGCTGTCGGCGTTCTCGTAGTTCTTGAAGATCTGGTGGTTGAAATCATAGTCGCTCACATTGTCTTTGCCCTTAGTCTCATATTCCAGACGACGGTCGGGGATGAAGATGGAGAGATTCTTGAGAGTGTAGGCCTCACCGGTGTTGGAGATGGTGAACCAGTGGTCGTAGCCAGCACCGTTAAAACCGAGCACATTGGTGCAGTCGTGATAACAGGGGTAGGGGTGACCTGCCTTGATTTCGTTGATGAAGTCGTCGGTGGTGTGACCGCCGTCGCCACGCACGGGGCTGATTTGCTCAAAGAGGCGGTAGAAGGGACCGTTCTTGTCGTCGGTGATGCGGGGCTTGCCCTTGGAAATGACGAAGAAGCGGTTGGTGGTGCCGTCGAAGGAGTAGAGATAGCCGGGGTTCACGGGGTCGTTGACGCGCGTGAAGTGCGTCATGAGCTTGATGGAGGTAACGGCATCGTTGAGCATGTCCTTGGGACGGTCGTTATAGCGGCTGAAGTAAGAGCGGTACCAGTCCTCGCTGATGTTGACCATGAGCAGCGTCATGCCGTCCTGGTTAGGGTTAGGAGTGACAACCGACTGATCCTCGACATCCCAGGGCACTACATAGTTTTTGGCAGGGTTGACCCTTTCACGGGCATAGGCGTTATAGTCGATTTTGCGTGACTGAGTGCCGTTGAAGTCGTAGGCATAGTGGATGCCAGGGATAGTGGGGTCGGTGTAGATGGCTTTGATGAGCGCGGCCATGTGTTCGGGCGTAGTTGCCTCATCGGTAAGCTTCGCTGTTTTGGTCACACCGTCCTCAACATAAGTGAATTCGTAGGTAGAGTAGTCGAAATTAGTAACTTTTGATGTTTGTTCGTGATAGACGTAGGCGCTTGCACTCAGAGCGACACAGCACGTCATCAACAGGCTTGTGTAGAGATTTTTAATACCCATATTGTCTGGATTTGTAAAAACTTATAGAAAATTGTGAAAATGTCTAAATAGTTGTAGTTGATGTGTAAAAATCAAAGAATGTAATGCAAAATTAATGCAGTCGGCTGGTATAAACAAACAATTTCGATGAAAATTAAGAAATGTTTTATTTATTTTGATATTATTCACACTAAAAATAATGGTAATTTTGTGGTTTCTGGAGTTCATGGAGAGCTCGGAACTCAGTCATATTGCAGAAATTAGGGTGCAGAATAGCGTTTTGAGCAGAAAAAGGCGTCATTATTTGTGGGAGTGGGGAAAAATGCGTAATATTGTGGTGCAAAGTAAAAGCGAATTTATAAACATTTATATATAATGTGTGCTATGAAAAAGACTATGTTGGTGCTGGCGGCGCTGTTACTGTGCGCGGCGGCTGGTCAGTCGCAAGCGAAGAAACCTGTGTTTACCACTGTGAAGGCAAATGCCATAACACCTGTGAAGAATCAGAACAAGAGCGGCACATGCTGGTCGTATGCCACATGCGCCTTTGTGGAGGGCGAGGTGCTGCGCAAGAGTGGCAAGACGCTTGACCTTGCCGAGATGTTTGTGGCGAGCAAGGATTATGTGGACTGCGCCGAGTATCACGTGCGCATGCACGGCAACAGCCGTTTCTCGGAGGGAGGCTCGTGCGATGATGTGATTGAAGTCATCAAGCGTCATGGCATCTGTCCGCAGACTGCGATGCCCGTGCAGGGCATGTTGCCAGGCGACACGCTCCCCAGCTTCAAGGAATTCTTCAGTGTGCTGGAGCCCTATGTGAAAGCCGTTGCCAGCAGTGAGAGCAAACAGCTCACTCCGCGCTGGAAGGATGGGTTGCAGGGCATCCTCGACAGCTATCTGGGCAAGTGCCCCGAGACATTCGTCTATGAGGGAAAAACCTACACTCCGCAGAGTTTTGCCGCTTCGCTGGGTTTGAATTGGGACGACTATGTGAGCATTACCAGCTACACGCATCACCCCTTCTACACTGGTTTCGTGATTGAGGCGCCCTACAAGTGGCGTCCGCGCCCCAGCTATAATGTGCCGCTTGACGAGATGATGAACATCATAGACACAGCGCTCGACAAAGGCTATAATGTGGCATGGGGCGGCGACGTGAGCGAGGTAGGATTCACCCGCCGCGGTCTGGGCATCGCTTGCCAGAACGACAGCGACTTTGCAAAGCTGGGCTTTGAGTCACCCGAGCTGGAGGTGAGCCAGGAGTTGCGCCAAGAGCGCTTCGACAACTGGCAGAGCACCTACGATCATGTGATGCTCATCTTTGGCAAGGCCAAGGACCAGAACGGGCGTGAATACTACATGGTGAAGAACTCGTGGGGCACCAAGAGCAACGACTTTGAGGGCATCTGGTATATGAGCCGCGCCTACATTGCGCTGAACACCACCTACATTTTCCTGAACCGGAACGCCTGCCCGACAGGGACATTCAGGCGGTGATGTGTGGTTGATTTTTTTGCCGAAAAAGAAAATATGATATAATTTTGTGCCCAGAAATCCTGAATTATTTTTCAGATAATTGAATATTGTTTTAATAGAAAAAATGAAAAAAATTTTACTTTTTTTGTGCATGATGACTTTGGCTTTACAGGGTTATGCACAGGAGAGCAGTCGTTTACAGGGTCTTCAACCGCAAGTCAAAACGATTACACCAAAGCCGTTTTCAGGTGCATCAGCAATGACCGAAGCCGACAATGAAGATGGCGGTTTTACTTTGATGAAGTTGGGTCCCCAGAAGGTCTTCAACACCATCAGTGACCTATATGGCACATGGATGGTGAACTATAGCAACGGCACCCAGCAGTACTTCACCATTACCATTCGTGGCGGTCTGTCGAGCGGCCAGGTCGTGATCAGCGGCTGGTGGATAGGCAGTCTTGCTACCGATATTACGGGTACGGTTAGCCTGGCGGGTGGCCAGGGTACACTCTCCATTCCATCAAATCAGTTGGTGGTGAATGTTGACGACTATCAGCCGGGTTATCTGGTGAACAGCACCAATTCTTCGAGCCCCATCAAGTTCAACATCTATAGCAGCGGAATGTCGACGAGCAACAAGTGGTCGATTGTGACCAGTGAGGGCGGCATCTATGAGAGCTGCACCGGCATGACGATTTGCAAAAAGGCAAATGGCACTATGCGTTACACCTTTAATGGAGAAGTTTTTACCGACCCGGTGGTGATGGGTCAGAATGGTGTGGGAGGGGCCTCAAAACTGTCGATTTACAATTTCTTTGGTATGGGCACCATGATGGAGATTGACATGAAGAGCGACTCAACATTTGAGATTCAGCCCTCATTGCTCTATACCGATAATGATACAGGTGCCCGTTACTACTGCTATGGCACCGACGGTATCTCACGCTGGAACATCACTGGGCCTGGTACCGAGACACACCTGATCTTTGGCACCGATTGGTCGTTGTGTTCACCGTCGACAGGTGAGTATATGGGTCTCATCAGCAACACCACCATTTTCTATACCGATGAGACAACATTCAAGTATCCTGAGGCCATACCCGAGAGCATCACACTGAATGTGACCGATGCTGACGAGCAAGTTGTGGAGCCAGGAAGTTCGCTGCAACTGGTTGCGACCATCTTGCCCAGAAACGCCAACCAAGCGGTGACATGGAGCTCGAGCGACGAGACGGTGGCGACGGTGGACGAAAATGGTCTGGTGACTGCGTTGCCCGACACGACATCAAATACTCTGCGTGCTCCACGCCTCGAAGGTGGAGGCAAGACGGTGACCATTACTGCCACTTCGGTAGCAAAGCCAGAACTCAGCGCCTCGGTGCGTCTGTATGTGGGCTATCCCATTACGGGCCTGTGGGGTGATTTGAACTTTGATGGTGAGGTAGATGTCAGGGATGTTACTATTTTGATCAATATCATCCTGGGTTATTATGATGATAAAAAGAATCCTTAATTATTAAGAAAATAAAATAAGTTTATCAATATTAAAAAGTACATGTGATGAAAAGACTATTATTTGCGTATGTTGCTTTGCTAACAGCTCTTAGTGGATGGGCAGTGAACCAAACGGACTATTTTGACCCAAGTGTGTTTCCCGTTGCTTTTGAATGGGATGTTGTGAGGTATGACTATTATAAAGCAACGAATACTGCTGATCCTGAATTAGTCAGGACACAGGATGTGAAAGTGATTTGGGATCCTTATTATGTGAATGCACAAGGCGGATACGGAAAAATCACCTTAGCGAATTTTTATGACCATAGCAGGTTGTATGATGTTTGTGATCTTGTTTTTGACAATGAAAAGAACAAGACTGTCAGAGGTAACTGCAATTTCCAATGGAATGATGATTTCACAAAATGCCAGTTCTCCTTGACACCTTACTATTTTTCTGAAGCATCGAATACAACTGGTGCCTATTATACTGGTGCAAAAAGTGCATTGTTGGCTTCGGGTGAATATTCGTCTTCCGGGTCACGCTATTGGATTCAACCAGATTATGCCACAAGCAATACATCCAAATATGTTTACAGTGCTATCCCATTGACATTTGAGATAGATATTGTCAATAAAACTTTGACCATATTGAATAACACAGCATGGGGTGTTTTTATGAGAACGACACCTTCATCAGGATCTTCGTATGTGCTCGAAGCATTTGCACTCTCGTCATTTGAAGTAAAGCCTCCTACGACGCTGGCGTGGATTGAGGAGTTTGGCAAAAGGAATACAGCGTACACCGTTGCTGACCAACTGGTGGGCGTATATGCCCATGAAGGCAGCCTGTGGTGCAAGGATCAGGGTAATATCTCCATCGAGAAGACAACAAACCCCGGCAACATTGACTACATGAAGGGCCTGATGGCTACGATGCACGGAATAGACCCGTCGCTTGAATGGGATCAGAGCAACTGGGTGGAACTGGACTTTGGAACCGTCACTCCTGAGCGTGCCACACAGATTAAGAATACCTATGTTGGCCACACGATAAAAGCCGGAACCATCCAAGGAACATATGCTGACAGTATAAACTATCGCATTGAGGTGAGCGCTGATCCGGAGGTTGACGGGGATCTCAGTTACACCCCTAACTATTATTGCCCTGTGAATTTCATGGGAGAGACCGAGGTGAGCACCACAGACAAGACATTCTATTTCTTGAATCCCAAGGCTCAAGAGTATGCCATAGCAACAATGGCGGTATGGAACGGTGGCGATGTGTTCGTGGTTCCTGCCAAGGATGATGCGAGCGGTGTGAACAGTGCAGATTTGAGCGGAGCATTTACCGTGAATTGGGATCTGAATTGCCAGGCAGGAGATGCTGTGAAACCGAACCTGAGCACCAGTACGGCTTATGAGTTCCACGCCATCTTGCGTCGCGGTACGGTCCAATTGTCGGGCGAGAATCCACGCTATATTGATAGCGTCACGGGAAAAGCGGTAACGCCTAATGATAAGTATGTGGTGTACCCGCTTGACTTAACGGATTCAAGTAATATCTCTACAGCTATCAGTGATGTGCGTGTTGAGCGCGAGAACACGGGTGACGGATACTATTATACTATCACTGGCCAGCGTGTCACGAATCCGACTCCTGGATTCTATATCCACAATGGCAAAAAGGTGATTGTTCGATAACAAACAATCTCTAGCAATACAATACAGAAGGGACGCGACTTGGTGCCGCGTCTCTTTTTTTGCTGTTAGTCGAGGTTGACGATGGTGATGCCGGCGCCGCCGAACTGGACATGCTCGTCGTGGTAGCTGGTGACACCGGGGACGGTGTTGAGGTACTGACGGATGACATCGCGCAACACGCCGGTTCCTGTGCCGTGGAGGATGCGCACCTTGTGGGCACTGAACTGGATGGCATCGTCGATGAAGTAGGTGATTGCCTGCACGGCCTCGTCGGCGCGCATGCCGCGCACATCGATATCAGGCTTGAACTGCAGCTGCCGTGAGCGGATTTCGTTTGTGGTGGCGTTGCTGATGGAGGCGGTCTCCTTTGCTTTGGTGGCTTGCTTGAGTGTGCGCTGCAGTTTTGAGGTCTCGACGCGGGTCTTGATGTTGCCGAACGCCACGATGGCATATTTCTCGTCGATGGTGAGGATGGAGCCCACGGTGTTGCCGCCCTTGAGGATCACATTGTCGCCCACGGCGAGAGGCGCATTGGCGTCGGTTTTGGTTTTCTCTGCCTTTTTCCTTGGTTTGGGCTGCTGCTTGGGCGTGAGCTGGCGCAGGTGCTCGGTGGATTCACCCTCGTGTTTGCTCTGCTGGAGGCGGCGTTTGAAGTCATCGAGTTGTTGGCGCACCTCCTTGGTCTTTTCCTTTTCGGCCTGCATTTCGCGTATTTCGCGAATGGTGCGTTCCACCTGTGCGTTGCTTTGGTCGATGATGTCCTGAGCCTCGGTGCGTGCCTGCTTGATGATGGCCCGATGTTCCTGCTTGAGGGTATCGATGCGTGCGTTGAAGTCGGCGATGATGGCGTCGAGGCGTTTCTCCTTCTGGTGTATGTCGTAACGCTTGTTTTCCCAGTATTTGCGGTCGCGCACGATGTCGAGCAGATACTTGTCCATGTTGATGTAGTCGCTGCCCACAATCTCGCTCGCCTTGTCGATGACCTGTGCAGGCAGACCCGTCTTGCGTGCAATCTCGATGGCGAAGGAGCTGCCGGGATAGCCTATGGACAGCTGGAAGAGCGGCTGCATGAGCTGCCGGTCGTAGAGCATGGCGCCATTGATAATGCCAGGAGTCTCGTCGGCAAACTGCTTGAGGTTCTGGTAGTGGGTGGTGATAACACCCATGACCCGCTTGTCGTTGAGTTGCTCGAGGATGGCCTGTGCGATGGCGGCGCCGATCTGCGGTTCGGTTCCGCTGCCAAACTCGTCGATGAGCACGAGTGAGCGGTTGTCGCCACGGTTGAGGAACATCTTCATGTTCTGCAGGTGCGAGCTGTAGGTGCTGAGGTCGTCCTCGATAGACTGCTGGTCGCCGATGTCGATGAAGATGCTCTTGAAGATGCCCATGTGCGAGTTGCTGTGGAGCATGGGCAGGACACCGCACTGCATCATGTACTGGATGACGCCCACCGTTTTGAGGCACACGCTCTTGCCGCCGGCGTTTGGACCAGAGATGACTAGAATGCGGTTGTCGCCGTCGAGTTGCAGATTCAGAGGCACCACTTCCTTGCCGTGCTGCCTGAGTGAAAGGAAGAGGGCGGGGTGGATGGCGTGGTACCACTCGATGGTGGGTTTGGTATGGAGATTGGGCATCTGGGCATCGATGTCGAGCGCGAAGGAGGCCTTGGCACGGATAAAGTCGATTTTGCCCAGGGTCTCGTAGGTGTTGAGCAGTTCGTCGACATGTGGGCGAATGAGGTCGGTGACCTCGGTGAGGATGCGGATTATTTCGCGTGCAATCTCAGCCTCGGTCTCGCGGATACGGTTGTTGGCCTCAACGATTTCCTCAGGTTCGATGAAGATGGTTTTGCCTGAAGCCGACTCGTCGTGGACGATGCCCTTCACCTTGCGCTTGTGCATGGGTGCGACAGGGAGTACCAGTCGGCCATCGCGCATGCTGGGTGCGGTATCGGAGTCGAACACGCCGCTTTGCCTGCCTTGGGCGATGATGCGCCGCATGAGTCCGTTGATGCTAGCCGTGGTGCTGGCAATGGTGTCGCGCAGTTGCTGGAGCAGTGGCGAGGCGTTGTCCTTCACATTGCCGAACTTATCGAGCACGCGGTTGATTTCGGTGGTGATGTCGGGGAACGCCAACATCGATGCTGTGAGCTGTGCCAGGCAAGGGTAGGGAGTAGGCTCGCCGTCACGAGGCTTGAAGAAGGCGATAATCTCGCCGATGGTTGTGAGCGAGCGCTTGAGGTTGAAGAGGTTCTCGGCAGAGAGGAAGGTACCCGGAGCCGTGATGGCCTTGAGGGGCGCACGAAGGTCGAAGAAGAAATTGATGGGAAAATCGCGTTTCGACTGCAGGATGGCGAGGAACTCGTTGGTCTGCGTGAGGAGTCGGCGCACATCGTCGGCGCGGTCAGAGAATTGCATGCGCTCGGCATAGGTGAGTCCGAGGGGGCTCACGCATCGCTTGTTGATTTCGTTTCGCACGACATCGAAACCAATTTTCTGTTCAAAATTCTTCGGGTAAATCATAAACTTTGTGGCAAAATTAATATTTTTTCTTCAGCAGTACTCTAAAGACCCAAAAAAATCTACTGAAAGATGTGGTGTTATCGTATTTTTTTGTTACTTTTGCCTCTATAAATATGTTAATTAGTGAACCTCATTCTCGCCTGACTCGAGCTTTAGAACACCTTCGAGTTCTCCGATAAACAAAAACAAATAAAACCTCATATTATGAAAAAGATATTTTTGATTCTGTTGATTAGCGTGTGTGGCTTAATGGCGCAGGGAGCCACCAAGATATATGTGTGTGGTACGAAGATAACCGGGAGTACCAGCTTCTCGACAAGTGGCGGTACGGTGAATTATGACAACAACACGCGGACGCTGACCATCACAAATGTGGACTACACGAAAACAGGCAGCAGCAACAACGGCATCAGTGTGGATGAGGTTCCTGGGTCGTTGACCATCAATCTGGTAAGCACAACTTTCGACATTGGTGATGCCGATGCAGTGCTATGCAAAGATAAAAACCATAATAAAACGACTATCAATGTGAGCGGCAATTGCTATTTACGGTGTCGCAGTAAGAACCATGCGGGCCTCAAGCTTCAGGACGCAGATGTAACTGTTCAAGGAAGCGGAGGCTTGTACGTTAGTCATACGGCGTACGGCAATGGCGTAAAGGGCGGATCTGGCACCGAGAATTTGACGCTGCAAATCAAGACATGCGGTATTTATTCGGGCAATACCAGATTGCACAATCTTAATAAGGTTTCAATCATACCCACCGGTAACTTCGGCAACGATGATTATTCCACGAAAATCATCCTTGATTATTATAATTCAAATACTGGCTATGCAGCAGCATCGAATGTGGGTTCATGGTATGCTGGCACAAATGTGAGAATAGTAAAGCCGATAGCCAACTACAATGCTGACTTAAACAACTTGTCAAGTTTTAGCGAAGAGGTCATCATCTCTGATGAACAGGTGGTGGCACTATTGACCTACTCGTATTTCCCGGATGCAAACTTCCGCAACTATTTGCTGGGACTCTATCCCAAGGGCTATATCAGCCGCAGCGATGTGAATGCAAGGACATCGCTGACTGTCTCGGGCAAATACATATCTAATTTGAGTGGAATCGAATATTTCAGCAAGCTCACCTATTTGGATTGCAGAGCTAACCAACTTACCAAACTGCCTACCCTGCCAACAACATTAGAGACACTTCTTTGCTCGTCGAACCACTTTGAGACATTACACATAAATAATTATGCTCACCTGAAAAAACTGGATATCAGTAACAATACCCGCTTAACTGATCTCTATTGCGGCGACAATGCGTTGACAGACCTCAATGTGGCCAATTGCCCGGCAATGACCACACTTAGTTGTGGCAACAATCAGCTGACAGATTTTAGCTCGCTTCCCGCATCATTGCAGACTCTCAACTGCTCGGGCAACAAGTTCAGCACACTTATGCTTGTTGGATTAAGCGCTATGAGCTGGCTTAATGTAAGTTATAATCAATATCTTACATCATTACATTGTTACGACGGTGTTTTGAAAACCCTTAAAGTGGAAGGTTGTTCGGCATTGAAAACGATTGACTGTCACAACAACCAGCTCACCACTTTTGTCGTCAGGGAGCCTCACTCGCTGCAATATCTGGACTGCTCAAACAACAAACTAAGCGGTGCATACTCTTTCTCAAGCATAACCACATTGAAGATGCTCAACATCAGTAACAACCCGAACCTGACAGTACTCTATTGCTTTGAAAATGCACTCACAAGCCTCAATGTGGCAGGCTGCTCGTCGTTGAACACCCTTATTTGCTCCCATAATAATCTCACCGGGCTCTCGTTGCAGGGGTTGAACTCTCTTGAAAGCCTGGAGATAAATGCCAACCAAATCAAGGAAGCAGCCATGGGGACTCTTGTCAACAGTCTGCGTACAATCCCTGTTGGCAACCTCGGTGAATTCAAGGTTCAAGGCGGTTCTGGCGAAGGTAATGTGATAACCCAAGCGCAAGTCAATACAGCCCGAGCCAAACGCTGGATACCCAAGAAGTATGTGAACAACAATTGGACTGAAATTCCCTCAAGTGTTGGCGATGTGAACGGCGACGGGAAGGTGAATGTGAGTGATGTGACCACGCTGGTGAACATGATTCTGGGCGTGATTCCCAAAGATGAGACCCGTGCCGACATCAACGGCGACGAGAAGGTGAACGTGAGTGATGTGACCGCGCTGGTGAACCTGATTCTGGGTATTCAGTAGACGAGCTAACAAGCAAACGAGCTGACGAGCTGACGAGCTGACAAGCTAACGAGTAGACTAGTAGTTTGTCTCGATAATCTCTTCGGGTAAATCGTAAACTGCGTAGCAAAAATAGCGAGATCTTTAAAAATATACAAAATGGAAAAACCTGCGGGGCGATATTGGGAATAAAGTAGTATCTTTGTCACAATCGAAAGATGCTTATATGAGAATGAAAAAGAGCGTGCTCATATTGCTGATGTTGCTCCCGTGCCTGCTTAGTGGCTGTTTTACGGGAGTTGAAGGCACCAAGAAGGTGACGGAAAAGGACGTTGCCAAGGTGCTGCAACAGCCATCGGGCGGTGGCTCGGAGGCAGGGCAGCAGGTGCTGCTGCTTGCTCGGCCCGACTCGGTGGCTACATGGCGTGTGGGCAAGCGCTTCTATGTGTGTGACGACCAGGCCCGGCTTATGTTCTTGCCGAGTGCCGAGTATAGTTCCGACACCCTGAAGCTGGGCGGCAAGTATGTGAGTTATGTGGGTTACACCACAGGCAGCCTGCTCGACAACAACAGCCTTGTGACGCTGGAATTTACCGATGGCGTTCACACTTATCGTTACCGTACAGGCAAGGAACTTGCCGACCTGCACCCGGGCTATGGTATTCCTTTCTTTATTGAGGAAGACCTGGTGGAGTGTGCCCGCCAGCAACTGGAAGGGAAGGCGTTCTATATCAAGACTCGCATCTGGTATACGCCCGACAGCGGTGTGATGAAAGATGGCCGGCAGTTCATTCCCGTGAAAATCTTGCAGGTGGAGCCTGGAAACAAGGTGTATGCTCTGAAGGTGACCTTTGAGGCGCAGGACAACGGCGAGCGAGCGATGATGTGGGTGGCCGATGACACGAAGGCGTTGCGTCAGCGCAGTTTTGATGCACTGTTCTCGGTTAGTGATGTGCGCAAGAACTATCCTCATATAACCAGCGATGTGTGGAACCGCATTGTGCATGGCACCGTTCAGGAGGATATGACCAAGGAAGAATGCCAACTGTCGTTAGGTGCACCCAAGAGCATCAACCGGTTGCCCGACCAGAACGGACTCAGGGAATACTGGTACTATGATGGCGGCGTTTACCTCTATTTTGAAGATGGACTATTGAAGACCTACAGGAAGTGAACAATATGCTTGAGATAGAATTTTTAGGAACGGGGACATCGACGGGGGTGCCGCAAATCAGGTGCGACTGCGAGGTGTGCCAGTCGAGCGACCCGCACGACAAGCGGTTGCGCTGCAGTGCCGTTGTGCGTTACAAGGGGCTGAACCTGCTGCTGGACTGCAGTCCTGATTTCAGGCAGCAGATGCTCACGGCAAGCAACAACGACCTGGATGCGCTGCTGGTGACTCACATCCACTACGACCATGTGGGCGGCATCGACGACTTGCGCGCCTACTGCAAGGACGGGGACTTCCCGATTTATGCCCGCCAGGATGTGATTGACGACCTGCACGCGCGGTTGCCATACTGCTTTGCAGCCCGCCCCTATATGGGTGTTCCCAGGCTTGCTGTGACGCCCATTGTGGAGAATGTGCCGTTCAGCATTGGTGGGGTGGAGATTATGCCCTTGCCTGTGATGCACTATAGGCTGCCTATCCTGGGCTTCAAGATTGGTCCGCTTGCCTATATCACTGACTGCAAGACGATTGACGACAAAGTGGTGGAGCAGTTGCACCATGTGCCGCTGCTGGTGATCAACGCTTTGAGGCAAAAAGAGCATCCCGCGCACATGTCGCTCAGTGAGACGCTTGATGTCATTGACAAGATTCGACCGGGTCGAGCCATTCTCATACACATGAGTCACGACATGGGGCTTCATGCCGAGGTGAACGAGATGTTGCCTGCAGGCGTGGAACTGGCTCACGACGGGATGATAGTGCAGGTTGAAGAAGAGAATGGATAAAGTTTATTTGCATATCAGGTGAAACATCTCTAATTTTGCACCGAAATGCAGACGAAACGCAAAGAAATCATATCGTCGTGGTTGCTGCTGTGGGTGTTTGTGCCCATGGTGCTGCTGTCGTCGGTTCATGTCCATGAGGCAGAGACGGTGGTGGATCTGGATTGTGCCGAGTGTGTGAGCCACACGCAGCACACGGGTCACCTGACGATATACAAAGCCAGCGTGGATGATTGCGTGCTGTGCCGTTTCCTGGGTCAGGAATTTGTAACGGCCATGAAGACGCTGATGCCCTATGTGTTATGTTGTGTGGCATTGGTGCTGGTGCCGGTTGCCGCAGCTCACGGCCGTTTCGTTGAGTCTGCCATCAATAGGCGGGGTCCTCCCGTTGTTTGCTGAACAAGCAGGAATCTCTAATCCCATAAGGTTTGGACCTGTTGCCCGCAACTTCGCTGTTGGCGGGCGGTGGTTGCATGATTGTGCAGCCGTCAGAATGAGGAATATAACAAGCAAACAATCAACGAAAAATGAAATTGAATAAACTTATGATGAAATTGAATAAACTTATGATAAGTGTGCTGGCCCTTGCCAGCATAGCACCTGCCATGGCACAAGAGAAAGGGCAGGAGATTGACTCGACCGATGTATTTTATCGTCACTTGAACCTCAAAGAGGTGGTGGTGACAGGAGCCACTGGCGACACGCGGCTGAAGAACTCGTCGGCACCGGTGAAGATGCTCACAGGCCGAGAGATGCAGACGCTCTCGTCGACCAACATTGTGGACGCCATTGCCTCACAGCCGGGTGTGTCGCAAATCACTACTGGCAGCGGCATTGCGAAGCCGGTGATTCGTGGTCTGGGCTATAACCGCATTGTGGTGGTGAACGACGGCATCAGGCAAGAAGGGCAGCAGTGGGGCGACGAGCACGGCATTGAGGTTGACGGCCAGAGCGTGGGCTCTGTCGAGATACTGAAAGGTCCTGCGAGCCTTGTGTATGGCTCTGATGCCATGGCAGGCGTGATCAAGTTCAACAGCTATCCAGTGGTACCGTTAGGCAAGATCAGGCTGAATCTCACGAGCGAGTATCAGACCAATAACGGCCTCTTTGACTATTCGCTGAACTTTGCAGGGAACAAGCAGGGCATCCTGTGGGACCTGCGTTACAGCGAGAAGATGGCGCATGAATACAAGAACAGGTGTGACGGTTATGTGCCTAACTCCCAGTTCCGTGAGCGTGCCCTGCGTGGTATGCTTGGCCTGAATCGCAGTTGGGGCAAATCGCAGCTCGTGGTTTCGCATTACCACATCACTCCCAGCATCATCGAGGGCGAGCGTGATGCGGCGACGGGCGAACTGGAAGTGCCTTATGAGAAACTGAAAACCTACAAGCATGGCATGCCTTACCAGCAGGTGTATCACAGCAAGGCTGTGCTGAACAACACCTTCTATGTGGGCGAGGACCGGCTGAATGTGCTGCTGGGCTATCAGCAGAACCGGCGTCAGGAGTTTGAGGAGGCCGAGAGTCCTGATGACTATGCGCTCTACTTCAAGCTGCACACGGTGAATTATAATGTGAACTACATCACGCGTGACCTGGGTGGCTGGAAGTTCACCGGCGGTGTGAACGGCATGTGGCAGCACTCGCAGAACTTGGGCGAGGAGTATCTCATACCCGAATATAAACTGACTGATGTGGGCGTCTTCGGCACTGCTACCAGAGAGGTGGGCAAATGGGTGCTGAATGGCGGTCTGCGATTCGACCATCGTCACCTGAACAGTTACGAACTGATTGAGGATGAGGCGGTGAGATTTGCTGCCATCAAGAAGGATTTTAATGGTGTGACCGGTAGCGTGGGTGCCGTTTTTCATGCCACTGATGCGCTGAATTTGAAACTGAATGTATCGCGCGGCTATCGTGCACCCAATGTGAGCGAACTGGCTTCGAATGGCGTGCACGAAGGTTCGGTTCGCTATGAGTTGGGCAATGCTGGACTTAAGTCCGAATACAGTTGGCAGTTTGACCTGTCGACCGACTATGCGAGCCGTTACTTCAGTGCCGAGGTGGCGCTGTTCTGCAACCGCATAGACAATTACATTTATCTGCACCGCGTGAACGAGGTGATTGAGGAGGGTTATATGACCTATCGCTTCGACAGTGGCGATGCCCGGTTGCTGGGCTGTGAGGTGAGCCTTGATGTGCATCCCATCCACTCGCTGCACCTGGGTACCTCGTTCAGTATGGTAGATGCCGTGCAACTGCATCAGCCTGAGGAGAGCAAGTACTTGCCGTTTACGCCTGCTCCCCGCTGGCAAGTGGATGCGAAGTATGAGATGAACCATCATGGTAAGTTGTTCTGCAACAGCTTTATATCTATTGGGCTTGACTATAATTTCAAGCAGAATCATTATTATAAGGCTGATGACACCGAGACTGCCACTCCTGCCTATGCGCTGCTCAATGCCATGGTGGGAACTGACCTGAATGTGAGGGGCAAGCATGTGGCATCGGTGTATGTGATAGGCAGCAACCTGACTGATAAGGTGTATCAGAATCATTTGAACCGACTGAAGTATGCTCCTGTGAACCCTGTGACGGGACTGCAGGGCGTGAGCAACATGGGCCGGAACATTACCTTTAGGGTGGTGGTGCCACTGGAGTTTTGACGACGCGGGATGGCTTCATGAATTAATCAGACAATTGGGTCGAGTGGTGCTGCCTATGGCATCGCACGCCAGCATAGCTGACTTGTGCTGCACCATCTCCCCGAGCTGGCGGTTGATGACAATGGAGGACAATGATTCCTCTCGCAAAGCCTGTGGCACACAACTTTTTTAAACGCGAATGATACGAATTTAGCCAATTTCGCTAACGCGGGGAGTTCTCACACAAAGGGGCTACACGCTAAGCCGCGCGGTGAAACGCGCGGTTTTTTTTGACGACGTGGGGAATTATAAATCAGACAATTGATGACAATGGAGGACAATGTTTTTCATTGATGACAATTGCTGTTATCTCTCGCAAAAAGCACGAAAAGGAGCTTCAAAAAGCCGCGCAAGCGCGGTATTTTTTCAATGACGGCGCGGGAGATGGACGCCCTGCGGGCTTAAAATTATAATGGCAAGCCATTAAAATTTATTCATTAAAAATTTCAACGGCTTCGCCGTTAACAATGCTGCCGCTGGATTTTTGGGGATGGGTGGGAAAGCGTGGAAAGCGTGGAAGGATGGGATAGGTGGGAAAAATGGGAAAAATGCGGTTGTGTTTCATAACATATTGATTTTAAGTAGATTGATGGTTTTGATATTATACTGCTTTCGTTAAAAGTTTGTATACCATCGAAAGTGTTTGTGTACTATCGTTAAAGTTCATGTACTACCGTCGGAGAGCTCGGAGGACTCGGAGGACTCAGAGAGCTCAGAGAACCCGGAGGACTCAGTGTGAGGGATGGGAAATCTGTCAAAGAGCGGTTGCGCATGTGTGCGTGTGGCAAAAATAGAAAGAAGCGGGTTTGGGAGAAATTGCAATCACTCATATAGCGGGGGTGAGGGTGGGGGAGAAATGGTGCGTGATTTGAGATGTTCTTGGGGTTAACATTTTTTAATAAAAATATTGTGGGTAATTGTAAAATTTTGTTTAACTTTGAAAATTATTATATTCTATATATGCGAATTTATAAGTACATATTTGCATAATAATTTATATAAGATATTGAAAATTAACTAAAAAACCTACTAATATTGATTATGAAAAAGATTTTTTTACTTCTGATTATTAGTGTGTGCAGCCTGATGGCCAGCGCTGCCACCAAGTATCAAATTAATGTGGGCGGCACCGAAGTGACCAGTGACAACTACAGCTATATCGGCCCCGCAAGTAACAACGACATCACGGGCGGCTATGCCGTGTATAATTCCAGTACCAACACGCTCACGCTCTACAGCATCACCATCAGTCGCTCCACCAGTGGCGACTATGCCTTGCACAACCGTGGATGTACGAATCTGAAAGTGGTGTTTGAAGGCACTTGCAATCTTACATCGACCAAGGCACGCGCCATACGCTGTGATGACAATACTAGTTTAACAGCCTCGAGCGGCAGCACGGTGAATGTGACCGGTCAGGACGACGGAGCCATCTATGTGCACAATGAATCTGACCTCGATATTATAGGTCCTGGCACATTCAACATCAAGTCAACGAGCAAGAAAGGCGCAATTCAGGGAGATGCTAAAGCAGTGGGATATGATAATATGGATTGTGTGTATTTCAAGAACAATGTGAAAGCCACCATCTCGAGTCCCGAAAGCCCTTTGTACAATCTTTATTGGGTAGATTTTTATGAATGCAATGTTGTTCTCAAGGCCACAGGCAACAGCAGCTACCCCGTTGTGCGCGATGTGGGCGATATGAGTTTTTACGGAACCCCACAAGCTGCCATTCTCGCACCCTATGGTGCTCACTACGACTCGAGCGCCAAATCGATTGTGTCATCGTCAGGGAGCAAAATCTATAACCAGGACATTACCATCAGCAACGATTATGTGGCCCTCTTCACTTCGGACTATTTCCCTGATGGCAATTTCCGCACAGCGCTGCTCAATCTTTACCCCAAGGGCTATATCACCACGAGCGATGTGAACAACTGCACATCTCTTGATGTTTCAAGCAAGAGCATATTTAACCTCACTGGAGTGAAATATTTCAGCA
>JAFZSO010000043.1 GCA_017619355.1 Muribaculaceae bacterium
CCGACCTAAAATGGGTGGGGCATTGAACCCCACACCATTTTATGCAAACAACAAGGACTCGGGACCTATTACCCGTAATCTTTTTTTGAATTAACATATTATTAACTTTTCCCGAGTCAACTTTTTTCAGGACGATACACCCATCGCTCTCAAAGAAAATAACCGCTCGGATATTTAAAACGACTGGGGAATGATTTGATGAATCTGCGTTTTGTGTGGGGATAAATGATTTGAATTTGTTGGAGAATTCAGAGATTTTGTTTAAATTTGCAATATCATTACTAAAAATAATAGTAAAACGAAAATAATACTATAACAAAACCATAAATTATGAAAAAAATCCTACTCTTACTGTTGATGCTCGTTGTGGGCATTGCGGCGCAAGCCACGCTCCAGACCGGAATCAGAATCCAAGGCTTTACGAGGACCAACGGAACCCAAACTCAGAGTGCCGGAATGATCTCGTCGATATGGTACACCCAGCAACTCCCCGTTCAGTCAGGTTCCAGCTACACCTTTAATAATCAAAGTGTGCCCGGGGACGTCACCGTCACCCTCAATGGCACAATCAACTTCCAGGAAGCTGCCGCGCTCACCGACGTTGTCACCAGCTCCTCGTTCACGGTAACCTTAGAAAGTTCCAGCACGAGTAACCCGTACTGGTTCTACGGCGCCACGGTCAAAACCGGCAGCGGCGCCACCGTCTCGGGCTGCGCGGCCACGGTGAGCAGCAACAGGCGCACGCTCACCGTCACCATCCCGTCGGGTAAGACCTTCGGCTATATCTATATTGACTATGTGACCAACGAGCCCCTGTCGAGCGGCAACACTACGCTGAGCGGCATCGATGCATCTTATATATACAAGGGCAGCGCCATCGAGCCCGTGCCCACTGTCACCTATTACGGCTCTACGCTCACGGCGGGCACCGACTATACGGTGAGCTACACCGGCAGCAACAGCCCAGGCACCGCCACCGTTACCGTTACGGGCGTGGGCGACTATGCCGGCACCGTCTCGAAAAGCTACACCATCCGCAACATTGCCCTGAGCGACTTCAACAGCCTGGGTAACAACACCTACGAGATTGCCACGACCGATGACCTCGACCGCCTCGCAATGCTTGTGAACATTGCTGAAAACACCTGTAGCGGCATCACCTTCAAGCAGACTGCCGACATCGCCTACAGCACCGCTGGGCTGGGCGACACTGATGCGAACTTCACCGCCATCGGCGGCTACTTCAACGGCAGCGACAAGAACTTCAGCGGCACCTACGACGGCCAGGGTCACACCATCAGTGGCATCCGCCTCTACAAGCCGCTCACTAACCAAAATGTGAACAAGAACCAGGCACTATTTGGCCGCGCCGTGAACGCCACCATCAAGAATGTCACCATCACCGACGCCCGCATTACGGGTTATAGGATTGTCGCCGGACTCGTGGGTAATTGCAATGGCAGCACCGTGCAGAACTGTCTTGTGCTGAATTCGACCATCACTTGCGGCGATACCTATGTGGGAGCTGTCATCGGCCAAAACAATAACGGCACTTTCACTGCCAACTACTACCGTGGCTGCACCGTCAATGGCACTGCAGGCGCTACTAATGTGGGCGTAGGCAGCAATGGCAGCGTGAGCTCATCCAGCGACCGTAACGGCGTGCGTAGTGTCCACACTCTCACCCTGCCTGACGGCGTCACTGCCAGCGGCGAGAGCGTGACCATAGGCGGCGTGACCTACTATGCGGCGAACACCACCGTCACGCTCGTATATAATGGCACGCCGCCCAATAACACTTGCTTCGACCACTTCACCGTCGATGGCGTGCCCATCGATGGCGACACATTCACGATACCCGCCGCCGACATCGAGATTGGAGTTGAGTTCCAGATGCGCTACATCTTCAACAGCCAAACTGGCGCACTGACGCTCGTTTGGGGCGAGTTCAACAAAGACTACAAGTGGGGCACCGATGTGCAAGCCTCGGCGGTCACGAGCGTCACCGCCACCAGCGATGTGCGCTTCACCGGCAACTGCTCGATGCTGTTCATGAACTTTACAAATTGCACAAGCATGGACCTGAGCAAAGTGAGTACCGACAGCTGCACTAACATGGGCAGCATGTTCAGTGACTGCCAAAACCTCGCCTCGCTCAATCTCAGCGGCTGGAACACCGCCAATGTTACCAACATGAACAGCATGTTCTATAACTGCTCGAGCCTCGATACGCTCGACGTCTCGCACTTCGACACGGGCAATGTCACCAACATGGGCACCATGTTCGGTAGCTGTAGGAACCTCACCTCGCTCGACCTCAGTGGTTGGAACACGGGCAATGTGACCAACATGAGTGCCATGTTCAACAGCTGTGGGAACCTCGCCTCGCTCGACCTCAGTGGTTGGAACACGGGTAATGTCACCGACATGAGTGTCATGTTCTCCAGCTGTGGGAACCTCGCCTCGCTCGACCTCAGTGGCTGGGACACGGGCAATGTCACCAACATGGACGCCATGTTCTACGGCTGCTCGAGCCTTTCCACTCTCGACCTCTCGCACTTTGACACGGGCAAAGTCTTCGTAATGCAAACAATGTTTCAGCAATGCACAGGTCTCGAGACGCTCGACCTGAGTGGCTGGGACACGGGCAAAGTCAACAGCATGAACCGCATGTTCAATGGCTGCACAGGCCTCGAGACGCTCGACCTCAGTGGTTGGAACACCGGTTATGTCACCGACATGCACGCCATGTTCCAAAACTGCACAAGCCTGACTACCATTTACGTGGGAGCAGGATGGAGCACCGAGAACGTCGGGATTTCGAACGACATGTTCAATGGATGCACCAAACTGATGGGCAGTATGGGAACTCGTTACAACTCGAGCCACATCGACAAGGAATATGCCCATATCGACGGCGGCGCGAGCAACCCAGGCTACCTCTCCGATCCGAATGTATCACCACGCTACACCTTCGACCCCGAGACTGGCGAGCTGGCGCTTTTGTGGGGTGAGTTCAACAAGGACTACAAGTGGGGCAGTGAAGTGACCGCCTCGGCTGTCAAGAGCGTCACCGCCACCAGTGAGGTGAGCTTTACCGGCAAATGCGATAAGCTATTTAACCAATTCACTCATTGCGAGAGCATGGACTTGAGCAATGTCAATACAGCAGGGATGACAGGTGCCTATATGTTGTTCGCTAGTAGCCCGAGCCTCACTTCGCTTAACCTGTCGGGCTGGAATACTGGTAATATTACTAGCATGAGATATATGTTTGCCGGCTGCTCGGGCTTGACTATGCTCGACCTGTCGGGTTGGAATACTAGCAATGTTATCGGCATGAGCTATATGTTCTACGGCTGCTCGGGGCTCACTTCGCTCGACCTGTCGGGTTGGAATACCGCCAATGTCACCGACATGAACTATATGTTCTACAACTGCTCGAGTCTTGACACGCTCGACCTTGCAGGCTGGAACACCGGCAATGTTACCGACATGAGCGATATGTTCTACGGCTGCTCGAACCTGACCACTATCAACGCAGGCTCAGGATGGAGCACTGAGAACGTCCAGATTTCGAACGACATGTTCTACGGCTGCACCAACCTGGTGGGTGGCATGGGCACCGCCTACGATGCTAATCACGTTGATAAGGAATACGCCCGCATCGACGGCGGCACGGAGAACCCGGGCTACTTCACCGAGAAGCCTGCCTTTGTGCCTGGCGATGCCAATGGCGACGGGAAGGTGGATGTGCAGGATATTACCGCCATCATCAACTATATTCTGGGCAACAATCCCTCACCGTTTAATGTGGAGGCTGCTGATGTGAACCATACTGGCGATGTGAATGTGATGGATGTGACGGCAATCATTAATATCATCTTGGGAATCGGTTGATTCCCAAGATGATGGATTAGGGTTTAGGGTTTAGAGAAAATCAGACAATTGATGACAATTGGTGACAAATTATCTTATTGATGACAATTCCTATGCTGAGGGATTAGAGGACGAGCTGACGAGCTGACGAGCTGACAAGCTTTTCTCCTCTCACAAAGGAGCTGGCACGCAAAGAGCCGCGCGGCAACACCGCGCGGTTTTTTTATTGCGGGCTGGGGAATGTTAAAAATGCAGAAAGTGAAGCAGAAAGGGCGTAAAAAAGTTGCGTGATAGGAAAAAAGGTGGTAAATTTGCATCCGCATTTCCGAAAGGCACGATTAAGTGCAACCCGTGAAGGAGTTGCCGCCGTACGGTTTAACTTGAAATACAATAAATTAAATGTACGCTATTGTAGACATTCAGGGACAGCAGTTCAAGGCCGAAGCCGGCAAGAAGTTGTTCGTCCAGTATCTCGGCGAAGAAAAGCAGGCCGGTGACTCTGTAGAGTTCGGCAAGGTTCTTCTTGTAGACGCCGACGGTGCCATCACAGTTGGCGCGCCTACCGTGGAAGGCGCAAAGGTAGTTTGCGAGGTGAAGACTCCCCTCGTGAAGGGTGAACACGTGATCGTATTCAAGAAGAAACGCCGCAAAGGCTATCGCCGCTTGAACGGCCATCGCCAGATGTTCACTGAATTGGTGATTAAAGAAGTCGTTGCTTAACCCCTTAAATTTTAGAAATTATGGCACATAAAAAAGGTGTAGGTAGTTCTAAGAACGGCCGCGAGTCGCACAGCAAGCGACTTGGCGTTAAAATTTATGGTGGTCAATTTGCCAAGGCTGGCAACATTATCCGTCGTCAGCGTGGCACAGTTCATCGTCCTGGCGTGAACGTGGGCATGGGCAAGGATCATACCTTGTATGCACTCGTTGACGGAACCGTTGAGTTCCAGCATCGCGCAGGCCACACTTACATTAACGTAGTGGCAGCCACCCAAGAAGAACAGAACTGAAAAGCATGAATCCGGCTCCTTTTCAGGGCGGATGATGCATACTTCAACGATTAAAAGCAATTTCCCGACGCGGAGTTGCTTTTTTTTTGTTTTTTTAGGGCAATAAAAACGGCTTAAAATCGTTATGATAGATGATGTTAGTTGAAAAAAAGTCGCGACCTCGTTAAAAACGCGGAAAATAATGTGCAGTTTTCAATGAAAATCAGTAAATTTGCACTTTGATACTTATCGATAACAAAAAACAGAATACTATGATACATAAATTGCTACTGCTTTTGTCGGTTGTGGGGCTTTCGCTCAAGGCAAGTTCCGCCGTTGTGGAAACCACGCCGGGAACCTTGTGTGACAATGTGGACGACATGTCGATAACCACCCTGACGCTGACCGGGGAGATGGATGCGCGTGACTTCAGGTTTATTGCCGACTCGTTGCGTCAGCTCACTGAAATCGACCTGAGCGGTGTGAACATTGTGGCATTCAGCGATCCGCGTAATCCCGTGTTCCTGACGCTGACCGACTATGCCGCCCAGAGTGTGCCCGCCATGGCATTCTTTGACATGCAGCTGACCCAAGTGGTGTTGCCGGCATCGTTGAAGAGCATAGGTATGGGTGCTTTTGCCGGCTGTGACCAACTGGCGACGATAGAACTGCCCGCCACGATCGACAGCATAGGGAGCTATGCCTTCAACGGATCGGGGTTGACCTCGGTTAATGTTCCGGCATCGGTGAAATATGTGGGTGAGGGGGCATTCTCAAACTGCCAGGCGCTCACCATGGCCAATGTTGAGGCCAGTGTGCTTGGGGCAAACCTGTTCAAGGCCGACGAGCAGCTCGCAACCGTGACGCTCGGCCCGCAAGTGACCGATCTGGGCAATGGCGCCTTCAATGGCTGCTATGCGTTGGCGTCGATAGTGATGCCCGAGGGTTCGGCTCTCGCCCGCGTGGGCGACGAGGCGTTTATCCGCTCGGGTCTGACCACTATCAATCTTGAGAACCTCAATTCGCTCTCCAGTGTGGGCGAATGGGCATTTGCCCAGTCGGCTCTGGAGCAAATCGCGCTTCCAGCCTCGCTCGCCACGATAGGGCAGGGCGCATTCTATTATGCTCCGTCGCTCGTGCAGCTGAATATGGCCGATGCCGTGGACGAGATACCTGCCTACATGCTTGCCGGCACACAGGGCTTAGCGCTCGACACGCTGCCCGAGGGCGTGAGAACCATAGGCGACTATGCATTCTATTGCAACAATCAGGCCGCGCGTTTCTATCTGCCTGCTTCAGTGGGCTTCATAGGCTCTTATGCTATGGCAGGAATGACCGGTCTCGAATATATCACCTCGCTTGCCACTGAGGTGCCTGCATTGGGCAGTAATGTGTGGGAAGGCGTTGACCAGCCTGCCGTGAAACTTGAAGTGGCATCGAACGAAGTGGCCGATGACTATGCGGCCGCCGAGCAGTGGAAGGAATTCTACATTTTGCGCGCCTACCTGTTGGGTGACGCCAACAACGACGGTACCGTTGACGTGCTCGACGTGACCACCATCATCAACTACATCTTGGGTAAGAATCCCGATCCGTTTGTCTTCAATGCGGCTAACGTGAACGGCGATGCTGAGGTGGATGTGATGGACATTACGCTGGTTATCAACTACATCCTCACCAATACGACCGAAACCGTGTTGCGCGCCAAGAATCATGCAGTGCCCGTCACGACCGATGGCGTGGAGGTGAAGCCCTTCGCCGTGAAGCCTGGCGCTGAGGTGCTTGTAGAAGCTCGCCTGAACAACACGCAGACCTACACCGCCATGCAGTTTGACCTGCAGTTGCCCGAGGGCCTTCATGTGGTCGACGGCTCGCTTGAGACCGCCAGCAGCGCTCAGGGTCATGCCATCGTCTCGTTGCCCGATGCTAACGACAACACCCTGCACATGATGATCTACTCGCCCAGCAACGCTGCCATCGAGGGTACTGGCGAGACGCTCTTCACCTTCAAGGTGCGCGCCGACGAGCGACTGGCTTCGGAGTCGACGGTGAAGACCTCTGCCACACTGTTTGTGACCACTGCCAACGAGAAGTATCTGGGCACTGATGGCCTCACCGCTGTGAGCAACGCCACCGGTATCGAAGACATGACCGCCAGCAACGACAAGGTGTATGCCTCTGGCGGCATACTCGTCATTGAGAGCACCGAGGGTGGAGCCGCACAACTGGTGGCCACCAATGGTATGTACACCGAATTGACCGTAGCACCGGGTCGCAACGAGTGGCCTGTGTCGGGCGGCATCTACATTGTGCGCCTGAACGGAAAGAGCTACAAGGTGATTGTGAAATAATAGCTGCGACGGCTGCACAGAAAAAAAAGACTGTGCATGACCTCGTTAAAGGATTCAAGGAGTGATTCTTGCCACTGGCGGGAATCACTTTTTTTGGTAGAAATGCATTATTTATACAATAAATACAAGAAAATTACGTTAAGAGAATAAATAAATATTTTATATCAATAAATGGTTTGTTATTGATTTTTTCTGTAAATTTGTAAACTTAAAAGGATATTATATATGCGCAAGATTCAGTTTTTTTTGATATTCCTATTGGGTGCCTTGAGCATGCAGGGCGCTGAGATAGAGTGTACTGCAGGTAATCTGTCGAAGAAGGTGAGCAACCTCAACATCACGTCGCTCACCGTTACCGGCACCATGGATGCCCGCGACTTCATGTTCATCTGCAATGAATTGAATGAGCTCAAACAGGTCGACCTCTCGCAGGTGACCGTGTTGGCCTATGATGGCGTAAGGACCCCGCTGGTTAACGGGCAGATCTTTTTCCCTGCCAATGAGTTGCCTCAGCTCTCGTTCTTTGGGAAGAAACTCACCAACGTGGAGCTGCCCAGTTCGCTCAAGAGCATAGGCATGGCAGCCTTTGCCGGTTGCAAGCAACTGAAGAGCATCAACCTCCCTTCGAAGGTGGCCACAATAGGCAGTTATGCCTTTAACGGCTCTGGTCTGGAGTCGATTGTCACGCCGTCGTCTATCAAGACCATAGGCCGCGGTGCCTTCTCGCGTTGCGAGAGCTTGACGTCGGCACGAATCAACCCCATCGTTCTTGAGGCCTATGCCTTCCTGGGCTGTACAAACCTGACTGAAATGATCATAGAGAATGCCATTGAGAAAGTGGGCGTGAGTGCCTTCAATGGCTGCACCAACTTGACCAAAGTCCAGTTCAGGAGCTGTGCCCGTCTTGAACTCATCGACGCCGAGGCCTTCGTGATGTCGGGTCTGCAATCGATCGACACCAAGGCCATGAAGGCGCTTACAGAAATTGGTGACTATGCCTTCCTGGGCCTTAAGGATATACAGTCGCTCTCGATTCCCGCCGAGGTCTCCTACATTGGCACGCGTGCCATGATGGGCATGACCGGTTTGAGAAGCCTTGTTTCGAAGCCAACTACGGTACCTGCTCTGGGCGACAGCGTTTGGGCAGGCATCCATCCGACGAAAGTGGAGCTGTTGGTCGATAATGTGGAGGATTACAGTAACGCCGCACAATGGCGTGAGTTCACCATTTACAAGGCCATTATTCTTGGCGACGTGAACGGCGACGGCCGTGTGAACGTGAGCGATGTGACGGCTATGGTCAACCGCATTCTGGGCGTGGTTGATACCTATGTGGCAAAAGCTGCCGACATTAATGGCGACGGTAAAATCAACGTGAGCGACGTGACGGGCCTTGTCAACATCATTCTCTCAGGCAAAGAGACGGTGGTGCATGAGGCTCCTCAAGTGACAACTGACGACTTTGTGTCGATCGACAACTTTACCATCGCCCCCGACGAGGTGAAGATCATAGAGGTGAAACTGAACAATGAAACCGACTATGCCTCGATGCAGTTTGACGTGGTGCTGCCCGACGGACTTACCCTGGTGGGCAACAGCCTTGACGGCACCAGCCGACTTGCCGGCCACAGCGTTATGTCGAAGGACAATGGCGGATACCATCGATTTGTGGCCTACTCGTTGAACAACGATGTGTTCAATGGTCATGAGGGAGCGGTGCTGCGCCTGAAGGTGAAAGCCAGCAGTGAACTTGCTACCGATGCCCAGATCACCATTGGCAACGTGGCGTTTGCCACCGAGATGTCGAAGACATTCTTTGGCCCGTCGACCACTACGCAAGTGAGCAATGCCACCGGCGTCGACGACCTGCTGGCAAGCAGCGACAAGGTCTACACCCGTGGCGGCATGCTGGTGATTGAAACCGCCGAGCCCGGTATTGCCCAACTCGTGCAGATGAACGGTATGGTTCAAGACTTGATGGTGGCCGAGGGTCACAACGAGTTTGAGGTGGCTTCGGGCTTCGTGATTGTTCGACTCAACGGAAAGAGCTATAAACTGGCAGTGAAATAATGGGAAAGAACAAGCTTAAGAAATTTGCCGATATGGAAACATTCGGCTGCGTGTATCAGTTTCCGTGGGGGGTGCTCGAGTCTGGAGCATGCCCCATGAAAGGTAACTGGCACGAGCGTTGTTTCCACAACGGCAATCCCATTGTGCTCGAACTGGGCTGCGGCAAAGGCGAGTATGCGGTGGGCTTGGGTAAGCGTTTTCCCGACAAGAACTACATAGGCATCGACATTAAGGGCGCGCGCATGTGGACGGGTGCCAAGCGTGTAGAGCGCGAGCAGATTGGTAATGTGGCGTTTCTGCGCACCAGCATCGAACTCATCGACCGCATGTTTGCCCCCGGCGAGGTGTCGGAGATATGGATTACTTTCCCCGACCCGCAGATGAAGAAGGTGAACAAGCGCCTGACCAGCACTCGGTTTCTTGAGAACTACCGCAGAGTGCTGACTGATGGCGGCGTGATACACCTCAAGACCGACAGCCCCTTCCTTTACACCTACACGAGTGAATTGATCAAGGTCAACAATCTGCCGGTGGAGATTGACACCGACGACCTGTATGCCTCGGGACTGGCCGACGAGATACTTGATATCAAGACTCACTATGAAATGCAGTGGCTGCAGCGTGGCATGACCATCAAGTACCTGAAGTTCAGGTTGCCGCACGATGGCGAGCTGCAGGAGCCCGATATCGAGATTGAGCCCGACACCTATCGCAGTTACAACCGCGGCAACATACAGATGCCGCAACTCATGGAAGATCAAGAATCAAAGTAATAATACCTGAAAAAAATGACTTTATATCCGAAACTTATCATCGACGCTTTGACGCATGTGCGTTACCCCGGTACCGGCAAGGATATCGTGGAAATGGGCATGGTGGCCGACGACATGCGTATCGACGGCAACAAGGTGTCGTTTTCCATCATATTCGAGAAATCTACCGACCCCTTCATCAAATCGGTGGTGCGCGCTGCCGAAGTGGCCGTAAACACCTATGTGGGCGAGGAGGTGGAAATTAAGGGAAATATCACTCCCGTGACCCTCAAGGCCGAGGAGAAACCACAGGTGCCGCTGCCTGGCGTGAAGAACATCATAGGCGTTTCGTCGGGCAAAGGTGGAGTGGGGAAGTCGACCGTGGCGGTGAACCTGGCCGTGGCGCTTGCCATGCAAGGCTATCGCGTGGGTCTGCTCGATGCCGACATTTTCGGGCCCTCGATGCCCAAGATGCTGGGTCTGGAAGACGAGCAACTCTATATGCGTGAAGTTGACGGGCGCAATCTCATTGTGCCTGCCGAGAAATATGGCGTGAAGATGCTCTCGATAGGCTTTGTGGTCGATAAGGAGAAAGCCGTGCTGTGGCGCGGTGCCATGGCGAGCAATGCCCTGAAGCAGCTCATCAATGATGCCGACTGGGGCGAGCTCGACTACTTCATCATCGATATGCCTCCCGGTACGAGCGACATTCACCTCACGCTGGTGCAGACTCTGGGAATCACCGGTGCTGTGGTGGTGACCACCCCACAGCAGGTGGCGCTTGCCGATGCCCGCAAAGGCGTGAGCATGTTCCTGGGCGAGCATGTGAATGTTCCGGTGCTGGGCATCGTGGAGAACATGTCGTGGTTCACGCCTGCCGCTCACCCCGATGAGCAATACTACATCTTCGGGAAAGACGGTGGCAAGAACCTTGCCGAGAAACTGAATGTGCGGCTACTGGGCCAGATTCCGCTGGTGGCAGGTATTTGCCAGAGCGGCGACGATGGCGTGCCAGTGGTGATGCAGAACACGGTGTCGGGCGTGGCCTTCACGCGGTTGGCACAGGCGGTGATGAGCGCCGTAGATGAGCGCAATGCCACCCTGCCACCCACGCAACGCGTGATAACTCATTCGTAAACTACTGTTAATCACTAAATACCAAATGACTATGAAAAAGAATTTACTTTTTGTACTTTTGACCGCATTGCTGCTGAGCAGTTGCGGATCGGTGCCCATCACGGGCCGTAAGCAGTTGAACCTGGTGTCGGATGCCGAGGTGCTTCAGTCGAGCCTTGCCCAGTATGCCAGTTTCATGAAAACCGCTAAAATCTCGACTCAGACCGTGAAATCGGAACAGGTGGCTCGCGTGGGCCGGAAGATAGCTGCCGCTACCGAGGCCTATTTGAATGCTGCCGGTCTGGGCAAAGAAGTTCAGAACTTCCAGTGGGAGTTCAATCTGGTGAAGGACAATCAGATTAACGCATTCTGCATGCCTGGTGGCAAGATTGTGGTGTATGAAGGCATCATGAACCTGATTTCGAGCGACGATGAGCTTGCCACGGTGCTGGGGCACGAAGTGGCACATGCCGTAGCCAAGCACAGTAACGAGCGCATGAGCCAGCAGTTGCTTGCTGAGTATGGTGCCCAGGCTCTGGGTTCCATTCTGCAAGGTCAGAGCACTCAGACTCAGCAGATTGCTCAGCAGGTGTATGGTCTTGGCGCCAACTATGCCGTGATGCTGCCCTTCTCGCGCAAGCACGAAATGGAAGCCGATGATATGGGCCTGGTGCTCATGGCTATTGCTGGTTACAATCTCGATGCCACGCTCAACTTCTGGCAGAAGATGGCAGCCGCATCGGGCAACAGCAACCAGTCTGACATTGCCAGTACGCACCCCAGTGATGCCAAGCGTATTGCCAACTTGCAGAAGAAGATACCTGAGGTGAAGAAACAGTACGGTATCAAGTAACAGGCCAGCTGGCTACAATCCAAATGGGGCAATTGCCTGACCCCATTTCGGTTCAAGAACTACAGCGCCCAAGGAGCTTTTCTCCTTGGGCGCTTTCTTGTTCAAGTGATTTACTGTTGATTGATAAGACTTTATTAGTGTTCATTTTTTCATTTTATGTGTTCAAAATGAGAAAATGTTATCGAATTGTGCATTTTTGCACTATCTTTGCAACCATATAAATAATGTGTTTATGAGATACGGTCTATTTATTATATGTGTAGCTTTGTCGGGCATGCTGGCTTCGGCACAGCAAGTGCTGTCGCTCGACTCCTGCCGCAGCATGGCATTGCGTAACAACAAAGGAATCAAGGAGGCCCAGGTGGGCGAGGAGATCGCCGGTTACCAGCGCAAGCAGGCGCAGGCCGCCTATCTGCCCAATGTCGATTTTCAGGGCACCTACATCTACAATTCCAAAAAGATCTCAATGGTCGAAAAGGACGAGATGCTGCCCACCAAGTCGTTCAACCTTGCCACTGGCACCTACGACTACAATCTGGTAATTAATCCGGCAACAGGTCAGCCACTTGTGGTTGACGGAACCCCTGTTCCCTCGACAGTTGCATTGCTGCCCAAGAGTGCGCTTACCTATAATATTCACAACATTTTTGCTGGAGCGCTCACCATCACGCAACCCATTTACATGGGCGGTAAAATCAAGGCAATGAACGAGATTACCCGCTATGCCGAGCAACTGGCTCGCCTGACGCGAAACCGCAAGGCCGAAGACCTCATTTATGAGGTGGATGCCGCCTACTGGCAGGTGGTGTCGTTGCGCGAGAAGCAGAAGTTGGCTGAGAGCTATGTGAATCTGGTGGAATCGCTCGACCGCGATGTGAACAATATGCTCAAAGAGGGTGTCGCCACAAAGTCGACGCTGCTCTCGGTGGATGTGAAGGTGAACGAGGCTCACGTCGACCTCACCAAGGTGAACAATGGCCTGGTGCTCTCGCGCATGCTGCTGGCTCAATTGTGCGGTATGCCGGTGAACGAGCAGTTTGTGCTTGAGGATGAGAATGGTCAAGATCCCGACATCAGCAACCTCAAGCCGGCACGCATCGACATGGAAGATGTGTATAGCCGCCGCAACGATGTGAACTCGCTGGTGCTCGCCACCAAGATCTATGACGAGAAGGCCAAGGTGGTGCGTGCTGAGATGATGCCCACGGTGGCAGCAATCGGAGCCGCTCATACTTCTAACCCCAACATGTATAACGGCTTCAAGAACCGCTTTGGCTTTGGCTTCAGCATTGGTGCAGTGGTAAAGATTCCCCTGTGGCACTGGGGCGGATTGAGCAATAAGTACAAGGAGGCACAGGCCGAGGCACGACTCAAACGCATTGAACTTGAAGACGCCAAAGAGAAGATTGAACTGCAGGTGACTCAGGCCAACTTCCGCTATGAAGAGGCGCTGAAGACCTATGAAGCCACCAAGGCAAACCTCACTGAAGCCAACGAGAATCTGCGCATTGCACAGATTGGTTTCAAGGAAGGTGTTGCCACTGCCGACGATGTGCTTGCCGCTCAGACGGCATGGCTCAAAGCACACAGCGAGGAGGTGGATGCCGAGATTGATGTGCGCATGTGCGATGTGTATCTGTCGAAGGTGCTTGGCAAGATGAACTATTAATAGATAATGTAAATAATCTAATCGAAACATTATAAATCAAGCTATATGGAAACTGAAAACATGACTCCTGAAGAAGTTCTTGAGCAAAAAGCTCAAAAACTGGCTGACCAGAAGACCATTGTGAAGAAGAAGGAACGCCTCTTGTTGCTTGCCATCGCCATCTTTGTGTTGGCGGTAGCAGGTGTGGCGGTAGCCGGCATTCTTGCCTTGAAACCTGGTGAAGAGACCATTCAGGGCCAGGCCGACTGCGAGACCACTCGCGTGTCGGGTAAGCTGCCCGGCCGCATCGTGAAGTTCTATGTGAAGGAGGGCGACTATGTGCACAAGGGCGACAAGCTGGTGAGCATTTATTCATCGACTGTCGATGCCAAACTGTCACAGGCCCGTTCGATGCAAGGCGTTGCTGCCTCGCAGAGCCAGAAGGTGGACCGTGGCACCCGTGAAGAGCTGAAAAACTCGGCCTACAATGTGTGGCAACAGGCTAAGGCTGCCGAGGAAATTGCGCAGAAGACCTATCAGCGCATGCAGTCGCTCTACAATCAGGGCGTGGTCTCAGAGCAGAAGCGCGATGAGGCCAAGGCTGCCTATGATGCTGCTACGGCTCAGGTGCAGGCCGCCAAGTCGCAGTACGACATGGCTGTGAACGGTGCTCAGCGTGAGGACAAGACTGCTGCCAACAGCATGGAGGCCGCTGCCCGTGCACAGGTGCGCGAGGTGGAGTCACTGCTCGAGGATCAGGTGCTGGTAGCTCCCTGCGATGGCGAGGTCTCAGAGATTTATCCTCACGAAGGCGAGCTGGTGGCGATGGGAACTCCCATCATGACCATCTCGAAACTCTACGACATGTGGGTGTCGTTCAGCGTGCGTGAAGACAAGCTCAAAGACATGCCCATGAACAAGGAGGTGACCGTGACCATTCCCGCACTGGGCAACAAGAAGACTCGTCTTCAGGTCTATTACATTCACGATATGGGAAGTTATGCTGTTTGGCAGGCCACCAAGGCTACTGGCGAATATGACAGCAAGACCTTTGAGGTGAAGGCACGTCCCGTGGAACTCATCGAGGGTCTGCGTCCCGGCATGTCGGTGCTCTTCGACAAACCCACCGAAAAAACTGCTGACAAGAAGAAGTAACCCCATCTGTTAGACCTGAGCGTTGAAAATGGACTTCAAGACTATGCTGAAAAAACTGAAGGATTACCTCTTAGAATCCTATAAGCGAGGCTGCGTGCAACTGGTGCGCCGTCCCGTCTATATCATCATGATGGTAATCATTCCGCTCTTCTCGGCATGGTTTCTGCTCGACCTGATGGAAGAAGGTGTGGTGCGTCGGGCTCCGGCGGCCATTGTCGATATGGACAACTCCGACATCTCCCGCCGCATGTATCGCAACCTGAGCGCGTTCCAGCAGGTTGATGTGCAATATAACTTCAAGAGCTTTGCCGAGGCGAAACGGGCCGTTCAGCGTGGTGATATCATGGGTTTCTTCGTGATTCCTGCCGACTTTGAAGACAAGGCACTTGCCGGGCGTCAGCCAGAGGTGAACTTCTATATCAACTACGCCTACTTCGCGCCAGGATCACTCACCTTCAAGGGGTTCAAGACCATTTCGCTGCTCACCACGGGCGGCATAGTGCAGACTGCTCTGCGCACGCTGGGTCTGCCCGATGAGGAAATCAAGTCGAAGCTGTTGCCTTATCAGGCGCATTATCACATGCCGGGCAATCCCTACATGAACTATAACTACTATTTGAACCTCTCGTTCGTGCCCTGTTTCTTTGCCCTGTTCATCTTGCTGGTGACGGCATTCTCCATTGGCATCGAGCTCAAGACGGGCTTGTGCCGTCAATGGCTCAGAGTGGCGGGAGGCAGTATTACGCTGGCGCTGTCGGGCAAACTGGTTCCTCAGACCATCCTGTTCACTGCAGTAGGGTGGGCCATTCAGTGGCTTATGTATTGCCATAGCGGTCTGCCGCTGAACTGCCCGCCGTGGCACATGCTGGTGGCGATGATGCTCTTTGTGATGGCGAATCAGGGTTTTGCCGTGTTCCTCATGTGCGTGGCGCCCCACTTCCGCTATGGCAGCACCATCTGCACGCTGTTTGGTGTGCTGTCGTTCTCGTTCTGCGGTTTCTCGCTGCCTCAGGAGGCCATGTATCCCTGGATCGAGACACTGGGCTTCCTGGTGCCCATGAAGTACTTCTTCCTGATTTCGATAGATCAGGCGCTGAATGGCATACCTATTTATTATTCGAGATACTATTATGTGGCATTAGTGATATTCATAGTACTGCCCATGTTCATGGTGTGGCGCCTGCGTCGCTGGTGCATCAACCATGTGTATGTTCCCTGATGCTTGCTCATGAAAGAAAAGAAACATAACATATTGCTCCAATGGCCCATTGACATGCTCAAGGTTGCCAAGCGCGAAATACGCTTGGTGTTTGCCGATATAGGTGTGGTCATCTTTTTCTTTGTGCTGTGTGGCGTGTACCCGCTCCTCTATTCCTTGATTTATAATACCGAGGTGGTGCGTGATGTGCGCGTGACGGTGATAGACAACTGCCGCTCACAGGAGACGCGAGAACTGGTGCGTCACCTCGATGCCACTCCAGAGATTGCAGTTGTGTCGTATGCCGCCAACATGGAGGAGGCGAAGCGCATGCTGCATGAGAAGAAGGTGTATGGCATTGTGAGTATTCCTCGCGAATTCTCACAGTGCGTGGGCCGTGGCGAGCAGGCGAATCTTGATGTGTATTGCGACATGAGCGTGATGCTGCGCTACAAGAACATGCTGCTTGCCGTGACCAATGTGACGCAAGACCTGGCTGCTCGCTCTCAGGCTGCAGCGGTGGCTCCCGTCATCTACAACACTGGCAGCATTGTCGAGAACCGTCAGATTCCTATTGGCAACACTGCCATGGGTATAGCGTCGGCCATCTTGTTGTTCATTCTTCCACTCGTTGTGCAGCAAAGTATGGTGCTGGGTATAGGCATGCTTCACGGTGGAAGCTTTGAGCGCCGTGTGCACAATCTGGGTTATGACCCTCGTGAGGTGCCAGCCGGAGTGATACCCACCGTGCTGGGCAAGGCGGTTTGCTATTTGCTCTTGTATGTGATTCCCATCATTTATGTGCTGCATTTCACTCCTATGTTCTTCAGTTTCCCGCAGCATGCTTCACTGTGGAATGTGCTCATGCTGGCGGTGCCGTTTGCCCTTTCGGTGGCATTCATGGGACAGGCCATCATGTTCCTCATCCGTGAGCGTGAGTCGGTGTTCCTGTTCCTCGCTTTCACTTCGGTGATATTCGTGTTCCTTACAGGCGTTTCCTGGCCACGCTTCCAGATGAGCCCCTTGTGGCAGACGGTGGGCGGTTGCCTGCCCTCGACATGGATGTCGAATGCCTATGCGCTGGCTCAGAGCGATGGTGCCTCGCTTGCCGATGTGGCACATCATGTGCGCATGCTCTGGTTGCTTACTGGCGCCTACTTCGTGTTGGCTTGTGTGACCGAAGGGCTGGTGCTGCGCCCCTATTACCGCAACATGCAGGCTCGTGCCGCCATCGATCCCACTGCCCTTTACAAGGGAGAGGCCGAGCGTAACGGTGTGGACATCGTGAGCGACTGAAAGGATAGGGCGACTGCCTCTTGTCAAGGTTGTTAATAACTTGATTTGGCACAACTCTCACAACCACTTGCAAAACTCTAAAATAAGTATTAACTTTGCAGTGAAGTCAGTGTTAAATGGCTTCCGTGCCCTTTGTGCGCTCATGTGCCGGGCACGATTGTGAAACTAAACAGAAAGTATTTTGGACCCTGACCCTTTATCGTGTATCTCCGGTTTGCTGTGTAGTGCCTCATCTCAGGCCTCGGCAATCACTTTTCATTTGCCCACTCTGGGCTCAGTCATAGCCATCATCACTGCCTTTTTGGGACTCTTTTTCTCGGCATTCTTCTCGGGTGCCGAAATCGCCTATTTCTCGCTCACACAAGACGACATCGACTCCATTCCCGACGACCACCGGCGTGGCAAGATCGAGGCGCTGCTCAAGAATCCTGAAAAGCTGCTCGCCACCATCCTCATTGGCAACAATCTGGTGAATGTGATGGTTGTGGTGGTGCTCGCCTTTGCGCTCAACCAGATGATGACCATCAACAGCCCTGTGCTCCAGTTTGTGCTGCTCACGGTCATTCTCACTTTCCTCATCGTGCTCTTTGGCGAGGTGCTGCCCAAGCTCTACGCCAACAGCTACAATGTGCGGTTTGCCCTGTTCACGCAGCCCTTGCTCAGCGCCATGGTGGTGCTGTTTGCCCCCATCTCCAAGCTGGTGGTCAAGAGCACTTACATCGTGCGCAAGGCCGTGTCGAAGAAGGCCGATGACATCTCGGTCGAGGACCTCTCCCGCGCCCTCGAGGCGAGCGACCTGAAGAGTACCGACGAAAAGGAGATGCTGCGCGGCATCCTCACCTTTGGCGACAAGACGGTGTCGGAAATCATGCGTCCGCGCGTGGATGTGGTGGACCTCGACATTGAATTGGGTTTCGACGATGTGGTGAAGACGGTGGTCGAGAATGGCTACTCGCGCATGCCTGTCTATGAGGAGAATCCCGATAACATCAAAGGTGTGCTGTATGCCAAAGACTTGTTGCCATATATTGGCAAAAAAGACGACACATTCAAGTGGCAGTCGCTCATTCGCCCCGCCTATTTCGTGCCCGAGTCGCGCATGATTGATGACCTGCTCGAAGACTTCCGCAAGAAGAAAATTCACATGGCCATCATCGTCGACGAGTTTGGCTGCACGCAGGGCATTGCCACCCTCGAGGATGTGCTTGAGGAGATTGTGGGCGATATTGACGACGAGTATGATACCGAAGAGAAATACTTCACCCGCGTGGCTGAAAATACTTACATTTTTGACGCCAAAACGCCCCTCGACGACTTCTTCGAGGCCACCTCAATAGCCGAAGACAACTTTGCCGACCATCTCGACGATGTGGAGACCCTGGCCGGCCTGCTGCTGAGCCTCAAGGGCGACTTCCTGAAGGAAAAAGAGGAGTTCAAAACCGCCCCCTGCACCTTCACCGTGCTCAAGATCAAGAAATACCGCATTGCCAAGGTGAAGGTGGTGGTCAACCCCGAATATGTGATTTCTAACCCTGATAATATCAATAACAAATAACAACAAAAAACTATGAAGACCAAACGAATGCTTTCGCTCTTGTTAGCCCTGGCAGCCACTTTGGGTGCCAGCTACACCTGGGCATGTACCAATCTGCTCGTGGGAAAAAATGCCTCAACCGATGGTTCAACTATCATTACTTATGCCGCTGATTCACATACGCTTTACGGAGACCTGCAATATCTGCCGGCAGCCGACCACAAGCCTGGCGATATGCGTGAAATACGCGACTGGGACACTGGCAAATTCCACGGCTATATTCCCGAGGTGGCTCACACCTATGCCGTGGTGGGAAACATTAACGAGCACCAGGTGACCATTGCCGAAACTACCTTTGGCGGCCGCGAAGAACTTGCCGACACCACTGCCGACGCCATCATGGACTACGGCAGCCTCATCTATGTGGCGCTGCAGCGCTCCAAGACGGCGCGCGAAGCCGTTGAGGTGATGACCAGCCTCGTAGAGAAATATGGCTACAACAGCGAGGGCGAGTCGTTCTCCATTGGCGACCCCAACGAGATTTGGGTGCTCGAGATGATGGGCAAGGGCGGCAAGGAGAAAGGTGCCGTGTGGGTGGCCGTGCGCATCCCCGACGACTGCATTGCGGGCCACGCCAACCAGTCGCGCATCTATCAGTTCCCCCTCAACGACAAGAAAAACTGCCTCTATAGCAAGGATGTGATTTCATTTGCCCGCAAGATGGGTCTCTTTAATGGCAAGGATGCCGACTTCGCCTTCTCGGCGGTGTATGCACCCAGCAGCTTTGACACGCTGCGCGGCTGCGATGCCCGCGTGTGGTCTTACTTCAACCGCTTCAAGGCTGGCATGGATGCTTATCTGCCCTTCATCAACGGCAAGAAGGGTGCACCGGTAATGCCCCTCTATGTGAAGCCCGACCGCAAACTCTCGGTGCGCGACCTGCAGAACATGATGCGCGACCACTTCGAGGGTACTCCCTTCGACATGACCAAGGACCCTGGTGCCACTAACTGGTGGGGCGTGCCTTACCGCTATCGTCCCATGGACTTCAAGGTGGATGGCGAGGCTTATTGTCAAGAACGGGCAATTGCTACGCAGCAGACGGGCTTTGTCTTCGTCTCTCAGATGCGCTCGTGGCTGCCTCGTCAGGTGGGCGGCGTCATCTGGTTTGGTGTCGACGATGCCAATACTGCCGTGTTTGTGCCCATCTACTGCTGCATCACCGAGATACCTGACAGCTATCGTGTGGGCAAGGCCGACCTGTATAATTTTGACTTCGATGCAGCCTTCTGGGTGAACAACCTCATCGCTAATCAGGCCTACAACCGCTATTCGCTCATGATCGATGACATTCGCAAGGTGCAGAAGGGGCTAGAAGACGAGTTTGAGCAGAACCAGCCCGTGGTCGATGCCCATGCCGTGCAGTTGTGCGCCACCAACGAGGCCGAGGCTGTAGAATACCTCACCAACTATAGCGTGAACACGGCCCAGGATGCCACACACCGCTATCAGAAGCTGGCCACCTACCTGTTTGTGAAATACCTCGATGGCAATGTGAAGAAGGAGAAGGATGGCGAGTTTGAGCGCAATGCCGATGGCATGCCCGTGCAGCCTAACTGGCCCGGCTATACCCAGGACTACTACAACACCATCGTCAAGGAGAGCGGCGACCGCCTCAAAGTCCACGAAGTCGAAAAATAACCCCATAATTAATTAGTGCCCCTGCGGGGCAGAAATCTTTCAAATCCAAGAACAAATCATTTTTTGCTTAGTTTGTTCAGGGGTCGTTCTAACGCGCGACACAATCCCGTTAGGGATGGGCAGAAATTAGGCAGGGGTGGAGCCGAAGGCGAAACCCCTGTAAAAGTGACATGATATAATATATTAGCTCCGTTAGGAGCGGCAGAATCGCAAAAATGGCAAATACATACTTAGTTTCTCGCGAAGCGACTCCTTGTAGTGGGATTTAAACTTTTTGGGTGTTCATGGGTCTAAAGCATAAAATTGTTCATAGAAATGAAGAAGACAACACTTTTTAAATCACTGGCATCCATGCTGCTCTCGGCATGGATGTTCCTTGTGCTTTGTGCGCCCGCTGCCCAGGCCCGCACCTACACCACCGAGACCCTCAACTACCAGATTGTGTATCACTGGGGCCTTATTTGGAAACACGCCGGCAATGCCCAACTCACCGTGAACCGCACTGCCGATGGCAACTATGCCTCGCAGCTTGTGGCCCGCACGCGTTCGTGGGCCGAGAAAATATATAAGGTGCGCGACACCCTCAAGGTGACCATGAACCCCGATTTCACCCCCATCAGGTACGACAAGCTCACCCACGAGAAGAGCTATTATGCCCACGATGTGGTGAAGTTCTCCTACGCCGACGGCAAGACCACCGGCCAGTGCACACGCAACCGCAAGAACAAACCCACTGTGAACATCACCCTGCAGTCGCCCGGCAAGGCCTACGACATGCTCTCGGTCTTCTATATGCTGCGCAACCTCGATTTTGAGCAGATTCCTGTGGGCAAAACCTACACCACCACCATTTTCTCGGGCAAGAGCAAGGAAACGCTCACCATCACCTATAAAGGTGTGCAGAACATCAAGCTGCGCGACGGTTCGAAACACAATGCCTTCCATGTGCAGTTCAGCTTCACGCAAGATGGCCGCAAGAAGTCGAGCGACGACCTCGACACTTGGCTCTCGACCGGTGAGGCGCGCGTCCCGCTCATGTTTGTGGGCAAGCTGCCCATTGGCGAGGTGCGCTGCTATCTGGGCGGCAACCTGAACGACTGAACGCTGAAAAAATACACTTTCCAACCTCCTTCTCCCGTCGTTTTATGGCGTGAAAAAAGGGGGTTGGTAATTTTTTTTCAAAAAAAATGCACTTTTTTTTTAGGATTTCTTTGCTGGGTTAGAAATAATGCCTATATTTGCAAGTAAGAATGTAACAAACTAACAAATTTTCTAAAACAAATTAATTAATTTAAAAAACAAAACTATGAAAGTTAAAGCTTTACTTTTCGCACTTGCTGCAATGGTAGGCATGACTGCAGCCGCAGGAACTCCTCCCGCTTCAACTAAGCTGTATGCTAACAATGTAACTCTCGAAGATGCTAGCGCCAAGGCTATCATCGGCATCGTTGTTGAGAATCCCGAACAGCCCGACCTGTCCTTCTTCCAGTTCTATGTAACTGCTCCTGAAGGCTTCGAATTCGTTCAGTTGTCTAAGAAAGAAGCTGGTGTTGGCTCACAGACTAAGATGAATGACGCTATTGTAGCTGGTATTGCTGCTGAAGAGAATGATGACCACAATCCATTCACTTGCACTGCATCACTGGAGAACGGTAGCTTCGTGCTTGGTAGCATGGGTAACGAACCTCTGGGTGTGTGCGATGAGAATCCCATTCTCTACATCGCAGCTCAGGCTACTTCAAAAGCCCTTGCCGGTGGTGACTATGAATTCACTATCAACAACATCGTGATCTCTGGTGGTAACACCGATCAGAGCCTCTATGGCGCACTGCCCGATGCAACCTTCACGGTGACTGTTCCTGGCACTTCTACCGCTGTAACTGACATCAACGCTAAGGCTGTTGCTGGTGTGAAGTACTACAACCTGGCTGGTGTTGAGAGCGACATGCCCTTCGACGGTGTGAACGTAGTTGTTACTACTTACACCGATGGCACCAAGGCTGCAAGCAAAGTTATCAAATAAGTAGATACTTATTTCGACAACAACCATCAAAAAGGCTCTTGCTCGGCAAGGGCCTTTTTTCATTTGCTTTTTATTCATCGTTTCACTATCTTTGCAATATATAAATAATGTAATGCGTAATGATTATGGAAAACGAGAAAGAAAAATGGATAGAGACGCGCACCTCACTCATAGCGCAGTTCTATAATGTGCCCGCCAGCGAGCAGCCGCGCGTCGATGCCGTGGTCGACCGCATGCGTCAGGTGGCCGCCAACTGCTCTGATCAGGGCACCTTTGAGATGCAGCTCATGCAGCAGGGTCTGCACCAGGAGTTCAACGACCTGATGATGTCGCTTGCTCCCTATGTGAAGCAGCAGTTTCCGCAACAACCGGGCAACGCTCCCGCCGGCTCGGCCGACGAGGCATACGTGTATGAAACGCCGGTCGATGAGGGGCAGGGCAGTATCTTGAAGGATGCCGGTGGCATGCTCAAGGACGAGGTGGTGCACGATGCCAAGGTGATGGGCCGTCGCACCGCACGCCGTGCCGTGCGTGGCGTGCTGGGCGATGAGGTGAGCGACCTGCTCTTCTACGGCACCGATGCCATTCCAGGCGTGCCTGAGGCCCGCATGGGCCGTTCGCTCTGGCGCCGCATGAAAGACTCCCTCAAAAAGAAATAATCCCCACACTTCCCCCCCTCACTTTTGAGTAGCCTTCGGCTAGAAATCTCACAAATGGCGCGAGACCCTTTGAAGGGCGGTTGGTCTTTTTGCGTATAAAACCCGTTAGGGTTGTGTGATTTTAGGCAGGGGTAGAGCGAAGCGAAACCCCTGTAAATGTGACATGATATAATATAATAGCCCCGTTAGGGGCGACAGAAATACAAGGAAATGGCAAACACATACGTCCAAAACTACCTGCACATTGTTTTTCATACCAAACCTAAAACCACCGATATACTTGCTGATGACCTGGCTCGTGTTCATCAATATTTGGGTGGCATCGTTAGGTCGAAAGGGGGATTGCTGATTATTGCTGGAGGCATGACCGATCATGTTCATTTGTTGGTGTCGTTGCCCAAGACCATATCCCTCGCCGATTTTGTTCGTGTTATAAAAGCCGAATCAAGTCGGTGGATAAAGAGTATCAATCGTCACTATTATGGCGCTTTTGCATGGCAAGAAGGATATGGAGCATTTTCTGTGAGTGCATCGGTTTTGCCAAAGGTGGTTGAGTATATTCGCAATCAACAAGAGCACCACAAAGTGATGACATTCATTGATGAGTACAAGGAGTTTCTTAAGGCGTATGGGATTGACTATGACGAACGGTTTTTATGATTCTGCCGCCCCTAACGGGGCTAGGCTAGTATATCCAATTCTGTTAACAGGGGTTACGCCTGCGGCTTCACCCCTGCCTAAATTCTGCCCATCCCTTACGGGATTGTTTCGCGCGAAGCGCGACTCCATGAAGAGTGCAAATCGCAAATTTATTTGCATTTGCGGGTTGTAAATGCTATCTTTGAGGTCTGAAGACCTCGAAGATAGGTTGCACCTCGGAAAAACAAAACAAGTTTTGATTTTTCGCTCGGATTACACTATCTTTGTGTTTTTATTGTTGAACCTTTAAATTGTCAGGAAATTGTCGAGCATCAACAAATGGCGCATCGAGGACAGCGCCGAACTCTACAACATTCAAGGATGGGGATTGAAATACTTCTCCATCAACGAGAAAGGACACATGCAAGTGAAGCCCAAGCAGACGTGCGTGGCTGTCGACCTCATCGATGTCATGGACGAACTGCGGGCGCGTAACATCACCTCGCCCATACTGTTGCGTTTCCCCGATATCCTCGATAACCGCATCGAGAAGATTTCGAGCTGCTTCAAAAAGGCGGCTAAGGAATATGAGTACAAGGCCGAGAACTTTGTGATTTATCCCATCAAGGTGAACCAGATGCGTCAGGTGGTGGAGGAGATTGTGGGCCATGGCAAGAAGTTCAACATTGGCCTGGAGGCGGGTTCCAAACCTGAGCTCCACGCTGTGCTTGCCATCAATATGGCCGACATCAGCGCCAACTCGCTCATCATCTGCAACGGCTACAAGGACAAGGGCTATGTGGAACTGGCTCTGCTGGCGCAGAAGATGGGACGCCGCATCTTCCTGGTGGTTGAGAAACCCAACGAGCTGAAACTCATTGCCGATGTTGCCAAGCGCCTGGGCATCAGGCCCAATGTGGGCGTGCGCATCAAGCTCTCGAGCAGTGGTAGCGGCAAGTGGGAGGAGAGCGGCGGCGACCGCAGCAAGTTCGGCCTGAACACGAGCGAACTGTTCACGGCTCTCGACTTCCTGAAGGAGAACAAGATGATGGACTGCCTGAAGCTCATCCACTTCCACATAGGCAGTCAGGTGACCAAGATACGCCGCATCAAGAATGCGCTGCGCGAGGCTTCGCAATTCTATGTGCAGCTCACCAAGATGGGCTTTGAGCTCGACTTTGTTGACATTGGCGGCGGACTGGGCGTGGACTACGACGGTTCGCGCAACAGCGCCAGCGGACACTCGATGAACTACACCATTCAGGAGTATGTGAACGATGCCGTCTATACCTTTGTGGATGCCTGCGAGAAGAACGCCATCAAGCACCCCAACATCATCAACGAGAGCGGCCGCTCGCTCACGGCGCACCACAGCATTCTGGTGCTCGAGGCATTGGAAACCGCCGGACTGCCCGAGTGGGACGACAAGAACGATACGGTGAACGAGGGCGATAACGAGCTGGTGAAGGACATTTATGAGATTTACGACAAAATCAATAAGGGCCGACTGCTTGAGGACTGGCACGACGCGCTCCAGATTCGCGAGGAGGCTCTCGACCGCTTCAGCCTGGGCCTCATCGACCTGCGCACACGCGCGCTGGTCGAGAAACTCTTCTGGTCCATTGCCCGCGAGGTGCACCTCATCACCAACGACATGAAGCACGCCCCCGAGGAACTGCGCAGCGTGTCGAAGATGTTGCCTGAGAAATACTTCTGCAACTTCTCGCTGTTCCAGTCGCTGCCCGACTCGTGGGCCATCGACCAGGTGTTCCCCGTGGTGCCGCTGGCACGCCTTAACGAGTGGCCTTCGCGCATGGCAACCATTCAAGACATCACTTGCGACAGCGATGGCAAGATTGCCAATTTCACTTCGTCGTCGGGCCTGTCGCACGCACTGCCGGTGCATAGCCTCAAGCCGGGTGAGCACTATTATCTGGGCGTGTTCATGGTAGGTGCCTATCAGGAGATTCTGGGCGATATGCACAACCTGTTTGGCGACACCAATGCCGTGCACATCGATGTGTTTAAGGACCACTACGAGATTGACCAGGTGATTGACGGTGAGACCGTTGCCGAGGTGCTCGACTATGTGCAGTTCAGCCCCAAGCAGCTGGTGCGCAATGTGGAGTCGTGGGTGTCGGAGTCAATCCGCACCGGCAAGATCACGAGCGAAGAGGGCAACGACTTTGTGCGCAACTTCCGCTCGGGCCTCTATGGCTACACCTATCTCGAGAAAGAATAACTGCACACGACTAAATTCTAAACTCTCAACCATCAACTCTAAACTCTAAACCCCTGCGAAGCAGGGTTTAAACCCTAAACCTCAAGTTTCTAAAGCTTTAGAAACTTGAATACAAAAATGAGATATTTTATTAGGCTGGCATATAACGGCGCACCCTTTCACGGCTGGCAGATTCAGCCGCACGACAACTCGGTGCAGGAGGTGCTTGAGCAGGCGCTCGGCACGGTGCTGCGCACACCTGTGGCTGTGACTGGAGCAGGCCGCACCGATACGGGCGTGAATGCCCGCACCATGTATGCTCACTTCGATGTCGATGCCCCCATTGCCGACGTTGATGGTCTGTGCCGCAGCCTGAACGGGCTGTTGGGGCGCGATGTGGCAGTCTATGCCATCTTTCCGGTGGCCGACGATGCCCACGCGCGCTTCGATGCCACCAGCCGCACCTACAAGTATTTTCTGCACACCGCCAAGTCGCCGTTCCTGTATCCGTTGAGCTGGGAGTGCCACTTCGACCTCGATTTCGACCTGATGAACGAGGCGGCAGAGCATCTGCTGCACTACACCGACTTCACCTCGTTCAGCAAACTGCACACCGATGTGAAGACCAACAACTGCCGCGTGACTCATGCGCGTTGGGAACGGGTGGGGGAGCAGTGGGTGTTCACCATCACTGCCGACCGTTTTTTGCGCAACATGGTGCGCGCCGTGGTGGGCACGCTCGTGGAGGTGGGTCGGCATCGCATCTCGGTCGACGAGTTTTGCCGCATCATCGAGGCTAAGGACCGCTGTGAGGCGGGCAACTCCATGCCCGGCAACGCCCTCTTCCTCTGGGACATCACCTATCCTTTCCCTCTCCAGTGATACTAAGAAATCTCTGAGTTCTCCGAGTTCTCGAGAACTCCGAGTCAAAAATAATACAAGCGGCGGGACCAGTAGTCTCGCCGCTTGTGCGTTTAACCCCTAAAAATCTTCTATGAAAAAATGCACTTATGAATCACATGATTTCAATCACCTTGGATTCCTTCTTCAGCTCTTGTGCCGACTTCTTGGGAAGCACCACGGTGAGCACGCCATTCTCCACGCTGGCTGCAATCTTTTCGCGATCAACGTCTTCGGGCAGCAACAGCGTCTGGTGGAATTTGGTGTAAGAGAATTCGCGGCGCAGGTAGTGACCTGTCTCCTTGTTCTCTTCAGTGTTTTCGGTCTTCTTTTCGAGGGCCACCACAAGGTTCTCCTCTTCGTCAAGAGTCACCTTGAAGTCGTCTTTGGTCATGCCGGGAGCGGCAAGTTCCACATCATATTCCTTCTCTTTTTCAATTACATTGATAGCCGGAGCAGTTGCATTGAACTTGGGCATAATGTCGGTGTCAAACAATGTGTTGAACACATCGGGTAACCAGTTTTGATTTCTTCTTGCGAGTAACATAGTTGTAATCTCCTATTTTTTTAAAAGTCGTTTATAATTCAGTTTTTTTGTTCTCCTGTCAGGGCTTTTTGCCTTGCAGGTTCACTGCTCAATATTGCAAACTGCGTGCCACTACCTATTCAGATATTTCTCGCGTGACAAACGTGGACAATTTGACCACATTGCTGACAAATTTTCGCCTAACCACCTGAAAATCAAGACAAAATGTCGCGCAATTATCTAAAATTCCCGAGCTTGCGAGGCTATTTGACACCGGTAGTTGCCACTTTTTGAAATTATAACCCCTCACCGTCAATGAAAAAAAACCGCGTCAGCGGCTTTGTGTGCCACCGGCTTTGTGAGATTATTGTTGCGTAGTTGCGTGCCAGCCCCTTTGCGGGAGATTCCCCGCGCCGACGCAAGTAATTCATTCAAAAGTTGCGAAACAAGTTCGTCAAAAAGTTTCGAAAAGCCGGCTGACAAATCATTCAACCACACAACAAAAATCAGCCATTTTGCGATTTTTTTTTTTGAAAACGGCTGATTTTTGCAAAGGTGTGTCAAGCAAATTGCACTCATTTTCAGCGAATAATGTATTATAGACTATCAACTTTTTGACACCGATAGGTGCAACTTTTTGAATTAATTCCCCTCGCCGTCATTGAAAAAAAACCGCGTCAGCGGCTTTGTGTGCCACCGGCTTTGTGAGATTATTGTTGCGTAGTTGCGTGCCAGCCCCTTTGCGAGAGGCCCCCCGCGTCGTCCAAAAATCAGATTCATCAGAGAATCCGTAGTTTTTTTTGTTTCGGCTTTGCGAGAGGATTTTTAAGGGCGGAGCCCGTCCCAAAAAGAGTCAGAAATGGGGGCGAATTTTCGCAGGGAAAATCAATGTGTATTGTTAAAAATCGCTCTTTGCTGATTTTTAGCGGATTACAGCGTGTTAAAGGACTTCAAAAATTTGGTGCGTTTTTCAGAAGTTTCGTAACTTTGCATAGCAAGCAACTGATTTTTCGTGATTTCACGACGCCACCCACGGAAAAGAATAAGCGTCTTCTCCTTGTTAAAAAATATTTTAATGTTTTTTAACAAATGGGGGGGGTAAAATTTGATAATCAATAAATTAAGTGTTATTTTTGCAACCAGAATAATCATTCATTAATAATATGAATCATGAAAACGAGTATTCTTAAATTGGCAAGCCTACTTTTGTTCCTGGCGACGGCAAGGTGAATGTCTCTGATGTTACCGCCCTTGTCAACATCATTTTGGGAATCCACTAAACCCAATGATTCACATTCAAAAAAACATATAAAATTCGAAGTAACAATGAAAAAGTTTTATGTCTATTTATTTTTGCTCATGTCAGCCATGATGCTCACCTCAGGGGCATGTTCCAGCAATGCTGAAGACGAGCCAGAGCAGACCGAATCAGGTGTTTTCAATAATTTAAAGAAATGTCCTGTTACCGGTGTTTATAAAGGCGAGATACTTGACCTCTCAAATCCCGATATTAGCGGATATGATGGTGTATGGTGCCAGATTAAAGAAGCACCCAAGAATGCATGGTCAGAGGGAGCACCTGATGTGCGTTCTTACATCTTCTTCAAAAGAAGTGACTTTGAGGGAATTGAATTGTCTGTTGGTGAGACTATTGCATTTCGCATTTTGAAATTTGAGATAGACACTTATCGTGGTCATATTATTCTTGCAGATATGCCTCCGTATAATTATTTTAATTGTGTCATTAAACCTTTATAAAACAAATAAATATGAAAAAGTTTTTTATTATTTTATTGCAAATCTTTCTGATTGTTCCTTTGTTGTCATCATGCAGTGACGATGAACCCGTAGATTCAGATGGTTTCATATTTCTTGAGCATGGCCAAAAATATCCGGCCCAGACCCAGGTGAGCGATGATGAAATCCTGTCAAAACTATGCTCTGGATCCTGGACATTGATTAATGGCAACAACTGGTTATACTATGACAAGAAGCGTGTAAGCGATTTTGGTGCAAAGAACAGTAATGGAGATGACTTTTATTTTCTTAATCAAGTGATGTTTCATGAAGATGGCACATGTAGCCAGGGACCTAATCATGAATTGCATCAAACAACCTTCACAGTCAAGGACAGAGTCATCAATATTGAAAGGAGTGCTGGTTGCCGTGGGTGGAATGTGAAGGTCGTGGCCATCTACCAAGGCAATCTTGTGGTAGACTGCAAAGCGCAGACAGAAATGAAGGGATTCGACACAGCCACCCTTATGCAGCGCTACATCTGGTATAATTACCCAACTGAAGAATAGTCTTCAAACCTATATCTGAACCTGAGGGCTGGCTTCACCGCCAGCCCTCATTCATTGTCTGATAAAAAACTCTCGTACTCTTTGAAATTAATTCACGGTTAATTTGTGATAATTCACGGAGACTTTCCCCGCGTCCGCTCGTCCCTCGTCAGCTTGTTTGCTTGTTTGCTTGTTTGCTCGTCTCCTACTTTACTACTCTACTATTTTACTATTCTACTACTCCCTATTTAAATGAGCAATTAACATTTCTATTCCTTTTCCCATCCCTTATCTTCGCCCACACAAGCGCTCTTTGAACCGCGAAGCGCTCGAGAAAGTTTTGAAGTGACCATCGCTCAAAGAGCGGTGCACGGTGGCGAAGCCAGCAAAACCTTTCTCATATTTTCCCATGCAGCACAATCAGTCAGAAGGTAGTGAGGCTCACGAGAAAATTAACGAAAGTGTACAATGATCGACGAATGCAGTATAATAAACAACGAATTCGGTATAATGCTAAAATCGCTATATCACTTAAAACCAAACACTTGTGTAATCAAGCCGCAAATTTCCCATATTTCCCAAAAGTTTCATGTTTCCCGCCGTTCCCATGCGTCCCCACCATCCAAAAAAATCCGCGTCAGCGGCTTTTTGAAACTTTTTGCTGCGCTTCGCTTGCCCTTCGGGCTCCCGTTCGGTCGCGAGCACTTCGTGGTTGTGCTTTTTGCGAGAGAAATAAACAGCGTTAGTGCAATTAGCGCAATTCGCGTTGAAAATATAACGGCAACACAAAAAACAACTGCGCACAATGCGGCTCTCATTTGCATCATGAACTTTTTTTCTCTAACTTTGCACTATAAACATTATTACTTGCAATGAAAGCATTCAAGACCATATTTTTCATATCACTCATAGTGGCAACGGCCATGGTGCCGCGGGGGGCGCTGGCGCAGTCGCCTGACAGCATTCAGGCCTCGACGCTGCTCATTCCGCTCATTTTCGAGCGGCAGCAGTCGCCCGACTCGCTCCTGGCGATGCCGCAGCTCACGATGCCCGCCGGCGATGCCGATTTGTCGCTGGGCGTGGACAATGCCTGGCTCAAAGCTGCTCAGGCACAACGGCGCCGCGAGAACGCCCTGCGCTATGGTGCCATGATGCTCAATCCCGAACTGGTGCGCTACAATCTGGCCACACTGCCCGAGCCTCCTGCCGAGTATGCTGTGGGCGCCGACCTGGAGAAAAGTCGCCTGGTGATCACTCCCGTCGAGACCGAGCCCGTGGTGGTGGAGGTGGAGACTGTGGAACTCAAGCAGCGCAACTGGCTGCACACCTTCAATTCGTCGCTGCACTTCACACAGGCCTATGTGAGCGACAACTGGTATCAGGGCGGCGAGAACAATATCAATGTGCTGGGCGATGTGCTGTGGGAGTGCAACCTCAACCAGGTGCTGCACCCCAAATGGCTCTTCAACAACACGCTGCAGTACAAGCTGGGTGTGATGACGGCGCACAACGACTCGCTGCGCAACTATGCCATCAACGAAGACAACTTCCAGTTCTCGTCGCAACTGGGCTACAAGGCGGTGAAGAACTGGTACTACTCGGCCACATTGCTGTTCAAGACGCAGTTCTTCAACAACTATAAGTCGAACACCAATACGATGACCGCCTCGTTCCTCTCGCCAGCCGAGCTGAATGTGGGTTTGGGTATGACCTATAACTACAAGGACAAGTACGAGACCAAGACCTTCACACTCTCGATTGCGCCCCTGTCGTACAACCTGAAGATTTGCCGCGACATCGACCGTCTCGACCCCACCGCCTTCGGCATCGACCCGGGGCATCACACCAAGCACAGCTTCGGTTCCAATCTGGAGGCGAAACTCAACTGGAAGATACGCAACAACATCATCTGGACCTCGAGGCTCTATGCCTTCACCAATTATGAGTATGTGCAGGGCGACTGGGAGAATACCTTCGACTTCTCCATCACCCGTCACCTGAACACCAAGCTCTATGTGCATCTGCGCTACGACAAGTCAAGCCCCTGGCACGCCGACTGGAAGTACTGGCAGCTGAAGGAGATTTTGAGTTTTGGCCTCACTTACCGCTTTTCGACCAATTGACGCATGAAACGCTTTGCGAAATATCTGATAACCGCCACTTGGGCATTGCTCATGAGCCTTCACATGACGGCTGCCGACATCCCCGAGCAGTCGGTGGTGTTGCCGGGCATCGATACTGAGCTCATGAAACAGCGCTTTGCCGAGAGCGACATGCAGCCCTTGGAGGGCATCTGGTATTACCCCGACGAGGAGATGACTCTGGCCATCGAGAAGTGGAAAGGGCCGCATAACATTGGTTACCGCCTCATCTTGCTCGAGAGCACCGATCTGGAACTGCTGCCGGGCACTGTGATGGGCTTTATCGAGGAGAGTGCCGTCGACAACAAATTCCGCCTGTGGCTCTACACCGAGCGCAGCAAAGTCACGCTGGCAAGTCCGGCGCAGTGCGTGGCTACGCTCAACAGCGATGCCACCTCGCTCACCTTTGACCCGCCTCACTGGAAGGTGAAAGTGCGTGTGAATTTTGCCCGCATATTCTCTACCATCTTCCGTGGCATTTCAGTCATCCCCGAAAAGGTGGAGGAGAAACTGCCTGTGGGGTTCAAGAAGATTTATCCGCTTGATGGCAATGGAAATGCCTTTAAAACCGTGAGATATTTATGAAAAAACTGCTTTTCATATCACTGATGATTCTGATGCTCGTCGCAGGTGCTCAGGCCCGCACACGCACCACGCAGAGCAAACTGGGCAACGCCAAGACGGTGGTGGAACAGATTGAGCCTGACTCGTGCCAGACCGACAGCATCGACGGCATCGACCCGCATGCCGTGACCATGCGCGGCTTCAGCAAGCGTGCCAGCGACACCAAGGAGTCGTTCTTCCTCACCAACAACACGCGCCACCGCATCTCGCACGTACGTCTGCTCATGCGCTATACCACACTGCAGGGCGAGATGCTGCATGAGCGCGAGGTGACCGTGCCCGTCGCCCTCAAGCCGGGTGAAACGCAGCTGGTGGCTGTGCGCTCCTTCGATGTTCAGCGCCTGTTCTACTACTATGGCGGTCCGCAGCCGCGCAAAGTAGCGACGCCCTTCAGGGTGGCATTCCGGTTGCTGGGCTACGACATTCCGGTGGGCAAGCTGTAGTATTGTCACACTTTTTCGTTGCCCTCTTTATATTTTTTATCATTAGGCGATGGCATTTTTTAGTGAAAAATTGTTATCTTTGTGGTCGTAAATAAAAGGGATTTTTTAGACCTCTATTGTGTTTATTGCAGAACAATCATTTATTAACCAACTAAATAATTGAAATTATGGTAAATTATAAGGATTTAGGTCTTGTGAACACGCGCGAAATGTTCGCCAAAGCAATCAATGGTGGATATGCAATTCCCGCTTTCAACTTCAACAACATGGAACAGCTCCAGGCCATTATCAAGGCCGCTGCCGACACTAAGTCGCCTGTGATTCTGCAGGTTTCGAAGGGTGCCCGTAACTATGCCAACCAGACGCTGTTGCGTTATATGGCCGAGGGCGCTGTGGAGTATGCCAAGGAACTCGGTTGGGAGAATCCGCAGATCTGTCTGCACCTTGACCACGGCGACAGCTTCGAGGTGTGCAAGAGCTGCGTGGACTTTGGTTTCTCGAGTGTGATGATCGACGGCAGCTCGCTGCCCTACGAGGAGAACATCGCTCTGACCAAGAAGGTGGTGGAATATGCTCATCAGTTCGATGTGACCGTTGAGGCCGAGCTGGGTGTGCTCGCAGGCGTTGAAGATGAGGTGCAGGCCGAGGAATCGCACTACACCAAGCCCGAAGAGGTGATTGACTTCGCTACCCGCACTGGTTGCGACTCGTTGGCTATCTCAATCGGCACCAGCCATGGCGCTTACAAGTTCAAACCCGAGCAGTGCACCCGCGACCCGCAGACCGGCAAGCTCGTTCCTCCTCCATTGGCATTTGATGTGCTCGACGCTATCATGGAGAAACTCCCCGGCTTCCCCATCGTGCTCCACGGCTCTTCGTCGGTGCCTCAGGAATATGTCGACATCATCAACTCGCATGGCGGCAATCTGCCCGATGCAGTGGGTATTCCCGAAGAGCAGCTCCGCAAGGCTGCCAAGAGCGCTGTGTGCAAGATCAACATCGACAGCGACAGCCGTCTGGCATTCACCGCTGCTGTGCGCAAGGTGTTCGTTGATAAGCCCGGTGAATTCGACCCCCGCAAGTATTGCGGTCCCGCTCGCGACGAGATGGAGAAACTCTACAAGCACAAAATCATCGAAGTGCTCGGTAGCGACGGCAAGGCTTGTTAAATCTCTTACAACAAGCGCGTTGGCTCATTCGCTGCTATGGCGTATTAGCCCATCTGACGCTGTGGGGAATTGGCTCTGCCACTGTAGGGGCAGGGCATGCCCTGTCAGTTCACGGCAGGCTTTTGCAAAACAGTATTAGCAAAATAGGGGAGAGGTGCCAACGCTGGTTCCTCTCCCTGTTTTTGCTCTATTTCTTCAACTTTTATGAAAAAAAAGTAGAAAATACTTGCACGGGTGCGCGAATATTATTAATTTTGCATCGCTTTTCGAAAATCAGCACCCTTGCTGATGTGAGAGAAGCACAGTTCGGGATGTAGCTCAGTCCGGTTAGAGTACGCGTCTGGGGGGCGTGGGGTCGCTTGTTCGAATCAAGTCATCCCGACTGATGAAAGGCACTGATAATCAATATTATCGGTGCCTTTACTTTTTCCTTCCAACAGACGAACCTTTCTTCAAAGCTGCTTCCTTGCCGTCGATTGTAAGTGATATAGCCATAAGTTAAGCGGTTGAGATACGCAAAGGTAACTCAACCGCTTGATGCCGTAAAAGACGATACTTATATAAGGGACTCTATCGTTGCATTGTAATCATCATCTATCAATGTTACTTGCTCTCCGCTTTGGGAAAATCCATTTATATAGTAATGATTGTCGGCCTTCAGAGATTCGGAAATACAATCGGTATCATTTAGCCTCGCTTCGATGTCAGAGGCATGTGCCTTAATCATATCAAAATGTGCATCGATATAATCATCGGTCATGGCAAGGCACACAAACCGTATTGACAGCAAATAATCCTGGCTAAATTCCTTTCGCCAGTCAAAGGGAATGTAACAACCTTCAACGATGAGATTCTGGCGGTTTTCAATCGCAGTCTTTATCATTTCTCTAACGATGGGCCAGAGATACGCTGTCAGCGCCTCATCATCCTCTGGCGTGAGGTCGGTATTGCCGCTGCGTATCAACCCCATTTTAAGGTGGTCGATGGAGAGATACGGATAACCGTATTTCTCGAGCATCCGTTGCGCCAGGAGCGTTTTGCCTGTGTGAGAGGAGCCAGTTATCAGTATAATCATAGTCTTGCTTGTATCTCTTTCTTCACTTTTTCTGAATCACCACATGAGAGAATTGGCATCAGTTCTTCTATCTCTTCGATGCTTTTATCCCACCACTTGAATTTGAGCAACAATTCAATCAATTCATCATCGAATCGCATCTTGACGACCCTGCAAGGATTGCCCACAGCAATGGAATATGGGGGGATATCTGATGCGACAACTGAGTTTGCTCCAATAATGGCTCCATCGCCAATGTTAACACCTGGCATGACAGTCACATTTTGACCAATCCACACATCATTGCCTACAACTGTATCACCCTTATATGGCAATTCGTCTTTCACAGGAGCCATTGCGCTTCCCCAATCTCCGCCTATCACGTAGAAGGGATAAGTGGTAACACAAGACATTCTATGATTTGCCCCATTCATAACAAACTCAATCCCCTTGGCAATAGCACAGAACTTGCCTATAATCAATTTGTCGCCGATGAAGTCGTAGAAATGTGTCACATGTTTTTCAAATTGTTCTGCACCATCCACATCGTCGTAATAGGTGTAGTCACCGACGATAATGCGGGGGCTCTTCACCACGTTCTTGATGAAGCAGAGGCTTGGAATCTTCGGATTCGGGAAATCCACGTCGGGATTCGGTCTGTTGGAAATCTTCATAACAAAAAGCTGCTAACAATGTGCAAAGGTAGGCATTATTTCTTTACTTGCGTTTATTCTTGGGACTTTTATTGTTCATCAACCTTTGGTAGTCATCCTGCGCCTGTTTGATACTGAGATCACCTGTTATGGTGACTAAAATTCTCTTATTATACTTTTGTCAACATTGCCAAAGGTAACTCAACCGCTTTAATACTTGAAAGACGATTCTGATAAATTGTAATTTACTTGAGCCGATTTATTTCTTCTTGCAGATTGAACAAAAATTTTCCTGCGTGGGCACCATCCATCTGCGTGTGGTGAAATTGGAAAGAAATGGGAAGTTCATATCTGAAAAACTTCTTCCTGTATCTCCCCCAAATCATGAACGGATTATTGAAAATGCCACTATTCATACCTACAGCGCCGTCAATCTCCGTGTCAATGATGGCTGACGTTCCAATAACCATACATTCATCCGACAAGTCCCTGTCTTGGCAACTTTCCGCCACCTTCGAAGTATATTCCTGGTACTGACTGTTGAACAGCTCCAAATCATCTGTAAAGTGTATATCGCACGAAGACACTTCACCTTCTTTGTTTTTGACGATGGTATTGACTGCAAGAAAGTCGTATTGAATCAATTTGTCTCTCACAGGGAGAAGATAAAACTCTTTAATGGAAGATGCAGCTTTACCGATGCACCAGTTCAACAGCATATTTAACTTGCAGCCCTTCTTCTGACTAATTCTTACCAACCGCGTAATATCTATCGTCTTGAAGAATGTAACCATCGGGTTGGGTGCCTTCATCCACAACTCAAAGGCTTGAGCACGGTTGGTTTCTTTTGGATTTACTTCACGCATAAATTCCGAGTTATCGTTCTAATTACGCTGCAAAGGTAGTGATTATATCGCTACTTGCGTTTATTCTTGGGACTTTTATTGTTCATGAGCCTTTGGAAGTCACCCTGCGCCTGGTGAGATAAACTTGGCTGCGCCTCAGCAAATTGAGTGAACTCGTCTGCGTTCGGCTTGCTAAATATTTCACGCAGGTTATTGTTCTCGACAGTTGGTGGACGGCGGGAGGTCATACATCACCTTGGCATGGTTGGTACGGATAAGTTGGCTTTCGAGATGACGGCCAGTAACACGGTCGATGACATCGCGATAAACCTCTCCGTTTCTATAGATAACATTGTCTTCGCGTGAGAAGTATTCGTTCTCAGCATGGATGTGGAAAGTGTGTGCTTGGAGTTCAGCAGTGCGGAGTTCACCACACAAGTATTCACCATCTACCCAGAGACGAAGCTGATAGGTGTTGTCGGTCTCGTTCTTCACGCGGTAGTCGATGTAGTTGTGGGAGATGCTGGTGCCTGTGCCAAATGGAATCTGTCGGCCATAGTCTGGAAAGAGGTCGAGACCGTCGTGGTGGTGATGCTCCACGATGGTAAGGTCGCTATGTAATATCATCCAGTGAATCAAGTTCGAGAGTTGGCACAATCCGCCACCAATGCCCTGAGATGGCTGTCCCTTGGCGATAGTCAGCCCCTCTTTATAGCCTTTGCCCTTGGAGGTTCTGCCAATCATCTTCCACACGGAGAATGTTTCGCCAGGGCGAATAAGAATACCATTGATATGGGTAACAGCCAGGGAAAGGTTGGCCGCCTTGTTCTCCTGCAACTGCATATTAACATTACCCAGTCGGCGTCGAATGAGAGACTTGTGACGATAGACAAGGACGGGCAGAGACGACTCTATCCGTTCACGTGCGAAAGGTGCTTTCCAGAAGAAGTCCTTCACATGACGCTTCAAGATTTCTTTCTCCATCGACAAGCGATAGGTAAATGGGGATATTTCACAAAACAGTTTCCTGCTCATATTTTCTTATGGCACATCATCAGCGTACATTTGTTGGCAAAGATAGTGAAAAATCTACAAATAATAGTTCAAGGGAAGCCTATATGTGCCGGTCACGGTGACAAATGATCACTTATTATATTTGTCAACATTGCTAAAGGTGGGCCAACCGCTTGATGCCTTAAAAGACGATTCTGAAAGATTGGAATTTACTCTTCTTTACCTTGCCGTTTGGGGGAAATACCAACAAAATACCATATGACTATCCAAAAGACGATGACGCAGACAAAAGCCACGGTGAAAGCTGTGTCGGAAAACAGGTCACGTTTCGTGAAATTAACGATGCCATGAAATGCAGCGCATAATAGCAATGAATGGGTTTCGCTCACCACCTTTCCTAAGCCCCATGAAGCGAAAAGCAGAAGCAGGAAGAATGGCAAGACACTTCGCTGACTTAAATCTAGATGCCACAGAAACCACATCACCGTGATGATAAGTACAGACTGCCACACAGGCAATTTCCTGAGTTCATATTGCAAAAATCCTCGCCAACCATATTCTTCCAATAGCCCATACGCAAATGCCCACAAACATGTCACGCCCAAATC
>JAFZSO010000044.1 GCA_017619355.1 Muribaculaceae bacterium
CGCCGGTGGAGACGAGGGTCTTGCGGCGCGAAGCGATGTCGTCGACATACTTCTTGTGCTCGTTGTCGTAGATGAAGGTGCGGAGTCGGGCCAGAGCGCGCTCCTTGTTCTTGGGCTGGTCGCGGGTCTCAGTACACTCGATGAGGATTTCCTGCTGCTCGCCCGTGTTGGGGTTGGTCCACATGTAGCGCAGACGCACGCCTGAGTTCACCTTGTTCACATTCTGGCCGCCGGCACCGCCGCTGCGGAAGGTGTCCCACTTGATTTCGCCCTCGTTGATGTGCACATCGAAGGGTTCGGCCTCGGGCAGCACAGCCACCGATGCGGCGCTCGTGTGCACACGGCCCTGGGTCTCGGTGACGGGTACACGCTGCACGCGGTGCACGCCCGACTCATACTTGAGGGTGCCATAGACATTGTCGCCGGTGACGCTGAACACGATTTCCTTGTAGCCGCCGGCAGCGCCCTCGCTCATGCTCGAGACCTGCACATTCCAGCCCTTGGTCTCGCAGTAGCGGGTGTACATGCGGGCCAGGTCGCCAGCAAAGAGGGCCGCCTCGTCGCCACCGGTGCCGCCACGAATCTCGAGTACCACATTCTTGGAGTCTTCGGGGTCTTCTGGGATGAGCAGGAGTTTGATTTCCTCCTCCATCTTGGGCACGAGGGGTTCGAGTTGTTCGATTTCCTCCTTGGCCATCTCCTTGATGTCGGGATCGCTCTCGGTCTCAAGCAGGCTCTTGGCATCAGCGATGTCAGAGATGGTTTTCTTGTAGTTGTTGGCCGCCTTTAGCAGGGTTTCGAGGCTCTTGTATTCCTTGGTGAGCTTGACATATCGCTGCTGGTCGGCGATGACGGCGGGGTCGGTGATGAGGGTGCCGATTTCTTCAAAGCGGGCATCCAGTCCGTCGAGCCGTTCAAGCAGAGTTGAGTTAGCCATATTATATAGATGTGTTTAGAAAAGTTTCGAAATGTTCTCGGTAAAGAGTTTCACTGAGATGGCAAGCAGGATGATGCCGAAGAACTTGCGGATGAAATAGATGCCACCTGCTCCCAAGATGCGCTGAATCTTGTCGGTGGCATGAATCACGAAATAGACCCATATCATGTTGATGGTGAGTCCGATGAGGATGTTGATATCGGCATACATGGCGCGCAGAGAGATGAGGGTGGTGAACACGCCGGCACCTGCCAGCAGGGGGAAGACGATGGGCACCAGGGTGGCCTCCTTCACAGGACCGGTGTTCTTGAAGATCTCAACATCGAGAATCATCTCGAGCGCCATGAAGAAGATGAGGATGGCACCTGCGGCAGCAAACGAGTCGATGTCGCAGTTGAAGATGTTGAGAATCCAGTTACCGCCATAGAAGAAACCTATCATGAGGGCGAAGGAGTAGAGCGTGGCCTTGATAGCGCTTACCGAACGGCCCTTTTCCTTGAGCTGCAGGATGATGGGAATGGCCCCGACAATGTCGATGATGCCCAGCAAAACAAGGAATGCGCTCAATATTTCAGTGAAATTAATACTTCCCATAACATATATATGTGCGAAATTTTCTGCAAAATTACTGCAAACCGAGCGCAATACAAAATCAAAGATGTCGATTTGTTTGAAAAAACTTGATGATTTATGATGAAATAATTGTAATTTTGCTGTTTAGAAGGCGACTATAATTTTCAAACCTCATTAATAAATTTTCTATGGCAATTATCAACGGTCGAGGAGCAGAAGGCGAAAGAATGGCTCAGGAATTCCTCATCAAGCAGGGAATGATTATTCGCGAAACTAACTGGAGAATTGGCCCGAGAATGGGAATCAGCAGAATGAAGAGAAAACCGAACTTCATGATTCGAAACTGTGGATTTTTGGCAAATTTAGTATAAATAGCAATTTCCTACAAATCAAATCTTGCTTTGAAGCATGAATTTAAACACAAATAATGATGTCTATTTCAAGAATAATTCGTAATTTCGTAACTTGTTAGAAAATAATAAACATAAAAATATAATACTTATGAAGAAAGGACTGAAATCTATTGTTTTGGCAATATTGATTGCCATGGTGGCATTTCCTGCAGCTCAGGCTGAACACCTGATTATCATGGCTGCTAACGACACGCATAGCCAGATTGAACCGGCAAGTGATGGTAAGGGTGGTGTGTTGCGCCGACTGGCGGTATATGACCAGGCTCGTCGCGATAACAAGAATGTGCTGTTGGTGCACGCTGGTGATGCTGTGCAAGGCACTAACTATTTCTCGCTCTATGGAGGCAAGGTAGAGTACTCGCTCATCGACAGCATGAAGTATGATATCGTGATTGTGGGCAACCACGAGTTTGATAACGGCATTGACAGTCTTGCCTATTACTACAAGAATGTGAAGGCAGCCAAGCTGTCGACTAATTATGACTTCAGCGACACGAAACTCGCCGGTGAGTTCCAACCTTGGATCATCAAGACTTATGGCGACAAGCATGTGGCTTTCATTGGCCTTAATGTGAATCCTGTGGGTATGGTGTCGGACGGCAATTTCAAGGGTTTGCGTTACCTGAACCCGATGGATGTGGCCGATGCCACTGCAAAATATCTGAAAGAGGTCCAGAAAGTAGATTATGCCGTGATGATTTCACACATTGGCTATGACTCTATGGACCCCAACGAACCAAACGACTCGCTGCTGGTGACGAAAAGCCATTATATTGACTTTGTTATTGGCGGTCACTCGCACACGGTGCTGAAACCTGGCAGCAGGTTCAGTAATGTGCTGAATGCCGACGGCAAGGTGGTGGTGATAGGCCAGAATGGCAAGTCGGGCAAGTATGTGGGTAAATATGACCTTGACCTGGAGACGGGTGAGTTAGTGTACACGCTTATCGACATCGACTCGAAACTGGATGACGCCGCTTCTAAATACACCTCACTGCAGGCCTGGCTGGCTCCCTTCAAGCATGGTGTGGACTCGCTGATGAACAACCCTGTGGGGCAGTCGGCCCGTTTTATGAAAAACAATAGCTGGGCTGCCCAGAACTGGATTTGCGATGCTGTGATGCAGATTATTCCCAAGTTGACCAAGCAGCGTGCCCAGTTTGCTATCATGAACAAGGGCGGCATTCGTGTGGATATGCCAAAGGGCGTTGTGACTGAGGGATTGCTCGGTTCGATGTTCCCCTTCGACAACCGTTTTGTGATACTGAACATTACTGGCAAGGACTTGCTCGAAGCACTCAAAGTGATGGCATACCGTGATGGTGATGCAGTGAGCAAGGAACTGAAAGTGGCTTATAACGACAAGAAGGAAATTGTGTCGGCAAAACTCAACGGCAAGGAAATCAAACCGAACAAGACTTATCAGATGCTCACCATCGACTTTCTTGCTAATGGTGGCGACTACCTGAACAGTTTCAAGAATTGTGAGCGCCTGTTTGTCGACGATGTGAAGTATGGCACCCGTGTGCTCGACTATGTGAAGGAACTCACCCAGCAGGGCAAGATGATTGATGCCCCCGACGACGCACGCATGTATCTCAAGAAATAATAACAAGAAATATAATCTATAAAAATGCTGTTTTTTAGAAGAATTTTCCTTGTGCTGATAGCGTTCACACTTCCCGTGGTAGCTATTGGCACCGAACCCAAAATTTTCAACAAGGTTGACAAGCAGGCCATGGAGAACTGGGTGAACAACACATTCAATTCCATGAGTCCAGACGAACGCATTACGCAGCTGTTTGTAATGGCTGTGGGGCCACGTATGAATGGTGCTGAAGGATTGGTGAAGAAACTGGTGTCGGAATACAAGGTGGGCGGTCTCATCTATCATGAGAGCGACATTCAGAGTCAGGCAAAAATCACTAATTATGCCCAGTCGCTGGCCAGTGTGCCGCTGCTCATCACGCTCGATGCCGAGTGGGGACCGTCGATGCGTCTGGAGGATGCGCCCAAGTTCCCGCGCAACCTGTATCTGGGTGGCATTGGCGACGATAAACTGTTTTATGACTATGGCCGAGAAGTGGCACGCGAGTGCCGCAGGGTGGGGGTTCATGTGAACTTTGCACCGGTGCTTGATATGATTGACCGTGAGCACACGCTTATGGGAAGTCGTGTTTATGGTTCTGATCCCGAAATTGTGGCACGGCACGGCATTGCATTCTCGCGCGGTATGGAAGACGGCGGGGTGCTGTCGGTAGGCAAGCATTTCCCTGGTCACGGTTCTACTACGGCCGACTCGCACAAGGAACTGCCCACGGTCGACAAGAGTCTGCGCGAATTGGAACTCTTTGACTTTGTGCCTTTCCAGCGTTTCATTGATGCCGGTTTGGGTGGTATGCTCACGGCCCACTTGTATGTGCCTGCTGTTGATAATGTCAAGGGTCCCAGTACCATGTCGGCAAAGCATGTGACTGACCTGTTGCAGAAGAAGATGGGCTTTGAAGGCCTTATCTTTACCGATGCCCTGGGCATGGGAGGTGCCAAGGCAATGAACGGTTCGGTGTGTGTAAATGCGCTGCTGGCAGGCAACGATGTGCTGCTCATGCCCGACGAAGTGCCTGGTGAACTTGCCGCCATCAAGCAGGCGATTGCTGAGGGCAAGTTGAGTCAAAGCGTGATTGATGAGCGTTGCAAGAAACTGCTTCGCTTCAAGTATGCGTTGGGTCTGAACCATTCGCAGCAGGTGAGTCTTAACAATATCGTGGCCGATGTGAACGCTGATGCCGCCAAGGTGCTCTTGCGCAAGCTGTGTGCCGGTTCCATCACCGTGGTGAGCAATAAGAAGAACCTGTTGCCGCTGCACAATCTCGAGAATCGCCGCATTGCTGTGGTGACGATGGGCAACGAGAATGGTACGGAGTCGATGTTCCAGCGTCGTTGCGCCTGTTATGCCGAGACGGCGGCCTTTGACCTGGGCGGAGGCGAATCGCCAGCTGACCTGGTAGCCGAACTGAAGAGACATCAATATAACTGTGTGATTATCTCGCTCGACCAACCCAGCGAGACACAGGTGAAGAATGCCAAGTACATAGCAAGCCATTGCCACAATGTGGTGGTGGCGGTGATGTGCAAGCCTGAACGCCTTGATGAGGTGGGCTCGCTGCTTGCCGACAGCTATGTGAATGCGTCGCTGGTGGCATACGAAAGCTCGTTCAATGCCGAGGATTATCTGGCACAGACCATCTTTGGCGGCAGTGATGCAACGGGTGTGCTGCCTGTGACTGTGAAGACGGGAAAAAATGCAGATCTGAAGGCTGGTACAGGTATCCATTATAAGGCAGAGCGCTTGGGCTATACGATTCCTGCCGAGGTGGGCTTCAAGTCTAACCTGCTCGCGAAAATCGACTCGGTGTGCAGCTATGGCGTGAACCAGCGGGCTTTCCCAGGTTGTCAGGTTGTGGTTGTGCGTCACGGCAAGGTGGTGTGTAACCGTGCCTATGGCGAAATCGATTTCAATTCAGGAATTCCCGTGACGGTGAACACGCTATATGGTCTCGCCTCGGTGTCGAAGGCTACTGGCACGCTCAGCTGCGTGATGAAATGCTACGACGACGGCAAATTCGGCCTTAACGACAAGGCGAGCGATTTCATTCCGGGTTTGAAAGATACCAATAAGGAAGACCTTACTTTCCGTGACCTGCTTTATCACGAGACGGGCATGCCGCCCTCGTTGAGCATGTGGGATATGATGTTTGACCGAAGCACTTACACACCGCCACTCATCAGCACGGCTCCCAACGAGAACAACACCATACGCATCATGAATAATGCATACGGCAACAAGACTGCACGGCTTCGCACCGATATTCTCTCATATAAGCGTACCGATGTGTTTGATGTACCCATTGCCAAGGGCATTTGGGGCAGTGCAGCTACCTACGACAGTATCATGAACCGCATTTATCGTGTGGAACTGGGTCCGAAGAAGTATCTTTACAGTTGTCTGAACTTCTGCTTGCTCGCCAATGCGGTGCAGAATGTGACCCACTTGCCTATGAACTACTATGCCAACAATGAGATATTTGCTCCACTGGGTGCCTATCACACGATGTACCGCCCGTTGAGCAAGTTCCCTGAGCAGCAGATAGCTTATACAGAAAACGATACCTTCTTGCGCAGTCAGCACATTCATGGATATGTGCACGATGAGCTGGCAGCGTTTTCTGGCGGTGTGCAAGGCAATGCTGGCCTCTTTTCCAATGCCAATGACCTTGCCAAACTGTTCCAGATGTGGCTAAACGGTGGCACTTATGGTGGAAGAAGGTTTTACAAGACATCGACAGTCGAGACCTTTACCACGCAGAAGAGCCCTAACTCTCATCGTGGCTTAGGCTTTGACAAGCCAGTGATGGGCAATCCCGATGCTTCGAGCACTTGCGACGAGGCCACTGCAGAGACTTATGGACATACAGGGTTTACGGGCACTTGCTTCTGGGTTGACCCCAAGAACGACATGATATACATATTCTTGAGCAATCGCGTGAGTCCCACCCGCAACAATGCGGCGTTCTCTCGTGTGAGTGCACGCTCGCACATTCAATCCATTCTTTATAAATCGATTGTAGATTAACTAAACATAACTATTATTAGCAATGAAAAAACTGATGTTAATTTTAAGCCTCGTGTTGTTGCTGGCATCGTGCAGCAACAAGGAAGGGGCAGGGAAGTACACTATCACGGTGAATTTTCCCGATGAATCGTTCAATGGCAAAGTGGCAGCTCTCACCAGCTATGACACGGGCGATACCGTGCAGCAGGCCAAAATCGACCAGCAGAAAGCCATCTTTGAGGGTGAAGTAGAAGATACTTACTATTCACGCCTTGTGGTTGACGGCAAGCGTCTGGGCTTTGTGGTTGAGGCAGGCGAGATCACTATCGACTGGGATAAGCACGAAGTGAAAGGTGGTGTGCTCAACGAGCGTCTCGCTGCTCTTGACAAGGAGATGGAGGCGATGGGCGAGGAGTTCCAAAAACTCTCAGAGAAAGAGGGTGTGAGTGAAGAGGAACTCGAAGCCAAGGCTGAAGAACTGGAGGCCAAGGAGGGTGAAGCCTTCTTCAAACTCTTTGAGGCCAATAAAGAGAATGGCATTGGCCCGTGGGCTTATTACAACTTCTTGATGTGCAAGGGTTACAATGTGGCTCAACTTGACTCGGCACTTGCAACTGTTCCTGAAGGCTACAAGGAGATGAAACGCTTCAAGAAGGCTGTGAGCGATGCCCAGCAGGTGGAAAAGACCGCCGAGGGCAAGATGTTCACTGATTTCACCGTGCAAGGTGAAGATGGCAAACCCTACAAGCTGAGCGACTATGTGGGCAAGGGTCAGGTGACTCTGGTCGACTTCTGGGCAAGCTGGTGTGGACCATGCCGCCGTGCCATTCCCGATATCAAGAAACTTTATGAGAAATATAATGGCAAGGGTATGAGCTTCCTGGGTGTAGCAGTCTGGGATGAACCCGCCGACACACGAGGCGCCATTGAAGAACTTCAGATACCTTGGCCAGTGATAGTTGGCAACAAGAAACTGGAGGAACCCACTAACCTCTATGGCATTATGGGAATCCCCCATATCATTGTGTTTGACGCTGATGGCACTATCCTGTCGCGTGGCCTTGATGGCAAGAAACTCATTGCCAAGGTCGATGAAATCATGGCTCAGAAGAAGTAGTATTCCTCGTTGGGTCATATAATAAAAGGTGTCGTAGCCCGTAAGCTATGACACCTTGTTGTTTGGTTGAGGTCTAAAGGGATCTGTGAGAATCAATGGGTGCCAAGGATGATGTTGATGAGGGCGGTGACATCGCTCACATTCACGCGGCCATCACCATTTACATCGGCACTATCTTCATCCTTGGGAATGACGCCTAATATCATATTGACCAGCGCCGTCACATCGCTCACATTGACTTTTCCGTCACCGTTCACATCACCAGGAGTGGTTGTCACCAGGTCTTCGACGATGTTGCACCAGTACCAAGGATAATATTGGTTATATTTATCTTTGGAACCTTTGGGCACATGCACTGTGAGCGAGTAGATATCAACATCGTCGAACACACCATTGCCCTCAAGAGCTGGTGGATCTACAGGATGGGAAAAAATTTCACTCAATGCTGAGCAGCCGTAAAAGGCATCGTCCTTAATGTATTTGACATTTTTGCCAAAGGTGACGCACCTCAAATTGGTGCAATCCAAGAAAGATCTCCAACCAATGGTGTCCACACCATTGCCCGTGTTCATGCTCTGCAGGCTGGTGCATTCATAGAACGCAAAATCACCGATGGAGGTCGCTTCATCGGGTATTTCCAGATTTTGCACCTCGGTGCCGTTCAGATACAGGTGATGTGCATAACTGAGCGGGCTATCCCAATACTGATGAAAAGAAAGTATGCTCCAGGCGGCAATGTCGGTGATATACACAGCCGTCAACGCTTCACATTCATTGAACGCATATTCGCCTATGCTTGTGAGCGACTTAGGTATGCTCACTCCAGTCAATGCGTCACAATGCGAAAAAGCACTATTACCGATGCGGGTAACTCCCTCGGGGATGGTGAACATCCCAGTTAGGCCAGAACACCAATAGAAAGAGTGGTCGCCAATTATCTTGACATTTTTGCCAAAGGTTACCGATGTGATATTTGCATTGTCATAGAATGTATCATCAAGGGCAGAAACCTTGTAATAACGGCCTTGATAGAGTACCTGATCGGGAATAACGACATGACCACTGACTGTTCTGGAATAGTCATTAGCAACCATGGTTACCGTGCCATCCTCATTCACTTTATAAGCAAAATTATCATACTCGAAGTCATAGTCATAACTCCAGGCAACTTGTGCACAAGCCAGCAGCATGGCTGCAATCATTAGAATCTTTTTCATTGTTTAATAGTTTTCAGATGACAGTTTAATTGACGCCGAGGATGATGTTGACGAGGGCGGTGACATCGCTCACATTCACTTTGCCATCACCATTTACATCGGCACCAACTTCATCCTTGGGGATAACACCTAATATCATGTTGACCAGAGCGGTGACATCGGTCACATTCACTTTACCGTCGCCGTTTACATCGCCCTTCAGAGCTGTCGCTGGAGTAACGCCTGTTGCCGTGAGTTCGCAGTCAAAATAGGAACCACCCCAGTTCTGCTGCATATACACAGCCACAACATTCTTGCCAACTTTGAAAGCCGATGCCGGAATACTGGATGTGCTTGAACACGACGCCCAGGTGCAACCCGTAGGTGTTTGGCTCCAACCATCCAAATTAATTACCTCTTGACCATTGACATAAACCTTCATGTTGTCGTCGTGCACATAGCGGAGAGTGAATTCGGCTCCACTCGTGATTCTTGAAAGGTAAACCGGGAAACGCATAAGGTAACTGTTGTACTCATCATACCAGACGGAATTGTAATGCAGCGACTCGAATGGACCTTCAGAATGACCTGGGCTTGCGGTGGGCAACGGCAGGTCGATCCAGTTGCTTTCATTAAAGTTCGGATTGCTCCAGCCTTCGGGTGCGGCGGGCCATGTCTGGTTGCTGTTGCGATACTGGTGCAAAGCCTTCACATAGTGGGTGAAATCCTGTGCGCTGTAGATCAATCTCATCTCGCCAAACTCCAGACCGCACACAGAGCATGTCCCATTGACATAGTTATGATATTCAGTGGGCTTGATAAACTCATATTTATAAGCATGGCAGTCAGGGCATTCGAAGGTCTTAACTCCCTCTTTGCCGCAAGTGGGATCAATAACGATTTCACCAGCTCTCCAGTCGTGATTCTGCTTGTTGATCCATACCTCGCTCAACTGCACATTGTTGCTGCTGCCGGCTTGACACACGAACTTGAAATAACGGTATTTTTTTGTATCATTCACGGGTATAACCACCTCGGACTTGTTCATGAACGGCATAGGATAGTCTTTGCGCACATCTATGTCGGTCCAGTTCTCGAAGTCGTTGGAGCCCTGAAGTTTCCAGCTGCGCAATGCGCGGTCGTAATTCTCTCGCGAGTCGTCGGCCGTCACCAGGGTGTATTGCTTGACTGCAACCTCTTTGCTTGCCTGCATCACAAACCAACAGTTGCCAGCTGTGCCATAGAACTTTGTTGCAGCATCGTTATCGCACAGGTTAGATGTGCCATTGCCACCATATTCAAAGGCGTAACCCACGCCATTGGCATCGTAGCGAGTGAATGTGGGATCAGGGGTGGGGTCGGGATTCTCATGGTCGGAGATGTTCATGAAATCCTTCCATACCGGAGCAGCCTTATAGGCTTCAACCGTTCCTGTGGGCACTACCAGCCGGCATGTCTGTTTGTTTACAGTCATAAACGCCCATGAGTTGATCTGTACCTGTGAGGGGTCTTGAATTTCACTTTTAATCATCACTAATGAGGAGCTTGAGAAAGCTGTCTGACCTATATTAGTCACTGACGCGGGAATTCTGATGGTACTCAGCGCATTGCAATTGTCGAAAGCATCCATACCAACAGATGTAACATTGTCGCTCATGGTAACGCTCTCTAAAGAGCTGCAGTCCCTGAATGCGATATCCTCAATCTTTGTGACCGAGTTGGGTATAACTATCGACTTGAGGCTGCTGCAACTAGAGAAACAGTATTCTTTGATAACAGTTACTCCGTCAGGAATATTCACCGAAGTCAATGATCTGCATTGGCAAAAAGCCTCCGCGCCAATGGATTGAACTGTGCTGGGAATTGAACACGAGGTGATTGAACAACCTTTGAATGTATTCCTGTCGACTCCTACCACAGTATAAGTCTTGCCCCCGTTGCTCACCGTCTGAGGGATGGTGATGGGACCACTCAAGTTGTTGTAACTGGGGTTAGACCACTTTTCATAGGTCACCAGCACAGTGTTGGTGCCTGATACAATGTAGTAGCAAAGGCTGCCCGACTTGAAGCTGTAGGCACTGGCGCTTGCCGAAACGAGCAGCGCCATAGCAGCAAATGATAAAATCTTTTTCATAGGTGTTATGTTAGTATAGTTTAAATCATTTATTTTACGAGTATATAACAAATGAAGAAAATTAGTTATTAGACTAATCTAAAATCTTCAAGATAAATCTTAAAATTTATTACAAAAGTAATCATAAATAATTTACCTATTGAATATACATCAAATAAATTTGGTGCAAATTTCACAAAATGCAACCAAAATGACAAAAATGAAACATATTTCAACAAAAATGCAACCGATTTGGGCTGTTTTATGGTTCAGCGGTTGCTCGTGAAAGTCGAATTTGCTAATTTTGCAACGTGGAACAACTCAATTACATACTTGATGCGCTTTTTGCTCCCGGCATATTGTTGGGCATGGCATTGTGCCTGTTTTTCCTGCATATCCCTCAGAAGGCTGTTTTGCGCAACTATAGGCATGCACGCTACATCATGGGAGCGGCTTATCTGTTCTATGCACTGTGCATCTATCTCGAATACCATGTGTTTGGTGCTGAAGACGACAAGTTGCTGGCACGGCCCATTATCCTCACCATAGCCAGTTTTCAGGCCTACTTGTTTACCCACACGCTTATCACACTGCTCCGTCTTAATAATTTGACATTGCGAAAGTTGGCAATTGAAGCTTCAATCATTACTGCAATGGCCGTTGCACTTTTTGCCGCACACATCTTTTATAATGAAACGGCTGCGCAGTGGGCGTTCTGGATTTATGTGGTGTTCTATATGGCTTTGCTGGCACGCTATGTGATTTTTTTCAGAAACGAATATGAACAATATGCCTCGCAGATGGACAATTACTTCAGTGATGAAGATACCCGGAGGCTGCATTGGGTGAAGCGCTCATTCTCCGTTTCACTGGCTGTGGGTGTGCTTGCTCTCCTGTATGCGCTGTTGCCTGTCGCGCCAGTTGCGCTCGTGTTTATGGCGGTTGTTATTGTTTTCTATGCTACCTTTGCCGTGCGCTTCATTAACTATGCGCTCCATTTCCATTCGATAGAGGCTGCCATCACAAGTGAGACTCAGGAGCCCGACGGGTCGCTTCCGCCGGCTGACAACGAGCTGATGAATCGCATTGAGTCGCTCATGCTGCAAGACAAACTTTATCGCAAGTGCGACCTATCGGTCAATGACCTGGCCACGCTGCTTGGCGAACACCCTCGCATCGTGTCGTCGACCATCAACGCCATGAGGCAGGTCAATTTCAAGACATATATCAATGATTACCGTGTGAAAGAGGCGATTAGACTGCTTGACGAAGATAAGCATAACCAACGCACAATAGATGCTATTGCCAGTGAGTCGGGATTCGCCAACCGTAGCACCTTCTACCGCGCCTTCAAGAATTCCCAGGGCATTTCACCCACCGATTACCGTCTTTCGTGCTAATCAGTTACTGCCTAAAGTGACGGTAAAAAGATAAAAGTTTATTAAATTGTGTGTGAAAGATTTGCGAGAATGGGAAAAAATAAGTACTTTTGTACAATTTTGGTAATTTATGGCTTCAGACCTACAAGAAACGCTTAACCGGATTGTCAACAAGAGCACTATCTTGATTGAGAAATATCATGCTCTGGAAGCAGAGAACAAGAGTCTTGCAGAGCTGGTTGAGTCGTTGCGTAGTGAACTGGCACATCTCAAGAAGGAGGACGAGCAGTTGCAGATGGATAACAAATATCTGAAGATAGCTCGCAACGTGGCGTCGAGCCCTGAAGAGGTGAAGGCAGCGAAGCAGGTAATTGCCAGCTTGGTGCGGGACATTGACAAATGCATCTCCCAACTGAACGAATGAAGATGCTATGGCAACTGAAGATAAAATAAATATAATGATTAGGCTGGCCGATGTGAAGCCCATACCGCTGAGCATCAGCCGCGACGACGAACCGCAATATCGCGAAACGGAAAAACTTGTTAACACGTTGTGGAACAAGTGGATGGAGCGTTTCAAGAGCACGAGTACCAGTGAAGAAGTGATGGCTCGTGTGGCGTTTCAGTTTGCCCGCCTGTATGCACAGGCTTACAGAGACAATGTCACGACAAACGATTTTCTACACGATTTTGAGCAGCGGCTCGATGAAATTGTGGTCAAGATAAAATAACGATCAATATTTCGATATTTTTTATAATTCGTTTGTAATTTAGGTTCCTGCACCACTCCTGACAACCAACCGCAACCAAGAAAGCGGAGGAAGTCGGAGGGTGCATTTTTATATATATTTTAATTTATTAATAATGAGTCCTATAATAGTTATAGTAATTGCGATTGCAGCGTTGGCACTTGGTGCCGGAGGTGCTGTGTTCGCTACGAGAAAAAACTCAAAGTCGCAGGCCAACACCATACTGGAGAAGGCCCGTCTGGAGGCTGAAGTCCTCAAGAACAACGAAGTGATAAAAGGCAAGGAAGAAGGTCTGTCGATCAAGAGCGAGGCCGAGAAAGTTGCCAATGCGCGCCTGTCGAAGGTTCAGGCCAGTGAGGCTAAACTGAAACAGCGCGAGATACAGATCAATCAGCAGCAGCAGGAGCTGCAGCGCAAGAAGAGTGAGACCGACGCTCTGAAGGTGAATCTTGACAACCAGATGAATGTGTTGGAAAGCCGCAAGAAAGAGGTTGACAAGATGGAGAAGAGCGTGCGCGACACTCTGGAGCACGTGAGCGGTCTGAGCGCCGAAGAGGCCAAGGAGAAGCTCGTTGAGAGTCTGAAGGACGAGGCCAAGACAGCCGCCGCTTCCTATATCAACGACATCATGGACGATGCCAAGATGACTGCCAACAAAGAGGCAAAGCGCATCATTGTTGAGACCATTCAGCGTGTGGCTACTGAAACTGCCATTGAGAATGCCGTGACCGTGTTTCACATTGAAAACGATGATATCAAGGGCCGCATCATTGGCCGTGAAGGTCGCAACATTCGTGCCTTGGAGGCTGCTACTGGCATTGAAATTATTGTGGATGACACTCCTGAAGCCATCGTGCTCTCGGGCTTCGACCCCGTGCGTCGTGAGATTGCCCGTCTGGCCCTGCACCAGCTGGTGGCCGACGGCCGCATCCATCCCGCCCGCATCGAAGAAGTGGTGGCAAAAGTGCGTAAACAGGTTGAAGAAGAAGTGATTGAGACTGGCAAGCGCACCGCCATCGACCTGGGTATCCATGGTCTGCATCCCGAGCTTATCAGGCTCATTGGCAAGATGAAGTATCGTTCGAGCTATGGCCAAAACCTGCTGCAGCACTCGCGTGAAACCGCTAACCTGTGCGCCATCATGGCAAGCGAACTGGGACTGAATCCGAAGAAGGCCCGCCGTGCAGGTCTGTTGCACGACATTGGCAAGGTGCCCGACGACGAGCCCGAACTGCCACACGCTGTGCTTGGCATGAAACTGGCCGAGAAATTCAAGGAGAAACCCGACATTTGCAACGCCATTGGTGCTCACCACGATGAGGAAGAGGCAGCCAGCATGTATGCTCCTATTGTGCAAGTGTGCGATGCCATCTCTGGTGCCCGTCCTGGTGCCCGCCGCGAGGTGGTTGAGGCTTACATCAAGCGATTGAACGACCTTGAGCATCTGGCCATGTCGTATCCTGGCGTTATCAAGACTTATGCCATTCAGGCAGGTCGTGAACTGCGCGTGATTGTGGGTGCCGACAAGATCAGTGATGCCGAGACCGAGAAACTCTCGACCGAGATTGCACAGAAGATTCAGGATGAGATGACTTATCCGGGCCAGGTGCGCATCACAGTAATCCGTGAAACGCGTGCCGTGAGCTACGCCAAGTAAATTCTTTGCTACCATAACACCATGAGTGCTGAGAATTTAAATACTGGAAGCAAGCCGCTGAAGGGCGATGAGTGTGTGAATTGCGACCGTTGCTCGTGCAATGCATGCGCGACCGACACCCGTTGCAACCTGCATGCCTACAACTGGCTTGCCGATGTGCCTGGCGGAGCGAACGACTTCGAGCTGGTGGAGGTGCACTTCAAGAACACCCGCAAAGGCTTTTACCGCAACACGTCGCACCTTGACCTGAAAGAGGGCGACTTGGTGGCAGTGGAGGCTAATCCGGGGCACGACATCGGGCGAGTGTCGATGACAGGCAGCCTGGTGAAGTTGCAGATGAAGAAAGCCAACCTGAAGCCCGACATTGAGATTCTGCGCGTGTTCAGGAAGGCTAAACCTGCCGACCTGGAGCGTTTTGAGCAAGCCAAGGCACGTGAGGTGGACACCATGATACGTTCGCGTCAGATAGCCGCTGATTTGGATCTGAAGATGAAGATAGGCGACGTGGAATATCAGGGCGACGGCAACAAGGCCATCTTCTATTATATTGCCGATGAGCGTGTGGACTTCCGTCAGCTCATTAAGGTACTGGCCGAGGTGTTCAAGATCAGGGTGGAGATGAAGCAGATTGGTGCTCGCCAGGAAGCCGGTAGGATAGGGGGCATAGGTCCGTGTGGCCGCCCACTGTGCTGTGCCAGCTGGATGACCAACTTTGTGTCGGTCGCCACGAGTGCTGCACGCTATCAGGACATTTCGCTCAATCCGCAGAAACTTGCCGGTCAGTGCGCTAAACTCAAGTGCTGCATCAACTTTGAGGTTGACTCCTATGTGGAAATCACCAAGCAGCTGCCTCCGCGTGAGGTGCCGCTGGAAACGAAGGATAACGTGTATTTCCATTTCAAGACCGACATGTTCAAGAAGGAGATCACTTACTCGACTGACAAGAATATGGCTGCCAATCTGGTGACCATCACAGCCGAGCGAGCCTTTGAGGTGATGGCTCTTAACAAGAATGGTGTGCGTCCTGACAAACTGAACCCCGACAATGAGCTGCATCAGGCCGAGATCAAGGCCTTTGGCGACATCATCGGTCAAGACAGCATCAGCCGCTTCGACAAAAAGAAGAAGAAAAAGAGCAAAAACCGGAATAAAAATAAGGCTGGTGCTTCCGAGAATCGCGAGTCACGTGAACCAAGAGAGCCACGTGAACCAAGAGGTGTTGAAGGCAATGTCGTGGGTGGTCCTCGTCCTAACGGCCAGCAGCGCCGGAATGGCGGTAATCATCGCCGCCGGCCTCAGATAGGAGGTGGCGACAATGGAGGCCATCAGGGACCGCGCCGCAATGACGGTGGCCCGATGGTTTTCAGACCCAGAAAGGATTCAAATCCCTCTTGATGCTCAAGAAACATCATGACAACAATTCAAACAGATAACAGAAGGCTGCAGCGCAAGACCAGTAGGCTTTGCGTTGCAGTGCTGTTGTTTGCCATGCTGTTGCCCGCCTGCACATCAGAGCGCCAAAACTACTCCCGCTTCTACTCTATGTCGCCGAAGGGCTGGAGTGCTAATGCTCCGCTGCATTTTGCCCCCGACAGTCTTGACTCACTCGGTACCTACGATGTGAAGTTGGCCGTTCGCCACGATACTCACTATGCCTATAAGCAACTGTTGCTGGCAGTGGATTTTATCAACAACGCAGGCAAGGTGACTCGCCAAGTGGTGACCTTTGATGTGGCCGATGATTACGGCAACTGGAAGGGTGCGGGATTCGGTTCGGCATATCAGCTGGAGCGCACCATTGCCCGTGGCGTGAGCCGCACGAGTGTAAATCGAATTGTGGTGTGGAATGGAATGAAGACGCGTGAAAAGCTGCTGCAAGGAGTGACTGATGTAGGGGTCACGATTACTCGAGTAGACGAGTAGACAAGCTGAAAGCTAACAAGCAAACAAGCAAACAAGCTAACAAGCTAACAAGTAGACGAGCTAACAAGTAGACGAGTAGAATAGTAGACTAGTAGACTAGTAGAGTGGAAATCAGTTGTTAGGGAGAAGGGGGCGGGGGCAGTTATTGCTGGTCGTCAGATTGTTCTCTGAAGGTGAAGGTGCGGTTATAAGCATAGTTGGCTAAGGTGTAGACCACCATGGAGAGAATCATGACGATGTTCTGGCCAGCCTTCTTCATGGGCAGCCAACTGATGGTCAAATCCTTCATGTCACAAACTTCGAGCAGAACCCAGCTGAAGAGAATCTGTAAGCCCCAGCAAAGCAAGAATCCGATGACGAAGAGCACGGCCTCACGACGCCAGTTGTTCTTGGTCTTGAACACCCATGTGCGGTTCCAGAAGAAACTGTTGGCGACGCCCAGCACATAGCCAGTGACATTGGCAGGCACGTAGGGCACGTTGAGCAGAGTGTTGAGCACATAGAATGTGATGAGGGTGATCAGGGTGTTGCTCACGCCAATGATGCCATATTTGACGAGCTGTATGAGGGTCTTCTTGATTTCAGATGCCTTGTTGTCCATAACGACACTATTTTTTCATGAAATGGAAAAAATCATGATTTTTAGTTTTCAATATGCAAAAATAGTGAAATTTTTTTGAATACTGACTAAAATCGTTATTTTTGCATTCATAAAATCACAATATAATGAAGAAATCATCAAATATCATGAAGTTGGCTCTGACGCTGGTGATGCTGTGCACCTCATGGAGCGCACAGGCTGTAACCCGTGTCTATGCCGGTCGCAGCACCTACAATAGTGATATTCTATATACCTTCGACGGCAAGCATCTGTATCGCGGAAACAGCACCTACCGTAGCGACATCCTCTATACTTGGGACGGCAAATACCTGTATCGTGGCAACAGTACCTATACTAGCGACATCCTCTATACCTGGGATGGCAAATACCTGTATCGTGGTCGCAGCAGTTATATGAGCGACATCATTGCCACGTGGGATGGCAAATACCTGTATGAGGGTCGCAGCAACTATATGAGCGATGTGGTGGCGACGGTGACAGGCAAATGCGTGTATAGCGGTCGAAGCACCTATAACAGTGATATCATATACACCATTTCGGGGCACTTGCCGGTGCCACTGATCGTGGTGTTGTGACGTAGCTGCTTTGCAGCAGTTTAGGGTTTAGGGTTTAG
>JAFZSO010000045.1 GCA_017619355.1 Muribaculaceae bacterium
GAAATCAAGGGTAGCGACATCCCCGAGGAGAACCGCGACTACTATCTGGAGCGCCGCTATCCCGCCTTCGGTAACCTCGTGCCCCGCGATGTGGCAAGCCGCGCCGCCAAGGAGCGCTGCGACAAGGGCTATGGCGTGAACAACACCGGTCAAGCCGTGTTCCTCGACTTCAGCGAGGCCATCAACCGCCTGGGCATCGATGTGGTGCGCCAGCGTTATGGCAACCTCTTCGACATGTATGAGGAAATCACCGATGTGAACCCCGGCGAACTCGCCAACGAAATCGACGGTGAGAAGTACTACAACCCCATGATGATTTATCCCGCTATCCACTACACCATGGGCGGCATCTGGGTTGACTACGAACTGCAGACCAGCGTCAAGGGTCTCTTCGCCATAGGCGAGTGCAACTTCAGCGACCACGGCGCTAACCGCCTGGGTGCTTCGGCACTTATGCAGGGTCTGGCCGACGGCTACTTCGTGTTGCCTTACACCATCCAGAACTACCTGAGCGACCAGATCACCGTGCCTCACTTCACGACCGACACTCCCGAGTTTGACGAAGCCGAGAAGCGTGTGCAGGCCAACCTCGATCACCTCATGAGCATCAAGGGTAACCGCTCGGTCGACTCTATCCACAAGGAACTGGGTAACATCATGTGGGACTATGTGGGCATGGGCCGCACCAAGCAGAGCCTTGAAACCGCTCTGGAGAAAATCAAGGAGCTGCGCAAGGAGTTTGAGACCAACCTCTTTGTGCCTGGCGACCAGGACGGCATGAACATCGAGCTCGACAAGGCCTTCCGCCTGCGCGACTTCATCACCATGGGCGAGCTCATCGCCTACGACGCTCTCAACCGCGAGGAATCCTGCGGCGGACACTTCCGCGAGGAGCACCAGACCGAAGAGGGCGAGGCTAAGCGCGACGACGAAAACTTCTTCTATGTTTCCTGCTGGAAATATGAAGGCGACGACACGAAGGCTCCCACCCTCATCAAGGAACCCCTCCACTACGAGGCTATCAAGGTACAAACACGAAATTATAAAAACTAACGAATTATGGATAACGCTATAAATATCAAACTGAGAATCTGGCGCCAGGCTGGACCAAAGGAAAAGGGCGGATTTGTGACTTATGAGTTGCAGGATATCCCCACCGATACCTCGTTCCTTGAGACGCTCGACATACTCAACGAACAACTCGTTGAAAAAGGCGAGGAACCCATCGCCTTCGACCACGACTGCCGCGAAGGCATCTGCGGCATGTGCTCGCTCTACATCAATGGCCATCCGCACGGACCAGCTACAGGTGCTACCACCTGCCAGCTCTACATGCGCCGCTTCAAAGATGGCGAGACCATCACCGTCGAGCCTTGGCGCTCGGCTGCCTTCCCCGTGATCAAGGACCTCATGGTCGACCGCAACGCCTTCGACAAGATTCAGCAGGCTGGCGGTTATGTGAGCTTTGCCACGGGCGGTGCACAGGATGCTAACGCCATACCCATCAGCAAGGTGGCTGCCGACGAGGCCATGGACAGTGCAAGCTGCATTGGCTGCGGTGCCTGTGTGGCTGCTTGCAAGAATGGTTCGGCCATGCTCTTCGTCTCGGCCAAGGTGAGCCAGTTTGCCCTGCTGCCGCAAGGCAAGGTGGAAGCCAAACGCCGCGTGAAGGCCATGCTCGCCAAGATGGACGAACTGGGATTCGGTAACTGCACCAACACCGGTGCCTGCGCTGCCGAGTGCCCCAAGAACATCAAGCTGAGCAACATCGCACGCCTCAACCGCGAGTTCATTGGTGCCAAGTGCTCCGACTAATTACTCATTTCTAATATTTTAAAAAAATTCAATTCAATCATGAAGAAATTTTTTCAATTTGCTCTCGTAGCAGTTGCAGCCGTAGGCCTCATGGCTTGTAACGGCAACAAAAACAATGGCTCTGGTTCTCAGCAAGCAAGCACCGAGGCCGATGCCAACAAGTCTTACACCGTTAAGTACTCCATTGGCAGCAATGGTGGCACCAACTGGGAAACATTATCGACCGAAGGTAGTGATATCGAGACTCCTTTCGAGGCTGAAATCGATGGCGACAAGGTGATTATCACCATGCCCCTCAAGATCGTTCTTAAGAGCAACACCCTCAAGAAGAGCCTGAAGGAAGGATACACCGACTTCTGCATCGAGAATAGCAGTGAGAAAGGTAAAATCAAGTTCACGCTGGCCGATGACAAGGACTATGACGCTGAAATCGCTAAGATGAAAGAAGGCGACACCATCGAGTTCACCATCAAGGGTGAGACCACCAAGGACATCCTCGACAAGATGAACGGCAACTGGGGTACCTTCACCCTTGTATTCTAAGACACTCCTGAGTGGACGCTGCCGTGAAACACAGTGTCCTCATCACACATTACAAATCAATCGCCCGAAACCTTCTGGCTTCGGGCGATTCTTTTCCTCAAAACCTATTGATTGTGCGGGTGGTCGTGAAAAAATGTAATTATTTGCAGGGGCAAAATGGATAAAATTACATTAGTTAACAGATAGAACATTTTTTTGGAAATTTAGGACAATTATTGAAAAAAACATGTTACATTTGCAGCGTTATTATAAAGAATGATTTAAAAAATTAGTGGAAACAATGAAAAAGACATTAATAGCATTATCGCTGCTTTCGGGTTCGCTCATGGCACAGGCCGGCGGACTCCTCACTAACACGAATCAACACATCTCTTTCGTGCGCATGATGGCGCGCGGTGCATCGCATGAAATCGATGCAGTTTACAGCAACCCTGCCGGCGTGGCATGGATGGACGAGGGCTGGACTCTCTCGCTCAACAACCAGAGCGCTTTCCAGACCCGCACCGTCGATGCTACCTTCCCGCTCTTCGGTACTGAGTATCGTAAGTATGAGGGCAATACCTCTGCTCCAATAATTCCATCAATTTTTGCCACCTATCGCAAGGACAGCTGGGCCATTCAAGGTTTCATCGGTATCGTTGGCGGTGGCGGCAAGTGCTCGTTCGACGACGGTCTGCCTGCCTTCGACAGCAAGGTGATGGCTGGCATCCTGGCTCAGAGTGGTGGCGCTCTCACCCCCGACAAGTACACCATCAACAGCGCCATTAAGGGTCGCCAGTACATCTTCGGCGGACAGCTGGGTTTCTCTTACCGTTTCAATGACCACTTCTCGGGTCATGCAGGTATGCGCATGAACTACTTTAATGGCAATCAGTGGGGCTTTGTTGAGGCAATTCTCAACGGCACCGATAATAAACTGCTGGACCTGCGACTCGACTGCGACCAGACGGGTTGGGGCATCACCCCCATTCTGGGCCTGAACTATCGCTACAAGGGCCTCACCTTGGCTGCAAAATATGAGTTCAAGACCAAACTCAACATCGAGAACGACACCAAGCAGCTCGAAGATCCCACGGGTTCGCTGGCCGACTACAAGCACGGTGTAAACACGCCTAACGATATTCCCGCCTTGTTGGCAGTGGCTGCTGGCTATGAGTTCACTCCCAAGTTCCGTGCTACGGTAGAGTATCACTACTTCGACGACAAGCATGCAGGTATGGCTCAGGACAAACAGAAGGCCCTCACCCACGGCACACACGAGATTCTTGCCGGTATGGAATATGACATCAACAAGACCTTCACCGTGAGTGCTGGTGCACAGCGCACCGACTACGGTCTGAGCGACGACTACCAGAGCAACACATCTTTCTCGTGCGACAGCTACTCGGTGGGCCTCGGCGCAGCCGTCAACATCTCATCACATGTGAAGCTGAATGTGGGCTACTTCTGGACCATGTACAGCGACTACACCAAGAATGTGCCCGCTGGCAATCCCGGCTACAACGGCACCACATTGGCTGGTCAGGATGTGTACTCCCGCACCAACAAGGTCTTCGGCATGGGCATCGACTACAAGTTCTAAATCCTTTCAAGTTAAAAATTGAGTTAGGGTTTAATCAAAACCTCGATTGTTCGATTATTCGAGAATTCGATCACTCGAAAAAGTTAATAACTCACACAAGAGGGCAGCACTGCGCTGCCCTCTTGCTATATTTCTCACCAGCACCATCCCATCTTCCTTGAGTTTGCCACCAACAATAAGCCCGTTAGGGCTGGGCAGCAAATAGGCAGGAGTGAAGCCGCAGGCGACCCCGAATACCCGCTTTGTGTGAGAATTGTGCCGTAGTTGTGTGTCCCTCGTTTACAGAGTGGTGAGGAAGTGGGCGACCGCGGGGGTGAAGTAGCGGTACTCGAGCTCATGGATGCGTGCTGCGAGGGTGTCGGGCGTGTCGTCGGGCATCACGGGGCAGCGGTGCTGCTCCAGAATGGCGCCGCCATCAACCTGTTCGTTCACCAGATGGATGGTGATGCCGCTCTCCTCGTCGCCATCGCGCAGCACCGCCTCATGCACATGGTGTCCCCACATGCCTTTGCCGCCATGCTTGGGCAACAGGGCAGGGTGGAGGTTGACGATGCGGTCAGGGAAAGCCTTGAGCAGCGGTTCGCCAATGATGGCGAGGAAGCCAGCAAGCACTATGGCATCGATGCCTTTGTCAACAAGATACTGGGCAATCGCAGTCTGGTCTTTCCAGGTGTTGCGTGGCCACACCTCCACTGCCACACCCAGTGGCTTGAGTCGCTCGATGGCAGGCGCTTTGGCGGTGTTGGAGATGACGGCGGCCACCTCAACTTCGGTGCTGTCGGCAAAATGCTTGATGAGCCGTTCGGCGTTGGTGCCGGTACCTGATAGGAAAATGGCGATGCGTTTCATATGCTTGCTGATATAATTAAGTTTATTATGTCGTTTACTTGCTCATTGATTGTAGCTTAGAGTGTGTAATAAAACCCTAAACTCTAAACCCTAAACTCTAAACCGTTGCGAAGCAACATCTCTCAACCCTAAACTGTTGCGAAGCAACACCCCTTAGAAAGTTTGCATATCCACGAGGTGCTTGTAGGCTCCGCCCTGGGCTATCAGTTCATCGTGCGTGCCTTGCTCCACGATGCGGCCGTCCTGCACCACGCAAATCAGGTCGGCATTCTTGATGGTGCTCAGGCGGTGCGCAATCACCAGCGTGGTGCGGTTGCGCATGAGGTTGTCGAGCGCCTGCTGAACCAGGTGTTCGCTCTCGGTGTCGAGGGCCGAGGTGGCCTCGTCGAGAATGAGGATGGGCGGATTCTTGAGAATGGCGCGCGCTATGCTGATGCGCTGCCGCTGGCCGCCCGACAGATTGCCGCCGCGGTCGCCGATGTTGGTGTCGAACTGCTGTTCAGAGTCCATGATAAAGTCGTAGGCATTGGCAATCTTAGCCGCCTCTACCACCTCTTCGTGCGTGGCATTCTCCACACCAAAGGTAATGTTGTTATAGAAACTGTCGTTGAACAAGATGGCCTCCTGGTTCACATTGCCCATCAGGGCGCGCAGGTCGTGTTTGGTCACTTGGCGTATGTCGATGCCGTCGATGCTGATGCTGCCCTCGTCCACATCGTAGAAGCGCGGCAGCAGGTCGGCGAGCGTGGTCTTGCCCGAGCCGCTCTGCCCCACGAGCGCTACCGTCTTACCCTGGGGGATGGTGAGCGTCACATCGTTGATCACGCATTTCTCGCCATAGCCGAACTTCACATTCTGGTAGGTGATGCCCTGCTTGATGCCGGTGAGCGGGGTGGGGTTTTCGGGGTCTCTGAGGTTGTTTTCGGCCTTCAGAATCTTGTCGATGCGCTGCATCGAGGCGAGTCCCTTTTGCACCGAGTAGCTCGCCCTCGAGAACTCCTTGGCGGGATTGATGATGTTGTAGAAAATCACCATATAATATATAAAGGAGGGTGCAGTGATCGACGCCTTGCCGCTCAGGATGAGCGTGCCGCCGAACCACAGTACGATGGCGATGGTGGCAGTGCCCAGGAACTCGCTCATGGGGTGGGCCAACTCGTAGCGGCGTTGCATGCGGCGCGTGATGTTGCGGTATTTCTCGTTCTCCTGCGAGAAGCGCCGTTTCACCTTGTCCTCGGCATTGAACGCCTTGATGATGCGCAGTCCGCTGATGGTCTCCTCGATGTTGCTCAGCAGCGTTCCCCACTGGTTTTGCACATCGAGTGACACACGCTTCAGCCGTTTGCCCACCGTGCCCATGATGAGGCCTGCGATAGGCAGCAGCACCAGCACAAACAGGGTGAGCTGCCAACTCACAATCACCATCATCGTCAGGCACACGATAATCATGATGGGGTTCTTGAACATCATGTCGAGCGACGACATGATGCTGTTCTCCACCTCGGTCACATCACCGCTCATGCGCGCCATCACATCGCCCTTGCGTTCGTTGCTGAAAAAGCCTATGGGCAGACTCACAATCCTGTTATAAATCTGGTTGCGTATGTCGCGCACCACGCCGGTGCGTATGGCAATCATATTGTAGGCAGCCAGGTAGGCACTGCCCGTCTTCAGGGCGGTCATCACCACTAGCGCACCCGCAATCACCGCGAGTGCCGTAGAGTTTCCGTATCGCTCGATAATGCACTGCACCACATAGTAGAAGTCGTTCACAATCACATCCTTCACCGAGCCCGCACCCCAAGCCATGAACTCATAGTGCTGCTGGTTGATGCCGAACAGCATCTCCAGGATGGGAATGATGAGCGCAAACGAGAAAAGCGTGAGGAAAGCCGCCAGAATGTTGAACAGCACATTCAGCACCAGGTGCTTCTTATACGGTGGCACAAAGCGTCGCAATATCGAGAAAAATCCTTTGAACATATTCCAAATCAATGAAACTAACCCACAAAGATAGCGATTTCCTCCCACATTCACAAACTAACTAAAACCACTGAAGTTGAATGAAGAAAAATAATTCACTTTTTTGCGAATTTAATTATTTTGTTTATCTTTGCCATGGATTTCAAAACATCATTGTTGTGGAAATTGTTTTTAATAAAGAATATTTATCTGAATTGTACTACAACGGCAAGTGCAGTGACAAGAAACATCGTTATCAGCAGAGCATTGTGAAACGCTATATTCGTGTCATTGACATTTTAGAATCAGTTGGCAGTATCGAAGACCTTTATCGATTTCATTCGCTTCACTATGAGTCGCTTGTTGGTGACCTAAAAGGTTTTGAATCGGTAAGAGTAGGTGATAAATACCGATTGATATTTAAGTCAACAAAGATGGATTCAAATCCAGTAATAACAATTTGTAATATCGAAGATTTAACCAATCATTATCAATAAATTATAAGGCTATGGCAAAATTAGGATATTCGGCTATTCCCACCCATCCGGGCGAGGTGGTGAAAGATGAACTGGAGGCGCGTAACATCACACAAAAAGATTTGGCCCGAGCCTTAGGCATTTCGGGTTCGGTGCTCAACGAGATTATTAACGCCAAACGGCCCGTAACCGCAAAAACGGCTTTGCTCTTTGAAGCCGCCCTTGATATTCCTGCAGATGCGCTGATGAGTATCCAGATGAAGTATAATCTTCATCAGGCAAGAGAAAACCATGATTTGAGCAACTTGATGACCCGCATTAGGCAAAAAGTCGCTCTCTGGTAACCAAAGATGCGCTGTGTCCAAAAGCTGGATTACGGGGGTGAAAAATTGCAATAATGGTGGGGTGGAGTGTGGAGTTTCGAAAAAAATGCGTAAATTTGCAGATTGCGAACCTTTTTGGCTCGCTGTCCGTGCTTTGCATCAAGCAAAACGGGCACATGATTTACGAACTTAATTGACATACGATAATGAATATACTTGAACTTAGTGAACAAGAGATTGTGCGCCGCAATAGTTTGGCGCAGATGCGCGAGTTGGGCATTAACCCCTATCCGGCAGCAGAATATAAGGTGAACGCCTGGAGCGACGACATCCGCGCTCAGTTCAGCGACGAGGCCGAGCCACGCCAGGTGAGCGTAGCCGGCCGCATCATGAGCCGCCGCATCATGGGCAAGGCATCGTTCATGGAGCTGCAGGACAGCAAGGGCCGCATTCAGGTGTATGTGAGCCGCGACGACCTGTGCCCCGACGAGAACAAGGACCTCTATAATGTGGTGTTCAAGAAACTGCTCGACATAGGCGACTTTGTGGGCATCGAGGGCTATGTGTTCCGCACCCAGACGGGCGAAATCAGCGTGCACGCCCAGGCACTTACCGTGCTCAGCAAGAGCCTGAAACCGCTGCCCATCGTGAAGGTGAAGGATGGCGTGACCTACGACGCCTTCGACGACCCCGAGCTGCGCTACCGTCAGCGCTATGTTGACCTGGTGGTGAACGATGGCGTGAAGGAAACCTTTCTGAAGCGTGCTCTCGTGGTCAAGACCATGCGCCAGGTGCTCGACGATGCCGGTTACACCGAGGTAGAGACCCCCACCTTGCAGGTCATTGCCGGTGGTGCTACCGCCCGCCCCTTCATCACACATTTCAACGCGCTCGATGTGGACATGTACATGCGCATCGCCACCGAGCTCTACCTCAAGCGCCTGATCGTGGGCGGCTTTGAGGGCGTGTATGAGATTGGCAAGAACTTCCGCAACGAGGGCATGGACCGCAACCACAACCCCGAGTTCACCTGCATGGAGCTCTATGTGCAGTACAAGGATTATAACTGGATGATGAGCTTCACCGAGCAACTGCTCGAAACCATCTGTACCGCCGTGAACGGGAAACCCGAGAGCGTGGTCGATGGCAAGACCATCAGCTTCAAGGCACCTTACCGCCGCTTGCCCATTCTCGAAGCCATCAAGGAGAAGACTGGCTATGACCTCGAGGGCAAGAGCGAGGACGAGATTCGCGCCATCTGCAAAGAGTTGAAATTGGAAATCGACGATACCATGGGCAAGGGCAAACTCATCGACGAAATCTTCGGCGAGTTCTGCGAAGGCACCTTCGTGCAGCCCACCTTCATCATCGATTATCCCGTGGAGATGTCGCCTCTCACCAAGATGCACCGCACCAAGCCCGGCCTCACCGAGCGCTTCGAGCTCATGGTCAACGGCAAGGAGCTTGCCAACGCCTATAGCGAGCTCAACGACCCCATCGACCAGGAAGAACGCTTCAAGGAGCAGATGCGCCTGGCCGACAAGGGCGACGACGAGGCGATGATCATCGATCAGGACTTCTTGCGTGCCCTGCAGTATGGCATGCCTCCCACGAGCGGCATCGGCATTGGCATCGACCGTCTGGTGATGCTCATGACAGGCAACAGCTACATCCAGGATGTACTCCTCTTCCCGCAGATGCGCCCCGAAAAGGTGCCTCATCGCGACAAGGAAGAGGCTTTCACCGCTCTGGGCATCCCCGCCGAGTGGGTTCCCGCCATCCAGAAGGCAGGCTACCTCACTGTGGCTGCCCTTGGCGCACTTGACAAACCTGGCAAACTCTTCCAGGACCTGCTCGACATCAACAAGAAGTTCAAGTTGGGCCACAAGAACCCCGTCATCGACGAGGTGAAGCAGTGGGTAGAGGCTGCCGCAGCTAAGCTGTGATGGACGATTTTTTTCACTCCATAGAGTTCTACACCCTTGCGCTGCTGGTGGCATTTGCCCTGCTGGCGCTCATCTTTGGGCAGAAGGACAAGTCGCCCGCCAGCACCTACATCAAGGCGTTGGACCTGCAGGATGGCAACGGCGAAGACAGCTTGCTCGAACTGCTCTCGCACGATAATGGCGACCTCGAGCTGCGCCGAACCGGAATGCAGCTGCGGCAGGACGATACGGTGAACCTGGTGGTGACCCTGGGCGACGGCGAGCTGCGCGTGGTGGAGAAAAAGGGCCTGATAGGTCAGGCAGGGACTGAACTCGACAAGTGCGGTTCAGTGTTGCTCGGCTTCGTGCGCGAGGGCCGCTATGAACTGCGTTACGAGAGCGATGTCACCGGCCAGTGGCGGCTGTTCAGTTACACCCACAAGCCAGGAAATTCCAAGAAAATTGAATTAAAATATTGATTTTCTTGACGGCTGACACAATAAAACGAAGATAAATTCGTTTATCAAGATATAAAAAACGAAAACACAATATTGAAAATTAAAATTTGAAACGATGATGAAGAAACTTTATTTGATTCTGTTGATGCTCTTGCCCTTGTGCATGAGCGCACAGTCGGGTAGCGGTTCGTGGACCGTGCATTCGCGTTTTCTGCCCACAACGGCTAAAAATGTGATTGACACTGAAAACAGTGTGTATTACCTGTTGGGCAACGACCTGTTCTGCTTCGACAAGGCTACCCACGAAACCACCTCGCTCAACAAGACCAACGACTTGTCGGACGTTTTGGCCAACGGTATCTATTACAACCACGACAAAGGCTATCTGGTGGTGACCTACGACGATGCCAACATCGACGTGATTACTGCCGACGGAGTGCAATTCAACATCCCCAATCTGAAGGATGCACTTATTGCCAGTGAAAAAGGAATCAATCACATTACCTTTGCCCAGGGCAAGTTCTATGTGGCTACCAAGTTTGGTTATCTTGTGATCGATGACACTAACTTTGTGGTGACTGAATCGCACAACTATTCTTACAATCTGCAGTCGGTTGAGGAGATTGGCGACAACCTCGTCTTGAGTGTTGCTGGCTACTTCTACTATGCAGGCAAGAACGCCAAGCATGAAACCCTTTCCAATTTCAAGCGGGCCAACAACTACGATGCAGATACTGCTGGTACCATTACCAAGACGTATCCAGGCAAGACCTGTTACATCAACGATTCTAAGTTCTTCCTCAACTCGTCGAATGGTTTCTTCATTGTCGATATTACTGACAACGATGGCACACTCACCTTCACACGCACCAGCGTAGATGCAGCTGTGGCCGACAACGTGCAGAAGACCAAGACAGGTTTCCTTGCCAACTATATGGCAAAGAAATACTACTATACTTTTGATGCTGATGGTGGCAGCAAAACCAAGAAGACTTTAAACGCTGTGGAGATGTTCAGCTGCTCGCCCAATGGCGACGGAACCCTGTGGAGCATCAATGCAAGCGGTCTGCACAACAGTGCGGCTACTGGCACCTACTACAAGATGGGCGGTATCCTCATCTCTACCACCCCCTGGTGGATGGCTTATAACAAGAGCGAACACAAGATGTATGTGTCAAGTACCACCGACAACGGTATTCTCGTTTCTGGCAACTCAGGTGCAAAATTTGAAATGAATACCTACGATGGTTCGATTTGGGAAAATGCTCAGCCAACAGGTGCGCCTACCGCTTCGAATGAAGGCTGGTACTGGCCCGAGTTCAATCCCAACGATTCAAGCATGTACTTCATCAGTTGCCGTATGAACAACGGTATCCTTAGGGTTCAGAACGGTGCGGTGACAGCCAAGTTAGGCACTGCAGCCCCCATGGTTGCACGTAAGGGTGCCATTCGTTTCGACAACGACGGCAATCTGTGGATAGTGCATTCGAGTTTGAGTAACACCACCCCCGTCAAGGTGCTTGCCAAGGAGAAACTGGCAAATGCAACATTTGCTCCTGAAGACTACACCGTCTATAATGTTCCTCACGTAGTCGATCGTAACTCCTTCAAGTGGTCTACCTTTGCCATCTCTAAAGGTACCGACATCAAGGTCTTCACCTGCGGTGATATCGCTCCGTTGGTAATATGGGACAACTACGGGCAGATCACTGATGGAACCAACTTCCGCTCCAAGTTTTTCAAGAGCCTGCTCAGCAAGAGCAACAAAACCATCACCTGGTCTTATACCTACGAACTGAAGGCCGACGACTTCGGTTACATCTGGATGGGTAACGGCGGCAGCCTGTTGCGCTTCAATCCTGTCGAGGCATTCGACGATGACTTCCGTGTCGACGATCTCTCAGCGCAGGTTGGTAACGCCATGGTTTCGGCTATTGCCTTTGGTAAGGACAACTGCGCGTGGATTGCCACCAATGGCGCTGGCATCTATGTCCTCAGTCAGGATGGTTCCGAGGTGCTCAACACTTTCAACACTAACAACAGCCCGCTGCCCTCTAACACCATCTACAACCTGTGCTACGACCCCGAGCACGAGTCGATGTTTGTCGTCACGCCCACCTGCATCCTTGAGTATAGCGAAGAGATGAAGGGCGGCGACACAACCTACGACAACGTAACCATTTACCCCGAACCGGTGCGTCCCGACTTCACTGGTTATGTGGCCATCAAGCGACTCATTCCCGGTTCGTTTGTGAAGATTACCGATGCTGCTGGCAATGTGTTGCATGAAACTACTGATGTGGCCGGCACTGCCACCTGGGATGCCTGCGACAGCAATGGCAACCGCGTGCCCACAGGCGCCTACTACGTGTATGCAGCCACTACCGAAAATGTGCCTATGGATAAGCCAGTGGCTAAGATTATGGTAATTAAGTAATTACATTGGTTTCCGTAGATTTGAGCCTATAGGAAACAACCTTGAAATCAATCGTTTCAATATCAAATAGATTTTAAATCGAAAAAGCTCTCGTCGTGATTGATGAGAGCTTTTTTTCAACTTATTGCCTGTCTCACACAATTTTTTGCCACATTTCTCGTTATAGAAGAATAATAAGCTATTATTTATACTTAAGAATTATATTTAAGACTATGATAAAGAAAGGTTTAGTTTCGATTATGCTGCTGGTTGCTGTGGCAATGTCGGCTTCGGCTGCCGGTGGCCAGTGGCGCATCCACCCCAAGTTTGTGAGCAGTGAAGCCCAGCAGGTGGTGGAAATGGGTGGGCGTGTCTATTATCTCGTGAGCCATAACCTCTACTGCTACGATATGTCGACCCAGGAAAACGAGGCGTGGAACAAGCAGAACTATCTCTCTGATGTTAACATCACAGGAATGTTCCACAACCCCGACAAGGATTACATTGTTCTCACCTACGACAACGGTAACCTCGATGTCATTGAAGCTTCTGGCCATGTTCGCAACCTGGCTGAAATCAAGAACTCCTCGGTCATGGGCGGCAAGAGCGTGAACGATGTGACCTTCGACCAAGGCGTGTTCTATGCCGCTACCGACTTCGGCTATGTGGTTTACAACGACGACAAGTGGGAAGTGAAGGAGTCGCGCATCTACACACAAAAGAGTGCCGACTCCGACGTGCGTGTGAACGTGAAAATGCTCTCGGTGGCACGCGTGGGTAACTATCTGGTGCTCGCCAACGACACCATGCTCTACTCCGGGCTGGCATCGCAGCGGCACGAAGCCCTTTCGTCGTTCGTTACCACCAAGATGTCGGTGGGCAATCCCATCCATATTCAGCCTCTTGAAGGCAATAACTTCTTGTTGCTCTCTAAGCGTTTCTATACAGGTACCGTGAGCGATGCCGGAATCACCCTCAAGGCACAGGTCAAGGCAAAGGGCGAGAACATCGTGAAGATCTCGACCGGCTATCTGGTGAACTTCATGAGCCAGGGCTACTACTACACCCTCGATGAGCATGGAGAGAACCTCACCCAGGTCGAGGGCGGCAACGAACTCTATTGCGAGGGCAGCGACGGTTCGTTGTGGTCGGTGGCCGAGGAAGGCTTGCACAACAGCGAGGCTCCCGACAGCTACTTCAAGCCCATCAGCATCAGCATCAGCAACCCCTTCTGGCTCGCCTATAACGAGACAAGTCAGAAGATGTATGTCACCAACACCGGTACCCTAGGCCGTATGCTCGACGAACAGTACGACCGCACCGTGGTCAATGTCTATGACGGCACCCGCTGGACCGATGTCACGCCGTCGCCCATCCTCAACAACAGCGGTACCTATTGGATGACTTTCGCTCCCGAGAACCAGGATGAGTACTACATGGGCTCGTGGTGGAACGGCGTCTATAAGGTGCGTGGCACCGACGTGGTGCAGACCTATAACTGGGAGAATTCGCCTTTGATTCACGCGCTGAACAATTATTATTGCCATGCCGTGACCACACTCGACCGCCAGGGCAATATGTGGGTAGCGCAGACGGGCAACGGCACCACACCGGTGATGATTCTGCCCAGTGCCAAGCGAAAACTCGACAGGGTGACAGCAAGTGACTGGATCGACCCCAAGTTTAAAGATGTGCAGTGCTCCAAGTTCGCGCGCATCCTTGCCGCAAAGCAAAACAACTACATCGTCTTTACCAACGGAAACTTTGGCTCAGTGATGATATGGGACTACAATGGCGACCCCTCCGGCACTATTCGCAAGGCAAGTTATCCTTCATTCCTCGACCAGGACAACAAGACTTATGAGTGGAGCTTCATATTCGATTTTGCTGAAGACCAGAATGGACTCATCTGGATGGGTAGCACCAATGGTGTCATCTCGTTCGATCCCCGTCAAGCCTTCAGCTCCGACTTCCGCATCAATCACATCAAGGTGCCGCGTAACGATGGCACCGACCTGGCCGACTATCTGCTCGATGGTATGCAGGTCAACACCATTACTGTCGATGGCAACAACTGCAAGTGGATTGGCACCAATAGTCAAGGTGTGTTCTACGTCAACCCCGACGGCTCGCAGATTATCAGGCAGTTCACCACCGATAACAGTCAGTTGCTCTCCAATAAAATCTACGACATCTGCTGCAACGAGGCTTCTAACTCGGTGTTCATCACCACCGCCAACGGACTGGTCGAGTATTTCTCCGATTCATCGAGCCCCGTTGAGGGCGATATGAGCAATGTGGTGGCTTATCCTAACCCCGTCAGGCCTGACTATGGCGGCGATATCACCATCACCGGACTCAAAGACAACTGCCTGGTGAAAATTGCCGATGCGGCTGGTAATGTCATTACGCAGATGCGTTCGGTGGGCGGTACTGCCGTGTGGGATGCACGCACTCCCTCGGGCGACCGTGTGAAGAGCGGCGTGTACTTCGTCTTTGCCTCTACTTCCGATTCGGGCACCTCGCTCTCAGCCGTTTCCAAAATCCTCATCATGCGCTAATCCCCAATTTTGTCATGAGGACTTTGCGTGTCATGATGGCGAGAAAAATTGATGAATAAAAAAGAATTTTTGGAGTTGTACTTCAAATTTTCGCTGAATTTTTGAAGTATTACTTCAGATTTTCTGCAATTTTCCTTGCGTATTTCTCTACGAGGCATTAATTTTGCAACGACAAAATAAATGTGGTTATGCTCGAAAGGATATTGAAATTAGAAAATGCTGAAAAGGACAGTCTCTTTCTGTGGGGTTCGAGGCAGACAGGCAAGAGCACACTCTTAAAATCGCTTTTTCCCAAAGCACGGCTGTATGATCTACTCAAAAGTGATGTGCGCATGTCACTGCAGATGCGTCCAGCTTTGCTTCGTGAGGAGTGTGAGTTGCTCGACGATGGAGCGTTGGTGATTATTGACGAAGTGCAAAAAGTGCCAGCGTTGCTCGATGAGGTGCATTGGCTCATAGAGAATAAGCGGTTAAGGTTTATATTGAGCGGGTCAAGTGCCCGTAAGTTGCGTCGCAGTAGTGCTAATCTATTGGGTGGCAGAGCACTTCGTGAAATGCTTTTCCCGCTAGTAAGTGCTGAGATACCAGAATTTGACCTTAATCGTGCACTGAACCACGGTATGTTGCCGCGCCATTATCTTGATGACAAACCAGCATTGAGGATACAGTCGTACATTGGCGACTATTTGCAGCAAGAAATAGTAGAAGAGGCACTTGTTCGAAAATTAGACTCATTTACACGATTTCTTCAAGTGGCAGCTTTGAGTAATGCGCAGATAGTCAATTACACTAATATAGCTCGGGAATGTGGTGTGTCATCCAAGACTGTCAAGGAGTATTTCGCAATTCTTGAAGAAACTTTGCTGGGCTTTTATTTGCCATCTTACACTAAGACGATGAAACGCAAAGTGATTCAGTCTTCAAAATTCTATTTCTTCGATGTTGCGATACCCAACTACCTGTTGCGTCGCACGCCGCTACAGCAAGGGACAGATGTATATGGTCACGCGTTGGAACATTTGGTCATACAGGAGTTGAGGGCTTATCTGTCGTACAGACATTCAGACAAATCTTTATCATTTTGGCATACTCAAGATAACAAGTATGAGGTGGATGCAGTCGTTGGTCAGGCTGAAGTGGCTATAGAGGTGAAATCGTCAACGAATATTTTGTCGCACGACACAAAGGGACTAAAGGCCTTTCAAGGAGAGAATCCCACTGCAAAACTCTACTTGCTTTCGCTGGAAGAACGCCCTCGTAAACTCAATAATATAGAAGTATGGCCAGTATGCCAGTTTCTTGAGCGATTGTGGAGCGATAAGGTAATAACAGTGTAGCTGTTTGTTACGTTGCACGGTCAGTGAATGTATGTTTTGAGGATTGGGAATTAATGTGTAATTTTGTGACTAATATAAAAGCTAAAATGGCGATATTGATCAAGAACCGTCTGGTAGGTTTGTTGTTGGCCCTGATGCTCATGCTGGCGGCGCTGCCGCTACAAGCCCAGTCAACGCTGCCCGCTCCGCCCCCCTTCCTCAAGGAGGGCGACAAGATTGCGGTGCTCTCGCCCTCGGGTGCCCACACCTATAACATAGTGGACAGTGCCTGTGCGGTATTCAAGCGTTGGGGTTATCAGGGCGTGATTGGTCCCAATGTGGGTGCACGCTGGCACGGCTTTGCCGGCACGGTGGAGCAGCGCAAGAACGACCTGCTTTGGGCGTTGCGCGACAGCACTATCAAGGCCATCATGTGTGCCGATGGTGGCTATGGCGTGATCAATATGCTGTGTGAAGTGCCAATGGAGGAGTTCCGCAAGAATCCTAAGTGGATCATAGGCTACAGCGACATCACAGGCTTGCTCAGTTCCGAGGTGCGTGCCGGCAACATGGCCATTCATGGCAACATGTGCTACTGGCTTCGCAAGACCCACGGCAACGACCGCCTGTCGCAAATTCTGCGCGAGATACTCACGGGCGAGTTTCCCGGCTATGTGATTCGCGGCCATAAGTATAATGTGAAGGGCACAGCATCGGGCATTCTGCTGGGCGGCAACATCTCGGTGTTTACCGACATCGCCGGCTCAGACTACGATTTCCTCGCCAAAGATTTTATTGCTGATAAAGACATCATCCTCTTTTTCGAGGACACCAACGAAGACATGCCTCATGTCGACCGCATGCTTCAGCAGCTGCGCATACGCGGCATCATCAACCATGTGAAAGGTGTGATTGTGGGCCGTTTCAAGGGCTACAGCCCGACGAACGGCTGGAGTTCGATGTACGAGTTGCTTAACCACTATTTCAAGGAGAGCCCCATACCCGTGTGCTACGATTTCCCCACGGGCCACTTTGCCGACCAAAACTATCCCCTTATTGAGGGCTGCCCCGTTACGCTCACGGTAGAGACCGACAGCGTCACCCTCGATTTCATCAATCCCCTAACCCCGAATACGTCAAACTAAAAAACCATAAAAGATGATGAAGATAAAGACCATTGCATTGTTCATGCTTGCCACATTGGCAACCGGGCTGGCTGCAGGTCAGCAGCAAATGCCATCGTTCCTCAAGAAAGGCGACAAGATTGCCATTATTTCTCCAGGCAGCACCCCAAAGGCTCCTGCTGTGGACAAGGCCTGCGAGGTGATTGAGAGTTGGGGCTATGTGCCCGTGAGGGGTTCCTATCTGCTTGAGCACCATCACGACTATGCCGGCACCGTGCAGCAGCGCACTACCGACCTGCTCTGGGCCCTGCGCGACCCCAGCATCAAGGCCATCCTTTGCACACGCGGTGGCTATGGTACTTCGCAGTTGCTCTATGAGATTCCACTCGATACCATAAGTAAATACAAGAAGTGGATTATTGGCTACAGCGATATCACTGCCTTGCATAGTGCCATGGTGAGGGCCGGAGGCATGAGTATCCATGGTAATATGGGTGGCCGTTTGAGCGATACCGGCGGCACCGACGAGGAAAGTGTTATTCTCCGCAAACTGTTGGCTGGCGAACTCCCGCATTACAGTTTCCCGGGCCATCCCTATAATGTGCAAGGCACCGCATCGGGCATTATGCTGGGCGGCAATATGTCGGTATTCTGCAACATAGGTGGCTCGGGCGATTACGACTTCCTGGATCGCGACTTCGTGAAAGGCAAGGATATCATTCTGTTTATGGAAGATGTGAGCGAGAGTTTTGCACGCGTGTGCAGCATGCTCTACCAGCTCAAGCTCAAGGGTGTCATCGACCATGTGAAAGGCATCATTCTGGGCCGTTTCACCGATTACACCAAACCCTCTAGCGACTACAACGACATGAACGATATGCTCCGCGAGTATCTCGACGGCTACAACATCCCCATCTGCTACGATTTCCCCGCCAGCCACGACGAGGACTGGAACTATCCCCTCATCGAGGGTTGCCCCGTCACCCTCTCTGTGAAGGACTCGGGCGTGATTCTTGACTTCTGCACGGGTCAATAAGCCGCCGACACGGTTTTATTCTAAGGAGTTGAGGAGTTAAGGAGGCAAGACTGCTTCGAATGGTTTAGTCCGCTGAGCAGTGCATAAAAACTCCCAAACTCCTTTACTCCTTAGAGCCTTTTCTCGCTAGGGAGTTGTGTTGCCCTCTGAGATATTTGAGATCTCGGAGGGTTTTGATTTCTGTGTTATTCATATTTTCCACGCCTTCACATTATTCTATCTTCGCACGCACATGAACATGATTAATATTTCAAAACCTATCTTATCATGAACCAAACTAAACAACATACCGCATCCGTCAACCTTTATCAAACCACGTTCGTCATGCCCATCATACCGCTTTCGTTACCTCATATTTTTATCAACCGCCTGGAAATCAAACTGTTCCACAATTTCCCACTTTTCCCATCCTTCCCAATCATCCCAATCTTCCTCAAAATCCCCAAAAAACCATTGAAAAAAAACCGGCGTAAGCCGGCTTTTCGACGCCGATAGGCGCCTCTTTTTGAGATTATAAATCGTCGTCATTGAATAAAACGCGCATAGCGCGGCTTAGCGTGCCACCTTTGTGAGATTAACCCCCGCGTCGTCAAAAATCTGATTAATCCGTGGTTTTTGTGTTGTATGCTTCTAAAGTGAGTTGCAATGGTTTGCAGCATTTTAGTTGAAGAAATTAAGGGTTTGCAATCGTTTGCATGAACTTTTCGTTGAAAAATCAGGTGCTTTTGCACGATAAGTTGTGTTAAGTCTCTAATTTTGTGCGCTCTGCGCACAAAACGCCATAAATGGACTATTTAGTGTGCCGTTTGAACTTAACTCTCAGACCAAATTTTTACTAAACATAAATTAAAACTAAACTAATTGAAAATGAAATCTTCAGCTAAATTTAAGTTCTGTCTCACCAGACTTGTTATGCTCCTGCTCTGCCTCTGGACCCTCGCTCCACAGGCCAAAGCCGCATGGTATATTATGGGTGATAGTCCTTTCACATGGACTGCTGGTAGTCAAGAACAATTGACAGACATCGGTAGCAACAAATACCGAATCATTAAATCTACCACTTATACTTCAAGTACGTGGATTAATTTTATCCTCACATCTTCTAATAGTTCGTCTTGGGATGATATTAATGACGATAGATACGGTAGCAGTAATGGCGATGGCATTAATGTGTATGATGGACAGTGGACTCAAACTTATCAAGGGAACAATGGCGGCAACATTTGGACCGAACTGAACAGTGGGAGTTTCATTTGGACTTGGGATGCCACCAGCAAAAAAATTCGCATTGACAAAAACACTAATAAATTATATGTTTTTGGAAAAGTGAGTTCACTTGGCATTGATTGGAATCCTACTCAAGGATGCTTGATGTCTTCAAATGATGGTATTACTTATACCATTAATAATGTTGTACTTGCTGCTGGTGATGAGTTTGGTTTTACCATGAAGTTGAGTTCTTCTGCTGATGATTGGACAACCGCTAATTCTGTGCGTTTTGGCCCAACAAGCACGAAAGAAATTGAAGAAGGTGCATCATTGCAGATGACAGATTTTGGCGGTCAGAATAAATACACGGTGTCATCAACATCTGCAGGCACCTATGATATTTCAGTAAACATTCTTACATGTAAAGCAACAATAACCAAACATACTGTACCCACTTATACCGCTACGGTCTATGTCTATGACACCACGGCACCCACGCTTAACGGCGAGGCGATGACTACTGAAGATGGTCGCTACTGCGTGTGGTATAAAGGCACGGTAACCAACACCTCCACTCTCACTGCCAACATTGCAGGTTCGGGCACTCTCAGCGCCACACTGCAGGATGGCGAAACTTATTACTACTATTGGAACGGTACCAGTTATGTTGCTACCGACATCGACTATAACCCCTGGGCCAACAACTCGATTACCATTTATGTGGGAACAAAGAATGCCGACGAAAGCTTCGTTCCCTACCTGTATTTGTGGTACTACATTGGTAATTCAAAAAAGGAACCAAAAGGATCCTTTGTTACTGGCAGCAATGTGAACAATAACCTGATGATTCTCAATCAAACCACAGAAATCAATGGTCAAAAATACTGGTATGAGACATTCACAGGCATCGAGAAATTGAACGCCATCGTGCACAATAATGCTGGTGTGCAGACGGCCGACATCAACAACATCACTGCCGACCGTTACATCATCTTCAATCCCACCAAGTCCACAGGTTCGCAACCCTATTATAATGAGTCTGTGCCCAAGCCCGCCAAGAAGACTTTCACCGTGCATGTGATTGACAAGAATGGCAAAACGCCCAATCTCTATGTGTGGGACAAGGATGGGGAAATGCTTAATGGTGGATTCCCTGGTTCTATTCCCAGTGAAACCGAGACCATCAATGACGAGACATGGTATAAACAGACTTTCCAGGCCGATGACTACATCAATGTGATTGTAAGCAACAATTCGCAAAATCAGACTGCCGACATCACGGAGTGGACCGATGCCGACCTCTATATCACCTATGATGGTAATGCCACTGAACAGGCCGACCGTGTTGTCTATAAGGCTGCAACAGCTCCCGCTGAACAACAGCAAACTCACTACAGCTATGTTATTTATGTAAACAATGTGCGCGAACCGCAGACCTCGCCCAATGTTTATGTCTATGTTAATACGGGCTACCAGAATGCTCCTCTCAATGGCGAGTGGAATCAAGACCCCGTCTTTGGTGGCAATGCCTCGACTGTGAGTGAAACACTTGCCGACGGCAACCTCTATTGGAAGACGACCATCAACACCATTTACTCGCCCATCAACATACAGTTCAGCATCAATAGTGAAAATCAGTCGGGTCTTGTGAATGGCAACATTCAGCAGACCGACGAAGTGGGTTACTACAAGTATTATAGTGGTGACGACGATTCTGGTGACCGCTATGAAGTAGTGAATGATTTGTATCTCTATACCGGTGAGATGTATGTGATAGGCAAGGTGGCCGGTAATCCCTGGGCTGCCAATGCTGGCTTGAAGATGACTGCCGAAGATGGAGGCATCTTCACGCTCAACAATGTGCAGATCATTGCCGATGCGCAGTTCGCCTTTGCAAGCAAGCTGGGCAGTGATGAGAACGACTGGGCCGGTCTCAACCGTTATCGTCTGACTTCAGCAGCAACGGGCGACTGGTGGGGTGTGACCAACGCCATGACCGATAAGACAAATCCTCAAGCGCTACCTCTGGTTCTTTATGTCGATGCCGACAAGAACTTCAAGATGGATGAAACGGCTTACTACAACATTTCGCTCAATCTTCCTGCAAGAACGGTGACTATTACTCGCGCCCAGGATGCCCTCTATATGTTCTATGGCAACAGCGAGAGTCCCTACTGGAAACCCAATGCTGGTGTTCCCATGATTTCGACCGATGGCATCACCTACACACTCACGGGCGTTGAACTTAACGAAGGTGACACCTTCCAGTTCACTAAGCAGCTGTCAAATAGTGCTACCGATTGGAACAGCATTGCTGCTTACCGGCTTGGTGCTGATGCACAGGGTGACTATTGGGAAGTGACTTCTGGAGAAATTGGCATTGTGCTTGAGAACGCTCTGTTACTTGGGAGCACGAAGAACTTCCAGATGGATCCTGGCACTGACGGCAACTATCGCGTAGTGGTCAATCCCACCGCCAAAACCGTGGTCCTCTATCCCATGGCACAAGTGCTGGGCAGCAAGGTGATTCTGCACTTGGAGCAAACCAGCAACGTGGCAACACCTAAACTTTGGGCCTATGACAAGGAGCGCAATTTGGCAAATACGGCCTACATTCATGTTGACCGTCCATCGCGTCATGAGATTGCTACCAACCGTCACAAGTTCTACGAGAATAAAACCGCTAACGAAGACAGCGTCATTACCACTGCCGACGGCCGCAAGTGGTGGACTTGGGAGGTGCCCAATGCCATTGTTGACTTCTGGTTCACCCGTGGTGATTACACTTATGACGAGGTGGATGAATCAAATCCTGACATGACCGACATCCAGTGGCGTCATTCTGGCGAAATTTTCCTCACTTGGCCATCAACAGGCACTGCTCTCGATGAATTTACTCGTGACTACTATGCTGCTGCAGCACAGGAAGCTGCCGAGTGTGCCGTGATGATTGAGGGGCACATGTATGCCTACTTCACCAATACCCCGGGTTGGGACCACGTCTTCTGCCATGCCTGGTACACCGATAGTCAGGGTGATAATCACGATTTGCTTACTCCTCCTGCTCCCTACACGGGTAATCCCACTTATCCTGGTGCTTTGTGCGAACTGGTGGGCTATGACAAGGACGGCTACGAGGTGTGGCGTATCGACCTCACTGAGCATGGCGTGACTACCTATCCAAATGGCGGCATTTTGTTCAACAATGGTATTGATAATAATCATAACTATGAACACGATTTAAATCATGACTACTATACGGGTACTGGTACCACTGCTGCTAAGGAACAAACTGGAGACTTTGCATACAGCACTGGTGCTTGCTACGACTATTGCGGTGTGATTGTGCTGGGTCGCTCACTGAGCAACATCATCACCAAGGGCGTTGTCGATGGCCCCGTTTACACCATCGAGGAAGATCTGGTGGGCGTGTGGTTCGACGAGAATGCTGAGACCGTGATTGAGGTCGACGGTGCCACTCACACTATGTATGGCGCACTCTACTGCAAGGATATGAACAACTTTGTTTCTACTCCTTATGTAGAAAAATCGCTGGCAAAAGAGGGCGAGATTGACTATATGCTCACCCGTACCAATCTTATGAGCGGCAAGGGCCGTTACGACCAGAGCAACTGGGTGAAACTCACGCTCTCAACCCAATATCCTGGCATCGAAAGTATGGATGCCGATGCCCAAAAGCGTGAGCTCCACAAGTTAGAGGGTATGGTTCTGCCTGCCGAAAGCGTGCGTGGTCAGCTCGTGAACAATGTGAATCCCGAGATGCGTCTTGCCCTGCAGGCACTGCCCGAGAGCAATCAGGCGAACAATTATAATCAGGATCCCAACGTGTTTGTCACATCCAGCTTCATTGGAACACAGGAATGCGAAGAACCTGCTGATGAATTCGGTCATGTGCACCGCAACACCTACTTCTTTGTGACTCCCAAGCCGCAGGAATTTGCCAAGATTACTTGGGCAGTGTATGGTGGTGACAATGCATTCTATGTGCCTAAACACGGTAGCTACGCCTATGTTGATGGGCACTATGAGTTTATGAACGAAGGTGACCTCGATGGCTACTTCCCAGTGCAGTGGAATTTGCAGCCAAAACCCAATGATATTACTGTAAATCAAGCTTATAGCTTCCATGCAATCATTCGTCTGGCCGATGAATCACAGACTACCACAACTGGTGGTGGTTCTACTCTCAGAGCAGGACAGCCGACGGTGGACTACAAGCCCTATTCGGGAACTGTGAAATATGTGGTGTCGCCCATCGACATCTCGTCCGCAAACATCATCACTGCCGTGAGCGATGTCACCAAGACCAAGACGGTGAAGCAGGTGCGCTACTACAACCTCACTGGCATAGAGAGCTGTGAACCCTTCGACGGTGTGAACGTGGTGGTAACTACCTATACCGATGGCACGAAATCTACTGCTAAAGTGCTGAAATAATTGTAATTACCAATACACTTTTTGAAATCAAGGGGGCTTCTCTTTATGTGAGAGGCTCCCTTGGTTTTTAGCCCACTCAATACACTGATTAAAGCTGAACGCGAGGGTGTGACTGCCACAGGAAATGCAAACGATTGCGTTGCGAATTTATAAATTATTTATATATTAGTATTTTTTTATATAAATCAAAATATTAAATTTGGGGTTGCTTATGAAATTAAACTAATATTTGACTAATAATACTGACCCTATATGAAAAAGATTTATACCTTATTTTTGATGTCATTCCTGCCCATTTTGGCATGGGCGGCAGGTTGGCCCACAAACTATGGCGGCGTGATGCTGCAGGGCTTCTATTGGAATAGTTTTGACGATACAGGATGGAACCTGTTTATGAACGACATTGATGAACTCAGCGATGCATTCGACTTGATTTGGATTCCCAACTCGGGTAAGGTCGACCCCACAGGGCAGGCCGAGGGTATGGGTTACACACCCGTCTACTGGTTCGATCACAATACCTGCTTTGGATCGGAGAACGAGTTGCGCCAAATGATCAAGATGTTCCGTGAGCGTGGCACAGGCTTCCTGATGGATGCCGTGCTCAATCACAAGAATGGCGAGACCGACTGGGTGACTTTTGCCAACGAAAGGGTGAAAGGGAAAAATACAGGTAAAATCTACAAGGTAGAATGGGATAACGTGAAATACACACAGATATGCCGCACCGACGAGTGCGTGGCTGCCGGTTATCCCGTGAATGGTGCCGACGACACCGGCGAGGACTTTGATGGCTGCCGTGACCTTGACCACACCAATGTTACAACTCAGCTCAATGTGAAGACATATCTCGACTTTCTGCTGCATGAGTTGGGCTATGCCGGTTACCGCATCGATGAGACCAAGGGCTTTGCTCCCTATTATGTGGGTATGTACAACTTTACCAACAAACCCATGTTTTCTGTAGGTGAATACTGGGATGGTAACGCTGATGTGCTCCGCTGGTGGTTTGAGGAAACCAAGTGGTATGACCAGATTCAGTGCGGCACTTACGACTTCTGCCTGAAGTATCGCATCAACGAGGCGTTCAACAACGGTTGGTGGGGAGCTTTGAGCGACAAGGGCCTTGCTGCCGACGCCAACTACAGCCGCTGGGCCATTACCTTCCTCGATAACCACGACACCGGTCGCGACGGTTACCAGAAGGTGAGCAATAATGTGGCTGCAGCCAATGCCTTCATCCTGGCATTGCCCGGAACGCCCTGCATCTTCCTGCCTCACTGGAAAGCTTACAAGAACGAAATCAAGAACTGTATCCTGGGCCGTCGTGCTGCAGGCGTGCATAACATGAGTCCCATCACCATTCAGCAGGAGAGCAACGGTGGCTACATCATGGAGGTGGAAGGCACCAACGGCAAGGTGTATCTGCAGTTGGGCGGCGCCATCAAGAATGGCACGCCTCTGGGCTATCAGCTGGTGCAGAGCGGAACCAACTACCGCTACTTCGTGACTCAGGGCCTCGATTGGCAGCATGCACCCAAGAGAGGCATCCTGCCTGGCAATCCTGTAGCTACTCCCTATCCCGGCAACGACAAGGTGACAGTGTTTGTAAAGGCTCAGGATCCCAACAGTTCCCGCCTCTATGCCTGGGACACCGACGAGCGATTCATCGACCGTCCATGGCCCGGCACTGTGCTCAACGAGCTGCCGTTTACCTATGTGGGTGGTGCCAAGTGGTACTATAAGACCTTCGACCAACCCATGGTGAACGTGATTCTCAATAACAGCTATTCAGGCAGCAACAGCCAGACCCAAGACATCAGAGGCATTACCAGCAATATCTTCCTCGACTATCCGTGGACTGATGGCAACTGTAGCATTTATGAGAATGTGACAGCTAAGTATGCCCCTTATGCCAACTATGAGATTCCTGCAGTGGCCGAGCCCCAGAACGGCAAGTTCTACTGCTATCTTGAAACCAATGAGATAGCAACGCCTTTCATTTATGCATGGGATTGCATGGACAGGCACTACTCTGGCCTGTGGAGCGGCACCAAGATGCAACAGGTGGGTGTGGCTCCCAATGGAAACAAGATTTTCTGTTGGACCGATGGCAATTATAATGTGGACAGCATTCCGCAGTTCATCATCTTCAACGATGGTAAGATGGGCGGCAAACAGACGTCAGACATCGACTTTGTGAATGGCGGCTATTACACCCTCGATGGCCTTGTTGCCACCGTGCCCGGACACGAAGACCCCGTTGAACCTGAACATGTGTATGTGCTGGGCGAGGTGAACAACAACGGCGGATGGTTTGCCAACAAGGGCGTCAAGATGAAGTCGACCGATGATAACATCTTTACTGCCACCGTGGTGACCAAAGGCCAGAATGCCGGTTATAGCTACTTCAGCTTCTCCAAGAAACTGGCTTCAGACCCCACCGACTGGATTACCATTTCCAGATATCGTTTCGGTGCCAGAACGCCCGATACTGACATGGAGGTGACCAGCGAACTGCTTGGAACCGTGCTTCAGCTCGACTGTGATGGCTCCACCAAACCGTTCAAGATTGGCGAAGGCGTCTGGAAACTGACGCTCAACCTCGACGAGCGCACTCTCATCGTGGAGCAGTCTGATGGCCTGCCTGGCGATGTGAACGGCGATAGCAAGGTGAATGTGAGCGATGTGACCGCCTTGGTGAACATGATCTTGGGTGTCTCGGCCATGGACCAGGAACGTGCCGATGTGAACGGTGACGGCAAGGTGAACGTGAGCGACGTGACTGCTCTCATCAACATCATTCTTGGTGTTTCAAAACAGTGATAATCAATAATAACATTAAAATATCAGAACAATGAAAAAGACATTTTTATCACTTTTAACAGCAGCCCTGCTCCCGCTCATGAGCAATGCGGCAGTGGGTTGGCCCGCCAACTATGGCGGCGTGATGCTGCAAGGCTTCTCTTGGGATAATTATATTGACACACAGTGGAGCAATATGGAGAAGCAAATTGATGACCTCTCATCTACTTTCGACCTCATCTGGGTTCCCCAATCGGGTAATTGCAACTCGGGCTGGAATGTGATGGGTTACATGCCTGTCTACTGGTTTGACCACAACAGTAGCTTTGGTACTGAGCGTGATTTGCGCCACATGATCAACGCCTTCAAGGCAAAAGGTACCAGTATCATCGAAGATGTAGTCATCAACCACCGTAGCGGTCTGGGCGTGGATGGCTCATGGGTCGATTTCCCTGCCGAAACCTACAATGGCGTGACTTATCAGTTGCTGCCCACCGACATCTGTGCCGACGATGACGGCGGCAAGACCAAGGCTTGGGCTACTCAGCATGGCATAACGCTGAGTTCAAACAACGACACTGGTGAAGGCTGGGATGGATGCCGTGACCTTGATCACAAGAGCAATAATGTGAAGACGAATGTCAAGGCTTATCTCAACTTCTTGCTTAACGACCTGGGTTATGCTGGATTCCGTTACGATATGGTGCGTGGTTACTCATCATCTTATACTGGTGAATATAACGCAGCTGTTAACCCCACCTTCTCGGTAGGCGAGCTGTGGGACGGCAATGTGAACACTCTGCAGAACTGGCTCAATGCCACCAAGGTGAACAATGTGATTCAGAGCGCATGCTTCGACTTTGCTTTCCGTTACACCGTGCGCGATGCTATCAACCAGAACAACTGGACCAAGCTGGCCAATCAGAGTCTTGCCCGCAATAACACATATCGCCAGTTCGCAGTGACCTTCGTGGAGAACCATGATATGCAAGACCGCGGTAATGTGCAGAACTACACACCCGACCCCATCAAGAAGGATACACTGGCTGCCAACGCCTTCCTGCTGGCTATGCCTGGCACTCCTTGCGTGTTCCTCACGCACTGGAAACCCTACAAGAAAGAAATCAAGTCGATGGTCGAGGCTCGTAAGCTGGCCGGTATCACCAACATGAGTAATACCGCACCCTTCCGTAGCACCACCACCTACTATGCTGCCAACACTACCGGCTCAAGAGGCAAACTGCTGGCCGTGGTGGGTAACACTTCTATCCTTACCAATCCTGGTAGCACTTGGGTACAGATTCTGGAAGGATATCACTATCGCTACTTTATGTCAAAGGATATTGAGTCGGCTTGGATCGACGTGCCCAGCGGCACCTACGAGGAAGCCTTCCCCGTGAAACTGATTGCCGTTTCGGCTTCGGCAACCCAGCTTGTCTATACTCTCGACGGCTCTACACCTACCGCCAGCAGCCCCAAGGTGAACAGCGGTTCTACCATCAACATCACTCAAGACTGCACGCTCACTGTGGGTCTGCTCAACGGCAGCAATGTGACGGGTATCGTGACGCACAAGTATCAGATCAAGCCCTTCGTGCCTCACACCGCCACCGTTTATCTGAAGAGCCCCGGATGGAAAAACGTCTACTTCTATTCTTGGGACAAGGGCAATGTTCAGTTGTTAGGCAACTGGCCTGGCACTTTGATGAACAAGAAATATAAATACATCAATGGTGCTAAGTTCTACTATCACACATTTGATATCCCCACCAGCGACTACTACCTGAACATCATCTTCGACCAGGGCGACCAGCAGGTGGATCCTGATTTGAAGCAGACTGTTGACATCGGTCCTGTGACTGAAGATGTGTACTATGAGATTGGTGATATTGTGAATGGCAAGTTCACAGTCAACAATGTTACAGCACAATATCAGGGTGGCGACGAGTCGGTTCCTGGCGATGTGAATAACGATGGCAAGGTGAATGTATCTGACGTGACAGCTCTTGTTAACATGATCTTGGGTGTCGCATCCATGGACCAGGAACGTGCCGATGTGAACGGTGACGGTAAGGTGAACGTGAGCGACGTGACTGCCCTCATCAACCTCATTCTGGGTGTTTCATAAACTCGCTTATTGATGACAGAATGATTTCTGAATTCAAGAATCTTTTCATATTGGTATGTGCTGCAGTGCGCCGTGGAGCGCATTGCAGCGCTTTTCTCAAGGCAGCGCTCACACTGCTCATTGCGGTGATGCTTGCAGTGCCGGCAAGCGCATCGCTGCGGGGCGATGTGAACAACGACGGTCATCGCAATGTGAGCGACGTGACTGCCCTTATCAATATGATATTGGGTACTTTACCCAAGGATGAGGCACGTGCCGATGTGAACCGCGACGGCAAGGTGAATGTGAGTGACGTGACCGAGCTCATCAATCTGATTCTGGGTGTTATTGTCGATGATGATGACGAGGATTTGAAACTTGTTGGCGGCGATGTGTCGATGCTCACCAAGTATGAGCAGAAAGGCTCCATCTACTATGATAAGAATGGTGCCCGCATCAACGATGTGCTCGCCTATTACAAGCAGCAGGGCCTGAATGCGATGCGTGTGCGCCTCTTCGTGAATCCCGCCCATGCTTCGTCGGCCGAGGTGGGAGAGGGCGTTTTGCAGGACCTCGACTATGTGAAGACGCTGGGCAAGCGCATCAAGGATGCCGGTTTCAAGTTCGTGCTCGACTTGCATTATAGCGACTCGTGGGCCGACCCAGGCAAGCAAACACTGCCTGCCGACTGGACCGGCTTGAGCGTAGACCAGTTGGAGCAAAAAGTGGAGGACTACACCAGCGAAGTGCTCCAGACTCTCGTGGCCGCTGGTGCCCGCCCCGACTATGTGCAGGTGGGCAACGAGGTGACCTATGGCATGTTGTGGCCCACGGGCCATTGTTGGCCGTCGGGAGCTGATTACGATGGCGGCACCTGGAATAACTTTGCACGCTACCTGAATGCCGGCAGTCGTGCCGTGCGTGAGGTGTGCCCGCGCGCCAAGATTATCATTCACATCGAGTTGAGCCGTTACTCCAATGCCTTGGCATTCTTCACGCAGGCGCAGGCGCACAGCGTTGACTATGATATCATGGGCTTGAGCTATTATCCCTCATATCATGCCTCGACCGGCACCATCTTTGGTGTGCTCACCACTGTGCTCACCACCCTGCAGGGCAGTTTCCCCGATACCCCGGTGATGATTATGGAAACCGCCTATGGTTATGCGTGGAATCTGCCTGGCACCAAGTATGATTTCACCTCCTCCTATCCTTACTCTGAGGCAGGGCAGGCCAAGTTTGCCAAGGACCTGGTGACCACGCTCAATGCCCGCACCAATGTGAAGGGACTCTTCTGGTGGTGGCCCGAGGCCAACGAGTATGGCAACAGCTCCTACCAGGTGACCACCAGCTGGTGGAACGGCAGCCTTGTCGACAACCGCAACGGCCGCACCCAGCAAGCCTTCTACGAGCTCCTCAACTTCAAGTAAGTTGCCTTCTAACCGATCTTTCAGAGTCCTCTGAGCTCTCCGAGAACTCTGAGCACTCTGAGCACTCCGAAAGTGCTTCGAAAATTCTCGAACATTTTCTCATAATTGAAAATATGACATTGGCCCTGACAAGGTTTGGAGTCAATGGTGTCATGATTATTAAAGAAAGTTAAATGTGTAATATTTACACGAGAAATTTTGCGGTTTAGAAAATTGGCATTATTTTTGCAGTGTAAAAATTACACGAGAGTATTCAAAACTTTTCACTAACTTTTTTTTGATAAAACAATGGAAAAACAGAAAGAAGACAAGAAAGCGAGAATCTACAATCTGATTATTGTGGATGAAAGTGGATCTATGAAGGGCCTGGAGCATGCCACAATGGGTGGAGTGACTGAAACCATCAACAGCATTCGCAGTGCGCAGCAACAGTTTGCCGACACGCAGGAACATTACCTTACGCTGGTCACCTTCGACAGTCAAGAAGGAAGGGAACCGGTGCGCACGCTCATTGACCGCATGTTCATTGGCGAGGTTAAGGATTTCAAGGAGTATAGCCCTTGGGGCTGCACCCCGCTCTACGACGCTATGGGGCAGTCGATAACGGCTTTGTATGAACATATCAAGGATGATGAAGATGCCTCCGCAGTAGTGACAGTGCTCTCCGATGGACTTGAGAATGACTCGCACGAGTGGACTGCCGTGGGTGTTAAGCAACTCATTGAGAAACTGAAAAATGAGGGATGGTCATTCTCCTACATGGGTAGTGCGCACGATGTGAAAGGAGTGTCAGTGACACTTTCTATTGACAATTTCATTGAGTTTGCGCACGATGTTCAAGGTGTAGATAACACATGGGCACGCGAGAGCTCGGCCAAGCACAACTACTTCAGAAGAATGGATGAGGAATACCGCAGCGGACGCAGTCGCTCTAAGGAAGAATGGGTGGAACTTAGGCGTGCATTGGCTAAGAGCTATTATATGGAACGAGTAACGCCTCATCACATCGACACATTGCAACCTGGCGAGATCTTTGTGTTCGGGTCGAATGTGAACGGATTCCACGCAGGAGGAGCTGCTGCTGCCGCCATGCACAGGTTTGGTGCCGTGTGGGGCCAAGGCGAAGGCTTGCAAGGACAGAGTTATGCACTGCCCACCATGGAGGGTATGGAATCGATGAGAGCAGCGGTGGAACGCTTCACACGGTTTGCGGCCATGCACCCTGAGATGCGATTCCTCGTCACGCGCATTGGTTGCGGCATAGCCGGCTACACCGAACAGCAGGTGGCGCCGCTGTTCAAGGGGTGCATCAAACTCGAGAATGTGGCATTGCCCGTAGAGTTCTGGCAAGAATTGGGTCTGGATATGAAGTCATTCTAAGTGCTGACGAAACTGCCAAGGAAAGCCCAAAGCCCGTTAGGACTGGGCGGATAATAGGCAGGCTGAAAATGCAAATCCCCGTCAACGAGTGTGTTGACGGGGATTTATGCTTTGGTTATGATAGGAATGTCACGGTTTCAGTTCCAGGATGAGTGTCATCCTGGCTGGCACCGCGATGATGTTGGTGAGGCTGATGGGGTATCCGTTGGTTATCTCAATGCCATGAGTGCGATTGCCTATAATCTCGGCATAGCGCTTGGTGTCGAAAATCTGGGCTGAACTGGTGCCGTTCACAATGGTGAGCACGGCATGGTCGCCCAGCTGGCGTGCCAGCACATAGAATCCGTTGTGAGGGATGAACTGAATCTGTTTGCCTTTTGTTATCAGTTCTTTACCTGCCCCATTGCGCCAGTGCAACACCTTACGGAGCCAGTCATACATCTCGTTCTGCTCTTTACTGCGTCCTTCGGCGGTGAAGCAGTTGTGCTCGTCGCCAGGGAATCCGCCCGGGAAGTCCTTGCGTACATTGCCGTCGGTCACGGCCTTGGTGCCGTTCATGAGAATCTCGGTACCGTAGTAGAGCTGCGGGATGCGGTTCATGGTGAGCAGTATGGCAAGTGCCTGTTTGAGTTTGTCGGCATCTTGACCATCTTTGAGGAAGCGGTCGGTGTCGTGATTCTCAATGAAGGCCATTACATGGCTCGGGTCGGGGTAGAGGTAGTCGAATACCAGGCTGTTGTATAGGCGGTTGAAACCCCTCCACTGGTTGTCAGTTTCCTCAACGCTTGCCGAATCTACTGCTGCACGGAATGCAAAGTCCATCACCGTCTTCAGGTGGCTGTCGGTCTTGGCAATCTTACTGCCGCTTTGCCATGCGGCAGTGTAGGCAGGCTGCTCAAACCAGGTTTCGCCCACCACATTGAAGTTGGGATACTCATTGTTGATAATCTCCATCCATCGTGCCATGGGCTCGGCATAAGCATAAGGGTAGGTGTCCATGCGAATGCCGTCGATGCCTGCAGTTTCAATCCACCAGATGCTGTTCTGAATGAGGTAGTTCATCACATGCGTGTTGTTCTGGTTGAGGTCGGGCATGGTGGATACAAACCAGCCCTGCACGGTCTCTTTCTTGTCGATTTCGCTGGCATAGGGGTCGAGCACAGGCGCCAACTTGTAGCTTGTCTGCAGGAAATCGGTGTTGCGGCTGTCGCTGCTGCCCTTCGACTGCTTGAGCCACTCGTTGAGGTTGAACCAGTCGCTGGTGGGCATGTCGGCCACCCAGGGGTGTTCAAAGCCGCAGTGATTGAAAATCATGTCCATCACCACCTTGAGACCCTTGCCGTGAGCCTCGTCAATGAGTCGTCTGTACTCGTCATTGGTGCCAAAGCGGGGATCCACACGGTAGTAGTTGGTAGTGGCATAACCGTGATAGGTGTCGTTCCAGGGACTCACGGGCGAGTCATTTTCAAGCACAGGGGTGAACCATAGTGCCGTCACGCCTAGGTCGGTGAAGTAGTCGAGGTGTTGCCTGATGCCCTCCAGGTCGCCGCCATGTCGGTAGCTCGGGTGAGAGCGGTCGCACACCTGGCTGCGCATCCCCTTCACCTTGTCATTGGCGGGGTTGCCGTTGGCAAAGCGGTCGGGCATGAGCATATAGAGCACATCGGCATTGGAGAAACCCTGCTTGCCTCGATTGTCGCGCGCCTTGAACTCAAAGGGCACGGTCTTTTTCTTCTTGTCGAGCTGAAAGTTAAGGTTCATGATTCCGGGCTGTACTCCGTGCAGACTCATACAGATGATGAGATAGTTAGAGCTTTGCAGCTTTGCGATACTGTCGATGGTCACACCAGGATAGTCGGTAGTTACAGTGGCGGCTCCAATACCCTCGCCATAGACCATAAGCTCGAGTTGGTTGTATTTGAGCCCGGCATACCAGTTCTGAGGTTCAACTCGGTCAATGTTCAGTGTTGCTGCCTGAATTGTTGCCGACATAACTGTCAATGCAGCAAGTAAAGTGCTTTTTGTAATCATAATTATTGCTTATTTGGATTTTTCATTTTGAAGACGAAAAAACTCTTTTTGCTGTTCAATCTCTCGCCGTAATTCTTCTTGAGTGGGGAGATAAGTGAGATATTTCGCTGCAAAAAGTTGTTCATTATCATTTAGTACAGAATAGTGTGCAACATCCTCATCGGTATCGGCACATAATAGTAAGCCAATGGTGGGGTTGTCATCGGCAGCACGATGCAGGTCGTCAAACATCTTTACATACATGTCCATTTGTCCAACATCTTGATATGTCAGTTTTGATGTTTTCAAGTCAATAAGGACAAAGCACTTCAGTTTATAATTGTAGAAAACCAGGTCTATGTAATAATCCTGTTTTTCTGTGTGAATGTGCTTTTGTCTGTCAACAAAAGCGAAACCTTTGCCTAATTCCATCAAGAATTGTGAAAGATGATTCAAGATGCTTTTTTCCAAAACAGACTCGGAATAATCCGGATTATTGCCAAATCCAAGAAACTCGGCAATCACAGGGTTTTTTAGATATTCAAGTCTGTCTTGCAAAGGAGCCGTTAAAGTGTGCATTTCATTGCGTACAACATCTTTGTTTTGAGATTGAAGCAGTCGATAATAGTATTGTGAGGAAATGTTGCGTTGCAATGTTCGTGTGCTCCACATTTCATTAGCTGCTTCGGTCTCATACCATGCTCTAGCTTCTGGATTTTGTTCCTGTAGAATGATTCCGTAGTGACTCCATGATAACTTTAATGGCATTGTAGGTACAATCTTGTTTATCAAGTCGACAGTTATAGATTGTCCCATCACTGTCGGGATAATATCAAATTGTCCCGTCGCTGTTGGGACAATTTGATTTGAATGCATGTTTTCTGAAGAATCTTCAGTGATACTATTCAATCTGAATAGATTATGATGGGACTTGTAAAAAGCAATATACCTATAGATGTTGTTTCGCGAGAAACCTTTTCCGTATTTCTTGGTCAAAACTTTTGCTAATGTCTTGATGAGATGTTCGCCATATTCAGCTCGCTTGTTGCTGAGAATTTCATGTTCAATTCGTAATCCTAGCAGCCAATTACGCTTAATGAGCATATCATTAATATAGCGGTATGCCGTTTGTTGAGCATGGTCGATAATGTGGCAAGCATCGTTATACAAGCCATTCATTTGCAGTTGTTCGTGTTTGTTGGAGTCATCCATTACACATTTGAATTAGAAGTTTGGCATAGTTGCGGTTAGTCGTGCATGATGAGGGCGGTCTGGCTGGGGATGCGCACTTGCGAGTCCTCGATGATATCCAGACCTTTCTCATTGATGAAACCGCAGTTGGCCACCACGGTGTAACGACCTTGTGGCACATCAATCACACACTCCTTGCGGCTGCCGTTGAGCACCACATAGATGTTGTTCCATGTGTCGCCGCCGGCGTGATTCTTCAGGCGGTATGCCACCACATTCTCTTCGGTGGGCAGGAACTCAAGGTGCTTGCGCACCAGGTCGGCATCGCCCATGTGGAAGGCGGGATGATGCTTGCGCAGGGCAATGAGGTCGCGGTAGTAGTTGAACACCTGCGGATACTTGAAGCGGTTGTTCCAGTTCAGCTGGTTGATGCTGTCGGGCGACTCAAAGCTGTTGTGCACTCCTTTCTTGTTGCGTAGCAGTTCTTCGCCGCTGAGCAGGAAGGGCACGCCTTGCGAGGTGAGCACTGCTGTCTGTCCCAGCAGGTCGAGGCGAATAAGTTCGCTCTCGCTGATGCCCGGAATGCTGGCTTTCAGTCGGTCGACCAGGCACATGTCGTCGTGGCAGCTCACATAAGAAATCATCTGAGTGGGCTGGTTGGCCCATGCCTCTTTTGAGTAATTCACCTTCTTCATGTCGACTTGCGGATGACTGATAGCACCTACGATGCCATATTTCACGCTTTCTTCATTGCCAACCACGGCACCCAGGAAGGCTGCCTTGTCGTCACCGTCCCAGGGACCACGCAGTCCGTCACGAATCTCGTCGCTGAAGGCGGCAATGCCGGGCATCTGCTGGATGTGCGCCTTCATACCCAGTTTCTCGTACGGGTAGGCGCAGGAACCGGCACTCCATCCTTCACCATAAATGAAGATGTCGTCGGGCAATGCCTTGCGTATGGCATTCATCGTCTCGATGTCGTGTATGCCCATCAGGTCGAAGCGGAAGCCGTCGATGTGATATTCATCGACCCAGTATTTCACGCTCTCCACCATGAACTGGCGCATGAGCGGCTGATCGCTGGCGGTCTCGTTGCCGCAGCCTGAACCGTTGCTGTAACTGCCGTCGGCATTCTTGCGATAGAAGTAGTCGGGCATGGTGCGCTGGAAGGCGCTGCCGTCGATGTCAAAGGTGTGGTTATACACCACATCCAGTATCACCTTGATGCCGGCCTTGTGCAGTGCTTGCACCATCTGCTTGAACTCGTTGATGCGCACCTCGGGTTTGTAGGGGTTAGTGGAATAGGAACCTTCAGGCACATTATAGTTCACCGGATCGTAACCCCAGTTGTACTGCGGCTTGTCGAGCTTCGTTTCATCGACCGAGGCGTAGTCAAACGATGGCAGAATGTGCACTGCATTCACGCCCAGTTCCTTGAGATGGTTGATGGCCCAGTCTTCAGTGAGTGCCATGAACTTGCCCGGATAGTTACTGCTCACCCGCTTGATGTGCAGTTGCGGGTCGAGGTTGATATTGCGTGCGGCCGAGAAGTCGCGGTGGTGCATCTCGTAGAGAATGAGGTCCTTGGCGGCAATGGCGGGTCGCATGTCGGCCTTCCATCCGGCGGGGTCGGTCGCCTTCATGTCGATGATGGCGCCACGCTTGCCATTCACGCCCACGGCCTTGGCCCAGATGCCTGGAGTCTCGCCGTAGAGTTTGCCGTTCACTTTCACCTCAAAGGTGTAGAATTTGCCATTCATGTCACCTTTCACGGTCGCTTTCCACAGCGTCTTGCCCTTGTCGGCAGTCATCTTGATGGTCTTGAAGGGTTTCCCGCCAATGCCCTCGTTGTAGAGGCGCAGCGTCACCGCCTGGGTGGTGGGCAGTGTGGTGAGGCTGAAGGTGGTGGCCTGTGGAGTGTATTTCATTTCGTTGCCCACTTGTGCGCTTGCAGCCGTTGCGGCCATGAGCGTCGTAATTGCCATGATAAATCGAACTATAGTTTTCATTTTTCTTCTTTTATTTAGCCATGATTGAAACAACAAAGCCTCCGCCGGGAGCCTCGATCATCTTGAGCACATCGCCCTTCTTCACCGTCTTGCGGGTGATGACATAGGCTTTGGGATTGGTCAGGTAGTGTGCATCCTTGGCGTCGGCATAGATGGTGGCCTCATATTTGCGTCCTGCATCCAGGAAGTCGAGTTTTACATCCACCTTGTGTCCTTGCTCATCGCATTTGCCGCCCAGGAACCAGTTGTCGGTACCCTTGGCCTTTCGAGCTACGGTGATGTAGTCGCCCGGTTCGGCCTCGATGTACTTCGAGTCATCCCAGTCGATGGCCATGTCGCGAATGAACTGCAGGGCATCGTCAAATTTCTCGTAGTTTTCGGGCAGGTCGGCAGCCATCTGCAGCGGGCCGTGCATCACCAGATAGATACCCAGTTGGCCCACCAGTGTGGTGTGAACATTGTTGTGGTTGTCGCTCCACTGGCTCAGGTCGGTCTCGAAGATGCCGGGGGTGTAGTCCATCGGGCCACCTTGCAGTCGGGTGAAGGGCAGTACCACGGTGTGGTCGGGCTTGGTAAGGTGGAATGCCTCATACTCGGTGCCGCGGGCGCTCTCGTTGCCCACCAGGTTGGGATAGGTGCGGCACAGGCCCGTGGGGCGTGTGGCTTCATGCGCATTCACCATGATGTGGTGCTTGGCGGCCTCTTTCACAGCATGCAGGTAGTGATTGTTCATATACTGGCCGTAGTGATGTTCGCCGCGTGGAATAATGTCACCCACATAACCGGTCTTCACGGCATCGTAGCCATATTTGTCCATCAGTTTATAGGCATCTTCCAGATAACGCTCGTAGTTCGTCACGCTGGAGCTGGTCTCGTGGTGCATGAGCAGCTTCACGCCTTTGCTGTGGGCATACTCGTTGAGCATGTCGATGTCGAAGTCGGGGTAGGGGGTCTGGAAGTCAAACACATCATATTTCCACATGCAGGCCCAGTCTTCCCAACCGGTGTTCCAACCTTCTACCAGCACCTCGCTCAGGTTGTTGCGGGCGGCAAAGTCTATGTATCGCTTCACATCTTCGTTGTTGGCACCATGGCGGCCGTTGGGACGCGTGTGCGAGTAGTCGGTCTTGTAGATATCCACCGAGGGATACTCGTCGGTGTAGTTCCACGACTTGCGGCCCACAATCATCTCCCACCAGATACCGCAGTACTTGGTGGGGTGAATCCACGACACATCATCGAGCGCGCAAGGCTCGTTGAGGTTCAGGATGAGGCTCGACGAGAGCATGTCGCGTGCATCGTCGCTCACCAGCACGGTGCGCCACGGCGTCTGGCAAGGTGTCTGCATGTAGCACATGTTGCCCACGGCGTCGGGGGTAAGCCACGAGGTGAACACCATATTCTTGTCATCGAGGTTCAGGTGCATGGTCGAGTAGTTGGTGCAGGCGGCCTCGTGCAGGTTGATGTAGAGACCATCGTCGGTCTTCATCTGCAGCGAGGTCTGCACGCCCGTGGGCGAGAACACCGTCTGCGAGGCGTTGTCCCACACCACGGCATCAGTCATCTTGTTGGGCGTGTAGCCACTGTTGGGGTCGATGCAACGGGTGATGAGCCCCCTGATTTCAGAGAGGCGCGACTGTTGCATGGGATACTCCTGCGTGTCGTAGTCACCCGCCTGCCACCATGCCATGTGGTCGCCCGTCATCGCAAACTCGGTGCATTCTTCCTTGATGATGAAGTAGTTCAAGTCCTTCTGCTGAGGGAATTCATAGCGCAGTCCCATGCCGTCGTTATACACTCTGAAACGAATGACGATGTTGCGCTCGGTAACGATTCTCTTCATCCCCTCAATGGTGGGGTCTTCAGGCTTGAAGATCTTTTCGCACTCCTGATCAAGTGACACAGCCAGCTCGTTGTAGTGGTTGCGGATGCTCTTGTACTGTCCCCACACGGGTTTCCAGGTTTCGTCGAACGAACTGGTATAGACATCATAGAGCGTGAATCCGTCGAGCAGGTCGGTCTCGTCCATTTTGCGGCTGGCGTGCTTGTCTTTTGCCAATTTGAAGCCCAGGTGGCTGGGCTTGATTACCGTCTTGCCCTTGTAGGCAAGTTCATAGGTGGGCTTTCCGCCTCGCTCCAGGTAGAACTTGAGCACGACATTGCCGTCAGGAGATTTCACCTCTTGCACATTCTGCGCCATAGCCATGAGCGAGAACATGCAGCAGGCAAGAAGGGCGAATGCTGTCTTTTTCATTTTCGTCCGCTTTGAGTGATGAATATCTTGACCTTGTTATTGAAGTCGACGCTGTTCATGAGCTGCTCAATGGTCATGTGCATGCGGTAACGCCAGTAATGACGTGGATTGGCCGGAATGTTGATGCGTTCGGCGTTGGCGTCGGGCAGGCGCAGACTCTCGTCAATCGACAGCCAGTCTTGCAGCGAGAGCAGGCACAGCATCGAGGGGCAGTTCAGGTGGTTGCGCACGATGTCGGCAGCGAGCCAGTCGGGCAGCGGGTGAGGTGCGGGACCTTCACGACGCAGCACATCGTTGAAGTAGGCTTGTGTGGTGTCCCAGTCTTCGTCCCACCACTGGCGCAGCGTGGGCATGTCGTGGGTCGAGATGGTGCTCACCGAGCGATAGGGGTTGGCATAGAGGTTGCCGAAGCGCAGCTTGTCGTCCTTGGGCATCGACTGGATTTCGAGGCTCAGGATGCGCAGTTCGTTCATCACCCATGCCACGCAGTCGGGCACCATACCCAGGTCTTCAGCGCACACCAGCATGCGGGTGGCCTGCACCAGTTTGGGCAGTTTCTTCATGGCCTCGTGATACCAGAATTCGTTGTTGCGACGGTAGAAGTAGTCGTTGTAGAGGCGGTTGAAGGCAGCCTTGTCGCTGTCGTAGAGTGCCTCGTAGATGAAGTCGTGCTGCACGGCAATGCGCGGGTGGAACAGGTTGGGGTTCTTGCGGTCGGGCAAGAAGAGCACATCGCTCACCAGCGCCATCAGGCCGTCGCGAATCCACTTGTCGTCATCGCTGTCCTTGCCTCTGAAGGCGGTCTCGATCTTGCGCTGCGTGTTGTATTCTTCCTTCAGCTGGTAGATGTCGTTGTGCAGGTGGTCGAGATACTCGCTGCGCACCTTGTCGGCCAGGTGGCCGAAGATGCGGTTCACCACCCAGTGGGCAATAAACGGGCGAGTAAAGTAGTCCTGGAAGTGCAGACCATAGCTCTCAATCTCCTCACGGCTCATGCCTTGCGAGGGCGAGAACTGGCCCAGCAGTCCATACACGGCCTCGATGGGAATCTCCCAGATGCGGAAGAAACCCAGCACATGGTCGATGCGGTAGGCATCGAAGTACTCAGCCATCTTGGTGAAGCGTTTCACCCACCACGAGCAGCCGTCCTTGAGCATCTCGTCCCAGTTGTAGGTGGGGAAGCCCCAGTTCTGTCCGTTGGCCGAGAAAGCATCGGGTGGAGCACCCGCCTGACCATTGAGGTTGAAGTATTTGGGTTCTACCCAGGCTTCTACGCCATCGGGGCTGATGCCAATGGGGATGTCGCCCTTCAGAATCACGCCTTTGCTGCGGGCATACTCGTGTGCGCCACGCATCTGCTGGTCAAGGATGAACTGCACAAAGTACCAGTAGGCCACTTCTTTGTAGGCCTTGGTGCGTGGGTTGGCCATGGCGGCACGCGTCTTGTCGTCGAAACTGCGGTGCTCCGGCCACTCGCTGAAGGTGGCAGTGCCATACAGGTCGCGATAGTGGCAGAAGGCGGCATAAGGTACCAGCCAGTGCTCGTTGTTCTGGAAGAACTCCTTGAACGCCTCGCTCTTCATCATCACGGCACCCTCCTGCTCGAAGATTTCGTGCAGGAACTCGTGCTTGGCAGCATTCACGCGTTCGTAGTCAATCTGCGGCAGGTCGTTCAGTTCCTTCTGCAGTTTGTCGAAGTAGGCCTGGCGTTTCTTGTCTTTGAGTTTAGGCAACTGGCGCAAGTCGGTGTACTGCGGATGCAGGGCGTAGATGCTGATGCTGTTGTAGGGGTAGGAGTCCACCCAGGTCTTGGTGATGGTGGTGTCGTTGATGGGCAGCACCTGCAGGGCACGCTGGTGAGTAGAGTCTACCCAGTCGACCATGTTCTTGAGGTCGCCAAAGTCGCCCACGCCAAAGCTGCCCTCGGTCTTGAGCGAGAAGATGGGCACCACGGTACCTGCCAGCTTGTAGGGATGCAGGGCAAAGTAGGCGGGGTCGAGTTCATACACCAGCACATCGCCCTTCTTCATGTCGGGCAGAACGATGGTGCGGTTCTCGCCTTCTTCCCACAGGGGATAGGGCTCGTTGTCTTCAACATCGAGCGACACGAATTTGAAGGTAAACAGTCGGGTGTCGAGCTGGCTGGCATCGATCGAGGCCACCCACTCGTTGTGCGAATGTTCCACCATGTTCACCGGATTGATGACCGACCAGTTGCCCAGGGCAGCACCCTCGCCCACGATGGCGAGCCGCTCGCCCTTGCGCAGTTGCGGGGCACGCACCTTGATGCGCACCGTCTGTTCATACTCCACCTTCTTGCTCATCTCCAGTGGGCGCGAGGCCACGCAGTCGGTAAATGCCGAGCTGTAGAGGTAGCTGTCTTCGGGAATGTCGTTCCAGTGGTCATACACGGTGTATCGGCTGCCGCGCGGAGCTATCAGCTCCAGCATGTGCGGTGCCACGAGCCACTCGTGACGCACTTCCCAACCGTCGCGGTTCACGCTGTAGTAGTAGTCAATAAAATCGCAGTCTTTAACGGCAAAGTTCATTTCGCAGAACCAGGTCTTGCCGTTAATAGTCGATAGGGCTTGATGCATCATTTGTGAAGCATCGCCTTGTGGCTTGATGTTGAGCATGATTTCCTCACCATAGTTGGTTTGGTAATCGATAAAGAATTTTACTTTCATAGATATTGTTGTTTTTGAGTTAAGATGCAAGATTGCGGTTAATAGTCATAATGAGTGTAAATTTACAATTTTTACAACGGTTTTGATTCACACATTATTATAAAATAAACGAATTATTCATGCAATCGTTTGCAATAATATCATATGGCTTCACATAAAGAGAGGTGTAGCATAAAACCAATTATGCCACACCCTCTTTGATTGCTATAGTTTATTTAGAGCATCAACTGACGCCGAGGATGATGTTGACGAGGGCGGTGACATCGCTCACATTAATCTTGCCATCGCCATTTATGTCGGCACGGGCCTCGTCTTTCGGGATCACGCCCAGAATCATATTCACCAGCGTGGTCACATCGGTCACATTCACCTTGCCATCGCCGTTCACATCACCACGCAGTTTGCCTTTCAAGGTGAGATAGCCTGGATTGCTGGGGCCACCATCAATGTGGGCATACTCCTTGTCAGTGTGATTAGAATTGTAGGTGGTGCCCGCTCCACCCACAAGCGAGTTGCATCCTAAAAACATCCACGTCGATTCCGTCGCACCTGCTGCAGTCCAATCATTACCTGCATATATTGTTTTTAGCTTGTTACAATAATAAAACATTTTACTCATGTCGGTCACTTTTGCCGTATTGAAACTGCCAAGATCAAGATTTGTAAGCTTTTCACATTTATTGAACATTTCACTCATGTCGGTCACTTTTGCTGTATTGAAACTACTCAAGTTAATACTCGTCAGGCTTTCGCAACCATAAAACATCCTAGACATATTTGTCACATTTGAGGTGTTAAAGTTGCTCAGATCAAGACTTGTCAGCTTTTTGCATTCTTGAAACATTCCAGCCATCGAGGTCACATTGGTTGTTGTAAAATTGCTTAAATCAATGGTTTCCAGAGACTCACAATCTGTGAACATCCATGCCATGAGAGTCACATTGGCTGTGTTGAAACTGCTCACATTGAGGTTTTTTAGGTTTTTGCAACTAATGAACATTCGATGCATATTGGTTACATTTGAGGTGTCGAATTTGCTTAGGTCGAGACTTGTCAGACTTGAGCAGCCACTGAACATATATTCCATGTTAGTAACATTGGCTGTGATGAATGAAACACTTATATCGAAGCTTGTCAGACTTGAGCAGTCACTGAACATGGAACTCATGTCGGTCACCTTGGCAGTGTTGAAGAGTTTCACATTGAGGCTTGTCAGACTAGAGCAGTGACGGAACATTCCACTCATGTTGGTCACATTGCGTGTGTCGAAACTGCTCACATTGAGGCTTGTCAGGCTTGAGCAGCCACTGAACATGGAACTCATGTCGGTCACATTAGGTGTTTTAAATACCCTTAAATTAAGGGTGGTCAGAGATGAACAATCGTAGAACATTTCGCTCATCGATGTCACATTCCATGTGTTGAGGTTGTTGCCCCAATTAATGCTCTGGAGTTTCTTACAGCCACTAAACATCCTATCCATGGTGACCACCTCTGTGGTGATGAGATATTCCAACCCCTCGATGGAGGTGAGATTTTCCATATTGTAAAACCAGTATCGAGTGGTTTTGGGTCTTGCTTGGAGAAACGATGAATTGAACACCACCTTGGTTACCAATTGAGAGACACCCGAATAGTACCAATCTGGAGCAGCAGCATTTTCAATAGAAAAGCAGCCTTGAGGCACACTACTCAAATTCGCATCATAGTAGAATGTGAGAGTTCCATTGGAATAATTTGCATAGGCCATACCTGCCCAGGCAGCGATGCAGGCCGTCATTGTCACAAAGAGAAGAAATAATCGTTTCATTGGGTTTGTTTTTTAATAGGTTAATATTTGATATAGATGTTTCTCAGTTAATGGTTTGAAGTGTGTTAAATAATTTAACAATCTGGCAATCACCCATTTAAAACTGTAGTGTTGATTGTCAAATTACTAATAGTTATAAACATTTTTACAAAAATAAATAAAAATTTAAAATCATCCTCTTCGTCTTTTCTTAAGATTTATTAAATCAATCAAAAAAACTCCCATTTGCTTTGAGATTTACCGCGCCTCGCGCGGCTTTTTAATTTCGGATTAAGCCGTCTTTTTATACAAAATGCTTTTGCTCGGCAATTAGTGAACAAGTTTACATTGCACTCCCTTGCTCGCTTTTTTGAGATTATTATCATCCCCGCAAATGCAATCGTAGCCCCGGGTAATTATAAATTCAAAAAGTTGCACCTCTCGGTGTCGAATAGCCTCGCAGGCTCGGATTTTTTTAACGGCTTTGCCGTTCACATTTTTACTATCGTAATTTTAATGGCGTAGCCATTTTAATTTTTAGCCCGCAGGGCGACCAAAACTAATCCGTATGAATCAGCATTCTATGTTAAATTCCTAATGTTTTTATGATTTTAACTATATTTTAACAGTCTTGACTTATGCGGACAGTAAGGCTGCATAATAGTCGTGATCTGGATTGTACTTTTCTCCTTTCCTGACCATAGCTGTTATA
>JAFZSO010000046.1 GCA_017619355.1 Muribaculaceae bacterium
AGAGCTTTCCGGTGCAGCAATGCACACAAGAAGAAACAAGAAGTGATGGAAACGGAGACGGAAACATTCAGAAACAGGAACGGAAACGGAAGTCAGTCAGTCACGAGCAGGCGCACAGCCGCCGGCCTTGCCGGTCTGTTGTGAGTCGCTAGATATGCTTGGAAAAAAGCGGAGAAGTCCGCGTGTAGCGTTCCCTTGTCATCGTGTCTCGAGGCATCACCGGCGGCCGCCCTCCGTGGAGGGGACAGGCTCAGGCCGGATTAAGAGAGACTAAGGTGGTCATAGCGTGAGGGTCCCACCTCTTCCCATTCCGAACAGAGAAGTTAAGCCTCACCACGCCGATGGTACTGCGAAAGTGGGAGAGTAGGTAACCGCCCCTTAAACCGAGAGGGAGAGTCCGCAAGGATTTCTCCCTCTCATCTTTTATGCAGGCAGTTGCTGTGCTCGTCCCGGCTTTCCTCAGTGCCATCGGCGTGGACCACGCCAGATGGTACGATTTAGTGGGAGAGTAGGTAACCGCCCCCTAAATTTGAAAGCTCTGGAGCTAATGCTCCGGGGCTTTCGTTTTATATAGCCGCTCTAGATTATCTAGAAGGTCTAGATTTTCTAGATTATCTAGATAGGCCAGGTTACAAGACACAAGAAACCCATAGAGAGTGACTCCTGGGTTTCTTGTCAAGTATTTCAGTTAGCTGTTTTATTTTTCTCTGAAGTAGAATTCCATGCTGAGCACCTCGAGCGGACGGTCGAGCGCAATGGCCGTGAAAGGCACCATGGTGTAGGTGTTCTTGGCTCCTTTTTCAACCCTGTAGTCGAAGATGACGACATTGCCGTTCTCCTGCACCTGCAGGGGAAAGATGCTGACGTCGCGGTTAGTCTCAGGCAGAATCACTGCCAGCACAAACTGGGTCTTGAAGTTCACGGGTGTGGGATTCCCGTTGGCTCCCATCACGGCAGCCTCGCCAAAAATGTTGCGGAATTCCTCTTCGCTGTTGATGATTTTCCTCTCGATCTTCTTGGGCTTGTGGCTATTAACCACATAGTAGTTGTGTAGCTCGGTGAAGTCGATGGGATAGGCGTTCGCTTCAATCTTGTGCGGTATAGAGCACTGTGTCAGCATCAGCAGTGCTACGGCGCATAACATGATGGATAGCAATCTTTTCATAGCTTTCAGTTATTTTTTTATGACATTTTCGTAGTAGAATTTGAGCACATCGCTTGCCGCTACGAACGACGATTGCTTGTTGTCGAGCACCATCTCCTGCTTGACCTGCAGCAGCCGCTCAATCTCAGGATCGTTGTAGAACCGCGACTTAAGTTGCTCGTTGATGGTTTCGTACATCCAGTACTTCTCCTGCTGGCGGCGGCGCTCCTCGAAGTAGCCGTTCTCGTGCACAAACTCGAAGTAGTCGTCTACAATCTTCCACAGCTTGTCGATGTTCAGGTTGTAGTAGCCCGAGTAGGTGGTCACCTGTGGCAGGAAACCACTGGGCGGCACGGGGTAGAGATGCAGCGCGTTGCGGAACTCCAGCGCCTGACGATTAGCTCGATCCACGTTGTCGCCATCGGCCTTGTTGATGCCGATGGCGTCGGCCATCTCCATGATGCCGCGTTTGATACCCTGCAGTTCGTCGCCCGCACCGGCAATCTGTATGAGCAGGAAGAAGTCCACCATCGAGTGCACAGCGGTCTCGCTCTGGCCCACACCCACGGTTTCCACGAAAATGTTGTTGTAGCCGGCGGCCTCACACAGCATGATGGTCTCGCGTGTCTTGCGGGCCACACCGCCCAGCGAACCAGCTGAGGGTGAAGGGCGAATGAAGGCGCGTGGATGCACCGAGAGTTGCTCCATGCGCGTCTTGTCGCCCAGAATGGAGCCCTTGGAGCGTTCGCTCGACGGGTCGATGGCGAGTACGGCCAGTTTGTCGGTCTCGCAGCGGTCGAGCACATAGGTGCCGAACACGTCGATCGAGGTGCTCTTGCCTGCTCCTGGCACGCCGGTGATGCCTATGCGGCGGCTGTTGCCCGTGTGCGGCAGACATTTCTCAATCACCTCTTGCGCAATGGCCTGATGCTCGGCGGCAAGGCTCTCGACCAGCGTCACGGCTTGGCCCAGCACTGTGGTGTTGCCCTTCAGGATGCCTTCCACATAGTCGTTGACAGTGAGTTTTTGCCGTTTCTTGCGGTTCTTGATATAGGGACTCACAATGGGCGGTTGTTCCACGCCCGCGTTCACCTGCAGCCCGGAGTACTGCTTGTCGTTCTCGGGGTGCTGCATTGTGACCGCTTTGCTGTGTTTCTTGATGTTGTCGTTGCTCATATCGTAGTTAAGTGTTAATCAGTCTTTTTTATCGGTCAGGCCCACCAGTCTCACGGTCTGCCGTGGCTTGTAGGGGTCGTTGCTGATGACGGTGAGAGTTGTGTTCAGCACGGGCTCCTGGAGACCGTTCACCGTCACGCTCACGGTGGCTTTCTTGCCCTTCTTCACCTCCAGCACATCGGCTTGTGCCGTGATATTCCCTTCAGGAATGTATAGTCGCCTGATAATAAGGTTTCTCTTGCCTTCGTTCTTGATGGTGAAGGTGCGTGTTACCGCATCGCCGCCATGCAGGGTGCCGAAGTCAACTTTGTCGGTCGAGAACACCGCGTCGGGCGCCTTGCCCCTATCCTTGTCGGTCATCTTCGAGAAGTCTTCCTTCACCTGCGCCATGATGGTAAACGGCATGGCGATGACGGCGGTCGTGTCGGCCAGCGGATAGGTCTCGAAGGTCACCGAGTCGCTGTTCAGACCCCATAGCGGTGCCTTCCACGAGTCGTAGAAGATCGACATCGTCACCAGTTTGCCGGGCATGATGGTGTCGGGTAGCACCTTGGCCGTGATGTGCGTCGGGAGTCCCTTGATGCGTGCGTGCATGGGTTCATTACCAGTGTTGTAGCCCGTCACATAGGCCTCGCGCCATCGTCCCTTGGTGATCTCGCCCAATGGCAGACTGGCGTGGCTGAAGCGCACAGGTCCTTCGCCCACTGGATATTGCTCCAGGATGCTCTCGGGTGCCCCAATCACCAGTCCCTTGACGGTGAGCACCGATTTCTTGGGGGTGCCGTTGGTATATACCCACACATTTTTCTCAAAATCGCCTGGAATTCTTCGCGGGCTGTAGCGCAGTTCCACGGCCGACGTGTCGCCGGGTGCAATTGGGGTGCGCGGATACTCGGCGGCGGTGCAGCCGCACGAACTCTTCACCTGCGTGATTACCAGTGGTTCTTGGCCCGTGTTCACAAATCGCATGTGGCACGTGACCATTTTCAGCGAGTCGCTGAAGCTACCAAAGTCGTGCTCCTGCTCCAGCCAGGCAATGGCAGGTTGTCCCATGGCCGCGACTGCCATGAGCAGCATGGTTGCCATGAGCCAGGAGCGTTTCGTCATTCTTTTTCGCGTTTGGCGGGTATGATGGTGCCTTCTATCACTAACGAGGTGCGTACCTCCTTACCATTGGTCTTCACCTTGATGGTTTTCTTGAAGGCGCCCGCACGTCCAACGGGGCTGAAGGTCACCTTGATGTGCCCTTTCTTGCCAGGTTTGATGGGTTTTGTAGGATATTCGGGCTTTGTGCAGCCACAAGAGGCGGTCGCATTGGTTACAATCAGGGGCTTGTTACCGGTGTTGGTGAATTCAAACTTATATGTGACGGGACCTTTCGATTCCTTGATGGTGCCGAAGTTGTGGGTGGTTTCCTTGAAAGTGGCCTCGGCATAGTCCTGTGCCACAGCCGTGAAGGTCATGGCAAAGAGGAGCAGCATCGTGTTCAAAAGTCGTTTCATTGCGGTTAGTTTTTGAGTTAGAATGCAAATATACAAATAAACTTCACACATCGTTCGTTTTTATTGTTTTTTAATGATTACCTTTGTAGTCAAACTCAACGAAACACGAAGGCTATGCAGGATCAATTTTCCAGAACACGCATGCAGTTCGGCACTCCAGCCATGGAGGTGCTGGCAGCCAGCCGTGTGGCTGTGTTCGGCATTGGCGGTGTGGGCGGCTATGTGGTCGAGGCGCTGGCCCGCAGCGGCATAGGGGCAATCGACCTTATCGACAACGACGTTGTCACCATCACCAACCTCAACCGCCAGATTGTAGCCCTCACGAGCACCCTGGGCCAGCATAAGGTGGATGTGGCGGCGGCACGCATTCGCGACATCAACCCCCAGTGCCAGGTGCGCACCCTCAAAATCTTCTACCGCGTGTGCAATGCCGACGAACTCGATTTGAGTGGCTACGACTATGTGGTCGACTGCATCGACACCGTCAGCGCCAAGAAGGAACTCGTGCGCCGTTGCACTCGCCTGGGCATCCCATTCATCTGCAGCATGGGGGCCGCCAACAAGTTCAACCCCATGGCGTTCCGCGTGTGCGACATCAGCAAGACCAAGAACGACCCGCTTGCCAAGGTGCTGCGCAAGCAGTTGCGCCGCGAGGGCATCAACCACTTTAAGTGCGTGTGCAGCGATGAGCTGCCTACTGAACCCCTTGAGCCCGTGATGGAAAACGAGCAGTATGTGCCCGCCAGCAATGCCTTCGTGCCTGCCGCAGCCGGGCTACTTATCGCCAGCCAGGTCATCCACGATCTCACTACCAACTCATGATTTTATAGGGCGGTGCGGAGGGCGGCCACCACCATCAGGTCGGCCGGCAGCCAGTCCACGCTATCAATCTCCTCGAGCGGCAGCCACCGTGCCGCCTCATGTTCCATGAGAACCATTTCTCCGCTCACCACATGGCACAGATAGCACTGCATTGTGAGGTGAAATGTTTCGTAGTCCCATTCCACCGTGGTCAAAAAGTCGTCGATGTCAATATTCACATTCAGTTCTTCAACTATTTCCCGTTTCAGAGCTTCTTCGGGTGTCTCCCCAGTCTCAATCTTTCCGCCAGGAAACTCCCAGCCATCCTTCATCGCGCCATAGCCACGCTGCGTGGCAAACACCCGCCCGGCATCATCACGCAACACCGCTGCCACCACTTCAACCTGTTTCATAATCAACCGTTTAGACATTAGAGCAAATAACTATGGGCTTAACTGATGAATCTGATATTTAGACACAAGGACAAAAGTACAAAATATTCCTGAAAAAACAGGGATGCCGCGTGACCTGAAGGCGGATTGTGCTGGAGTTTTGAGTGTTGTTGTCTTAAAAAAACATAAAAATGTGAATTAAGGAAATTTTTCTTTAATTAAATTATGGTATCGCGAAATAAATGAGTAATTTTGCCGTTAGAAACGGCGAAATTAGGCGGCGTTTTGGAAAAATCAAAGCAAGCCTTTGCTTTTTAGCTCAACATGCACTAATTTTGTAAACGAAAGAATAGACTAAAAACAACATCAATAACAACTTAAACTCTTTAAGACAATGGCAAGGTTTAAAAAAGAAGATTTAGCAACCAAGTACGGCATTACCGGAACAACTGAGGTGCTGTACAATCCCTCTTATGAGGTGATGTTCAACGAAGAGACAAAGCCCGGTCTTGAGGGCTTTGACGTGGGCCAAGAGACCGAACTCGGCGCCATCAATGTGATGACTGGCGTGTTCACCGGCCGCTCGCCTAAAGACAAGTTCATCGTCATGGACGAGAACTCGCGCGATACCGTGTGGTGGACCACTCCCGAATACAAGAACGATAACAAGCCCGCTTCTCAAGAAACTTGGGCTGCTCTTAAGGAACTTGCACAGAAAGAACTGTCGAACAAGAAACTGTATGTGGTCGACGGCTTCTGCGGCACACACAAGGACACCCGCATGAAAGTGCGCTTCATCATGGAAGTGGCATGGCAGGCTCACTTTGTGACCAACATGTTCATCCGTCCTCAGAACGAGGAGGAATTTGATCAGGAACCCGACTTCGTGGTGTTCAACGCTTCGAAGGCAAAGGTCGACAACTATCAGGAACTGGGTCTGAACAGCGACACCGCTGTGGTCTTCAATGTGACCAGCAAGGAGCAGGTGATTCTGAATACCTGGTATGGTGGCGAAATGAAGAAGGGTCTGTTCTCGATGATGAACTACTTCTTGCCGCTGAAGGGCATCGCTGCTATGCACTGCTCGGCCAACACCGATATGAACGGTGAGAATACCGCTATCTTCTTCGGTCTTTCGGGCACTGGCAAGACCACGCTGTCGACCGATCCCAAGCGCAAACTCATCGGTGACGACGAGCACGGCTGGGACGACGAGGGTGTGTTCAACTTCGAGGGCGGCTGCTATGCCAAGGTCATCAACCTCGATAAGGATGCCGAACCCGACATCTACAACGCCATTCGCCGCGACGCACTGCTCGAGAATGTGACCGTAGATGCTGAAGGCAAAATTGATTTCGCCGACAAGAGCGTGACCGAGAACACCCGCGTTTCTTACCCCATCTATCACATCAAGAACATTCAGCGTCCCTACAGCCATGGTCCCGCTGCCAAGCAAGTGATCTTCCTGAGTGCCGACGCCTTTGGCGTGCTGCCTCCCGTGTCGATTCTCGACAGCGAGCAGACGAAGTACTACTTCCTCTCGGGCTTCACCGCTAAGTTGGCAGGTACCGAGCGCGGCATTACCGAGCCTACGCCTACCTTCAGCGCATGCTTCGGTCAGGCATTCCTCGAACTGCATCCTACCAAGTATGCCGATGAGCTCGTGAAACGCATGGAGAAGAGTGGTGCCAAGGCTTATCTGGTGAATACCGGTTGGAACGGAACAGGCAAGCGTATCTCGATTCGCGACACCCGCGGTATCATCGACGCCATCCTGAACCACAGCATCGACAAGGCTCCCACCAAGATGATTCCTTACTTCAACTTTGTGGTGCCCACCCAGCTTGAGGGCGTTGATCCCGGCATCCTCGACCCGCGCGATACCTATGCAAACGCTGCCGAATGGGAAGAGAAGGCTAAGGATCTGGCCAGCCGCTTCATCAACAACTTCAAGAAGTATGAGAGCAACGAAGCCGGCAAGAAACTGGTTGCTGCCGGTCCCCAGCTCTAAGGCTTTTATAGAATGACTTTATAATAAAACAAGATTCTATACTTTCTGAAGGTCGCACCCGTTCATCGGCGTGCGACCTTTATTTCATGGGACGGTTCTAGAGAATAATTTGAACAAATGGAAGAATAATTGTAACTTTGCAGCGGATAAACAATATGGAGTGGCTTCCATAGTTCAACGGATAGAACGTGGGTTTCCTAAACCTAAAATCTGGGTTCGATTCCCAGTGGAAGTACTGTCAGGCATTACGGTCAAAGCGATCGTGGTGCCTTTCTTGTTTTACTGGCAAAGGCTTATGGGCGGCGGATGATGGCTGTGAAGGTGCGGCCGGAGTTGATGCCGAGGCGGCGTGCCGAGAAGTAGCGGTGCGGGTTGCATCGCGAACAACGGTTGGCGATGGTGATGTTGGCCAATGGGATGCCTGTCTCGTGCAGGGTGAGCAGGTTGGCCTTCTGCAGGTTGATGTGCGCCTTGTGGGTGTTGCGGTTGCGGTGCATGATGCGTCGCAGGTCAAATCCGTTGGTGCGAAATTGCTCTACCACCTCGTCGCCCACTTCGAAACAGCGGTTGCAGATGCTCACGCCCATGGCGGCCTGCATGTTGGCGGGATTGGCCCCTAATTGCACCATGCGCTGCACCACTTGGGTGGCTATGCGGCTTACGGTGCCTTTCCACCCTGCATGTGCTACAGCGATGAGTCCTGTGGCGGGGTCCGCGATGACGATGGGCACACAGTCGGCGGTGTTCACGCCGATGCACACGCCAGCGAGGGGCGTGATGAGGGCATCGATGCCTTGCAGGCGCTCGCTGCGCTCGTCAAAAGAGAGTTGTATGAAGTCGTGGTCGATAACCGCCACGCGGTTGCCGTGGGTTTGGCGAGGCATTACCAGATGATCGATGGGGATGCGCAGATGCTCGCACAGCATGGCGCGGCAGGTGACGACATGAATGACATTGTCGCCCGTGTAGTCGCACAGGTTGATTTCTCCGTAAGGGTTGCTGTCGGCATCGCCCCGCGTGAGGTTAAAGGCGCTCACGCCCTTGACGGGTGTGGCGAATTGCAGGGGTTCAGACAATAGCATCGTCGGGGTCGGAAACAACTTGGAAATCTTCGTTCTCGTCGCGGAAATCCTCTTCCCAGTACTCTTCGCTCCACTCGCGCTCGTCTTCATCGAGCATCTTGCCGCCAGCATCGGGTGCCTCATCGCTTTCCTCGGGCTTGGCTTCGAAGATGAAGTTGTCCTCTTCCTTCACACGGTGTCGCTCGTCGAGGTCGCGCATGGTAGTTGACTCGGGGATGCGGTTGCGCTCGTCGTTGATGGTGCGCCACAACAGGTCCTTGAGTTCAGTGAGCCCTTTCTGCGCCACCGACGAGATGAAGAGGGCCTCGATGCCATCGGGAAGTTCGTCACGCATCTGGTCGATGAGTTCGTCATCGAGCATGTCGCACTTGGTGATGGCGAGCACGCGGGGTTTCTCCACCAGGTCGGGGTTGAAGGTCTCGAGTTCGTTGCACAGGATGGCGTACTCCTTGCGAATGTCGTCGGCATCGGCGGGAATCATGAACAGGAGCACGGCATTGCGCTCAATGTGGCGCAGGAAGCGCAGACCCAGTCCGCGGCCCTCGCTGGCACCCTCAATGATTCCTGGGATGTCGGCCATGACAAACGACTGCTGTCCACGATAGGTGACGATGCCCAGGTTAGGCTCAAGCGTGGTGAAGGGGTAGTTGGCAATCTTAGGCTTTGCTGCCGAGATGACCGAAAGCAGGGTTGACTTGCCCGCATTGGGGAAGCCCACGAGTCCCACATCGGCGAGCAGCTTGAGCTCGAGAATAATAGCTTTCTCTACACCATGTTCGCCTGGCTGAGCAAAGCGGGGAGTCTGGCGGGTAGCAGTCTTGAAGTGGGTGTTACCCAGTCCGCCTCGACCGCCCTTGAGCAGTTTCACAACCTGTCCGTCGCGCGTCACATCGCACAGGAACTGGCCCGTTTCGGCATCATATACGGCCGTGCCGCAAGGTACCTCGATGGTGCGGTCCTCGCCATCCTTGCCGGTGCACTGGTTTTCGTAGCCAGGCATGCCATTGGTAGCAAAGATGTGACGGGTGAACTTGAGGTGGATGAGCGTCCACAAGTTGCTGTTGCCTTTGAGGAAGATATGTCCGCCACGGCCGCCGTCGCCGCCGTCAGGACCGCCCTTGGGCATGTATTTGGCTCGATGCAGGTGTGCCGATCCGGCGCCGCCGTTACCGCTGCGGCACAGGATTTTCACATAGTCGATAAAATTAGATTCCGTTGCCATAAGTATTTGTTGAATTAGATTGCAAAGATAGAAAAATAGTTGGGAGTAGGCAAATCAGGTGAGCAGTTGGGGCGGTGCGTCGGGGATGTGCTGGCTGATGATGCGCAGCGGTTTGGGCAGCAAATTGTTGGCGCGGTTGCCCAGATTGTTGACCCAGCCCACGGGTATGCCGCGGTGGGTGAGCAGCACATAGCCCCGGGGAGCATCGATTTGCACCGCATTGCCTTGCAGGAAATTGATGGCGGTGAGATAGTCGACCTCGGCGGTGCTGAAAGCCTCGCGATTGAGTGCGGTGCTATGCGCCAGTGCCCAGTGGGGGACTAAGTTCTTGCCTTTCATTGTGGCAACCTGAATGCCCGAAAGCAACACATTGAGCCGTGATGCCTGCATGAGCGAGAGCAGGGGCAATAAGGTTAGCGGGGTGGCTACGATGCTGTCACCTGCCTCGGTAAAGGCGTAGTCTGACGGGCATGTGAGCCAGTTGCGCACCTGTGCCGCTTGCGCGGCCTTGGTGACAGGTTTTGCTTTCTTGACTTGCAGGGTTTTGCAAGGCTGGTCATCGGGTTTCTGCAGTACGGCCATGAAGAGACCCTCGCCGCGTGTGCGGTGAGGCAAGAAGCGGTAGGCGTGCAGCGACGAGTCGATGGCGGGCGTGATGTTCCACTCGTCGAGAACGGGCACGGAAATTGAAGAGGCTCCGAACTCAGCGGCAATCCACTCAATCATCTTCTCGTTCTCGCTGCGGTTGTAGGTGCAGGTGCTGTAGATGAGTAGTCCGCCGGGTTTCAGTGCCTGCCACACATCGGCAATGATGGTGCGCTGGCGGGCGGCACATTGCTCGACCAGGGCGGGCGTCCACTGGCTCACGGCCTCATCGTCCTTGCGCATCATGCCCTCGCCACTGCAGGGCACATCGGCGGCAATCACATCGAAGCAGTGCTTGAGGTGACCCAGGTCGGCTGGCTGACTGCTGGTGACGAGACAGTTGGGCATACCCCATTTCGCCACATTGTCGCACAACACCCGGGCTCGCGAGGGCACCACTTCGTTGGCCACCACCAGCGAACCTTGCGGCAGAGCCGAGAGGGCTGCCGTGGTCTTGCCACCTGGGGCAGCGCAGAGGTCGAGGTAGGCCACGGGCGACTTGACAAGGCTCTTGATGACGTGCCAGATGAACATCGACGAGGCGTCTTGCACATAGTAGCGGCCAGCCTGGAAATCGATGTCGAAAGTGAACTGCGGGCGCTGGGGCAGGTAGAATCCGAGCGGGCACCAGGGCACAGGCTGACCTAGCGGGGGCGTGGCGAGGGTCTTGGTGTCGTTCACCCTGATGGAAACGGCGGGTTCGGTGTCTGTAATGGCACTGATGAGCTGCTGCGCCTCGTGAGGCAAAGTGCGCTCGATGAGCTTGATGAAGTCGGCCGATAAATCCATGTAATCAATAGTTTTTTACAAAATTAATACATAAAGCGGTTATCTTCAATAAAAATACACTAAATTTGTTTGCTTAAACCATTAACACATGATCAAGCGATACATATTAACGGCGTTGATAGCCTTGAGTGCCTGCGTGGTATCGACTGCGGGCATCAGGGGCGATGTGAATGGTGATCGCCGCATCAATGTGAGCGATGTGACTGCCTTGGTCAACAGGATTCTGGGCGTTGTGCAGATTGACGATGCCCTGGCCGATGTGAATGGCGACGGCAAGGTGAATGTGAGCGATGTGACCGATCTGGTGAACCGCATCCTGAACGGGATTGTGGAGAAGACGGGTTACGACTATGTGTGGGATTACGATGCCACCACTTTGCCTGAACTGCACATCGAGGTATCGGTGACGGAATGGAACCATCTGCTCTCGCTCTATGATGCCAATCATAACACCAAGCAATACATCATGGCAGAACGCGCCACCTTTGTGAGGGATGGGAAGTCGACTGCCATCGACAGCATTGGTTTGCGGCTCAAGGGCAACACTTCGCGCCGTAGGCCCGAAGGGTGGGGTGGTGGCTGGATGCACATAACCGATAATGCCGACTGGCATCATGTGCACTTCGGCATCAACCTGCGCAAGTATGTGAAGGACGAGGACCACACTATTCAGGGCGTGCGCAAGCTGCACCTGAAATGGTTCAAGGACGACCCCGCTTATGTGCGTGAGGTGTATTGCTACGACCTGTTCCGCCGCTACGGTGTGTGGACTGCAGCTGATGACACCTATTGCCGCCTGTGGCTGCATGTGAATATCGACAGCACCGAGGCCTACTACGGCGTGTATGAGATGATAGAGCCGGTCGACGAGAACTTCTTGAAGCGTCGCAAGGACGAGGCGCAATTCGGCACCGCCAAGGGCAACCTGTGGAAGTGCAAGTATGCCAATGGCATGGCGAGCCTGAACAACCCCTATAACGGCGACTTCTGGTATGATGATGACAGCGACGACAATCACACCTACACGCTACAGACCAACACCAAGCGCTTCGACAATGCCAAGGCGCAGTTGGTTGACTTCATGCTGAAGCTGAACGGCAAGAGCGATGAGAGTTTCTATCAGTGGATTCACGAGGTGTGCGATGTGGACCTGCTGCTTAAGACCTATGCTGTGAGTGTGGCTGTGGGTCAGTGGGATGACTACTGGAACAACGGCAACAACTACTACCTGTATTTCACGACCGAAGACATCTATGACTACAAGTTCTACCTGATACCCTATGACTACGACAACACGCTGGGCACTACCTACAACTGCGGCGTGCAGACCGATGCCGGGCGTCACGACCCGCTGAGCTGGGGGCTGAACAGCAATCGCCTGATTCAGCGCCTGATGGTCTTTGATGACCTGCGGGCAAAGTACATCTCTTACCTGAAGGAGATTGTTGACGAGTCAAATGGGTTGCTGCACTATGATGCCAGCAAGGCTCGTATCGAGGCCTGGCAGGAGAAGATAGCTCCCTATGTGGCAAATGATACGGGCGAAGACATGGAAATCAAGGATGAGCCGGCCAGCTGGGGCAACCACCACGAGTACCGTCTGCTCGAAGACGGCGAGAACAACTACTTCCGCGTGAAAGCCACCACCCTCAACGCCCTGCCGTAACAACAGGTGGCAAAATGAAGAAAAAATTGAGGCGGTATCATGTGTGATGCCGCCTCGTTTGTATTGTCAATAATTGAGTTAGGACTCGGTTTCTTGATAGACGATGGTGCCGATGGGCTCGCCGGTGATGACTTTCTTGAGATTGCCCACGACGTCCATGTTGAAGACGTGGATGGGGAGGTTGTTCTCCTTGCACATGATGGTTGCGGTCATGTCCATCACTTTGAGGTTGCGTCGATAGATCTCGTCATAGGAGATGCGGTCGAACTTGGTGGCGGTGGGGTCTTTTTCGGGATCGGCGGTGTAGATGCCGTCGACGCGTGTGCCCTTGAGCATGACGTCGGCCTCTATCTCAATGCCTCGCAAGGCTGAGCCGGAGTCGGTGGTGAAGAATGGGTTACCTGTACCGCACGACATGATCACGACTTTGCCGGCCTGCATGGCCTCGATGGCGCGCCACTTGCTGTACTGCTCGCCAAAGGGGAACATGTTGATGGCGGTGAGCACCACGGCCGGCTGGCCGCGGTCTTCGAGTCCCGAGGCGAGAGCAAGTGAGTTGATGACGGTGGCGAGCATGCCCATCTGATCGCCCTTCACGCGGTCGAATCCCTGGGCGGCGCCTTTGAGCCCGCGGAAAATGTTGCCTCCGCCAACGACGATGCCTACCTGCACGCCAGCCTGTGCTATCTCTTGAATTTGTGTGGCATATTCGTCAACGCGTTTGGGGTCGATGCCATATCCTTGCTCTCCGGCGAGCGACTCGCCGCTGAGCTTGAGCAGAATGCGCTTGTAGATGGTTTTCATAAATGAATCGTTTTTTAAAGGTGATGATTGAATGAGTACAAAAATAGTGAATTTGTGTGACACATGCAAAAAAAACGACTTGCAGACGCCTTCACGGTGTCTGCAAGTCTCATGACATTATGAAAAAATATTCTAGTAAATTACTTTTGTCCTACGAGGGCTTTGGCACGCTCAATATACTTGTCGACGTTCACGTTGAAGGTCTGAGCTGCCTGGGGATACTCGTCTTTGAGCAGCTGATAGGCTTCAAGTTCGCCTTTGTAGTTCTTGGTTGCGTGAAGCACACGGGCTTTTTTGAGGATGAACTCGGGAGCGTAATCCTTGTTGTCCTTGCAGATGTTGATGGCCTCGTCGAAGGCTGAGATAGCCTTGTCATACTGCTTGAGGTTCACATAGCAGTCACCGAGCAGCGACTTGGCTGCGGGGCCAGTGAGCTTGCCGTCGGCGTCGCAACGCTCAAGCAGTTCGGCAGCCTTGGTGTAGTTCTGGTTAGCCTTCTTGGCATCGGTCTCCTGGAGAGCCTGCTGATAGAGCAGGATGGCGGCCATATGTGCTGCGCGGTCGGCAGTGGCATAGCTCGAGTTGCCGGCGATAGCCTGATATTGCTTGAGGGCGTCCTCGTTCTTGCCTTGGTCGAAGAGAGCCATGTCGGCCTTGCTGGTAGCAATCTGGTCGTTTTCTTTGGCAGGTTTCATGATGAGGTAAACATAGGCGAGCACAGCGAGAATGATGCCTGCAATGATGCCTAAAGCCCAATAGATATACTTTTTGTTCTTTTCAAATTTTTGCTCGAGCGAGGTGAGTGAATCGTTCACACCTTCGAGAGTGGTACGAGCAGTTCCTTTTACTTTCTTAGCCATAGAATTATGTTGTTCTAAATTATGTTTTTTTCGTTTCAGCGTGCAAAATTAATAGTTATTCTGTAATTAAGAAAACAAAATGGGCACTATTTTTAGAAAAATGCCCGAAAAAAGTGGAAACACACTTGTGTGAGGTGTGAAATAGTGGTAACTTTGCCAAAAATTAAGGAGAGAAATTGTGATGAAGCAGAAGTGGCTGATATTATCGGGCGTGATACTGTGTGTGTGGTCGTGCACACGCACGCAACCTTCGTCTGATTCATCGGCCGAATCGAGCGACATGACGCCTGTGACCGATTCGCTTGAGGCGCGCATCGAGGCCTTGAACGAGGAGATGGAGGGCTACATCAGTGAGTATGAGTCCCGCCCCAGCGAGGAGACCTTGAGGCGTGCGATGGCGCTGAACGACAGCCTTGAACGCATCGACACCACTGCGCAGGGTCACTTCAACACCTTGCTCACTCGCTCACAGTTGCTCATGAAGGCGGGCCGTGTGAAGGAGGCTATGCGCCTGCAAGAGTCGTTGCTGAGCAAGGACCCCGACAATGTGGTTCGCCTGCAATTTTACACTGGTAAATACTTTCTGGAAGAGCGTGCCGACTCTATGCTCTACTATGGTCAGCGTGCCCTGGCGGTGTGCGACAAGGAACTGGCCGAGAACGAAGGTGACTTGGAGGCACGGGAGCAGTCGCTGATCAATAAACTCACCATCTATCAGCTGCTTAACGACCGCGTGCATGCGCGAGAAGTGACCAATCAGCTGCAGTCACTGCAGCAACTTGCTGGAGCACGAGTGATGAGCAACGATGAGTTTAACGCTGAGTTTGACGAAGCTCGTGAGGAACTCAACAAACTGGCCGTGGCATGGCGCAATGATACCGACGACGGATCAAAGGAGCCGTCGGCTACCGTTAATGGAGAAACACACAAGCAAGTTGCTCCAACAAAGGAAAAAGAGTAGTATTTTTTCATTTTTTAGGATATATAATATAGATATTACATTTATATTATGTATCTTTGTAAATTAATTGATAAGATTTGGCAACCACTTGTTGCCGAATCATAACCAAGTGAGAGTGAAACGATTGCATCTATGAATCTATCTTGTCCGCATTGTGGTAAAGGCTTAAGCATCTCGCACGACGAACTGGTGGTTTGCCGGGGCGTTGTGATTTGCCCGCAGTGCCTCACCGAGTTTGTGGCCGAAGGCGTGGAACTGCCCGAGCCCGAGCCTGAGTCGCCTTTGGCACCAGGGCCTGCTCTGCCTGAGGTTCAAACTCACGGTGGCGAGCGCTACTGCTATGGTTGCGGCAAGGAGTTGCCCCATCATGAGGGATTGCGCTTTTGCCCCTTCTGCGGTGTGGCGCTACTGTCAAATCAGCAGGCAGCGGCAAGTGCTTCGCCCGTGCAGGTGGCAGCGGTGCAGCGGCAGTCGGTTTCCGAGCCTCAGGCAGCTAAAAGTGAGACTAAATCGAAGTCTTCTTCTTCGCAGTCACCGAATGCCTATCGCTATGTGCCCAAGGTGTTCTCGAAAGAGTTGCGTCCCGAGCCTCCCAGCCTGCGATTCAAGATAATAGCCTACTTCATAGTGGTGGTGCTGGTGGCTATCTTTGGCGTTATCGTTTACTTGGGTAATCAATTATAATAATTACGACCATACACATACACGATAAAAACGATTACAAGAAAACTATGAACAACCGATATTGCGTGATCATGTGCGGTGGTGTTGGAAGCCGCTTCTGGCCCTACAGCCGCAGCAATAAACCCAAACAATTCATCGACTTTCTGGGCATCGGCAAGAGTCTGCTGCAACTCACGGTGGAGCGCCTCGAAGGCATTGTGCCCATCGAGAATATCATTATGCTCACCAATGCACAGTATGCCGGTCTCATTGAGGAGCAACTGCCTCAGATAGGCAAGGAGCAGATACTGCTTGAGCCTGCACGACGCAACACCGCACCGTGCAATGCGTGGGCAGCCTATCACATCAAGGCGCTGAATCCTGATGCCGTGATCATGGTGGCTCCGAGCGACCATCTGATACTGAACCGCGAAGCCTTCAGGGAAAGTGTGCTTCGGGCCTATGAGTTTGTAGAGTCGCGCGATGCGCTGCTCACCTTTGGCGTGAAGCCCAATCGACCTGAGACGGGCTACGGCTACATTCAGCTTGGCGACCGCATCGATGCCAATTTCTCGCGCGTGAAGACTTTCACCGAAAAGCCCGACCTGAACCTTGCCAAGGTGTTCCTTGAGAGTGGCGAATTCTATTGGAACTCAGGCATGTTCTTCTGGCACGTCGATTCCATCTTGCGGGCCGTGCGCGAGCTGGCTCCCGACATGGCAGCGCGCTTCGAGGCCGGAGCGTCGCTGTTCGGCACCCCTGGCGAGCAAGGCTTCATCAATGAGATGTATGCTTCGTGTGCCAACATATCCATCGACTATGCCATTATGGAGAAGGCCATTAATGTGTGTGTGGAGCGCGTCGACTTTGGGTGGACCGACCTGGGTACCTGGGGGGCTCTCTACGATGTGTCGGACAAGAACGACCAGGGCAATGTGACACAGCACAGCCGCGCCCTGCTGGTAAACAGCCACGACAATGTGATAGTGGTGCCGCCCGACAAGCTCATAGTGGCTTCGGGACTCGACAACTACATTATAGCCGACGCTGGCGATGCACTGCTCATTGTGCCCAAGGACGAGGAGCAGAAGATTCGCCAGTATGTGAACGAGGTGAAGCTCAAATATGGCGAAAAATACCTGTGAAAACAGGGCTTTGGGCCGCCCTGAAACCCACAAATCGCAACAAGTGGGGGTAAAACCCCGCCCGAGTGCATTTTTTTGGTTTTTTTAAGGCTCATAAACTTGTGATTTTGCCACTATTTTTGTATTTTTGTATGTTTTATTGAAACACGAAAAAAGGCGTGAAAATGCAGCGAAAAAGTATCGTTTCCGCCTTGGTAAAACAAGATATTTAAACAAATATGTCAGACGAATTAAGAGAACAAGAAGAGAAACAGTATTCGGCGCATAACATTCAGGTCCTTGAAGGTCTGGAGGCAGTGCGCAAGCGTCCGTCCATGTACATTGGCGACACCCATGTGAAGGGTCTTCACCATCTGGTGTCGGAAGTGGTCGACAACAGTATCGACGAGGCTTTGGCGGGATTCTGCAACGAAATACAGGTAACCATTCATGAAGACAACTCCATCTCGGTGAAGGATAACGGTCGTGGCATTCCCGTCGACGAGCACGAGAAACTGCACAAGTCGGCCCTCGAGGTGGTGATGACCGTGCTCCATGCCGGTGGTAAGTTCGACAAAGGCTCCTACAAGGTGTCGGGCGGCTTGCATGGTGTGGGCGTGAGCTGCGTGAATGCGCTGAGCGACTATCTGCGCGCCGAGGTGCACCGCGACGGCAAGGTCTATATGCAGGAGTATGCCTACGGCAAGCCCACCAGTGAGGTGAAGGTGATAGGCAAGAGCAATGACCATGGCACCATGGTGCTCTTCCACCCCGACGGCAAGATTTTCCAGACCACTGAATATCAGTTCGACATACTGGCGACCCGTCTTCGCGACCTCGCCTACCTGAATGCTGGCGTGCACCTGTCGCTGTGCGACCTGCGCGACAAGAACGAGCATGGTGAACCACGCACCGAGCAGTACTACTCCGAGACAGGTCTCGACGAGTTTGTGCGCTACATCGACGCCGCCAAGGAACCGCTCATCAAGGATGTGATTCACATCAACAGCAACAAGGGTGGCATACCGGTGGAAGTGGCCATGACCTATAACACCTCGTTCAACGAGAACATCTACTCATTTGTCAACAATATCAACACCATTGAGGGTGGTACGCATCTCACCGGCTTCCGTCGTGGTCTGGGTGGCACACTCAAGAAATATGCCGAGGAGAGCAAGATGCTCGATAAGGTGAAGGTGGAAATCAAGCCCGAGGACTTCCGTCAGGGCATCACTGCCGTCATCTCAGTGAAGGTGCTTGAACCTCAGTTTGAGGGTCAGACCAAGACCAAGTTGGGCAACACCGAGGCCATTGGCGCCGTAGAGACCAGCGTCCGCGAGGCACTGGGCATCTATCTCGAAGAGCATCCGGCTCAGGCCAAGACCATCGTCGAGAAGATTGTGCTTGCCGCCACAGCACGCCATGCCGCCGAGAGTGCTCGCATGAAGGTGCAGCGCAAGTCGCCGCTTGGTGGTGGCGGTCTGCCAGGCAAACTCGCCGACTGCTCGAGCAAGGATCCTGCCAAGTGCGAGCTCTTCCTGGTCGAGGGTGATTCGGCAGGCGGATCGGCCAAGATGGGTCGTGACCGCACTTTCCAGGCCATTCTGCCGCTGCGCGGTAAAATCCTGAATGTGGAGAAAGCTATGGACCACAAGGTGTTTGAGAGCGAATCGGTGGTCAACATTTTCCGTGCCCTGGGCGTGACCATAGGCACCGAAGAAGACCCCAAGGAGGCCAACCTGAGCAAGCTGCGCTATCACCGCATCATCATCATGACCGATGCCGACGTCGACGGTGCTCACATCGCCACGCTGCTCATGACCTTCTTCTTCCGCCGCATGCGTCCCATCATCGAAAATGGTTACCTCTATATTGCCAACCCGCCGCTCTATCGTTGCACCAAGGGCAACGTGAGCGAATATTGCTGGGACGATGTGCAGGTGCGCCAGTTCATCGACCGATATGCCGCTGGCGAAGAGAAGAATGTGCGCAAGCAGCGATTCAAAGGTTTGGGCGAGATGAATGCCGAGCAGTTGTGGGAAACCACCATGGATCCCGAGAACCGCATGTTGCGTCGTGTGAACATCAGCGATGCCGCCGAGGCCGACCGCATCTTCTCGATGCTCATGGGCGAGGATGTGGCACCTCGCAAGAAGTTCATCGAGGAGCACGCCACCTACGCTACCATCGACACATAATAAAACAATTCACATATATGTTCAATCGCCGCATGTGCTTGTGCCCGTGCGGCGATTGTTGTTATGAGGCTAAAATGTGTGTGTGGGGGGGTATATAGAACGAAAAGCGCTAAGCAAAGCTTAACGCTTGAATCATGTAGCCCATAGCAGAGTCGAACTGCTCTTTTAAGAATGAAAATCTTACGTACTAACCGATATACGAATGGGCCCTTAAAAAAGTGTATCTCACCGTCACCATTTGACAGTAGAGCTACACATCATTGAAATATAGAGTCGCCTTCGTTTTTAAGCAGCGTTAACCTTGTTAGCGTGCTTAGCCAGTTTCGACTTCAAGTTAGCGGCTTTATTCTTGCTGATGATACCCTTGCCGGCAAGCTTGTCGAGCATAGCGGTAACTTTCTTCAGATCTTCGTTAACGGCGGCTTTGTCCTCGTTGTTACGAAGTTTGCGCACTGCATTGCGCATAGTCTTTGAATAATAGCGGTTGCGAAGCCTTCTGGCCTCAGACTGGCGGATTCTCTTAATAGCTGATTTATGGTTTGCCATAATTTACTTTAATTATTTTTATATCGTTAATTATCAGTAGCCCATAGCAGAGTCGAACTGCTCTTTTAAGAATGAAAATCTTACGTACTAACCGATATACGAATGGGCCGTTTTGCGCACTTCTTCGCAAAAGCGAGTGCAAATATAGGAACGATTTTTTAATTGACAAAATTTCAATGCCCAAAATCACTATTTTCGGCGTTTTTTTTCGCTGAATCACTGCGTTTAACTCAATTCGGGCATTAGGATTTATGTCAGAACAATGTTTTTGTTGAGCAGTTTGTAACAATGGTGGCGAAGCTATAGTAACTATTGCAAGGCACCAGTGGCAACAAGATGCCAACAAAAATGTTGTTACGACATAAAGAGCTAAATAAATAACCTTATGCGGCCTAATGACCGATTTGAGTTTAATCCGTTTTTGCTGTGTTTTTTGAGGTTGTTTGTGTGCGTTTTGGGCAATTATCAGTAACTTTGTGTGATGATAATGGTTGACAACCGTAAAGGACTCAAGCAACATGCATGAAACGCTCAGGGGCGTGGTGCTGAATGTGATCAAGTACAACGACCGGAACAACATAGTTCACATCTATACCGACCGTCACGGGGTGCTCTCGTTCCTGGTGGCGCAGGGCAAGACGGCGAGTGCCCGCATGCGCAATGCCATGATGATGCCGTTGTCGTTGCTGGAGTTTGAGTCGAACATCATTCCAAGCAAGGACCTGTATATGATGCACGATGTGCGTCGGGCGCACCAGCTGAGCGACATCTATGCCGACCCCGTGAAGAACGCCGTGGCCATGTTTGTGAGCGAGCTGCTGAGCCACACCATTCACGAGCGGGAACAGAACGAACCCCTGTTCCGCTTCATCGAGACGGCTGTGCTCCTGCTTGAGAACATGCGGCATGGGGCTGCCAACTTTCACATTTGTTTCTTGTTCCACCTGGGAGCTTTTCTGGGCATAGAGCCCGACATCGAAAGCTATGGCGAAAACTACTGGTTCGACATGCAGGGCGGCACCTTTGTGTCAGGCCCCTCGGCAGGCGGCAAACTCTTGCCCCCCGACGATGCCCGCGTCATCAAGTTGCTTTCGCGCATGACTTTCAGTAATCTGCACCTGTTCCGCTTCAACCGCGAAGAGCGCAACCGCATGCTCGACACCATCATCACCTACTACCGCCTGCACAACTCCACCATCGGCACCCTCCGCTCCCCCGACATCCTCAAGCAACTCTTCGTGTAATTGTGGCCATAAAGTGGTCAAATTTTTAAAATAATGCTCGCAAATTTGCGAACATGAGATTTTGTTATTATCTTTGCAGCATATGATAGTTATATTTCAACAACTATATCTGCAAGAAATCTATGTTAATGGTCAAGCGAGTGACAAAAAACATAGATTCCAGCCCTCAGTCATAAAAAAGTATGTGAGGGTGGTAAACTTGATGAAGCATCAGGAAAATGTTTTAGGCCTTATGAAATATGGATCCTTGCATTATGAAAAATTGCATGGCGACAAAGAAGGCTTATCGTCGGTTCGAGTCAATGACCAGTATCGCATTGAGTTTACCGAAGCTGTTGAAGCAGGGAAGCAGATAGCAACGATTTGCAACATCACAGAATTGTCAAACCATTATAAATGAGATAGCATACTATGATTACGCTTGAAGGACAAAATCCGAACATGATAGCCAATAACCTGAAACCCTTTGAACCTACTCACCCAGGTGAAGTGTTGAAGGACGAGTTGGAGTTTAGAGGGATTTCGCAACGAGGTTTAGCAAGAGAACTGGGTATCTCTTACACCGTGCTTAATGAGGTGTTAAACGCCAAACGCGCTTTAAACACAAAACTCGCAATGATGCTTGAAGCCGCACTCGGAGTGGATGCCGCACCGCTACTTGCCATGCAGTGTGATTATGATATGCTCATGGCTGAACGCAACGAGTCCTTTATGGCAAAGCTGAAGAGCATACGGCGTGTGGCTGCAGTATTCTGAACAAAGCCACATTGCTGGAATAAAGAAGAACGGAACGGCACATAAAAAAAGCGGGCAACCACAAAGGGCTGCTCGCTTTTCAATGTAACAGCGGTGCGTACAGGACTCGAACCAGCGACCTCCTGCGTGACAGGCAGGCATTCTAACCAACTGAACTAACGCACCGTGGTTTTTCAATTTTTCAATTGCGAGTGCAAAGTTAAACCCATTTTTTCATTCTACCAAACTTTTTGCGAAAAATCTTCCATTTTTTTTCAAAACACAGGTTTTATGGGGGCTTTGTTGTGAGTGAGGTGATATTTGTTGTGGTGGAGTACAAATTGGGTTTGGTTACATGAAATTAATTCCGTATCTTTGCTAATTATTAGCGGGAATTGGCTTGCACTATTTCTGTAATCTGTAAACAACATTTTTTCTTATGAAAGAAAATCTCATCAAAATCTACGAACAGAGTTTTCGTGACAACTGGGAACTGGAGGCGTTAAGCGACTATAACAGTAAATTCACGCTCACCTATGGGGCTTTTGCCACCGAAATTGAGCGAATACACCTATTATATAAATATGCTGGCATCAAGCAGGGCGACCATGTGGCGCTCATTGGCAAGAACACGCCGGCATGGGTCACGGTGTTTATGGCCACCATCACCTATGGTGCCGTGATTGTGCCCATTCTGCAGGAATTCAACCCTAATGATGTGCAGCACATCGTGAACCACTCTGAGGCCAAATTGCTCTTTACGAGCAAAGCCATTTGGGATTCGATCGACTTCGACCGGCTGCTCGCCATTCGTGGTGTCATCTCGCTCGACGACAAGTCGGTGCTGGCTCAGAAGGAGGACGAAGACTTTGAGGCTTGCATCGAACAAGCCAAGGCCGAGTTCGAGAGCGCGCATCCGCAGGGCTTCACGCCTGCCGATGTGCACTATCCCGAGATTTCTAACGAAGAGGTGATGGTGATCAACTACACGTCGGGCACCACAGGTTTCAGCAAGGGTGTGATGATTACCGGCAACAACTTGTGCGGCAACGTGGTGTATGGCATCAACTCCCAGTTGCACCGCCGCGGCACTCGCAATGTGTCGTTCCTGCCGCTGGCTCATGCCTATGGGTGTGCCTTCGATATGCTCACACCGCTGGCTGTGGGTTCACACATTATATTATTAGGGCGCATTCCGTCGCCTAAGATTCTGGTCAAGGCTATGAACGAAATCAAGCCCGACCTCGTCATCTGCGTGCCACTTGTGCTCGAGAAGATTTACACCAAGATGATTGTGCCCATGATTAGCAGGGGCATGTTGCGTTGGGCGCTGGCGGTGCCACTGCTCGACAAGCGTATCTACGACCAGATTCGCAAGAAACTTATCGAGGCCTTCGGTGGTCGGTTCGAGGAAATCATCGTGGGTGGTGCTCCCTTCAATGCCGAGGTGGAGGAATTCCTCTATAAGATCAAGTTCCCCTTCACCGTGGGTTATGGTATGACCGAGTGCGCACCTCTGGTGAGCCACACTCCGTGGCGCGAGTTTGTGCTGCACAGTGCTGGCCGCATTTTGCCAGGACTCATGGAATGCAAGATTCTGAGCGACGACCCCGAGAACATTCCCGGCGAGATTTGCATCAAGGGCGAGAATGTGATGAAGGGTTACTTCCACAACACCGAGGCCACCGACAAGGTGCTGCACGACGACGGCTGGCTGCACACGGGCGACATGGGTACGCTCACCGCCGATGGCACCATCTTCATTCGCGGTCGTCTCAAGACCATGCTGCTTAGTGCCAACGGGCAGAACATCTACCCTGAAGAGATTGAGGCCAAACTCAACAACATGCTCTATGTGAACGAGAGCTTGGTGGTGGACCGTGGCGGCAAGCTCGTGGGACTCGTATATCCCGACTTTGAGGCTATGGATCAGCTGGGCGTGACTAACGACCAGCTGCCTGAAATCATGGAGAATGTGCGTGCCGAGCTCAACAAACTTGTGGCACCCTACGAGCGTCTCGCTAAAATCGAGATTATGGCTTCAGAATTCGAGAAAACGCCCAAGCGCAGCATCAAGCGCTTCCTCTATCGCTAAAAACGTACTTTTCACATTAATATATTATATATATAAAGCTGCATTACATCAAAGCCGCCTTGTTGAAGGTGGCTTTTTTGCCGGTTTTTGGGCATTTTTGCGTGGTTTTTATAAAACCTGGTGGTTTGTTTGCAATCTTTAACAGTAGAGGTTTATTTTGGGTGGATTTACGTAAAATATTATAAATCAATAAATTGAATTGTGGTTTATGGTGAAAAATCAGAAAAAACCGCTTTTTTTATCTCTTTTCAATGAAAATTTTTTTCGCAAAAACATTTGCATATGAAAATTTTGATATAAATTTGCACCGATTTTCAATCAACACGAAAAAAATTTATTGTTTTATTATTTTTTTAAAAATTACGAAAATGAAAAAGTTAGTTTTATTATTTGCTGTTGTAGCTAGTGTAGCTATGTTCTCTTGCAAGAAAGACGCTCAGACTTCTGCTTCTGCATCTGCATCTGCTTCTACTTCTGTTTCTGTTGCTCCCGAAGCTAGCACTTCTGCTTCTGTAGCTCCCGAAGCAAGCGCATCTGTGAAGCCCGAAGCTAGCGCTTCTGTAGCTCCCGAAGCTAGCGCTTCTGTAAAGCCCGAAGAAGAGAAGAAATAATCTATCTCGATTCGAGACAGCAAACTAAAAAGTTTGAAGCTGTTTTCCAGTGATTGGAAAACAGCTTTTTTTGTCGAAACAAATATAAAACACATAGTACTAGTATGATTATAAAATTATTCAACGGCACCGCCAATGTCTTAATGAAACTGGCACAGAAAGTTCACCTCACCTATAATGAAGTGAACATTATCGTCTACTACATGCTGGTGCCGCTCACCTGGGCGGTGATGCTTGATTTCATCATCGGCACTTGGCCGTGGCTCACGGTCGCTTGGGCCGCCGTGTGCCTGTTGGTCACATGGTGGAACCGCAAGCGCTTCAGTCAGTGGTGCGACTGGGCATTCCAGAAGTCGGTCGATTTTCTGGAAGGGTTCGGATTCATGGGTTGGGACTACTGCAAGGCTTCGGTAATCATCTGCGTATTCTTCATAGTAGTCATCTATGCAATCTTGATATTGCTTCTGATTCTCAAATAAAAGTGGATAATATCACTTTTTCAAGTTTGGGAGGGGTGGTTTCGCGAGAAGTGTGTATATTTGCAACCAGAAATCAAACTGCTCTAATGATTATGCGCACAAAAAAGACCCTTATAGCACTCTTCATCGCCACGGCCTTCGCATTGGTGGCCTGCGATAAGCAGGCTGGCGACGGCGCCGAAGCCGTCTCTGCCAAGAACGATTCGATTACCACCTCGGTGCAGCCTGCACAGGTTTCGGCCGACCTCACTCCCTCCGACATTGACGCTGCCCCCATGGTCACCGACGAGGTCAGTGCCTCCGCCCCTGCCACCAAAGGCGAATAAAAGTCACAATATCCTATTTCACTGATTGTTAGCGGCGGCGCTTGCTGCGTCGTGACTCGCGTTTTTGTGCCCGCATCTCGCGCTTGCTGGTGTTGCCACGCTTGCCGCGTTTCTGGCGGCGCGATGCATATCCGCCCTCGTATTCCTCACGCTGCCTATCCAGTTTGCCCTCCTTATTGCTCGGAGTAAAGCGGCTCGACTCGGTGATGGGAGCCTTGTCGATGCGATGCGTGAATGGCGGGTTATCCTTGTCGACCAGCGCAAAGTCGAGTTGTTTCTTGATGAGGTCGGCGCGTGCCACCTGAATGGTAATCTTGTCGCCCAGCTGATACTTGCGATGGGTACGGCGCCCCAGCACGCAGAAGTTCTTCTCGTCGAACTCATAGAAGTCGTCGTCGAGGTCACGAATCGAGATCAGACCCTCGCAGTGCGTCTCGTCGAGTTCCACATAGAGGCCCCACTCGGTCACACCCGAGATGCGTCCCGTGAACACGCCGCCCAGGCGCTCGCCCATGAATTCCACCTCTTTATACTTGATCGAGGCACGCTCGGCAGCGGCTGCCAGCTGTTCCTGCGAACTCGTGTGCTTGCAGTCCTCCTCGAGCGAATCCTGATTCACGCTGCGACCACCTTCGGCGTAGCGGTCGAGCAGGCGGTGCACCATCATGTCGGGGTAACGACGAATGGGCGAGGTGAAGTGCGTGTAGTAGTCAAATGCCAGACCGTAGTGCCCCACATTAATCGACGAGTACATGGCCTTTGCCATTGAACGTATGGCCAGTATCGAGAGCAGGTCCTCCTCGGGCTTGCCCTTGATTTCCTCCAGCATCTTGTTGATCGATTTGTTCACCTCCTTGGGCTTGCCGCTGGTCTTGAACTTGTGACCGAAGCGTGCGGCAATGTCGGCCATGTTGGCGAGTTTCTCTTCGTTGGGTTCCTCGTGAATGCGATAGACAAATGCCTTGGCTTTCTTGTTGGCCGGCACCTTGCCTATGTGCTCAGCCACCTTCTGGTTAGCCAGCAGCATGAATTCCTCGATGAGTTTGTTCGACTCTTTCGACACATGCTTCATCACCTCTATGGGCTTGCCGTTCTCGTCGATCTTGAAGTCAATCTCCTCGCGGTTAAACTCTACCGAGCCATTCTTGAATCGGTTGGCGCGCAGTTGCTGCGCCAGCCCGTTGAGCAGCAGTATCTCTTCGGCCAAGTCGCCTTTGCCGGTCTCGATGATTTCCTGCGCTTCCTCGTAGCTGAAGCGGCGGTCGCTGCGCGTCACCGTGTGGCAGATCTCATATTTGTGCACCTTGGCCTTGTCGTCCATTTCCACAATCACCGAGTGGGTGAGCTTGTCTTCGTTCGGGCGCAGCGAGCAGATGTAGTTGCACAGCCGCTCGGGCAGCATGGGTATGGTGCGGTCCACGAGATACACCGAGGTGGCACGGTTATACGCCTCCTTGTCGATGACCGAGCCTTGTTTCACATAGTGCGTCACATCGGCAATGTGGATGCCTATCTCGTAGCGACCGTTATCGAGTTTGCGCACCGACAGGGCATCGTCATAGTCCTTGGCATCCCACGGGTCGATGGTGAAAGTGGTCACATCGCGCATGTCGCGGCGCCGCGCCACCTCTTCGGGCGTGATGCCGGGGTCTATCTTGTTGGCCACGCGCTCCACGCTCTCGGGATATTTGTAAGGCAGACCGAATTCCGCCAGAATGGCGTGAATCTCAGCATTGTTCTCACCTGCCTTGCCCAACACATCCTCTACTTCGCCTATGGGGCTGTTGGAGTCTTCGGGCCATTCCACGATGCGCACCACAGCCTTGTCGCCGGTCTTGCCGCCTTTCAGCTTGTCGAGAGGGATGAAGATGTCGGTGGCAATGAACTTGCTGTCGCATGCCAGGTGCGCGAAGTATTTCTTCACATTGAGCGTACCCACAAACACCTGCTCCTTGCGTTCCAGTATCTTGATGACCTCGGCTTCAGGCTCCATGCCCTCGCGTGCCGCGCTGATGTGCACCAGCACCTTATCGCCGTTCAGGGCATGCATCGAGTTGCGTTCTGCCACCATGATGGGTTTGCCGTCGTCGTTGGCGGTATCCACGCTGTTTTTGCCGTTGCTGCGGCGAATGAAGATTCCCTCAGCCACCGACGAGCGCATCAGTGCCTTGAAACGGCCGGGGGCCACTTCGGTCAAGAAACCCTCGCCCGAGAGTTGCTCCATCGTTTCCACGACAAGCGTCTTGAGTTTAGGGGTGGTAGCGCACACCTTGGCTGCTACCTGCTTGTAGTTATAGGGAGTGGTTCCTTCAGTATTGAAGAAGTTGATGACCCTGTCTCTGATTTCTCGGCGCTCTTGCTTCAGTATCTTGAATTTATCACGTTTTGCCATAGGTTATGGTTATATTGTTTGGTGTTGCTCTATTGGTCTTGTCTAAACTTGTACTGTACGAAGGTTTCCATGGCCTCGTAAGAGGCGAGGCCTAAGTCGCTGTAGAGGTCGGCAGTAGCCTTGTTGCGGTCGATGGAGCGTTGCCAGCTCAGCTTGCCGTTCTCGGGGTCGCGGAAGGGTGCGTCGTGAATCTGCGACTGGTGCTTCAGAATGGCGTCGCGCTTGAAGCTGAACTCCTCGGGACTCATGGGCACTGCCATCTCTATGTCGTCGATGCTGAAGGCACCCCACTGACCACGGTACATCCACACGCGGCAGTCGCGCATGAAGGGCTCGTGACGCAATTCGTTCAGTGCCATGACGATGGCCTCGGCCACCTTGGCATGGGTGCCGAAGGGGTCGTTCAGGTCGTCGGCAAAGAAAATCTGATGAGGCTGAATCTTCAGTATCAGGTTTTTCACCTGTTCTATATCTACTTGAGTTATCTTGCCGTCGCCAAATGCCGATTCCTCATAGAACGGCATGTTCATCTCGTAGATGTTTTCTTGCTTCACACCCATGTGCATGCAACTCGTGATGCCCTCGCACACAAAGATCTTGCCTTTCAGGTAACGCAAGTCGGGTGTGTCGGGTTCGCCAGGTTTCTTGCCCTTTATTTCTTGGGCAAGTGTCTCGACATGCTTGAATGAAGTCTCGGTTACATCGGCATTGAGACGGTGCACCACCTTCTGGTAGAGCATGAGCATGCGTGCCAGGTTCTCGTCGGCCACTGCCACATCGCCTGAGGTTTGGAATGCCACATGCACATCATGTCCCTGCTGCACCAGGCGCCGCAGTGTGCCGCCCATCGACACCACCACATCGTCGGGGTGCGGACTGAATACCAGCACTCGTTTCGGGAACGGGGTGGCGCGTTCGGGGCGAGAGGCGTCGTCGGCATTGGGTTTGCCGCCGGGCCAGCCCGTAATGGTGTGTTGCAGATCGTTGAAAATTCTGATGTTCACATCATAGCCCGAGCCAAACACCGTGACCAGCTCGCTCAAGCCGTTGTCGTTATAGTCTTTGTTGGTCAGTTTCAGGATGGGCTTGCCGGTGTGGCGGCTCAGCCACACGATGGCACGGCGCACCAGCTGGCTGGTCCACTCGCACGAAGCTACCTTCCACGGGAAGTTGATGCGGGTGAGTTTGTGTGCCGCCTCCAGGTCCACAATCATCTTCACATTGTGATGCAGTTGCAGGAACGAGGCAGGTGCCTGGTCCGAGAGAGTTCCCTCAATCGTGTTATACAGTGCGTCGGCGCTGTTCTCGCCCCATGCCACGCAAATCACCTTGTGGGCCGACAGTATGTTGCTGATGCCCAGCGTCACGGCGGTGGCGGGAGCATCCTCGCACTGGTACGACTCGGCTACGCGCGTACGCGTTTCGTTGCTCAGCAGCACCAGGCGGCACGACGATGACGATACCGACCCTGGTTCGTTGAACACCAGTCCGCCGTTCTTGGTCAGCTGGCAAATCACCAGGTCAAGCCCGCCATACTCGTCGATTTCGGTCTCGTAGAGTTTGCACAGCGAGTCCACATTCTCCTTGTTGGCCTGCATATCGAAGGTGTGCACATTCTCGGGATCGATGTCCACCTTGTTGAACAGGTGCTCGTTGATGCGGCGCAGGGTGCTCTGCTCCATGCCGGCTATTGCCCCAAGGCCAAACTCTGCCATGTTGAATGCCACCACATTAGCAAAACTCCCCTTGTCGGCAAAGTAGAGTTTCACCAGTTCGTCATACACCTGCAGCGCGCCGCGACCCGAGCCGAAGCCTATCACGCAACGGCCTTTCTCGGCCACATTGCGCTTGATTTCCTCGGCCACTTCCAGGGCCGCCTTGGCGATACCCTCGTCTAGGGTTTCCAAAATGGTGGTGTACACCTTTTCATGGCGGGTGAGCGACGCCAGTTCTATTTCGCTTTCTGGCTTGTAGTAGTGCTTCGACACCTGATCGAGCTTGATGAGTGAACTTAATTCTGGTCTCATATATGTTCTGTTTCTAAGTTGTAGCCTAAATGGTTTTGTTCTGGTTTTAGCAAAGATAATGCTTATTTCGCAATTTTCGCACTAATTTTTGCATATTTTTCGCATAGCACGCCAAAAACCGCTTCAAAAACGACCTTAGCCGAAGAGCTCGCCGTAAATCTTGTCGGTGGCACCCAGGTGCGACTGGATGTAGTCGCCGGCTATGCGGCTACTGCTTTTCAGCTTCTCGGCCGATGTGGTGAGCGTGTCCATGATCTGGGCAAATTCCTCGCTGTTGCGCACCGAGAAACCTCCACCGGCGGCAATGAGTTCCTTGGCCTCAAGGAATTTGCCGTACTTGGGACCGAACACCACGGGGATGCCATACACCGCCGCCTCGTTCACATTGTGGATGCCGGAACCAAAGCCACCGCCTATGTAGGCCATCTGGCCGTAGCGGTACACCGACGACAGGATGCCGAAGCAGTCAATCACCAGGCAGTCCAGTTCGTGAGCCTCCTCGGCACGGGTGGTGGAGTAGAGGCCCGCCTTGCGTTTCAGTCTGGCCAGCAGCGCGTCGAGGCGTTCGCGGTCAAACTCATGGGGTGCTATAATCAGCTTCATGCCGGGGTGGGCGTTGAAGTAGGGGATAACGATGTCTTCGTCGGGAGGCCACGAACTGCCCATCACCAGCGTGAAGGGGCACTCTTGCGTCATCTTCTCTATCACGGGAAAGTCCTTGGCCTGTTCGCGCACATGCGCCACACGGTCAAATCGGGTGTCGCCTGCCACGGTCACGGCGTTGATGCCTATGCCCTCAAGCAACTGACGCGACTCCTCGTTCTGCACATAGAAGTGCGTGAAACAGCCCAGCATCTTGCGGAACATGCCGCCCCACGGCTTGAAGAACGACTGCCCGGGACGGAAAATGGCCGAGATGATGTAGGTGGGCACCTCGCGGCGCTTCAGCTCGCTCAGGTAGTTGCCCCAGAACTCATATTTCACGAAGATGGCCATCGACGGACGCACCAGGTCTAGAAAACGGCGCGCATTGCCCGGCGTGTCGAAGGGCAGATAGCACACGGCATCGGCCTTGTCATAGTCTTTGCGCACCTCATAGCCCGAAGGCGAGAAGAAGGTGAGCACAATGCGCTGCTCAGGATGCTCGGCCTTGATTTTCTCGATGAGTGGGCGGCCTTGTTCAAACTCGCCCAGCGACGACACATGCATCCAGATATATTGACTCTCGCCGTCGAGATGCTCTTTCAGGTACTGGAAAGTGTCAGCCTGGCCTTGCACCATAAGGCGGGCCTTCTTGTGGCGTACCGACGCCAGCTTGATGCCCATCCTCATAAAGGCTATTCCGCTGTTATAAAAGAAATTCATTGCTTTCTGTTTTTAGAATTGTGATTGTAAGGGGCGGTATGCTACGCCGCTGTCCTTGCGCCTGTGCCGTTTCCACACCAGGCGGTCGAGGTAGAAGCGCACTGCCACTTGTTGCCAGAAGGCGGTCCCCTCGTTGTTGGCATGGAAGGTGAGCCGTGCCTCGAGGTTCATGAAGTCGCTCTGGAACACAGTGGCCACCAGGTCGGTACGGCTGTAGAATTTACTGTGATAGAGCGGGTCGCCCCTGTAAAAATAGCCGCCATATTTCTCATAGAAAGGCATCTGTCGCTTGCCGGCATAAATGTTCTCAATCAACGACAGCCATTTCCAGTTGCCCGACACCTTCCCGATGAAACCGGCTTGGGCATGCCACTTGTTGTCGGCCACCCGGTCGCGGTCAGCTGTCAGGAGCATGCCGGCGCCCAAGCCGAAGCGGCCATTTGTCCACAAGTGCTCATAGGCCAGTTGCGGGCACAAGATGAAGTTATCGACCACCCCCTCTTCAGGATCTTTGATTTTGCGGGTTGCCAGGTGGTTGTAGCTCACCACTCCTGATGCTTTGAACACGTTGTCGTTTTTCAGTGTGCGCCATCCTACGTCGCCAGTCACATCAAAGGCCTCGCGGCGGTTGTTGGTCTGCATCTGCCGCCAGTCGAGCCACGACTTGAACCAGAAGTGCTGCTTGTCGATACCCACTACCGCACCCCTGATGTTGGGTTGCACATAGTTGATCGAGTCACTTCGCAAATAGGTGGGAATGCTGTTGTTCAACTCGTTGGGTATCATGCCAAACTTGAACATCAACCCCTTTCTGTCATTCTTGTATTGGTAGTAGAGAGCCGGCAGCACCTTATAGCCACCCAGGTTGTCGTTCATGGGCTGGAACCAGGTCACACCACCCATCACCCTATGGCGGGCGCTGTCGAGCGACACGCCTATCTGTGGAGTGATGCGCGTGAAGATGAACGTCTGGTTTGGTGACTCGTTAAGATTGCCCTCGCGGTTATTGAGCACCACATTGGCATCCACGCTCCATTCCACTTCCTGAGCGACAACACCGCTCATGCACAGCAGCGATAGCGCTATGCACAGCAGGCGTTTGGGAGAAAGTGCCATGTTCATCATGCTTCGGGACTGACGATGTTGCTGATGCCGCGTTCGATGCGGGCCAGGGTCTCTTCCTTGCCCAGCAACTTGGTGATGTCGAACATGTGTGGGCCCTTGCATTCGCCCACCACGGTGAGGCGGAAGGCGTTCATCACATTGCCCATGTGATACTCGTTGCCCTTGATCCACTCCATCACGGCCTCTTCTGTGGCGGTGGCATCGGCAAAGTCCTGACCTTTCAGCACCTCGATGAGTTCGCCCATGAGTTGGGGAGTATCTTCTTTCCAGCGTTTCTTCACATCTTTCTCGGCGTAGGTGGTGGGAGCCACGAAGAAGAAGCGGGCGTTGTCCCACAGGTCGCGCACAAAGTTGATGCGGTTCTTCACCAGTCCGGCCGCGGCGGCAATATAGTCGTCGCTGAAGTCGGCCACATTCACGCCGTTCTCGGCGAGTACGGGTTTGAACAGATCGGCCAGGCGGTCATCGTCCATGTTCATCAGGTACTCGTGGTTGAACCACTTGCCCTTCTCGAAGTCAAACTTGGCGCCGCTCTTGGAGCAGTGTTCAAACGAGAAGTCGCGTATCAGTTCGTCCATCGACATGATTTCGCGGTCGTCGCCGGGGTTCCAGCCCAGCAGGGCCAGGAAGTTGATCACGGCCTCGGGCAGATAACCCGACTCGCGGTATCCGCTCGACACATCGCCACTCTTGGGGTCGTGCCACTCCAGCGGGAACACCGGGAAGCCCAGGCGGTCGCCGTCGCGCTTGCTCAGCTTGCCTTTGCCGTCGGGCTTGAGCAGCAGGGGCAGATGCACAAACTGTGGCATGCTGTCGGTCCAGCCAAAGGCCTCATACAGCAGCACATGCAGCGGTGCGCTGGGCAGCCATTCCTCACCGCGAATCACATGGCTCACCTCCATCAGGTGGTCGTCCACAATGTTGGCCAGGTGATAGGTGGGCAGGTCGTCGGCACTCTTGTAGAGCACCTTGTCGTCCAGTATGCTCGAGTTGATGGTCACATCGCCACGAATCAGGTCGTGCACCACCACATCGCGGTTAGGCTCGATCAGGAAGCGCACCACATGCTTGGCGCCTCCGTTAATCAGTGCCTTCACCTCCTCGGCGGGCAAACTCAGCGAGTTGCGCATGCCCATGCGGGTCGAGGCGTCGTACTGGAAGTTCTTCACCTCGGCACGCTTGGCCTCGAGTTCCTCGGGGGTGTCGAAGGCAATGTAGGCCTTGCCGTCGTCGAGCAGCTGTTTCACATAGCGGCGATAGATGTCGCGGCGTTCGCTCTGCTTGTAGGGACCGTAGTCGCCACCTTCGCGCACGCCTTCGTCAATGCCTATGCCTAACCATTGCAACGCCTCGTTGATGTACTGCTCGGCACCGGGCACAAAGCGGGTGCTGTCGGTGTCCTCGATGCGCAGTATCATGCTGCCGCCGTGCTGGCGGGCATACAGGTAGTTATACAAGGCCGTGCGCACGCCTCCAATGTGCAGCGGGCCCGTGGGCGATGGTGCAAAACGCACTCTTACTTTCTTTTCCATTTTCTTATAGTTGTTTTTTCTTGTGTTTTAATTGAGCCACAGGTCAATCCTAAACAATTGTCATCAACCTTTAGTTCGGGGAGATTCCAAAGTCAAAGTCGTGCGAAGCACGGTGGACGGTGCCACAGGCATTGGAACTCGACCCAATAAAAAATTGTCACCTGTTGTCATCAATAGTCTGATTAAAAAATCCCCGTTGAGGGTGCAAAGTTACAAATTATCGCCGATTTTTCCTATTAAAAAGGTGTTTATTGACCGCTTTAGGTCAGTAAATCGGCTATTTCGCCCATCACACCGCGCGCAGTCTGGTCCACCTTGCATGGCGTCACGCTCACCCAGCCACGGTCAATCCAGTAGAGGTCGGTGGTCTCGTCGTCGGGATTCTCGTGCTCGTAGTAGCCAGCCATCCAGTAGTAGTCGGCCCCGTGCGGGTCGGTGCGGCGTTCAAACTCGTTGCGCCACAGCCCCAGGCTTGTGGTGGTCACCTTCACGCCCTTCAGCTCGCCCTTGTCGTGGGGGATGTTCACATTCAGGCAGGTGCCCTTGGGCAGGCCCTGTTCCAGCACGCGGCCTATGATGCTGCGCACATAGGGCACGCACACCGTGAAGTCGGCGTCGGGGTCATAGCTGCCATAGGAGAAGGCAACGCTCGGCACATGGTGCACAAGCCCCTCGAAGGTGGCGCCCATCGTGCCGCTGTAGAGCGTGCTCACGCCCACATTGTAGCCGTGGTTGATGCCCGCCAGCACAAGGTCGGGATGGCGGCCTTCCAGCAGCTGGTCCAGCGCCAGTTTCACGCAGTCGGCAGGGGTGCCGTCAATCAGGAACACGGTCAGGCCCTCTTCCTGCTTCACGCGCTTGGCACGCAGCGGTGTGGTAATGGTGATGGCACTGGCCTTGCCGCTCTGCTGCTTCATGGGGGCGGCTACCACCACATCCCCGAATTCGCGCGCAACGGCTATCAGCGTCCTGATGCCACCGGCATTATATCCGTCGTCGTTGCTGATCAGTATCAGCGGTTTTGAGTTTTCTTTCATTTCTGTCATTTCTTTGACTGCAAAATTACATAAAAATCCACATTTTTTTGTACTTTTGTGCTATTCAAACTTAAACGATTAACAAAAACGCTAAAATATCAATCTATGAGACTCATCATTGAACCTGATTATGAGCATGTTTCGGCTTGGGCTGCCAATTATGTGGCCTCACGCATCAATGCCGCTAACCCCACTCCCGAGCACCCCTTCGTCCTCGGATGCCCCACCGGCAGTTCACCCCTGGGCATGTATAAAAAACTCATCGAACTCAACAAGGCCGGCAAGGTCTCGTTCCAGAATGTCGTCACCTTCAATATGGACGAGTATGTGGGACTCCCCGAAGACCATCCCGAGAGTTACCACTCTTTCA
>JAFZSO010000006.1 GCA_017619355.1 Muribaculaceae bacterium
GAACAGCGCAAGACGCAGATGCTCAGTGAGATTTACCACATGCTGACCATTACACTAGGTGAGCCCATCAAGGAGTTTACCTATGCCTTCAAGAACAAGGACGGCAAGGCGGTCACCGAGCCACGCACCTACACCCCGCTGGAGTTCTTCCGCGAGACACAGGGCACCGATGCCATCAACGGCACTTTCATCATGGCGATGAACGACCCGCGCCGGCCCTATTATAAGACCTACGAGGTGGAATGGGACCGCCACACCTATGACGGACACAACTGGTGCTACATCAACCTGCCCATGGAGGACATCGCACAGATGGCGATTACCTCGCTCAAGGATGGGACAAAGCTCTACTCGAGCTATGACGTGGGTGTGCAGCTCGACCGCAAGGTGGGACTCAATGCCCTTGACAACTTCGACTATGGCACCCTCTTCGGCACCACCTTTGGCATGAACAAGGCCGATCGCATCGCCACCTTCGACAGCGGATCTACACACGCCATGACGCTTACCGCCGTCGACCTTGACGCCAACGGAAAACCCATCAAGTGGAAGGTCGAGAACTCGTGGGGCACCGAGAGTTGCCACAGGGGTTACAACATCATGACAAACGACTGGTTTAACGAGTACATGTTCCGCCTCGTCGTCGACAAGAAATATGTCCCCGACAACATCCTCAAGGCAGCCCAGCAGAAACCCGTCATGGTCATGCCCGAAGACCCCCTCTTCTCCACCGACGACTAAATTGTTTAATATTTGAGGCACACTCATTTAAATGGGTGTGCCTCTTTCAAAAATAGTAGTTATGAAACGATTTGAATACTATACTTTTGTCCTTCTTACCATCATGATGTTAGTCTCATGCAACTCCCGTGAGCAGTATCGTGAACAAAAAATGAAGGAATCTGAGAGTAAAGTGGATACTATTACAGAGGAAGTTGAAGAACAAGAAGAACTTCTTACTCTCACCCAAGATGAAGAACAGATTCCTGTTAAAGTGAATGATCTGGCTTTTGATTTGTTTAGATATGTCAGAGGTCTTCAACAGGAAAAGAGTTTTGTTGTTTCGCCATTGAGTTTGGCATATATTATGGGCATGACTGCAAATGGTGCTTCGGGAAAAACATTGCAACAACATGAAACAGTCATTGGAAGGAATGATATAGCGAATTCATTCTTCCAAAAATATGCTAGGTCGCTGCCTAAGAGAAAAACTGCCATGATTGAATTACTGAATGTCTTGGCAGCAAATAAGCAATACACTTTGAAAAAAGAATTCGTTGATTCGTTGACTAATATCTATCAAGCCGGTGCATTGAATGTGAGTTTTGAAGATGCGAATGCAGTGAATCGCATCATTAATGATTGGTTGCAGCAGCATGCTCATGGCAAAGTGCCAACGATCTCAATAGAACCCCAGCCACTGGATTTGATTTATCTGATCAACTATCTTCATTTTAAAAATCATTGGAGTAACCCATTTAATGAGTCGAGAACCGAATTAAGTGAGTTTAAGCGTGCTAAGAAGATAGTCTCTGTACCATTAATGAATAACAGAGGTGGATACTTGTTTTTTGAAAATCCACGATTTCAGGCCTTATCAATGCAGTACTATGATCATAATTATCGGATGTTGATAGTATTGCCTAAAACACATAATATAGGCAAGTTCGCTTATGGTTTCAATTATAGTGATTTTGATAAATTGCTTGATGAAATTTCGTACCACAATGTGGAAGTATTTTTTCCTAAGTTCACAACAGAGAGCAATTTCGATTTAATCAATTTCGTGAAACGAATAGTCCCTTCAGCAACAGATATTAATGCTGCTGAATATGGTCGCTTGTGCGATTTGCCTTCTTACATTAGTAAAGTGAGGCAGATTGTTAAGATTGAAGTGTCAGAAAAAGAGACTGAAGCGACTGCTGAGACGATATCTAATCATACTTTAAAAGGAGAAGGAGAAGTTGAGAAAGATGTAGAAGCAATCTTCAGGGCTGATCATCCCTTCCTTTATTTCATTTACGATGACATCAGCCGCACCATTCTGCTCATAGGGCAATACTGCGGCGATTAAATGGATTTTTTCGCAAAATACATAGTTTTTTGCTTTAGAATTTTGCAATGCGACATTATTGTTGTAATTTTGTCGCAAAATTTGCGACGTTATGGGGAGAATAACGTCGCATGACAAGAATGGTATGTACTTACACGAAAAAGACAACTGGACAGAATTCACTTGGGATGAAAACCGAGTAGCTATCCTGCTCGATGAGGTGGTTCGTCAGCAGGGACACCTTTATGGCCGCTTGAGTGGAATGGGGTTTAATGACCAACTTCGAGCCATGGCCGAGAATATGACGCGCGAACTCTTGTTCTCTTCCGAGATAGAGGGCATCAAACTAAATGTGGATGAAGTGCGCTCGTCAATTGCCCGTAGATTGGGAATCGATCTGGCAAAGTATGTGGCTTCCTCACGATATGTTGAAGCAGTGGTGGCAATCATGGTCGATGCGACTGAGCATTACGACCGACCGTTAACCAAAGAAATATTGTGTGGGTGGCAGTCAGCCTTCTTCCCTACAGGATACAGCCAAGGAAATCCCATTGAGGTCGGGAAATATCGTTCACACGACGAGGTCATCGTTTCGGGATATATGGGACGAGAGCGGGTGCATTATATGGCACCTTCGCCCGAACGCGTTGAGCAGGAGATGCATCGTTTCATCGACTGGTTCAACGCTGAGTTGCCCATCTCGCCTGTCATTCGATCTGCCATCGCGCACTTCTGGTTTGTGTCGATCCATCCGTTTGAGGACGGAAATGGCCGCTTGGCACGCATCATTGGTGACATGATGCTGGCACGTGGTGATAAGAGCAAAATGCGTTTCTATAATCTTTCGTCTGCCATCAATCTGGACAAAAAGCATTATTATGTTGCTTTGGAGTCGATGCAGCGAGGCGATGGAGATATCACCGAATGGCTCGTGTGGTATCTGCATACATTGCAACATGCCATCGAAGATGCTCAGGTCATGGTGAGTGCGGTCCTCAATAAAAGCATCTTCTGGATGCATGCAGCCAAAATAGCCATATCCCAACGGCAGGTAGACGTGTTGAACCTGTTTCTTGATGGTTATGAGGCAAAAATCACCAGCAAGAATTGGGCTAGTATGGGCAAATGTTCTAAGGATACGGCAATACGTGACATTCAGGACTTGGTGAACAAAGGTGTTCTTTATCCCGATGTACCTGATGCAAAACGCCCCAGCTACTCCATCAATTACGGTATAGCAATGGAAGATTTCATGCAGATGTTCAGCCAAGTGCAGGTAATAGAGGACAAAGAAAAACACTTTCTGGTGGCGAATTACCAAGGACACGTTGTGAAAGAACGAATAACATCGCTCGATGCCGATCGCTACTTACGAGGTGACATCACGTTGCCACAACTCATGAGCAAATACTTCTCTTATCTCGCCGCCCAACGAGTTTGACATCAATGTAGGGATGCGGCCCCAGCCACATCCGCACTAGGCGATTTTATTGTGCATTATGCATTAATCAAAACAGGCTTAGCGACTTTTGCTCGACGCGGGTGCGGGCACGTGCCAGACGGTCCTCGTTGATGTCGATGCCGATGGAGCGGCGGTTCACATCGTACGCCACTTTGCATGTCGTGCCGGTGCCGCAGTAGGGGTCCAGCACGATGCCGTCACGCGGACAAGTCGCCACGATGGGCAGCAGGCACAGCGTCTCGGGGCTCACGCGGTAACGCTCAATGGCGCTCTTCTCTGGCTCGATATTCCACACGTCGCCCGGCATGATAGTGGTCTTCTCACCCACCTGCTTGGCATTGCGACGCAACGCGTCCTCGTCAAAGTAGAAGTCCTCGGCGCTCTTGACAAAGTGGAACATGAACTCATGCACGTTGCGCAGATGGTCCAGACTGCTGCCATACTCGCCCAAAGGCTTGTTCCACACCACATCGTTGCGCAGGGTCCACCCTTGCAGCTTGATCATCTGCAGGGCGATGCGCCATGGCAGACCCTGCTGGGCACGCTTCTCATACACGTCAGCCAGGTTC
>JAFZSO010000047.1 GCA_017619355.1 Muribaculaceae bacterium
GCCGCCCACCGTGAAGTCACTGGAGGCGTTGCAGGGCGGACTGGGCATGACGCTCATGGAACGCATCGTGAAGAGCAATCCGCAGGTGGTGACCCTGCTGCAGGTGCAGTACCGCATGAACGACGCCATCATGCACTTCTCCAGCCAGTGGTTCTATAACGGCCTGGTGCAGAGTGCCCCCGAAGTGAAATACCGCAGCATTCTCGACCTTGACACGCCCATCGTGTGGGTCGACACGCACGGGCTCGACATGAAGGAGGAGTTTGTGGGCGAAAACTTCGGCCGCATCAACAAGGGCGAGGCGCAACTCACCATGCAGACGCTGCACGACTACTTCGATCGCATCGGCAAACAGCGCATCCTCGACGAGCGGCTCGATGTGGGCATCATCTCGCCCTATCGCGCCCAGGTGCAGTATCTGCGCCGCCTCATCAGGCACGACGACTTCTTCAAACCCTTCCGTAATGCCATCACGGTGAACACCGTAGATGGTTTTCAGGGGCAGGAACGCGATATTATCGTCATCAGCCTGGTGCGCGCCAACGACGAGGGTCAGATTGGCTTCTTGCGCGACCTGCGCCGCATGAATGTGGCCATCACCCGCGCCCGCATGAAACTCATCATTCTGGGCGACTCTGCCACGCTCACCCGCCACCCGTTCTACCGCAAACTCTATCAACACATACAACAATTATCTGTACATCAATAATCTATGAATCCTATTTTACTTGTCATTCCCATTCTCTCGGTGCTTATGTTCGACCTGGGTTTATCGCTTAACCTGGCCGACTTCAAACGCATTTTCAAGCAACCAAAAGCAGCAACGATAGGACTGCTGGGGCAAATCGTGGTGCTCCCACTCATCGCCTTTGCGCTGGCCCTGATACTTGATTTGCAACCTCTGTTTTTCGTAGGATTCATACTCATTGCCTGCTGCCCGGGCGGCAGTTCGTCGAACATCTTCTCGAAACTGGCGAAGGGCGATGTGGCGCTATCGGTCACCCTCACGGCTTTCAGCAGCATCATCACGCTGTTCACCTTGCCGCTCATCATGAGTTGGGCAGTGACCTACGCCAACGGCGGAGTTTCTACTGCAATTAATTTGCCCGTGGGCAATCTGCTCATTCAGAACATCATACTGATGCTTGTTCCCATCATTCTGGGCGTGCTGATGAAGATGCGATGGGAGAAGGCAGCCCAGGCCACCGACAAATTGCTGTCGAAGATTGCCTTCCCTGCCCTGATGCTGCTGGCGGGCATCTTCTTTGTGCAGCACTACGACACCATTGCCGCCTACATCGGCAGTCTGTGCATTTGCCTCACGCTGCTCATTATCGTGGCGGCTGGCATGGCAGCATTGATTTCAAGAGTGGCACGGCTCACACAGCAGGAACGCCGCACCATCGTCATCGAGGTGGGTATGCAGAATGCCGCCCAGGCCATTGCTGTGGCGTCGAGTCCGTTTATTTTCAACAAACCCGAGATAGCCTTCCCTGCCATCATCTATGCGCTGATGATGAATGTGGTGCTGCTCACCTATGTGGGATTCATCAAATACCGCCATAAATAACTCCTGATTTAATGAACGGCTTTATCGACATCATCAAGAAGTGGACGCTGCCCGTCGCCATGCTGTGCGGCACAGGACTATACCTGCTCTTTGCCAATGTCGACGCGCTCGACAAGGCGGGCGACACGCTGCTGCCGTTCTTCCAGACGGCGGTGCCGGTGCTGCTGTTCGTCATCCTGTTCATCACCTTTTGCCGTGTCGATTTCAAGCAGATGCGGCTCACGCGCTGGCACATCTGGCTATCGCTGCTGCAGGTGCTGATGATAGCCGCAGTGGTGGTTGTCACCAAGTGCTTTTTCCCTGAGGGTCAAGGACTCATCTTCATGGAGTGCGTGCTCATGTGCATCATCTGCCCCTGTGCCGCTGCGGCTCCCGTCATCACGGGCCGGCTGGGCGGCAATGTGACCAGCATGGCCACTTTCGCCTGCCTATCGAACATTATCTCGGCGCTGATGATTCCCGCCGTGTTCCCACTCATCGACACGCAGGTGAATGTGGAATTCCTGCCCGCCTTCTTCATGATTCTTAGGCGCGTGACGCAGATTCTCATCTTGCCCATGGCGGCAGCTTTCCTAGTAAAGCACTACTGGCACCGCTTCCATGCGCTGGTGGTGAAGGAACCGAGCCTGTCGTTCTACATGTGGGCGGTGTCACTCACCATTGTCACCGGCATCACCGTGCGTAACATCGCGCACTCGCACGCCAGCCTCGGTTTCCTGTTATGGATTGCCCTGATGAGCCTTGTGGTGTGCCTGGCGCAGTTCTATCTGGGGTGGAAAGTAGGCGGCCGCTGGAATGCCGTGCTCGAAGGCGGACAGGCGCTGGGCCAGAAGAACACCGCCTTCGCCATCTGGATTGCCTCGCTCTACCTCAACCCCGTCTCCACCGTCGCCCCCGGCTGCTACATCCTCTGGCAAAACCTCGTCAACAGCTACGAGCTCTACCGCCACTCCCGTAACCCAAAAGCACACCTATAAAGTTTGTTACTAATAAACTTATTTCATATCTTTGTAGTATAAAATTCATCGACAGCAATTTTATGACTAATTATCTCCCTAAGCAATCATGAAGAAGACAATATTATTAACCATATTACTTCTTTCCGCTTTTTCTGCAGGCGCAACAGGACAAACTGGCGACATCATTTATATTGATGGCGAAAAATGGGTATTGCTAGACAAGCCTATCGTTCATGATTCCGTAATCCATCATGAAATCCTTGCCGCTCTGCCTGAAGACCGCACCACTAGTACCGCAAATTGGGACGGCTACACTGCCGTGTGGAGCATAAAAGACAACAAACTTGTGCTCGACAGTGTCAAATATAGGATTTATCACAAAGATAACGGTCAAAATACATCTCACTTCTTATCAAAGTTTTCTTTAGAAAATATTATCAAGAATGCCGGTTACGAACCATTCGTTGCCTCTTGGTATAACGGCACCATGAGAGTAGCAAAAGGCGAGCGCATCTACTACGAACATTCAGGCTTCATGCGCAATTATGAAACCGAGCTCCACCTAAAATTCGAAAAAGGAGAAGTTGTTGACAAAACTTTGTATAACAACAAAATACTCGTTGATGGATTCACAATAACAGGAAACCTAATCGAGGATATGAAAATGATAAAAGAACTCTTTCCTGTCAATCCCAATGAATATCCTGAATTGAAAGGCAAAAAGATAGGAGTATCAATAAAAGACATAAAGGTTGATGCCGAAGGCAACTTAATTGATTACATTCTGGAAGTCCATGTTGCAGACAAGCACTACGCTAAATTTCAACAACTCGAAGATGAAATCAACAACATGGTAAAAGCCATAAAGCCCTGGAAAACCCTACTGATTAACGGGGAAATTAGGGCAGAGTACAAGTCCATCGTTTTCGGCTTGAATTTCGACGAGAGATAGAAACACGCAATTATTGCACACCTAAAAAGAGAATAGACTTGGTATCACAATATAGAAGCGGTTGGTTTGCTTAACTTATGGCAATGTCACTTTTAACGACAACAAGAAATCCAGAAAGCTGTGTTTATTCCATCATGTAGGAGCAATACTTGGCGATGATGTGGTTCAGCGGCAAGTCGCCCGACTGAAATCGCTCGGCATCAAGCGGCAGAACCCTTTCGCTGAATTTGCCAACGCTTTTGTGTTCACCCTTGAGATAGAAACTACCATTTTCTTGGACCAAATCCACCCTTTTAAAATTGTCTGTAATTTGCTGGTCATAGTCGGCACAATAGATTGAGTAGCTTGGCCGTTTTGCCCCAATATGGTCTTCATGCAAAATGCCTTTATCTACCAAATCTTTGATGTCACGAATCGCAGTATCTTTAGAGCACTTATTGAGTGCCGCCCACATCTTAGTCGTGATTTTTGCCTCGTAACCATCAAGAAATCTGTTAAGCGTGTCGCGTTGCCTCCTATTGAGATCTATGCCGGCTGCATTGGTCCAAAACCTGCTCTTATTGAGGACAGCACTCACAATAGCATTGGCATCAATCACAGCTGTGATCAAAGTCTTGATATACCACTCAATCCATTCAGTAATGTCACCATTGCCATGCTGCACCGTTTCCAGTACACTATAGTAGTGCCGTTTGTCGTGATTGATGGCTGTGGATATATTGAAAAACTTGTAGTGACTCTGATTGCCACGGGCAAGCATCATATCGCCTAAAATGCGCGCCAATCGCCCATTGCCGTCTTCGAAGGGATGTATTGACACGAACCAGAGGTGTGCAATGGCCGAGCAGATGACACTGGGCTGCGATTGTGGGGCATTGAACCATGACAGGAATTTCGACATTTCCTCTTCTAACCGCTGCGGCGATGGGGCTACATAGTGAATACGTTCGCGCCCAAGAAACCCCGACACGATGTGTTCTTCGTGAGTGCGATAATTTCCAACTTCAATTTTAGAACCACCGCTAAAACCTGTAGGAAAGAACGAAGCTTGCCATGCACACAGTTTATCTTTCGTCAAGACTGCATCATAGTTTTCCATCGCATCAAGCATCACACTGACAACACCATCAATATAATGAGAAGATGTGTCACTTTTTATCATGCTCTCGATGCCCAAACGGCGCGCTATAGACGAACGCACCTCATCGGTGTTGAGATGCACCCCTTCAATCTCCGACGACTGGACAACATCGTAGGTCAAATTCTCGGCAAGAGTCTTCATCTTGTCGTCAAAACCCAAATTGCTGAGCCGTCCGTAAAGCATTGATTGACGGCGTATAGCCTCTTCGAGCAACATAGCGATTCCCTCGTTATCCCACTCGAATTGAGGCCATGTGTCTAACTCGTGTATATACATTGTCATTCCTTTTATGCGACGTTTTTAAACCAATAACGACGCAAATTTTGTGACAAAAATAAGCAAATATCGTCGCAAATGCAAAAAAATAGGCATTTTTATTGAAAAAACACCTATATTCATCGTGCTTACCAGCCAAAGTTTCGGATTGTTTTAGTGCTTGGGCTGGAGGGAGTTGAGTTTCTTTAATAATCGTTCAATACGCTCATGCGATTGCAACAGGCGGGCGTAGGGGATTTCGCCGCGCTTGACGGCGGCCACGATGATGTCGACGAGGCGGAAGGGACGGTCGGCCTCGAAGCCGGTATTGATGTTGTTGCCCACGCAGATGAGGTCGGCTCCTGCATTGATGGCAAGCACCAGCGCGCGCTCAATGCTATACTTGTTGATGATGCCCTCCATATACATGTCGTCGGTCACCACTACCCCATCGAAGCCTAACTTCTTGCGCAGCAGTCCGTCGAGGGTCTTGCGCGAGAGCGTGGCGGGATAGTCGGGGTCGAGTTTCTGGTTGAAGATGTGCGCCGTCATCACAAGGTCAACGCGGCCATCGTTTATCAGTTTCCTGAAAGGAATGAGTTCCACAGGGTTCCAAGTCTGGGTCACATCGACGAAGCCCCAGTGCGAGTCGCTGATGGCGCTGCCATGGCCCGGGAAATGCTTCACGGCGCAAAGCACGCCCTGCTTGTGGTGCTCGTCGATGAGCCAGCGGGCATGGCGCAACACCTGACTGGGGCTGGCGCCATAGCTGCGGTCGAGCTTGCCTATGGCGGGGCACTGCGGATTGTCGAGGTCGAGCACCGGCGCCAGGTTGATATTCACGCCATAGCGGTGCAGTTCCTCGCCCATACGGTGACCATAGAAGCGGGTAGTGTCTTCATTATCGGTCTCGCCCAGATACTTTGCCGACACGATGGGGCGGAAGCCATACTGCGTCTTCATGCGCACCACGCGGCCACCCTCCTGGTCGAGGGCGATGAGCAGCGGATAGTCGGCATAACCCTGCAGTTTGGAGGTGAGTTCGGCCAGCTGACCAGTGGAGGTCACATTGCGCGAACCGATGGTAGCATCGCCCGTGAGATCCACATCAAAGAGCACAATGGCACCCACCTTGAGGTCGCGCACATAGCGTGCTGCGTCGCTCTGGTCGTTGATGCTGTCGCCCTTGAAACCCACCATGAGCATCTGGGCGGCATAGCGGCGCAAAACAGAGTCGGCGGGCAACTGACCGTAGGCCACACCCGCCGATATAACAGTTAGAATTAAAGACAGAATTTTACTTTTCATTGCCGCGCATCATCATTTGAAGAAGTCGAAGAAGAAGTAGCAGGCAATCCACTCGAAACTGATGCCCTGCGCATAGCCAATCACATTCTTCTCGTTGTCGAGCACCTTGCCGTTCTTCTCGATCTTGCCCAGCACAAGGCTCTCGCCATTGCACACCGACCCGTCGGTGTTGATATAGCCAATGCGCTCTCCATCAGGGTTGTAGATTTGCAGGTTCTTCACCTTGCCCACCACACGGTTAGCCTTGTCGAGCACATTGCCGTTCTTGTCGAAGAAGCCAATTGACTGATAGTTGGCATCACGCACAGTGCCGTTGGGCGAGATACGACCCATGTTGTGATACTCGGCGTCGCGCAGCGTCTGCGCCTGTGCCTGAACGCCGCCCATGAGGGCTGCCACGAACAGGATTACTATCGATATTTTCTTGAAAGTTTTCATAGCGTTTCGTATTTAATAACACAAAGTTATATCAAATTTTTCAAAAAAACAATAAAATCGCTTTTCTGTGGTGCTTATTTGACTCTCAAGGCAGGTAAAAGTTTAAATTTGGTTTATTTTTAACAGGCTTATATAATAACACTTTATACTTTCCGTTTATTTTAGTATCTTTGCACGTTTTTAGGCAAATAACAATATTATCTATATAACTCAGATGAGAAAATACAACATTATCAACAACTCGCTCGGCTGGTTCACATTCCTGGTAGCGGCCATTACCTACCTGCTCACCATCGAACCCACAGCCAGCTTCTGGGATTGCCCCGAATTTATTGCTCAAGGATATAAAGTGGAAGTCGGCCACCCGCCCGGCAACCCCATCTTCATACTCGTTGCCCGCCTGGCAGCCTGCTTTGCCGGAGGCGATGTGATGGCAGTGTCGAAGTGCGTCAACGCCATGTCGGCCCTGTTGAGTGCCGCCACCATCCTGCTGCTGTTCTGGACCATCACGCACCTGGTGAAGAGGCTCGTGGTGAAGGACGGCCAGGAAGACAGCATGACGCTCTCGCAATACCTGGTGGTCATGGGTAGCGGCCTGTGCGGCGCCCTCGCCTACACCTGGAGCGACACCTTCTGGTTCTCGGCAGTAGAGGCCGAAGTGTATGCCTTCTCCAGTTTCTGTACCGCACTGGTGTTCTGGCTCATCCTCAAGTGGGAGAACCGTGCCGACTCACCCACGAGCGACCGCTGGATTATTCTGATAGCCTATGTGTTCGGTTTCTCGCTGGGCGTGCACCTGCTCAACCTGCTGTGCATCCCTGCCATTGCGTTGGTTTACTACTACCGCAAGACCAAGAACTCCAATACCAAGGGCTCGATCATCACGCTGCTGGTATCGTTTGCCATTGTGGGTGTGATTCTCTACGGTCTTGAACCCGGGTTTGTGGAACTTGGCGGCTACTTCGACCGCTTCTTCGTGAACACGCTGGGTATGGGTTACAACACAGGTGCCATCTTCTATGCGATTGTGCTGCTGGCTGCCATTGCATGGTGCCTTTGGGAACTCAAGAAAGACAACAACGAGACACGCATGAAGGTTTCGTTCCTGGTGGCCATTCTGTTGTCGGGCATCCCCTTCATCGGGTCGAGCCTGCTCATTCCCATCATCATTCTCATAGCGCTGGCCGTGTATCTGTTCCGCTTCTTGAAGAAGGTGCCTACGCGCGTGTTCAGCAACATCATTCTGAGCATCTTCATGATTTTCGTAGGCTTCACCTGCTACGGTCTCATCCTTATCCGCTCGAGTGCCAACACGCCGCTCGACGAGAACTCGCCTAACAGTGCCTTTGCCCTCAAGGGCTATTTGAGCCGCGACCAGTACGGCAAGTCGCCGCTGCTCTATGGTCAGTCCTATACCGCCACTCCGCAGCTTGAATTCAATGGTTCCAGCCTCAAGTACAGGGCCAAGAACGGCAGCGAGCAATATGCCCGCGTGGTAAAGCAGAACGAGAGCGACCCCGACCAGTATGTGTGCACCGGTCATGACTTCGACATTGCCTATCCCTCGGAAATGTGCATGATATTCCCCCGCATGCACTCGTCGATGCCGAGTCATGTGCAGTACTATAACGACTTCCTTGATGTGGAGAATCATCCGCTCACCAATGTCGACATCTCGAAAGACATGATCGTGGATCCCAACGGAAACCCCGTTCAGGACTACAACATCATCGACTTCGTGACCCAGAACTATGGCATCAACACCACAAGACCCTCGTTCGGGCAGAATATGGAGTTCTTCTTCGGCTACCAGCTGCACTACATGTACTGGCGCTACTTCATGTGGAACTTCGCCGGCCGCCAGAACGACATTCAGGGCTTGAGCGCCAGCGACCTGACGCACGGCAACTGGATTTCGGGTATCCCCTTCATCGACAATGCCCGCCTGGGCGACCAGAGCCTGCTGCCCGCCGACTACACCACCGGCAACAAGGGACACAATGTGTTCTACTGCCTGCCGCTGCTGCTGGGCCTCATCGGCCTGCTGTGGCAAGTGTTCTCGAGCAAGCGAGGCACCGAGCAGTTCTGGGTGGTGTTCTTCCTGTTCTTCATGACGGGTATCGCCATTGTGCTCTATCTGAACCAGACGCCACTGCAGCCGCGTGAACGCGACTATGCTTATGCCGGTTCGTTCTATGCCTTCGCCATCTGGATAGGCATGGGCGTGGCAGGCATCTGGCGCAGCATCGTTTGGATAATGAAACGCGGCAAGACCACTGGCGATGTTGAAAAAGACGCTGCTCTTGACAATGAAGTATCGAAAGGTGTGCCCGCTACGGCTGTAGCCGCTGTGGCCGCCCTCATCGGATTGCTCATACCGCTGCAAATGGTGAGCCAGACTTGGGACGACCATGACCGCTCGGGCCGTTACTGCGCACGCGACTTTGGCATGAACTACCTGTCGAGCATCGAAAAAGACGGCATCATCTTCACCAATGGCGACAACGACACCTTCCCGCTGTGGTATCTGCAGGAGGTTGAGGGCTACCGCACCGATGTGCGCGTGGTGAACCTGAGCTACCTGGCTACCGACTGGTACATTGCCCAGATGCAGCGTGCCGCCTACGACTCCAAGCCGCTGCCCATGCAAGCCGACAAATTCACCTTCGCTTATGGTGACCGCCAGAGCTGCAATGTGGATCCTGATGCTAGCCCCGAACTCACTCCGCTGATCAAGAGTCTGCAAGAAATCTACAAAGATGACTCCAGCAAGAACGAAGACGGTCGCATTTCTGGTAATGTAATGTATCCTAACACCTTCATCCCCATCGATGTGGAACAGGCCATCAAGGCTGGAGTGGTCACAGAACAGGAGCGCGACCAGGTGCTCGAAGCCATCCCCGTCGACATCTCGAAAGGCAGCATGAGTTCAAGCGACATCATGTCGCTCGACCTCATCGCAACATCGATTGCCGAAGGCTGGAAACGGCCCTGCTACTTCGCCATGACGGTGGCCGACGACCTCTATGCCCGCTTTACTCCCTACATGCGCAACACGGGTATGGCCTATCAGATTGTGCCCATCAAGCAGGATGAGAATCGTGCCGACACTCCCTGCTTCACCGACAAGATGTATGAGAATGTGACCAAGAAGTTCCGCTGGGGCGGTCTTGACGAGGCCGAACCGGGTTCCATCTATCTCGACGAAACGGTGCGCCGCATGGTTGAGACCACCCGCGCCGCTATGGTGAGCCTCGCCTACGACCTTGCCAACGAAGGAATCATAGGCAAACAGGCCAAGGCCAACGGGCAGAGCCAGTTTATGGGCAAACCTGTTGACGAATATGTGAAAGACCGCTTCGACAAGGCTCTCAACATTCTCAACCTCATGGAGCAGAAGTTGCCCGAGAAGGCTTGCCCCTACACCCTGAACATGGGCGGAAAGCAGCGCGTTGCCAATATCTACAACACCATTGGTACCGAGGCCGACAAACCCGAACTGGTGAAGAAGGCCATCTCCATCATCGAGAGCGAGATTATCCGCTACTCTCAGTACATGGTCTACTATCAGTCGCTGGATAACCGCGTGAACGGACTGAGTACCTACGACCAGAATGTGATGAGCTACTACTACCCGCAGTTGTTCAATCGCTATAAGGAACTGAATCCGGCAGGTTATGAAGCACTGCTCAAGAAGGTGAAAGGCATGGGTGTCTACACCAACGAGGTAGAAGACTACATCAAAGCCATGGACGAGCGCAAGAACCTGGAGCAAAAGTACACTGAAGAGGAGATTCAGGCCATGTACGAAGCAGCCCAGCGTCAGCAGCAAAATGGCGGTGAAGACGAAGACATGGGCTTCACCATGCCCAGTGCCGAAGCCGCTGCTCAAGAAGATCAGAACATGGTCAGAAACTAATCAATCATATCAAGCGACGGGGTTGAACTGTTGGCCCCGTCGCTCTATTTTGATGACATGAGATTCACTAAACTCGTTGAACGACCGCCGCTTGCCTATCGCATGCTGTTTCCTGAAACCGTGTGGCGCATCCATCACAAGCCGCACACGGTGTATCTCACCTTCGACGATGGCCCCATTCCCGAGGTCACGCCGTGGGTGCTCGACACGCTCGACCACTATGGGGTGAAGGCCACCTTCTTCTGCGTGGGCGAGAATGTGAAACGCAATCCCCTGCTCTTCCAGGAAATTCTGCTGCGAGGCCATAGTGTGGGCAACCACACCATGAGCCATGCACAAGGAGCCTACATGAAGACCAAGGCCTACCTGCACAATGTGTTTACCGCCAACGAGTATATTCACTCGCCCCTGTTCCGTCCGCCACACGGACTGCTTCGCTGGGCGCAGTCGAAGGTGCTGCGCGCACGGTTCGCCATCATCATGTATGATCTGGTGACACGCGACTACAGCAAGAAACTCAATGGTGAGCAGGTGCTCGACAATGTGAAGCACCTGGCACGCAATGGCTCCATCATTGTTTTCCACGACTCGCTCAAGGCCGAGAAGAACATGAAGTATGCCCTGCCCAAAGCCATAGAATGGCTCAAGGAGCAAGGCTACAACTTCGACAAACTGCCCATGTAACACCCTTTTGCCTCGTGACCTCGTTATGAACCCTGGCACCAGCATAGAGGCCCTCATCAAAGCCGAAGCCCAAAGACTGGGTTTTGATGCATGCGGCTTTGCAGCGGCTGAGCCTGTCGATGACGATGCCGTGCAACGCTATAGCGAGTGGATTGCACGAGGCGAACACTCCTGCATGGCATGGGCCGAGCGGCACGACGACATACGCCGCGACCCACATCTGCTCCTGCCTGGCGCCAAGTCGGTGATTTGCCTGGCCATGAACTACTATCCCAGCCGATGCAGACCAGCCGATGCTCCGCAGTTTGCCTATTATGCCTACGGGCGCGACTATCACGAGGTGCTGCGCAAGCGGGCACAGGAATTGACACATTTCATCCAGGAAAAAACAGGGTGCGCTTCCCGCGTGTGTGTAGACTCTGCACCTATGCGCGAACGCTATTGGGCACAGAAGTCGGGCATTGGATTTGTGGGACTCAACAATATGATCATTCTGCCGGGCAAAGGCTCGTTTTATGTGCTGTGTGAAGTGATTACCGAGCTCGAACTCACTCCCGACGCACCCTGCACCCAAACCTGTGGTGAGTGCCATGCATGCGAGCGGCACTGCCCAGGTCAGGCACTGCATGGTGGCATGGTGGACACACGCAAGTGCCTCTCGTGCCAGACCATCGAGAACCGCGACGAGCGGTTGCCCGAATGGATTGAGCAGCGCATAGGCAACCATGTGTATGGCTGCGACGAGTGCCAGTTGTGCTGCCCGCACAACCGCCATGCTACGCCCACCAGCATCCCCGAGTTCCAGCCCACCGATGAGTTCCTGAACCTTGATGCACAAGCCATTCTCGACATGACCCAGGAGCAGTTCAGCCGCCTGTTCAGCCACAGTGCCGTGAAGCGTGTGAAACTGGCGGGCCTCCAGCGCAACATGCGCACCATTCTTAATATGAAATAGCTTTGCTTGAGTTATATAAACACAAAAAAGCAGCCTCAAAATGAAGCTGCTTTTTCTATATTGATTTGAAATTAAATCAGTTTTTCTTGCAATCTTTGCAGTCGCCGCACTGCTGTTCGGCAGTACCGCACTTGTCGCAATGAGGAGAGGTCATTTCGCATTCGGCCTTGCAGCACTGCTTCTTGTCTCCTTCTTTCATGCATTTGTGTTCGGCTTTTGCCTTATCGCACTTGTGGCCTTCGCCTTTTTCGCACTTGTGGCCTTCGCCTTTTTCGCACTTGTGGCCCTCGCCTTTCTCACATTTGTGGCCTTCTGCTTTTTCACATTTGTGGCCCTCGCCTTTCTCGCATTTGTGACCTTCTGCTTTTTCGCACTTGTGACCTTCGCTTTTCTCGCATTTGTGGCCTTCGCCCTTCTCACACTTGTGCATAGCCTCTGCTTCAGCTTTTTCGCGCATTTTCTGGGCCATTTCCTTATCGCACTTCTGACCTTCGCAGTTTTCCATTTTCTTAAACCCTGCGACCTTCTCACATTTTTCAGCTTCAGCCTTTTCGCATTTGTGTGCTTTTTCTTTGTCACACTTCACCATTTCTTTCTTCACTGGAGCCTTAGCAACGGCTGCAGCTTTTGTTTGAGCAAAACTCATGGATGCACCCAGCACGAGAGCTAAACTGATTGCTAATAATTTTTTCATATCTTTAGTTTTTTAAGTTAATATCTGCCGCAAAATTACTACTTTGTTTCATTAATCACATTTTCTTTTACTTAAATAACCTTAAATGCATTCAATCAAGGTTTATCAAGGCATTGGAAGAAGTGCCAAAGGGTGATGGCGGCGGAGTTGGCTACATTCAGGGAGTGCTTGGTGCCACGCTGCGGAATTTCTATGCAGCAGTCGCTGGCATCTATCACGCTTTGTTGCACACCTTTTACCTCATTGCCTAAGATAATGGCATACTTGGCGTTTTCAACTACTTTGAACTTCTCAAGACTCACGCTGCCGTGCACTTGTTCCAGGCTGCAAATGGTGTAACCCTCGTTTTTGAGTTGCTCAATGGCATCATTCACATCTTTATAATATTGCCATTCTACACTCTCCTCAGCTCCAAGTGCTGTTTTGTGAATTTCGGGTTGCGGAGGCGTGGAAGTAATGCCGCAGAGCATGATTTTTTCAACCAGAAAAGCATCGGCCGTGCGGAAGATGCTGCCCACATTCATCTCGCTGCGCACATCGTCGAGCACTACCACGAGCGGCAGTTTCTCCACTTTCTTGAATTCCTCCACATCAAGGCGATGCAGTTCGAGCATTGATTTCTTTTTCATGAGTCAAAAACAATTTTGCTCTGCAAAATTACGCAGTAAAAGCGAGATTATCAACACACCGGCAAAAGATGTTGATAACCGTGTGGAAAGGTGTTAATAAAAATAATAAAAAAAATTGATGAAAAAACTTGACTTTTTGAAAACAGGTTGGCTTATGTAAATGCCGCTTAAAAGCAAAAAAGTTAGCAAAAACATTTTAAACGGCTATAATCACATTTTTCACCACAATTTGATAGAGCAAAAGTGAATAATTTATTAACTTTGCAAATTGTTGACAGGTTGTTAATGAGCAAGTGAAGATGCTCAAAATCAAAAATAAAGATTGTTGATAACCATTTTAATAATCTCATGGCTTGCTTCAATAACCTAAAAAGCAAGAAAAAAGGCGAAAAGTTATCATCACAATTCACAGCCTATCATCAGCAAAAAATTAATTACAATAAAAATAAAAAATTAAAATATATACGATTATGAATGTTGACAAAGGCTATGTCGATGCTCCCATACCTGAAGGAGTAGATTTGAAAGAAGAAATCAAGCGACTGAAGAAAGAGAAGCATGCCGTGATCATGGCTCACTATTATCAGCGCGAGGAAATCCAGGAAATCGCCGACTACATAGGCGATAGTCTGGCACTGGCTCAGCTCGCAGCCAAGGTAGAGGAACCCGTCATCATTTTGTGTGGCGTGCATTTCATGGGGGAGACCGCCAAGATATTGTGTCCCGAAAAAACGGTGATTGTGCCCGATTTGAGTGCCGGCTGCTCCCTAGCCGACAGTTGCCCTGCCGATGATTTCAAGCAGTTCATAAAAGAAAACCCAGGTCACACCGTGGTGAGTTATGTAAATACTACTGCTGCTGTGAAGGCGCTGACCGATGTGGTGGTAACCTCGTCGAATGCCAAGCAGATTGTTGATAGTCTGCCTAAAGACGAGAAAATCATTTTTGGCCCTGATCGCAACTTGGGTAACTATATCAATAGCATTACAGGTCGCTCGATGAAGGTGTGGGATGGTGCCTGCCATGTGCATGAGCAGTTCTCCATAGAGAAAATCATGAAACTCAAGGAGGAGAATGAAGATGCCAAGGTGCTGGTGCATCCTGAGTGCCCCAAACCCATCAGACTCATTGCCGACAAGATTGGTTCGACACAGGCCTTGCTCAACTATGCTATTGAGAACGAGTCGAAGAAGTTCATAGTATGCACCGAGAGCGGCATCCTGTTCCAGATGCAGAAGCAGTGTCCAGAGAAGACCTTTATTCCCGCACCGCCCGAAGACGGAACTTGTGCCTGCAACGAGTGCAACTTCATGAAGATGATCACGCTCGAGAAACTCTACAATTCGTTGAAGTATCTCGCTCCCGAGATTGAGGTTGATGAAAAACTCGCAAAGAAGGCCATCAAACCCGTGAAGCGCATGCTCAAAATATCAAAAGACTTGGGTATTATCAAATAAATAGTAGAAGAAAAAAACAAATAATAATGGAATATAATTTTAAAGAAATAGAGAAAAAGTGGCAGAAGTACTGGCGTGATAACAAGACTTATCAGGTTGAGGTTGACCATAGTAAACCCAAATTTTATGTGCTTGACATGTTTCCTTATCCATCGGGAGCAGGGTTGCATGTGGGTCATCCGCTGGGTTACATTGCCAGCGATATTTATGCGCGCTACAAACGCCTGAAAGGCTTTAATGTGTTGCATCCCATGGGTTATGATGCCTATGGTTTGCCCGCCGAACAATATGCCATTCAGACGGGTCAGCACCCTGAAATTACCACTAACGAGAACATTGGCCGTTATCGTGAACAGCTCGACAAAATTGGTTTCTGTTATGACTGGAACCGTGAGGTGCGCACTTGCGATCCCTTCTACTACAAGTGGACGCAATGGGTCTTCTTGAAGATGTTCAAGAGTTATTATAACACTGAATTGGAGAAAGCACGACCCATTGAGGAACTTATTGAATATTTTGAGAAAAACGGCACTAAAGACTGCCCTGCTCACACCAATGGCAACAACGACTTCACTGCCGAGCAGTGGAAGGCTTTCTCGAAGGTAGAGAAAGAGAACATCCTGATGGACTATCGCATTGCTTATCGCGGCAATACTATGGTGAACTGGTGCGCCAAATTGGGTACTGTGCTTGCCAACGATGAGGTGAGCGAGGGTGTTTCGATTCGTGGCGGTTATCCTGTGGAACAGAAGATGATGAGTCAGTGGTGCTTGCGTGTATCGGCTTATGCTGGCCGTCTGTTGCGTGACCTTGACACCATCGAGTGGACCGACTCCATCAAGGAGACACAACGCAACTGGATCGGTTACAGCGAAGGTGCTGAAATGACCTTCCCCGTGGCCGACAGCGACGAGAGTCTGCTCATATTCACCACGCGTGCCGACACCATTTTTGGTGTGACCTTCATGGTGCTTGCACCTGAGAGCGAGTATGTAGATAAGGTAGTAACTGCCGAGCAGCGTGCTGCCGTGGATGCTTATCTCGACGAGGTGAAGCATAAGACCGAACGCGAACGCCTCATCGAGAAGAAGGTGAGTGGCGTGTTCAGCGGCAGCTATGCCATCAACCCCATTTCGCTCAAGAAGATACCTATTTATATTAGTGACTATGTGTTGGCTGGCTACGGCACAGGTGCCATCATGGCAGTGCCGGCTCACGACAGCCGTGACTATGCCTTTGCCAAACACTTTGATCTGCCTATTATTCCGCTTATCGAGGGTGCCGACATTAGTGAGGAGAGTTTTGACGCCAAAGAGGGTATCATGTGTAACTCGTCGAACGAGATGTTGCAGCTCAACGGCCTTGAAGTGAAAGATGCCATTGCCCGCACCAAGGAGTATATTGAAGAGGCAGGTATTGGCAAGGTGAAGGTGAATTACCGCCTGCGCGATGCCATATTCAGTCGTCAGCGCTATTGGGGCGAGCCCTTCCCCATCTATTATGATGAGGACAACCAGCCCCAGGCTCTCGACGAGAGCGAATTGCCACTGTTGCTACCAGAGGTAGATAAATTCCTGCCTACCGAGACGGGTGAACCTCCGCTGGGCCGTGCCAAGAACTGGGTGGCAAGCAACGGGCGTCCGTTAGAGCTATGCACCATGCCGGGTTTTGCAGGTTCCAGTGCCTACTATCTGCGCTACATGGATCCGCACAACGATGAGGCGCTTGTCGATAAGGAAGTGGATGAATACTGGCGTCAGGTTGACCTCTACATAGGCGGCACCGAGCACGCTACGGGTCACTTGATTTACAGCCGTTTCTGGAATAAGTTCCTCTATGACTACGGTTATGTGTGCGAACCTGAACCCTTCAAGAAACTTTTCAATCAGGGCATGATTCAGGGTCGCTCGAACTTCGTGTATCGCATCAAGGACACCAACACCTTTGTCACACTCAACAAGAAAGACGAGTATGATGTAACTCCCATCCATGTTGATGTGAACATGGTGAGTGCCGATGTGCTCGACATTGAGCGCTTCAAGGCATGGCGACCTGAGTTCCAGGATGCCGAGTTTATACTTGAGAAGGACAAATACATTTGCGGCTGGGCCATCGAAAAGATGTCGAAATCGATGTTCAATGTGGTGAACCCCGACGACATTGTGGAACGCTATGGTGCCGACACGCTCAGGCTCTATGAAATGTTCCTGGGTCCTGTTGAGGCAAGCAAGCCTTGGGATACCAACGGCATTGACGGTGTGAACCGCTTCTTGAAGCGTCTGTGGGGTCTATTCTTTGCTGGCGACACGCTGAAGATTGTGGATGAACAACCCACTGCCGAGGAACTCAAGTCGCTGCACAAACTCATCAAGAAGGTGAGCGGCGACATTGAGGCGTTGTCCTACAACACCTCGGTGGCAGCATTCATGATTTGCGTGAACGAACTCTACACCCTCAAGTGCAACAAGAAGGCGATCTTCGAGGATATTGTGGTGCTGCTGGCTCCTTTTGCTCCGCACATCAGCGAGGAACTGTGGCATGTGCTGGGTCACGAAACCACCGTGTGCGACGCCCAGTGGCCCACCTGGAACGAGGAATACCTGAAGGAATCGACCGTGAAATATACGGTGATGTTCAAGGGTCGTCCGCGTTACAACATTGAGGTGCCTGCCGGTACCGATGCTGCCGAGGTCGAAAAAGTGGCGCTCGCCCATGAGGGTGCTGCCAAGTGGCTCGAAGGCAAGACACCCAAGAAGGTGATTGTGGTGCCCAACAAAATTGTGAATGTGGTGGTATGAAAAAGATAGTTTTTGCAACCAACAATGCCCACAAGCTGGAGGAACTGCGCCAGATTATGGCGGGCAAGTTCGAGATACTGAGCCTCAACGACATCAATTGTCATGAGGATATTCCTGAGACCGCCAACACCATTAAGGGGAATGCCGAGATGAAGGCGCGTTATGTGATGCGGCACTATGGCTACGACTGCTTCAGCGACGATACGGGCCTGGAGATTGATGCCCTGGATGGTGCCCCGGGTGTGCACTCGGCGCGCTATGGCGGTGTGGCGCACGACAGCGAACGCAACATTGACCGCGTGTTGCGCGAAATGAAAGATGTGCCCATGGAGCAGCGCACGGCCCGCTTCCGCACGGTGATAGCCTTGATTGAGAGCGAGGAAGACGATTGCACTGAGTTTCCCTTGCGTTTTGAGAAAATCCGTTTCTTCGACGGTAGGGTTGAGGGTGTGATACTCACCGAGCGGCATGGTGAGGGAGGCTTTGGTTACGACAGCATTTTCCAGCCCGTGGAGGGCGATGGCCGCACCTTTGCCCAGATGCTCCCCGAGGAAAAGAATGCCATCTCGCACCGTGGCCGCGCCGTCCGCAAACTCGTGGACTATCTGCAATCGATGTAATTCACAATTAGCTGTTAAGGGATATTTTTACTACGGATTAATCTCTAAGTTTGCAGCGGCTAAGAAAAGATAAGATAAATCTTGCTTAGTAAGGTTTGGTTCCCTACCTTTGTTGTAAGAAGGAGGAACCGGCCTGCTGGAGAGGGAAACTTTGGATTTATCAGGGATAA
>JAFZSO010000048.1 GCA_017619355.1 Muribaculaceae bacterium
CGTAACCACCGGTGGCGATGACCACTGCGTGAGCGGCGAAACGCTCGAGTTTGCCAGTGACCAGGTTCTTGGCGATGATACCGCGCGCACGGCCGTCGATCATCACGATGTCGTGCATCTCATAGCGGTTGTAGCTCTTCACCTTGCCCATCTGAATCTGACGGTTGAGCGAGCTGTAGGCACCGAGCAGCAGCTGCTGGCCGGTCTGACCCTTGGCATAGAAGGTGCGGCTCACCTGAGCGCCACCGAACGAGCGGTTGGCAAGCAGGCCGCCATATTCGCGAGCAAAGGGAACGCCCTGTGCCACGCACTGGTCGATAATATTGTTAGAGACTTCGGCAAGACGGTAAACATTAGCCTCGCGAGCGCGATAGTCGCCACCCTTCACGGTGTCGTAGAAGAGGCGGTAAACCGAGTCGCCATCGTTCTGATAGTTCTTGGCAGCATTGATACCACCCTGTGCAGCGATGGAGTGTGCGCGGCGGGGTGAATCCTGAATGCAGAAGTTGAGCACATTGAAGCCCATCTCGCCCAGCGTTGCAGCGGCGCTGGCACCGGCAAGACCGGTACCGACGACGATGATGTCGAGGCGGCGCTTGTTGGCGGGGTTGACGAGTTTCTGGTGTGCCTTATAGTTGGTCCATTTCTCAGCGACGGGCCCTTCGGGAATCTTAGAGTCGATTGCAGGCTGAGCAGTAGTTTTGATTTTAGTTTCTTCCATTTTCTTGAAAATTTACAGGGTTAATTACTCAGCTGATTAAAACTTGAAAGCATCGAAGAACCATGCAAAATAGATCACTTCGGCAGCAAACATGAGCATCACGATGGTTGCCCACCACTTGCCCAAGCATTTGAAGCGTTCAATCCACTTGTCGTTGGTAGTGCCCAGAGTCTGGAAAGCGCTCCAGAAGCCATGGGTGATGTGGAACCATACGGCGAAGAAGCCAATAAGGTAAACGGGAACAACCCACACATGGCTGAAGATAGCCTGCAGGTAGTGAGAGCCGGCCAAAACAGTCTTGCCCATGAGTTCGGGAACCTGCATTTTAGCCCAGAACTGGAAGAGGTGCAACACGAGGAAGCACAGCACGATAATACCGAGCACGAGCATGTTTTGCGAAGCCCACTCCACATCGGCGGGTCGTTTCGACACCGAGTAGGCGTTGCTGCCGCGTGCTTTGCGGTTCTGCAGGGTGAGCCAGAAGGCGTAGATGATGTGAATCACAAAACCTGCCGCCAGAATGAGGGTACCCAGCACCGCATACCAGTTAGCACCGAGGAACTCGCACACGGCATCATACCACTTGAGGTTGATGATGCCCACCAGATTCATCAGTGCGTGGAATGTGAGGAATAGGATGAGGAAAAGTCCGGTGACACTCATCACCACTTTTCGTCCTACTGAAGAATTAGTTAACCACATAGTAGTTTTTGAATTAGATAGTTATTATTAATTATTATATAAAATTTAGGCAAATGAATCTACAAATTTACCGCTTATTAATGGGACTTGCAAAAATTCGGGGCAAAAAAAGCAAAATGAGTGAATGAGTTTCCCAAAAGTGGCCGTGAGCACAGCTCAAAGAAAAAATGAAGTCACTAATTTTCATAGTTTTATTTTTTTGGGTTTAACCGAAAAGTGACGCTGAAGAGCGGGAAAGACCTGTCGAAGGTCCAGAGTGTGAAAATCGACCGCATCTACAGCTACGCCTACGAACTGTTTAATGCTGCCGGCAAGGCGGTGAACACCGGAAGTTATAACAACTCAGGCGGCTCACTCACGATGTCTGGCGCCGCTGCTGTGGAAATGGTGAATTCGGGCCGTATGGACGACAGCCGCACCTGCTCCTTTACTGCCGACGGACAGCTCGTTCAGTAACTCCTGGTGACCATATTGGGCGTATGATAAACCACAGATGAATTCATCTGAGGGTTTTGATTGTGCGTATAAATCAGACAATTAATGACAATGGATGACAATATTATTCATTGATGACAATTGCTACCTACTGGCTCTCTTACAACTACCGCAGAAGTACTCTTGAATAAACTCAAATAGGTCATTAGGCCGCATAAGGTAAATAATTAGGTTCTAAGAAGTTGAGGAGTTTGGGGAATGACTCCGCAAAGCATTAAATAGCGGGGCTGGCGGTGAGGCCAGCCCCTTGTGTTATGGTGTTGCAGAGATGTTGCGAAAGGGTTAGAAGAGGGTGTCTGGATCGAGGTTCTTGCTCTCGATGTCCTTGAAGTAGCGGTAGGTGCCCACCTTGAGTTCCATGGTGGCATCTTCGTCGGCAATGATGATGGCCTTGCGGTGCATCTGCAGGGCGCTCAGGGTGCACATCTGCGAGACGCCGCCTTCGACGGCAGCCTGCAAGGCGCGCGCCTTCTTGTAACCGTTCACGAGAATCATCACGCTGCGTGCAGCCATCACGGTGCCTACGCCCACGGTGAGGGCCGTCTTGGGCACCTTGTTCACATCATTGTCGAAGAAGCGGCTGTTGGCAATGATGGTGTCCTGAGTGAGGGTTTTCATGCGTGTGAGCGAGGTGAGCGAGCTGCCTGGCTCATTGAAGGCGATGTGACCGTCGGGGCCCACGCCACCCATGAACAGGTCGATGCCGCCAGCCTTGGCGATGCGCTCCTCATACTCTTCACACTCCTTCTCCAGGTCGGGGGCATTGCCGTTGAGGATGTTCACATTCTCAGGTTTGATATCGATGTGGCTGAAGAAGTTGTTCCACATGAA
>JAFZSO010000007.1 GCA_017619355.1 Muribaculaceae bacterium
ATGCTCTGTTGGTTATAACCGCCGGCATCCAGATACTCCTGGATAATCATTCGCTTCTCATCGTCCGAAAAACACTTTACTTTTTGACGTTTCATCCTAAAATAAGTTTAATTTTTAGTCAACCTATTTCAGGACAAGACATATAACTGGTTTAGGGTTGAGGGGTTAGATTTTAGAGGGGGAGGGGGAGGTGGGGAAAGAGGAAAAAAGTTAAAAAAATACACATTATTATTGTGGTTGAAACTTTTTTGTCTAATTTTGCACCCGATTTCAAAAAACAGCACCTCGCGAGAGGTTGCATAAAAGATATAATATGCCGAACAATTTAGTTATTGTTGAGTCACCTGCCAAAGCGAAGACGATTCAGAAGTTTTTGGGCAAGGACTATAAGGTGACCTCGAGTTATGGGCACATCCGCGACCTTCATTCGAAGGACTTCAGCATTGATGTGAAGAATGGTTTTGAGCCGATATATGAGATACCACAGAATAAAGAGTCGATAGTATCGGATTTAAAGAAAGAGGCAAAGAAGGCCGACCTTGTGTGGCTGGCATCGGATGAGGACCGTGAAGGAGAGGCTATAGCCTGGCACTTGTATGAAGTGTTGGGACTGAAGCCTGAGAACACCCGCCGCATTGTGTTTCACGAGATCACGAAACCCGCCATACTGGAAGCTATTGAGCATCCTCGCGAAATAGACAAGAACCTGGTGGACGCCCAACAGGCCCGCCGCGTGCTTGACCGCATTGTGGGCTTCGAGCTGTCGCCCGTGCTGTGGAAGAAGATCAAGCCGTCGCTGTCGGCCGGTCGCGTTCAGAGTGTGGCCGTGCGGTTGCTTGCCGAGCGCGAGCAGGAAATCAAGGATTTCCAGTCGAAGGAGTATTACCGTGTGTCGGCACAGTTCCAAGCCGAAGGCGATGAAACCCCTCTGCCCGCCGAACTGAACAGCAGCCTTCACAACCACGATGAGGCCGTGTCGTTCCTGAACGACTGCAAGACGGCCACATTTAAGGTTGAGGATGTGTCGAAGAAACCCTTGAAGAAGTCGCCTGCCCCACCCTTCACCACCTCGACGCTGCAGCAGGAGGCCTCGCGCAAATTGGGTTTCTCGGTGTCGCAGACGATGCGTGTGGCGCAGTCGCTCTATGAGTCGGGACACATCACCTATATGCGAACCGACTCGGTGAACCTGTCGTCGCTTGCCCTGGGAACCATCAGCGCCGAAATCAAGAAGTATAAAGGCGAAAAATACCTGAAAGTGCGCAAGTATCACACCACGAGCAAGGGTGCTCAGGAGGCACACGAGGCCATTCGCCCCACCTTCATCAGCAACCACGAGATTACAGGCACTTCACAGGAGAAAAAACTCTACAACCTGATCTGGAAGCGCACCATCGCGAGCCAGATGGCCGATGCCGACCTGGAGAAGACCAGCATCGACATCTCGATGAGCAACCGCCCCGAACACTTCATGGCCAGCGCCGAGGTAATCAAGTTTGACGGTTTTCTGAGTGTCTATATCGAATCAGTAGATGACGAGCCCGATGCTCAGGAGCACGCTCATGTGCTGCCCGAAATGGCCGTGGGAACTGCGCTACAGGCCGAAGAAATCAAAGCCACTCAGCGCTACACGCAGCAGCCTCAGCGCTACACCGAGGCGTCGCTCGTGCGTCAGCTCGAGAACCTGGGTATAGGTCGCCCGTCGACCTATGCACCGACTATCTCGACCATCCAGGCCCGCGACTATGTGGTGAAAGGCGAGAGCCGTGGCGAGAAGCGTGAATTTGAGGTGCTGACGCTCAAGAAGGACAAATTGAGCAAGAAGACCAAGAGCGAGGTGACCGGCGGCGAGAAGGGCAAACTCATTCCGACCGATGTGGGCATGGTGGTGAACGAATTCCTGATGAAATACTTCCCCACAATCATGGACTATAACTTTACCGCGAAGGTGGAGGACGAGTTCGATGCCATAGCCGAAGGCAATGTGCAGTGGAACAGTGAAATCAGCAAATTCTACAAGGACTTCCACCCGAACATTGAGCGTGTTTCGACCCTGCGCCTGGAGCACAAGGTGGGCGAGCGCATGCTGGGCAACGACCCCAAAACGGGCAAGCCCGTGTCGGTGAAGATAGGCCGCTTTGGCCCTCTGGTGCAGTTAGGCAGTGCCGACGAGGCTGAAAAGCCCCGCTTTGCCTCGCTGCTGAAAGACCAGAGTGTGTCGACCATCACCCTGGAAGAAGCACTGAAACTGTTTGAGTTGCCTCGCACGCTGGGCAGCTTTGAGGGCGAAGACATTGTGGTGGCCGTGGGCCGCTTCGGTCCGTACCTGAAGCACGGCAAGAACTTCGTGTCGATACCTGAGAGCATCTCTCCTCAAGAGCTGACGCTTGAACAAGCCGAGGAACTGATTGAGGGAAAGCGCAAGGCCGAGGCACAAAAGGTGATCAAGACCTTTGCCGAAGAGCCCCTCATGCAGGTGCTGAATGGCCGCTATGGTGCCTATATCTCGTTTAACAAACAGAACTACAAGATTCCCGCCAAGTATGTGGCTCAGGAGCTGACGCTTGAGCAATGCCGTGAAATCGTGGCCGATGAGGGCAATGCCTCAAAGAAGTCGGCCGGCCGCCGCTCAGCAAAGACCGCCAAGATGGCCACTGCAAAAAAGACGGCTAAGGCCTGATCATTTTTTCAGCAACAAAGCATCCAGCCTCGGGGCCAACCGCCTCGAGGCTGTTTTTTGTTGAAAAAAGGCGTTTTTGCACAGTGAGGTTTTGCATTTTCAGTCATTTTCAGTAAATTTGTTCATTCAAAAAACAAAGCTGCTATGAACGATGCCGTGCTGAGCGAACTGCTCCTGAAAGAGACCGCATTCCAGAACTTGATGCAGCAGCGCATCTACAATGTGCTGCTGATAGCCTCGCCCTATGATGCGTTTATCATGGAAGAGGACGGCAGAGTGGAGGAACAGATCTTTGACGAATATGTGTCGCTGAATTTGTCGTCGCCACCGCGCGTGACGCGCGTGAGCGACTATGAAGCCGCCTATGTGGAACTGGCGAGCAAGACCTACGACCTTGTCATAGCGATGCCCGGTGTAGATATCAGAGACACATTCGAGAACGCGAAGAAGATCAAGGAGATGTACGCTCATGTGCCATTTGTGGTGCTGACGCCCTTCTCGCGCGAGGTGTCGCAACGGCTCAGGAAGGAGGACTTCTCGGGCGTGGACTATGTGTTCAGCTGGTTAGGCAATGTTGACCTGCTGGTGGCCATCATCAAGCTGCTGGAGGACAAGATGAATGCCGAGAACGACATCATGCATGTGGGCATTCAGATGATACTGCTGGTTGAAGACTCGGTGCGGTTCTACTCGTCGGTGCTGCCCACGCTCTACAAGTTCATCCTGCAGCAATCGGTGATATTCTCGACCGAGGCGCTGAACGCTCACGAGCGCATGCTTCGCAAGCGCGGGCGCCCCAAGGTGATGCTGGCGCGTGACTATGAAGAGGCCATGGACCTGTATAACCGGTATCACGACAACATATTGGGAGTGATCAGCGATGTGTCGTTCAAGCGTAATGGAGAGAAAGACAAGCAAGCAGGCATCAGGCTTGCCAACTACCTGCGCAGCCAAGACCCGTACCTGCCCATCATCATCGAGTCGAGCGAATCAGAGAACCGTGACCGCGTGAACACCTTCAACGGCACCTTCCTGGACAAGAACTCGAAAAAGCTGCCCGTGGACCTGGGCAAGGCCATCATGGACAACTTTGGTTTCGGCGACTTCATCATCCGCGACCCCGAAAGTGGCGCTGAAATCATGCGCATCAAGGACCTGAAGGCACTGCAGAACAAGATATTCGAGATACCGGTTGAATCGCTGTACTATCATGCTCAGCGCAACGACATCTCGCGCTGGCTCTACTCGCGAGCGCTATTCCCCATAGCACAGGCCATGAAGACGCGGCGCTTCAACAAGCTGGAAGAAGCGCCCGCTGTGCGGCAGGTGGTGTTTGACGCCATCGTGAAATACAGGAAGATGAAGAACCGTGGCGTGGTGGCAGAGTTCAAAAAAGACCGGTTTGACCGATACTCCAACTTTGCGCGCATAGGCCAGGGTTCGCTGGGCGGCAAAGGGCGCGGCCTGGCATTTATCGACGCCATGATCAAGGAGACGCCCGAGTGCGACCATTTTCACGGCATCAGCATCACCATACCACGCACTGTGGTGCTGTGTACCGATGTGTTCGACCAATTCATGGAGAACAACGGGCTATATCCCGTAGCATTGTCGACGATACCTGACGAGGAGATACTGAACCTGTTCTTGCAGGCCAGGTTACCCGAAGACCTGATGGACGACCTTATGGCCATTTGCGATGTAATCGACGGTCCGCTTGCCATCAGGAGCTCGAGTCTGCTCGAAGACAGCCATTACCAGCCCTTTGCGGGAGTATATGCCACCTACATGATACCCAATCTGCCTGACAGGGTGCGGATGAAAAAACTGCTGACCGATGCAGTGAAGGCTGTGTATGCCTCGGTGTTCTTTGCCGAGAGCAAGGCCTATATGGTGGCCACGAGCAATGTGATTGACCAGGAGAAGATGGCAGTGATCATCCAGGAACTGGCAGGCGAGCAGCACGGAAAACTGTTCTACCCGTCGTTTGCCGGTGTGGGCCGCTCCATCAACTACTATCCGGTGGGCGAAGAGAGTGCGACCGACGGCGTTGTGGAGGTGGCGGCAGGCCTTGGCAAATATATTGTGGATGGCGGATTGGCGCTCCGATTCTCGCCCAGCCAGCCCAAGCATGTGCTGCAGACGAGCACCCTGGAACTGACCCTGCGCGATACCCAACGCGAGATGTATGCCCTCGACACGGTGAACTTTAACGAAAAGGTGAGTGTTGACGAGGGCGACTGCATCACCATGGTATCAGTTCAGGATGTAGCGAAAGAGGGCAACCTGAGCGGGCTTGTATCGACCTACGATTTCCAGAACAGCCGCATCATAGACAATGACCTGGGTCCAGGGCGAAAACTGGTGACATTTGCCAACATACTCAAGCATAACACCTTCCCGCTTGCCGAAGCCGCCCAGCACATGCTCGAACTCGGTGCCCAGTACATGAGGCGCCCCGTAGAGATTGAGTTTGCGGCCAACTTGAGCGCCCCTGGCGAGGACGGAAAGGGAGCGCTCTACTGGCTGCAGATACGGCCTATGGTAGACCGCAGCGAGATGCTCGACGAAGAAATCATCAGGAGCGACAAGAGCCGCCAGCTGATCTCGTCGGTGCGCGCGCTGGGTCACGGAATGATGGAAAACCTGAAAAGCATAGTGGTAGTGAAGCCCGAAGCATTTTCAAACACAAATAATCCGGCCATTGCGATGGAAATTGAAAAAATAAATCGTAACTTTACGGCTCAAGGCGAGAACTACATCCTTGTGGGTCCTGGCCGGTGGGGTTCGTCGGACGAGGCGCTTGGCATCCCAGTGAAGTGGGCCAACATCTCATCGGCGCGCGTGCTGGTGGAGGTGGCGCTGCCTGGCAGGCACATCGAGCCGAGCCAAGGTTCGCATTTCTTCCAGAATCTGACATCGTTCGGAGCGGGATACTTCACGGTAGATCCCGAGGTGGAAGGCGAGGCGTTTGACAACGAGTATCTGAAGCCGTTTGAGGCCGAATATGAGTCAGACAACCTGCGGATAGTGCGTTTTGAACGACCTATGAAGGTTGCCATCAACGGGGCCAAGGGCAGAGGCATAGTGCTGAAACCCGAATAAGAACTAAAACGAAGCAAAAACAATAAAAACGAGAAATATGGGATTATTTCGCAGCATAAAAAGGGCATTTGGGTTCTCGGACAACGGAGATGAACCCAATGACGAACTGGACGGCATCAATGGAGAACGAGCCGCCAGACGGCCCTATGTGAATCCATTCAAAAACGACGACAAACCTGAACAGGAGACAGGTTCGTTTGAGGGTGCACCAGGCGAGACCACCAGCGACGAAGTGACCGAGCAGTTGCTGGGTGAGGTGATTGCCATCGTGAACCACAACCTGCCACCCTTTGTGGTCGACAACCTTGATGTGGAAGCCGAGCGCAAGTCGATAGGCGAAGCGCTGAAACCATCGGTCGACGCCTTCATGAAACAGGTTAAAGCCGAAGCCGCCACCGACCATCGTCACGACAAGGACACCATTGCCGAACTACAGGAAAAGGCGAAGACTACCGAGGCGCAACGGCGCGCCGTGCTTGCGAAATATAACGACCTGCAGAACAAGGTGGCCACGCTTGAGGCCGAGCGCGAGCAGCTGGAACTGGAGAACAAGAGCCTGCTGAACAAGATGAAGGTGATGAAGGTAAAGGCAGGTGACACTGACTTCAGCGACATTGACGAGGCTGTGGCCACGATGGACTCGAGTAAGCGCGAAATGGAAGCCCTGACCGAGGAATACCAGAAAAAGATGGAAATCACCAACGCGTTGCTTGCCGAGTTCCGTGCCGACTCCTCGGCCAAGGCTGAAGATCTCAAGAAACTGAACGAGACTCTGGTCCAGAAGGAAAAAGCCTTGGAGGAACTGGAGGCGCGATGCAAGGCCATGGAAGAGCAACTTGCCGAGGCTCAATCAGAGACCGACCTGATTGATGAGGTTCAAGAGAAGATCGAGCAGTTTGAGCAGATCAAGCTGAAAAAGGACCAGGAAATAAACGACCTGCGTCAGCAACTTGCCAGCTACGAGTCGAGCAGCGGCGCCACGAGCACCAAGATTGCCAGCATGAAGAGACGCAATGACGAACTGGAGAAGACCATCAGCAAGCTCACCCGCCAGGCCGCCGACACGAGCGAGAAGCGAAACCGTCGTGACATTGAAGTCGCCAACCAGTATAACGATCTGAAAACGAAATACAACGACACGCTGAAGACGCTGGGCGAAACCCAGGCCGAGGTGGAGCGGCTCCAGGCCGAAGCCAAGGTGACAGAAGGCATCGTGAACGAGATGTCGAAGAAAAACGAGACACTCGCAGTGCAATATCGCGACACTAACGCCCTGCTGACGCTCACTAAAGACGAGCTGGAGAATGCCCGCGAACACATCGTCAGGCTTGAGCAGGATCTGGAGAACCGCAATGAACAGGATGCCAAAAAGGCCCAGGAATCAATTCAGGCGATGGAACCTGAGGAAGAAATCGCCGTTGAGATGGAAACGGCCGAGGTAGAGCCTGATGTGGCAGAAGAAAGCCTGCCTCTTGAACAAGAAACGACTCCAATAGAGGAGGTTCTCGAGGACATATTACCCAAGGAGGAAGTGGCGGCAGAAGTAGCACCCGTGGCCGAAAAGCCTGTCGAAGAAAAGCCTGCAGTCCAAGAGAAGACGCTGGAAGCGGTGGAAGAAGTGATTGCCGCCCTGGAAGAGAAGAACTCCGACCCGCTGAGCGACCTTGACGACATCGACTGGCTCGTGCCCACGCCACCCTCTAACAAGCCCAAAGAGCCAGAGATTGAGGAAGTTGCGGCTCCCGAACCGCCCAAAAAGCAAGCCGACAGCCGACAGATGTCACTGTTTTAGAGCCTGCTGCGCAGGAGTTTAGAGTTTAGTTCCTGCTGCGCAGGAGTTTAGAGTTTAGTTCCTGCTGCGCAGGAGTTGAGGGTTGAGGGTTTAGGGTTGAGGGTTTAAGTTTCATTCTGAGAGTTTAGAGGGAGCGGGCGAAGGCGGCCATCTGGATGGCGGCATCGGCAGCTTCAATACCCTTGTTGCATAGTGCTCCGCCAGCACGATCAATGGCCTGCTGCTCGTTGTCGGTGGTGAGCACGCAGAAGATGACGGGCACCTGCTGGGTGGCATTGAGGTAGGCGCAGCCCTGTGTGGCATTGTCGCACACATAGTCGAAGTGCGGTGTTCCGCCACGAATCACACAACCAATCATGATCACGGCGTCGAAACGGCCGGTACGGGCCAGCTGTGCGGCGCCGTAGGTGAGTTCGACTGTGCCAGGCACGGGAAAGACCTGAACCGAGTCTTCGGGGTAGCCAAGTTCGGCAAGGCGGGTCTGGACACCCTGCAGCAGAGCACCCGTGACGCGCTCATTCCACTGGGCGACGACGACACCCACTTTGAAATTAATGAGGAAAGGCAAGGTGGCCTCGTTGGAGGCGTGATGGAGTTCGGTAGACATGATGGTTAAGAGTTATTCATGAGAGCCCCTTGAGAAGGGTCATGATGTTGATATTCTTGTTTTTGTTGTTGAGCAGTTGCTCAATCTCGGCGATTTCGTCGGTGGCATTGATGCGCTGAGCCAGCGGCAGCAGGGAGTTGAGCAGTTGCTCGGCGGCCTCGCGGCGATTGGCAAGACGAATGAGCGCCTTGGCCAGACCAATGGAAAGGACGAGTTCCTTGTGGCCCATGGAGCGTGAGGCCTTCTTCTGATAACGCAGCGCCTTGGTGTAGAACTTGGCGGCATTGCGGGGGTTGCCCATGATGAGCATGAGGTCGCCCTCCTTCTTGAGCGACTCGACGAGGTTGGCCAGTGCGGTGCGTGCCTTTGCCCCACCCTCGCTAAGCATGGCAGTATAGAGTTCGGCATTGCTCTGATAATGCTCGAAGACGCTCATCTGCTTAGCCCTCGACTTGAAGATGGTGGTAGAGGCCTCGATGGAATAGAGCATCATGGGCGTGAAACGGCGTTCGTCGCGCTTCACAAGGCGCTCAAATATCTTCTGGGCCTTGGTGAGTTCCTTCACGGCACGGGTGTTCTCGCCGTTATCATGATGAATGAAGGCGAGATTATAGAGCAACGAGGCCAGGATAGCGAGGAAATCGACATGGCGCTTGTTGGTGACCTGAACGAGCACCCTGAGCGAATTCTCGGCAGCCGAGAGGGCTGCGGAGTTTTCGGCCGACTTGATGTAGATGGTCATTCTCACGAGCCATACCCAAGCATGGGAGATGAGGGGGAACGAGAACATATAGTCATCGTCCACCCAATTGTCGATGAGCGTTGCCGCCTCCTGTTCGCGCTTGTGGGTCATGAGGTAGAAGAGATACCAGCACAGGCACTCCTGCCAGTCGTTTTCAGGGATATCTTCAGGGCGTTGGGGCAAAGCCTCGGTACGACGCACCTGCTCCTGCACAGTGGCCAGGAAAGGCGAGCGGAAGGAGGGCATTGATTCTTCGATGAGTAGATGCTTCATGAGAGAAAACCGGAGTTAAAGAGATTACTTCTGCGCTGCCTGTTCACGAAGTTTCTGTGCTTTTTCGAGCGCAGCACGCTTGGCCTCGGCAAACTGAGGAGAAATGCAGTTGTCGGCACTCTGGGCGCAGCACTGGGCAAAAGTGCGGGCCTCGGCCACGAGTGCGGCGAGCATGTCGTCGTCGGCATTGTGCAAATCGCTGCGCAGCAGGTTGCGCACAACGATGTGATAGACCAAGCCCGCGGTGAAGCCTGCCTGCCAGCCCAGCAGATTGGTTGTGGCACCCTCGGCGGGGAAACTCTGGCGGCGGTTGCGACCGAAGAGGTTGATCGAGAAGTCGGGGTTCAGGTGGAAATAGGTGTTGTTATAGAATCCGATGTGGTTCATAAACGCCTCTTCAGGAGTTTCGTCGGGGAAGATGGTGTGAATGTCGGAGTCGAGCGCCAGCACTAGGTCTGAAATCTCCAGATTCTCGAGGATGGCGGGCATCACCTTGGTGATGCGGAAGTTGATGCCGTGCTGGAAACCAGGCAGATATATAATGATAGCCTTACGCTCGGCAGCATAGGAAATCATCTCGAAGAGCCGCTCGCGCTGGGGCACATCGATGGCGTAAAGCGAGCCGAAGATCACGATATCGTCTTCATCGATTCGGGGCCAGACGACATCGAAACGGTCGTCGGGGTACTTGCCATAATTGACGATGCGGGTGGGAGCGTCGCCCGTAAGGATGGCCGAGAAAGGCGTGGCTCCATCAGTAAACCTGTCGACCGACTTCACATCGACATGATGCTTCTCATAGAACTGCATGACGATGTCGCCAACGGCATCGGTGCAGCACTCACTCACCATACTCACAGGCAGTCCGAGTTCGCCAATAGAAGCGGCGGCATTAGCGATGCGGCCTCCCACAAACGCCTTGGTGGGTGCAGCATTGACAAACAGTGTGTCGAGGACTGATTCTCCAATAGCTATAATTTTTCTCATAATCAAGAAAAGTGTATATTATACTGATTGTAGTCTTAATTACCTAATTAATTTGCAAAGATAGTAAAAAAGTATCAAAAACTTGCCGAGCTAAACAATATATTTCCCTAAGTAAACTGTTTATTGGTTAGGAGCGGGAGGGGCGGTGAGGGAGCGGGATTCGAATTCGTTGAAGGCTTGGCGCCAGTGGTCGGGGATGGTGATGGGGGTGGCGGTATCGGCATCGAAATGGACGAGCACGGTGGTGGCCGAACATTTCACCTCGCCGGTAAGGGTATTGCACACCTGTTGCAGCAGGGTGAGGCTCTTGTCGCCCACACGTATGCACTGGGTTTGAACCACTACTTGCTCGTTGAGCATCGTGGGGTTGAAGAAGTTCACATTAATGTTGGCTATCACCAGGCTGCGGTGGTCGATGTCGAAACGGTTGTTGCCCACCTTGGTGAAATAGTCGACCTTAGCCAGATCGAAGAAGGTGAAATAGGCATTGTTATTGACATGCTGGTGCATGTCGAAGTCGGTGTAACGCAACTGCACGGCAGTGCTGCAGTGAAATGGAGTGTCGGCCACGGGAGCCTGGTGTGATGTGGTGTTGTTATGCATAAAGCGTTAACGGAAAATGATGTTATGAATTACCTCGTCACCCAGGGCTTCGTTGATGCGAGCGATGATGGCAGTGCGGGAGAGCATGAGCTCGTTGCGCAGGGCTGCCGAGGATATGGTGACGGTCATGACCCCGTTTTTCACGGTGCGGTCGACGGTGTAGCGATTGATGCCCGGCCCCACAATCTCGGGCCAGAGGGTGAGGGCCTTCTGCTCGTTGAACTGCGACTCAAGCCTTTCCTGCTTGAGGAACTCGTTGAAGATTTCGCCAATGGATTGTGCCGAAGTGCGTTTCATGCTTCAGTTCCTCCTTCAAGGTGGGTGCAAACCCCGTTTTCGACCCAGAACATGGCGTGGTCGCCATCGAGATGGGAAATGATCTCATCGAGATGGGTACGGTTGGTGTCGGTGATGAAAATCTGGCCAAACTGCTCATCACTCACCACCTTGACAATGCTCTCGACGCGGCGTGCATCGAGTTTGTCGAAGATGTCGTCGAGCAGCAGGATGGGGGTGGTGGCATTGTTGCGCCTGATGAACTCGAACTGCGCAAGGCGCAAGGCAATGGTATAAGTCTTGCACTGACCTTGCGAACCCACCTGCCGCATGTTGTGGCCGTTGAGCAGGAGTTCGATGTCGTCGCGATGGATGCCGCGGGTGGTGTGGCCAATGATGAAATCGCGCTCGCGCGTCTGGTCGAGATGCTGTTTCAGTTCAGCATCGTTCAGGTGGCTGCGATAGGAGAGCTGCACCTCTTCGTCCTCGCCTGCAATGGCCTGATAATGGCGCATGAAGATGGGTGCGAACTGCTCAATCCATTGCACCCTGTGCTGGTGGATGAGCGAGGCCGACTCGCAGAGTTGCATCTCCACGGTCTCATAGAGCAAGGGGTCGCGGAACTCACGCTTAATCATGGAGTTGCGCTGCACGAGCGCTTTGCCGTAGCGGATGAGCGCCTCGAGATAGAGGGGATTGCCCTGTGAGATGATGATGTCCATGAGCCGACGGCGCTCCTCACCCGCGCCACGAATGAGGTCCCAGTCCATGGGTGAAATCATGACGATGGGAAGCAGACCAATGTGCTGGCTCAGTCGCTTGTATTCCTTGCCGTTGCGCTTGGCCACCTTGCGCTTGCCGCGCTGAATGGAGATGGTTACCTCCTCGACAGCCTCGTTGCGGGTGTAACTGCCCTGCAGCATCATGAAAGGCTCGTCGTGGCGAATGACGGCAGCATCGGTGAGAGAAGAGAAACTGCGGCAGAAACTCAGGTAATAGATGGCATCGAGGAAATTGGTCTTTCCCATGCCGTTGTTACCTATGAAGCAGTTCACCTTCCCCGAGAAGGAGAGGCTTGCCTCAGCAATATTCTTGTAGTTGAGTATGTTAATGCTGTTGAGAATCATCGGAGCAAAAGTGTTACTCGTAGTGACGGATGCGCACATCGATGCCGTCGGCCTTCAGGGTTTCGGGCAACGAAGAGACGTCGGTTTGTCCATAATGATAGGGATAAAGCACCTTGGGCTTGAACATGCGAGCCGCCTTGACGAGCTGTTCGGGCGTCATGGTGTAAGGCTGGTTGCAGGGCAGGAATGCGATGTCGATGTCGTGAAGCTGTGCCATCTCGGGGATATCCTCAGTATCGCCAGCAATATAAATGCGCATCCCGTCGATATTGAGCACAAAGCCGTTGTCGCGTCCCTTGGGGTGGAACTGGAGGTGCCCCTCGGTGGTGTTGTAGGCAGGCACAGCCTCGAGCAAGAAGTGTGGTTGCTGGAGCTTGTCGCCATTGCTCATCACCTTACCAAAGCCCAGCATATCGGCACAGCGGCGGTTGGTGACGAGCACGGTGTTGTCGTCGCTGAGGGTGGCGATAGCCTGCTTGTCGAGATGGTCGGCATGCTCGTGGGTGACAAGGATGTATTGCGCCTTGGGCATCGAAGTGAAGTCGATGGTGCGGTCGCCCAGCTTGGTGACGGGGTCCACCTGAATCTCGGTGCCATCGAACACGATGCGAATGCTGCCGTGCATGAGGGCATGGAACTCGAGGCGCTTGCCTGAAGGCGTGGTGAACACGTCGCACTCGGCCGACCCCTTGACGGTGGGTTTCTTGGCATCGAGCCAAGCAAGGATGCCGCCTTTGAGATTGATGACCTTGAAGCCAGCGTCGGCCAGTTTTTCGGCCGCCATCGCCGAGCGTTTGCCACTGCGGCAATATACTGCCACGGGTTGCGACGGGTCGAGCAGATTCTTTGCCCTGGAGATGAAATCAGACGACTTCACATCGAGCAGGCTGGCGCCGCTGATGTGTCCCTCGTCAAACTCCTTGGCAGTGCGCACATCGAGCAGCTGCACCTTGGGCTGATTCAGTTGCTCGGCAAACTCATCGACACCAATGCTCTGAAATGACTGATGATGGCATGCCGTGGGCATATTGAGTCCCACCATGGCCAGCAAGAAAGAGAAAAACTTTTTCATTATGAGGTGTTTAAATAATTATCAGTTGTTAGGGTGCTGCTTTTCCTCTTCGCGCATCTCGGCCTCGTGGCGCTCATAGGCATCGACGATGCGCTGCACGAGCTGGTGGCGCACGATGTCGCGCTTGTCGAACTGCACCACGCCTATGCCCTTCACATTCTTGAGCACCTTGAGGGCGTGGATGAGGCCCGATGTGGTGGTGCGCGGGAGGTCGATCTGGGTGATGTCGCCGGTAATCACCATCTTGGAACCGATGCCCATGCGGGTGAGGAACATCTTGATCTGGTGGGTGGTGGTGTTCTGCGCCTCGTCGAGCACAATGATGGCATCGTTGAGCGTACGGCCACGCATGAAGGCAAGGGGTGCAATCTGGATGACTTTGGTATCCATATACTCCTTGAGTTTGGCGGGGGTAATCATGTCCTCGAGGGCATCGTAGAGGGGCTGCAGATAGGGGTCGAGCTTGTCGCGCATGTCACCAGGGAGGAAGCCCAGTTTCTCGCCAGCCTCGACGGCCGGACGGGAAAGAATGATTTTCCTCGCCTCGCGATTCTTGAGCGCACGCACGGCCAGGGCCACAGCCTGATAGGTCTTGCCCGTACCGGCAGGGCCGAGGGCAAAGGTCAAATCGTTCTCGGCAAAGACTTTGACCATGAGTTGCTGGTTAGGGGTCTTGGCCTTGATGGGGCGGCCGTTCAGACCATAGACGATGACATCGTCCATCTTGAGTTCCTTGGGGGGCTCGCCCTTGATGATGTCGATGATAACATCCTCGGTGAGGGTGTTGTAGTGCGCACAATAGTGCTCGAGTTCCTTGATTTTCGCCTCAAAGTCGGCGGTTTCAGCATCATCGCCAATGACGGTGATAACGCTGCCACGAGCGGCCATCTTGAGTTTCGGGAACAGGTTGCGGATGAGGTGAACATTGGCATTATTCACGCCATAGAAAACTAGCGGGTCAACGCTATCAATGATTACATGTCGTTCTATCATATAGTGTATTTAAAATCTATGTACAAAGATAGTATATAAATCAAGTTTTTTGCGTACTTTTGTGCAATATTTTTAAAAAAAATGGTTGAAACCGCTCTATATCTGATACCCGTGCAGTTGAGCGAATGTGACTTGACGAGCGTGTTGCCGGCGCGAAACATAGCGCTGGTGGGCGAGTTGCGGCACTTTATTGTGGAGAATGTGCGCACCGCGCGCCGCTTCCTGAAAAAGTGTGACCGCAACATCGACATCGATCAGCTCACCTTCTATGAACTGAACCGCCACACTGCTCCTGAAGACATTGCTGGCTATCTTGCCCCACTGGAGGCAGGCGAGCCCATGGGCGTGCTAAGCGAGGCCGGATGCCCCGCCATAGCCGACCCTGGAGCCGATGTAGTGGCCATAGCTCAGCGCAAGGGATTGAAGGTGGTGCCGCTGGTGGGTCCGTCGAGCATACTGATGGGCCTGATGGGGTCAGGGTTCAATGGCCAGAGTTTCGCTTTCCTTGGTTATCTGCCCATTGAAGCCGCTGCCCGCGCCAAGGCACTGGAGAAGATGACGCATCGCATCATGCACGAAGACCAGACTCAGATATTCATCGAGACTCCCTACCGCAACAACGCGCTGATAGCCGAACTGGCCAAGAAACTGCCATCGAAGCTGAAGCTGTGCGTGGCAAGCGACATTACCGGTGCACAGGAGCGCATCGAAACACGCCCGGTGCGTGCATGGGAAAAGGTGAAGGCGGATTTCAACAAGATACCCACCCTATTCCTTCTGTATAAATAACATGGCATCGACGAATAAACGAAATAAACGCGACACACAGACTTCTATCATCTTCGACAGAGAAATCTACCTTGAGCAAGAGCCCGACACTCCTGTGGCTGAGGATGACACTACCCCCAGCAACAGCGACGATTGGGGCATGCAGTTTGCGAGCTTCGGGAGCGGGAGCAGCGGCAACTGCGCCTATCTGGGCAATGGCCGCCAGGGCATACTGATAGATGCCGGCATCGACCCCGACCATGTGTTTGACAATCTGGCCCAAAACGGCATCAGGCCCGAAGGCATCAAAGGCATTGTGCTGACACATGACCATGCCGACCACATACGCTATGTGTACCGCATCTTGCGCAAATACAAGCATATCAGAGTATTCTGCACACCCAGGCTATTGAACGGCATGCTGCGGCATCATAACATTTCGAGCCGCATCAAGGACTATCATGTGGCAGTGTACAAGGAAATACCCTTCCACATCTCGGGCATGACGCTCACCGCCTTCGACACCTCGCACGACGGTGCCGACAACATGGGTTTCATGATTGAGGGCGGCGGACACAAGTTTGTGGTGGCTACCGACATGGGCTTCATCACGCCACGGGCAGACTACTACATGCGCCAGGCCGAGTATCTGATGATTGAGAGCAACTACGACCGCCGTATGCTCGACGCCGGACACTATCCCGAGTACCTGAAGAACCGCGTGCGCAGCGAGAAGGGGCATCTCGACAATGTGGACGCCGCGCGCTATGTGGGCGAAATATGCTCCAAGCAACTCAAGTATGTGCTGCTGTGCCACCTGAGCAAGGACAACAACACGCCCGAGATTGCACTGCGCGAAATGCGGCAGGCGCTGAACAAAGCCGGACTCACTGTGGGCGACGGCAGCAATAGCGTGGAAACGCGCGACCGCGATGTGCAGCTCTACGCCCTACCCCGCTTCACCACCTCCACCTGGTTCGTGTTCTGAGCCATCAGGGCTCCTCAATCATTCTGCTCGTAATAGTAAGAGTAGTCGATTCCTTTCATAAAGGTTTCGCGGTCATCAATTTTATCGGTGAGAGCTCCTTGCAGCAAGCTGTGCAGCATGGCGGGGTCAGTAGCACTCAGCACCATGGCGTTGAGATAATCGTGCTTTGCAATCTGACTCCAATCTACACACCGGCCTATGCGACTCTTGAGCAAGAGGTCGAGCCACAGGCGCGTGCTGCGGCCGTTGCCTTCCATAAAGGGGTGCGCAACATTCATCTCCACATATTTTGCCACAATTTCGTCGAAGGAATCGTCGGGCATGCGGTCGATGTCGCGCAGAGCCTGATGAAGATACCGCGCACGGCAAAATGTGAATCCACCTTTAGAGATAGTGACATTGCGAATCTGGCCAGCAAAATCATAGAGTCCACCAAAAAGGTAAGCATGAATCTGCTGCAATCCACGTGTGGTGCCAATTTCGATATTTTCCATCATTCCACTGGCCCACAAGGCATAAGCTTTCTCGCGGCTCTTCCCGTCAATTGAATCGCTGTCGGCAGCAAACCAGTGCACAAACCGAGCTGCATTGGTATTGGGGATATTCTTGGCAAGCAGCATCACGCCATCGTAGTCGAGCACATCGGTCATATATCGTTTGCCATCGGCCGCACGCAATTTCAGTTGGTTAGTGACACTAACCAACTCACTGCCTTGCTTGCGCAGTTTGGTTTTAAGATACTTCCAGTAGTTGCGGGTGCGGGTGTAGTCGTCCTGACCATTGATGGCTGCAACGATGTCGAGCACCGAGAACCACCACTTGCTGTGTTCATCGTCCCAAACGGCGCGCACTTCGCGGTTGTCATAAAATCGTATGGAGATTTTTTGTGGCATTATCGAGAAATGTGAAGAATAGGTCAGTCGTCGAATTTTATGGGGTCATAGTCCCAGAAACCGTTGTTAGCATTCACAATGGCATTGAATTCGGTCGTGAGATAAGGTTTCAGTCTTGAATAAGGGAGGAATACATCGATGATGCCCTTGTCGATGTCGGCAATGGAACCGCTGTCGAAAACAAAGAGAATGCCCTTGCGGCCCAGAGTGATTTCGGGTGGCAGACTGGCGGCATGACGCAGGTTGAGGGTGCCACCCAGGTTGAGCTCGTCGATATGAGAATTGATAAGAGCAAGGATTTTGGGTTCGAGGCTTTTGTTGAAGATATTGTCCTTTTCCAGCACCTGGTGTTTCTTGCGGTTGTAGATGACGAAACTCATGCGCTGAGTGCGTGTGTAGCCATCGTAGTCCTGCTTGTCGATGGCCATGACCAGCAGATAGTCGGAAGTGAAGGTGGGATAAATCTTGATGGTGCTCACATTGCCATACACCTCATTCACATGGGGTTCTTTAGCAACCGACTTGAAGTCGACGGGAGAATTTGTGTTGAACTTGGGCGACTTGAGAAATGCGGTTGCACACGTGTTGACGGAACCGGTACCGAAGCCAAAGGCACGATGCTCGATTTCCTTGAGCAGTTCGTCGATGGCGTTACTGCCGTTGACCGAGACGGGAATGCGGCCCTTGTAGCGCTTGGTGCTGGTCCAGTAAGTGCCAGGTTTGGAGGCAGAGACGGGATTGACCGACACAAAATAGGCACTTTTCTCGGTAATCTCGAACTTATCGGGAGCCGTTTCGCCCACGATGGTAGAATCGGGCACGGCAAGAGAGTCGGCCTCGACCGAGAAAGGATTGTCGTTGTCATCGTTGTTGAGCCGTCCCGCCACATACCAGAAAGCGGCGGCAATGTCGAGAATGACCAGAATGGCTATCAATATGAAGAAGGCACGTTTTGTTTTTAACATCGCAAGCGGGAATTAACGGTTATCAGTATCTATCATGGCCTCGATGGCCTGTTTCACGCGGTTCATGAGCCACATGGGGGTGCTGGTGGCTCCGCAGATGCCTATGCTCGTCTTGCCCTGAATCCACTGCGCATCGATCTCGGTCTCGTTGCTGATGAGGTGCGAGTCGGGGTTGGCATCTCGGCACTCGGCAAAGAGGATGCGGCCGTTACTGCTCTTGCTGCCACACACAAAGAGGATGAGCTGGTGGGCCTGGGCAAAGGCACGAATCTGCGGGATGCGGTTGGCCACCGAGCGGCAAATGGTGTCGAAACTGCGGAACTGCACTCCTGGGGCGATGCGGTGCTGAATCTCGTCGACAATCTGGCGGAAGAGCTGCACCGACTTGGTGGTCTGGGAGTAGAGATAGATGTCGCGATTGAAGTCTATCTTGTCGATTTCATCGATGCTCTCAATGACCAGAGCGTTGCCAGCTGTCTGGCCCACCAGGCCGTTGACCTCGGCATGGCCGCGCTTGCCGTAGATGACAATCTGGGCATCGCCTGTTTCGGGCTGGCTGTAAGACTTGTTGATGCGCCGCTGCAGCTGGAGCACCACAGGGCAAGTGGCATCGATGATCTCGATGTTGTTGTTGCGCGCTATCTCGTAGGTTTCGGGTGGCTCGCCATGGGCACGGAGCAGCACCTTCACATCGTGGAGCTGGCACAGCTGGTCGTGGGTGATGGTTTCGAGGCCCTTGCTGTTGAGGCGCTCCACCTCGTTGCTGTTGTGCACAATGTCGCCCAGGCAGTAGAGGTGTCCGCTCTGTGCCAACTCTTCCTCGGCCTTGGTGATGGCTCGCGTCACGCCGAAGCAGAATCCTGAATGTTCGTCAATTTCAATCTTTACCATGGACTGTGCACGGGCTATTCAGTGAGTTTTCAAATAATCGTCGAACAGGTCGAAGAGCCACTGGCGCTGACCCTCGATGGTGAGAGGCGTGCTGTCGAGAAAGATGGCATCAGGAGCTTGACGCAAAGGGCTCTCCTCGCGGGTAGAATCGAGGTGGTCGCGCATCTCCACATTCTTCACAATGTCGTCGAGGGTAACGCTGGTGTCGCCCTTGGCAAGCATCTCGGCATAGCGGCGCTGCGCCCTGACCAGAGCCGATGAGGTGACAAACACCTTGATTTCGGCATCGGGCAGCACGGTGGTGCCAATGTCGCGACCGTCCATGACCACGCCTTTCTTCTTGGCCATTGCCTGCTGCTGGCGCACCATCTCATGGCGCACAAAGGCGATAGCCGCCACCAGGCTCACATTGTTGCTCACCTCAAGACCGCGTATTTCTTGCTCCACATCCACGCCGTTGAGCAAGGTGTGCTGCCCACCTTCGGGGCACAGCTTGAAGGTGATGTGAATGTCGGCAATGTGCCCGGCAAGCGCCTCTTCATCAACTTTGCCATCGGCAATCAGCCCATTCTGGAGGCAATAGAGGGTAACGGCGCGATACATGGCGCCCGTGTCGATGTAGGTGTAGCCAGCATAGGCGGCAAGCGCCTTTGCCATGGTGCTCTTGCCACTCGAAGAGGTGCCGTCGATGGCTACATTTATTTTTTTCTTCATCTTCATAGCATTGTGTTTAAAACGATTCAACAAAGATAGGGAAAAAATGTGCGAGTTGCAAGAAAAGTGAGCGAAGATTTGGAAATGTGGAAAAAGAGCAGTAAATTTGAGCAGTTTATAACCAAACCATTATTAACCGATAAAAAACCAATAGAATTATGGCTTACAAGATTATTGACATTGAAGGCGTGGGCGAAGTGTATGCTCCCAAACTGATTGCCGCTGGCATCAACACCCCTGAAGACCTGCTCGAAAAATGCGCAGCACCCGCTGGCCGCAAAGCACTGGCCGAAGAAACCGGCATCAGCGAGAAACTGATTTTGAAATGGACCAACCATGCCGACCTGTTCCGCATTGTGGGCGTAGGACCACAGTTCTCTGAATTGCTCGAGGCCTCTGGCGTTGACACCGTGAAAGAACTAAAACACCGCGTGGCTGCCAACCTTGCCGCCAAACTCGAAGAGGTGAATGCAGTGAAGAACCTGTGCAACCGCGTTCCCAGCGAGAAGGAAGTGCAGAAGATGATTGACCAGGCTAAGGAACTGGAGCCCAAGATGACCTACTAAGCTCCGCTTCGCAAATCTGATTAGAATTCAGAACTCATACTGTTTGAAGTAAGTGTTTCAGGTGGATTCCGCCCTCACCAAGGGGAGTCCACCTGAATTATATCAGCCTCACTACCAGTCATTTTCCTATCATAAACAAAATTTATGCTATGATTATTATTCTTTTAGCATAATTTTATTTGCATAATTTTAGTAACTGACTTAACATCAAAATTTATTTTATCTATCAAGTTTATAATTCGCAAATAATCATTAATTTTGTAGCAGATATTGAAAAAACACAAGAATGATGAAAAAGATACTAATACTGGTGATGGGTGTTATGATGGGAATAGCAGCCTTTGCCGCCGATAACGACAAGGACACGCTGGTGGTTCTCCGTAGCAATCAGGGCGTGGGCTCGTTTGACATTAAATATGTGCCTGCCACGGGCGAAACACGCAGCATCAAACTCACACTGCTCGATGCCCGAACCCGCCAACCGCTGCAGGAGGATTTGGAGGACCTGGACGAGAGCGACCTCCAGGCCCAACCACATGGGCGTGGCCTGGTGCGACTGCTGCGCAACCCCGGTCGTGTGAACATGGGTATCCACGAAATTAACGAGGATGGCACTTTTGTCATTGACGGCCTCGCTCCCACCTATTTTGACGAGGCAACCCAACAATTCAAAAACACCTATTGCATTACAGCCGCCAGCAGTACCTACGGCTACATAGCCGTGCCTTTCTACTCTAGTGTGGAAAACGGCAACATTGAATGCGAAATCCTGTTTAAAAGCTCATGGGACACCTTTGACGTGAACTGCGACAAACGTGTGAATGTGAGCGATGTGACGGCACTGGTGAACATGATTCTGGGCGTCATACCCAAGGCTTTGGTGCTGAGCGATGTGGACCGAAACGGCAAAGTGAATGTAAGCGATGTCACAGCACTGGTCAATCACATTCTGGGACTATGAGCAACCACCTGAAACTGAGCCGTAGCGACTTCGAAATCATGGCCCCGGTGGGGTCGTGGGAAAGTCTGATAGCCGCCCATCAGGGCGGTGCCGACGCCATCTACTTTGGCATCGAGGGGCTGAATATGCGTTCGAAATCGAGCGTCAACTTCACCCTCGACGACCTCAAGACCATCGCACAGTGGTGCCACGAACACGGCATGAAGAGCTACCTGACGGTGAACACCATCGTATATGACGAGGATGTGGCCTATATGCGCCAGATCATTGACGCGGCACGCGAGGCTCAGGTGAGCGCCATCATTGCCAGCGACATGGCCGCCATCCAGTATGCTCGCAGCATTGGCGTAGAGGTTCACATCAGCACGCAGGTGAATGTGAGCAACAGCGAGGCGGTGCGCTTCTATTCGCAGTGGGCCGACGTGATGGTGATGGCACGCGAGCTCAACCTCGACCAGGTGAAGAAGATTCATGAAACCATTGAACGCGACAAACTGTGCGGCCCGCATGGCCAACCCTTGCGCATCGAGATGTTTTGTCATGGTGCACTGTGCATGGCTGTGAGCGGCAAGTGCTACCTGAGTCTGCACGAGACCGGAGCCAGCGCCAACCGCGGAGCCTGCCGTCAGATTTGCCGCCGTGGCTATGTGGTGACCGACCGCGAGACAGGCGACGAACTCGCCATCGATAATAAGTATATCATGAGTCCCAAGGACCTGAAGACCATCCACTTCCTGAACAAGATGGTGGATGCCGGCGTGCGGGTGTTCAAGATTGAAGGGCGAGCCCGCGGACCCGAGTATGTGCGCACTGTGGTGAGCTGCTACAACGAGGCACTCAATGCCATTGTAGACGGCACCTACGGCAGCGAGGAGCAGATTCAGGACTGGAACGAGCGGCTGAGCCGCGTGTTCAACCGCGGTTTCTGGAATGGCTACTATCTGGGGCAGCGCCTGGGCGAGTGGAGCGCCAAATATGGCTCCAGCGCCACACGCGTGAAGGCATACGTTGCCAAGGGGGTGCGCTACTTCAGCAAACTGGGCGTGGCCGAGTTCCTGATGGAGGCTGGCGAACTGCATGTGGGCGACAACATTCTCATCATAGGTCCCACTACCGGCGCCGTGCCGCTCACCGTGGAAGAAATCAGGGTAGACCTCAAACCCGTGGAAAAGACCGTGAAAGGCGAACGCTTCTCGATCAAGACCGACGTGAAAGTGCGCCCCAGCGACAAAATCTACCTGTGGAAAGAGATTTTCCCGGCAACTGAAAAGTGATTCACCACTTCAAGATAGTTATTGACAATATTAACAACTAAAGTTTTTAGAAATGAAACAGCTACTTATTTCATTCCTTGTCATTTTTGCAATGGCATCGTGCCGAGTGCATGGCGGGCCACCCAATACCGACCATCTGGGACCAGAACCTGCACCGCACAACGGCGTGTTTGTGTGCGGCTATGACACGCTCATTTTCAACGGCGACGGCAAAACCGTGAGCTGGAGTTTTTCCAACCCCATCGACTCGTTAGCTGGCAAGGGCGAGGGCTCATACGTCTTCAAACTGAGCCATGGAATGTTCCGCTACGACGCTGCCGAGTATTTCTCCATCTACGACGGCAAGAAATCGCACAACTATTTTACTGGACCCGGCATGAACAGCGAGGACCAAATCTCGTTCTACTACTACGTCGATGACGAACACCAAGAAAGAACCTTCAAGAAAGTGAAATAATTATTGTCATTTATTATGAAAACTTGTATCGAATGTGGAGCACCTCTCTCCGATGAAGACCAATTCTGTTTAAACTGCGGTGCCGATGTGCCCCAACCTGAAACAGAAAATAACCCCTACCCCGAGGAGAATACCGAGCCTGTACAAGAGCAACCCGTACAACAGCAACCTGTACAGCAACCTGTACAGCAACCTATTCAGCAAGAGTATACACAGCAACAGCCCGTACAGCAACAACCAGCGATGTACCCGCAGGCAGCCCCGCAGCAACCTATGCCTCAGCAACCGGGGATGTATCAGCAAACTGCCCCGCAGCAGCCTATGCAACAGCAGCCAGGCATGTATCCACAACCTGGGATGTATCCCCAGCAACCCATGCAGCAGTCAGGGATGTATCCTCAGCAGCCCATGCAGCAGCAACCGGGGATGTATCAGCAACCAGAACAAAAACAAGGATCGTCGAACAAGACCTTGCTTTATGTACTTATACCTCTATTAGTAATTGGCGCAGCAGTTGCAATTCTGTTTGCCACCGGGGTTTTCTCGGGCAAGAAAGATACTGCGAAAACTGACCAGCAGGAGGTCACCGCACAAGTTCAACCGAGTGACCAAGACCAGGAGCAAGACCAAGAGGAACAAAGTGAAGAAGAGAATCAACCCACTGCACTAAGCACACAAAGCACACAAAATGTCACATTGGGCGGCATTACATTCCCCCTTGCCGATGACTATGAAGTGCTGGAGCGCAGAACGCTTAAGGACAGTGAGGCCTGCCTGATTGCACCCAAAGGGGCTTCTGACCGATCCAATCGACTGGTCCTGAGAATTTATCCCCACAAACTCGAGGGTCTCAACGGCATCACATCTGAGGAGATTGCCGACATGCTCTACAGTGCTGTTGATGCCAATGCAGGCGTGTTTGCCAACGAGGAAAAGAGTGGTTTCAAACTGGACCGAAAATATAAGGTCCACTACGATGATAATGCCGACGGTTCCTATTTCCCGCACAGCTACACCTATTTGAATTGGACCGATCGTAATGGGAAATATTCACGCAGCTACACCGAGGCCACATTGGTGAAAAGAACCGTCGTATCGGGTTCGGCTATAGCAACCGACGAAGGCGAGTTAAGAGCCCTCACCGATATCTATTCAGAAGTAGTGCAAGCCGCCGACAAGTAAACCCTAATGACCGATTCGGGATAAAGGGTGCTATATAGACTTTGCCCCAAACCCAGCGGGGCCTAATGCGAGAGCCGGTACTGCAGAGGTGTCATGCCCGTAAGCCGCTTAAAATATTTTGAGAAGAAAGATGGATTGGGAAAGTTCATCTCGTCGCAGATTTGAGCCACCGTCTTATTGGTGTGCTTCAGGTTAATCTTGGTGTGAACGATGATGGTGTCGTCGATCCACTGCTTGGCCGACTTGCCGCTCACTTTCTTGACAATGGTGCTCATGTAACGGGCCGATAGGCAGAGTCTGGAGGCATAGAAGTCGATGTTGTGCTCGGCAGCAGCATAGATGTTGACAAGTTGCATGAAGTCGGAATACAGTATCTGCTCACGCGAATGCGACTTGCGGGCAGAAGCATCATAACGGTTCCACAAGGCATCGACATACCACAGGAACGACGCAATGAGGTGCAAGGTTACCTGCGCCGCGGGTTCGGGCTGGTTCAAATGATTGTAGAGCGACGCATGCAGGGTGTCAAGGAACTCGAGTTCGTAGTCCTGCAACCTCACCTTGAAAAACCTGATGTGACCATCAAACGCCCGAGGCATGTGATTGCCAATGGCCAGACTGAAGAGTTCGTTACTCATCGAGAGCCCCATTCCCTTCACATCATCGGCAGCATCATTGTACTGTAAAACGCCGTTGGGGCCGAGAAAGACGAGGTCGCCAGTTTCGAAGTACTGCTGCTCAAGGTTGACGATGGTTGACGCCCATCCACGCTTCACAATGAGTATTCTCATCTCTTTCATGAGTCGAGGGAGTGGGACGAGCTGCTGTCTCACGAGGTCAAGTTTCACATTGCGGGCCACAGCCAGATTCTGCGATATATAATTGTTGGCAGCCTGTTCATTGTTTCCCTCAACGATTTGCTTGAGATGATAGAGTGAAAACGGTTCAATTTCGGCCATAATAAAAAGCAATTTTGACGCAAAGATAATAAAACAAGGCTAATTTTTCGGTTTTTTTCTTCAAATCGTACGAAAAGAACATGAAATCATTCTTATAGATAATGCTTTCACAAAAAAAAGGGTGCAACTTTGCAAAAGAGAAACAAAAAACTGAAACAGATGAAGAAAACACTGTTGACAATCCTGACGATGGCAGCATGCGCCGTGAGTGGCATGGCACAAACGCTCGAAGCGTGCCAACAAGCCGCCGAGCAGAACTATCCTCTCATCAAGGAATACGGACTTATTGAGCAGACGCGGGCACTCACCATAGCCAACATCCAGAAGTCGTGGCTGCCCCAAATCACAGCCTCGGCTCAGGCCACCTATCAGAGCGATGTGACCTCATGGCCCGACGAGATGCAGGGGCTCATGCAGCAGATGGGCGTGAACATGAAGGGTCTGAGCAAAGACCAGTATCGCGTGGGGGTGGATGTGAACCAGACGGTATACGATGGTGGTGCCATCAGCGGCCGTAAACGCGTTGCCGAAGCGCAAAGCGCCGTCGAGGCCGTGCAAAACGAGGTGACGCTCTACTCCATTAAGGAGCGCGTGAACGAGATGTACTTCGGGCTGCTGTTGCTCAACGAGAACATTCAATTGCTCAACAACGTGGAGAAACAGTTGGCAAACAGCGAAAAGCAACTTGAGTCGATGTCACGCCACGGGGTGGCCGCCGAGAGCGACTACCTGCTCATCAAGGCCGAGCGACTCAAGACTGTTCAAGACACCACCACCTTGCAATCACAAAAGCAAGCATTGACAAAAATGCTGAGTACCTTTTGCGGCATCGAGGTCAAGGAACCCGTAAAACCCAGTGCCGATGTGGCTTTGACAGGCAACAACCGCCCCGAACTGCGACTGATTGACGCACAGATGCAGCTGGTGAACGAACGCGAGAAACTCACCGACAGCGAACTGTTGCCTCGCGTCAGCCTGTTTGCCCAGGGATTCTATGGCTATCCCGGTCTCAACATGTTCAAGGACATGATTGACCGCAAGTGGTCGCTCAACGGGCTTGTGGGCGTGAAGATGAGCTGGAACATAGGCTCGCTCTACACGCGTAAGAACGACAAGGCCAAACTGCAACTCGAGCGACAAAGCCTTGAGAATCGCAGAGAGACATTCTTGTTCAACAACAACCTGGAGCAAATAAAACTCAATGATGAGATTGCTCTCTACCGCACACTGATGAGGCAGGACGAGGACATCATCACACTGCGACAGTCGGTGCGCAAGGCCGCCGAGTCGCGCTTGGCGCACGGCATCATCGATGTGAACGACCTGGTCAAGGAAATCAACAACGAACATGCCGCGCGCATTGCACAGTCGACCCACGAGATAGAGATGCTCAAGCGCATCTACGACCTGAAAATAACCACGAACAATTAAAAACAAACCCAGATATGAAACAAATCGTAATCATGGCAAGTGTGATGCTGCTTATGGCATCGTGCAGCAAAAAAGAGAAGGAGTTTGACGCCACAGGCACTTTCGAGGCCACAGAGGTAACCATCTCGGCCAAGGCAACGGGCGAACTGCAGAGTTTTGAGGTGGTTGAGGGGCAAAGCGTTGAAGACCAGCAACTGCTGGGCAACATCGATGTTACGCAACTGAAGATGAAAAAGAGCGAACTTGCCACAGCCAGCCGCCAGCTGAGTGCCAACCAGTCGCAACTGGGCGCTAACCGGCGCGCTACCGACAGCAAGAAGACCGACCTGGAGAAGCAGGTCGCCGTCATTCGCCAGCAGATTGCCAATGCTCGCCGAGAGAAGACCCGCTACAGCGAACTGGTGAGCGACGGCGCAGTACCCCGCAAGCAACTCGACGACATCAACTACCAGATTAGTGTGCTGGAGAAGCAACTGGCTGCCACCTCCGACCAGCTGAACTCGGCCAACAAGAGCCTGGCAGAGCAGAGCAAGGGCATCGAGTCGCAAATCAGCGGCATTGAGGCACAAAAGCAAGGCATCGAGGTGCAACAATCGCAACTCGACGACCAGATTGCCAATGCCAGCATCAAGAGCCCCATCAGCGGCACCGTGCTCGAGAAGTATGTGGAACGCGGCGAGTATGTGACCGTGGGCAAACCGTTGCTCAAGATAGGTGATACCGAAAATATGTTCATCCGCGCTTATGTCACCAGCCAGCAGCTGCAGAACATCAAGGTGGGCCAGACTGTGAAGGTGCTTGCTGACTACGGCAAAAAAGAGAAAAAAGCCTATGACGGCACCATCGCATGGATATCGAACCGCGCCGAGTTCACACCCAAGACCATCCTGACCGACGACGAGCGCGCCGACCTGGTGTATGCCATCAAGGTGGCTGTGAAAAATGACGGATACATCAAAATAGGCATGTACGGCGAAGTGAAATTCTGATGAATGCCATCGAAGTTCATAATGTGAGCAAACGCTACGGCAGCGTGCAGGCACTCGACGATGTGTCGCTCAATGTCGAGCAGGGCGAACTGTTTGGACTGATAGGTCCTGACGGTGCGGGCAAGACCACGCTCTACCGCATCCTGTGCACTCTGTTGCTGCCCCAGTCGGGAAGTGCCGCAATCGACGGTTATGACACGGTGAAGCAGATGCGGGAGATACGCCGTCGGGTGGGTTACATGCCTGGCCGCTTCTCGCTCTATCAAGACCTGACCGTAGAGGAGAACCTGAAGTTCTTCGCCACCTTGTTCGGCACCACCATTGAGGAGGGCTATGACAGCATCAAGGCCATCTACTCGCAAATAGAGCGGTTCAAAGACCGCCGTGCAGGAGCCTTGTCGGGCGGCATGAAGCAAAAACTGGCCCTGTCGTGCGCACTGGTGCACTCGCCCAGCGTGCTGCTGCTCGACGAACCCACCACCGGCGTTGACCCCGTGAGCCGCAAGGAGTTCTGGGAGATGCTTGCCACGCTCAAGCAGCGCGGCATCACCATCGTGGCATCGACGCCCTACCTCGACGAGGTGCGATGCTGTGAGCGCGTGGCATTCCTCGACCAGGGCAAACTGCGCGGCATAGGTGCACCCGAGGACATACTCGACGAGTTCCGCGACATTTTCAATCCACCTGGTTTGGAGCATGAAAAAGAGAGTGCTATGAACGAGGAAAATGTGATTGAAGTGGAACACCTGGTGAAGGCGTTTGGTACCTTCCATGCCGTGGACGACATCAGTTTCAAGGTGAAGAAAGGCGAAATATTCGGTTTCCTGGGAGCCAACGGTGCCGGCAAGACCACTGCCATGCGCATGCTCACAGGACTCAGCCAGCCCACCAGCGGCAAGGGACGCGTGGCAGGTTTTGACATCAGCCACGATCATGAGCAAATCAAAAAGCACATAGGCTACATGAGTCAGCGTTTCTCCCTCTATGAAGACCTGACGGTGAGCGAGAACATCCGCCTGTTTGGCGGCATCTATGGCATGAGTCCTGAAGCCATTGTCCAAAAGACCGATGAGGCGCTCAACCAGCTGCAATTCAGCGCGCACCGCAACACGCTGGTGAAATCGTTGCCGCTGGGATGGAAGCAGAAACTGGCATTCACCGTTTCCATCATCCATGACCCCGAGGTGGTGTTTCTCGACGAGCCCACAGGCGGCGTTGACCCTGCCACTCGGCGCCAGTTCTGGGAACTCATCTACGATGCCGCACAGCGTGGCATCACCGTGTTTGTTACCACACACTATATGGATGAAGCGGAGTATTGCGACCGCATCTCCATCATGGTCGACGGCAAGATCAGCGCCATGGGCACGCCCCAAGAACTGAAGCGCCAGTATGGCCAGGACGATATGACCCAAGTATTTACTTACCTTGCCCGTAAGGCGACCCGTTCAAGCGATTAAGGATTATGAAACAGTTCGTTGCATTTGTCATCAAGGAAGCCAAGCACATCGTTCGCGACAAGCGCACGATGCTCATCCTGTTCGGGATGCCTGTGGTGCTGATGCTCCTGTTCGGTTTTGCCATCACCACCGATGTGAAGAATGTGCGCACGGTGGTGGTCACTTCACAAATGGACCACCAGACCCGCGCAGCGGTCGAACGCCTTGGGGCGTCGGAGTATTTCACGCTTGTTGGCACTGTCGCCACACCACAGGAAGCTGAGAAGATGATACGCAGCCAGCGTGCCGATATGGCGGTGGTGTTCGGCCCTGATTTCGCTTCAAAACACAGCGGAGTGCAGTTTATCGTGGACGGCGCCGACCCCAACATGTCACAACAGTGGACCAACTATGCCACCGGAGTGCTCATGAATGCTTCGGGAACCGCAGTCAACAGCAAACTGCTCTATAATCCGCAGATGAAGTCGGCCTACAACTTCGTGCCCGCCATCATGGGCATGCTGCTCATCCTCATCTGCGCCATGATGACCTCGATATCGATTGTGCGCGAAAAGGAAAAAGGCACCATGGAGGTGCTGCTGGTGTCGCCCGCCAGGCCGCTGATGGTCATCATCGCCAAGGCTCTCCCCTACCTGGCACTGGCCTTTGTTGTGCTCATTGTGATTCTGCTCATGGCGAGGTTTGTGCTGGGTGTTCCGCTTCAAGGCTCACTGGTGTGGATTGTGGTGGTGAGCCTCATCTACATTCTGCTGGCACTCTCGCTGGGACTGCTTATCTCGAATGTGGCAAAAACGCAGCTCGCGGCACTGCTCATCTCGGCCATGGTGCTGCTCATGCCCGTTGTGATGCTCTCAGGCATGCTGTTCCCGGTAGAATCGATGCCGCGCGTGCTTCAGTGGCTATCGGCCATTGTGCCGCCGCGCTACTATATCGAGGCCATGCGCAAACTCATGATTATGGGTGTGGGCATCGGCGAAGTGATGAAGGAAGTGATTGTTCTCGTGGGCATGACAGCGCTGCTGCTCACCATAGCACTCAAGAAGTTTAACACCCGACTGGAATAACTGCCATGACACTGAAGTATCTCATACAAAAGGAATTTATCCAGATTCGCCGCAATGCGTTTCTGCCCAAGCTCATTGTCATGTTCCCCATCGTGATCATGTGCGTGATGCCGTGGGTGATGAGCATGGAGGTGAAAAACATTCGCGTGGATGTGGTGGATAACGACCGCACCCAGCAATCGCAACAACTCGTGCACAGCATTGAGGCATCTAACTACTTCATCTTCAATGGCCAGAAAGCATCCTATCAGGCAGCGTTAAGCGAAATCGAGAAAGGCAAGGCCGACATGGTGCTGGTGATTCCGCCCGACTACAGCCGCGACCTGGCGACGGGGCAACAGCCCCAGGTGCTTATTGCCGCCAATGCCGTGAACGGCACCAAGGGGGCGATGGGCAGCGCCTACCTCACCCAGATTGTGACGACACATGCCATGCCCACTGCTGCTGCAATACAGGCCCAGGTGTCGACCCTCACCCTCTATAACAAAGGCCAGAACTACAAACTCTTCATGATTCCCGCCCTGTTTGCCATTGTGATGATGCTCATGACGGGATTCCTGCCCACGCTCAACATTGTGGGCGAGAAAGAGGCGGGCACCATTGAGCAGATGAATGTGACCCCCGTGCCGAAGTGGGCCTTTATCCTTGCCAAACTCATCCCCTACTGGCTGATTGCGCTGTTTGTAGTCACAGTGAGCCTGCTACTGGCATGGGCCGTCTATGGCATTACCTGTGCCGGCTCCATCGTGTGGATCTATGTGCTTGCCATGCTTTTGGCTCTGTTCTTCTCGTCGTTCGGGCTCATCGTGTCGAACTATAGCGACACCATGCAGCAGGCGGTGTTCGTGATGTGGTTCTTTGTGGTGTGCATCTTGCTGCTGAGCGGCCTGTTCACTCCCACGCGCTCCATGCCGGCGTGGGCCTATGCCACCACCTATGTGAACCCCATGCACTACTTCATTGACGCCATTCGCACCGTGTTCATTCGCGGAGGCGGTTTCAGCGCCATTGCACATCAGGTGGGAGCGCTGCTGGGCATAGGCATCATCATGGCTATCTGGGCGGTCATGAGCTACAAGAAAAACAGTTAGATTCCCAACCATCGAATAGATTTAAGGCTTTTTTTGAAAATTACCGAAAAAAAATAATTTTCTCACAAAAGTATTGCAAAAGCATCTTTTATATTGATGCAAAAGGGGTTAACCCAGTTATTCGAATTAGAAGAGGGAGAGCTGGCGGTGGATGAGGGTGAATGACTTGCGGTGGTAGCAGGTGATGCCGTACTGCTCGATGGCGGCATAGTGCTCAGGCGTGGGGTAACCTTTGTTCTTCGCCCAGCCATATTGGGGGAAATCAGCAGCAATCTTGAGCATATACTCGTCGCGGTGAGTCTTGGCAAGGATGGAAGCGGCAGCAATGCTCAACATCTTGCCGTCGCCCTTAACAATGGTGGTGTAAGGGACATCATGCCAGGGCTTGAAACGGTTGCCATCAACCAAGATATGCTCAGGTTTTACCTCAAGTGCATCAAGAGCTCGGTGCATGGCAAGAATGGAGGCGTTAAGAATGTTCATGCGGTCGATCTCCTCGGGCCACACCATAGCCACCGCCCAAGCCAGAGCCTCACGCTCAATGACGGGTCGCAGCATTTCACGCTTGCGCTCGGTGAGCTGCTTGCTGTCGTTGATGATATCATTATCAAAATCGGGCGGCAGAATTACTGCGGCTGCCGTGACAGGACCCGCAAGCGGCCCTCGTCCCGCCTCGTCGCATCCTGCCTCGATGCGACCCTTAACCATATATTTAGCAAGTTCTGCCATCATTGTATTTTTTAAAGCACTTCAAATTGCCGAAAGCATGGAGCGCGAATTTATAATAGCACAAAAATAGCAATTATTCAGGACAGATACAACATTTTAGAAAATATTCCTATCAAAAAAGAGCTACATAAGTAATGTAAATTAAAGGGTTTTGCTTATCTTTGCCTTGAAATGGCATCAAAGGGGCTTTTTCGCCCTTTTGCCCTAAAAGCGATATGAGATGATCAACTTCACACCCATAGCCCGCAAGCACTTCATCGACCGGCTGCACACGCAGCTGCAATATAAGGACTATGCCGACAGCATTCAGCAAGGCGAACTGGTGAAACTCATTGAGCGCGCCGCCCTAACCACGATTGGCCGCAAGTACAATTTCTCGCGCGTGCGCACTTACAAGCAGTTTGCCAGCACAGTGCCGCTGTACCGCTACGAGGACCTGCGCCCCATGATCATGCGCATGGTGAACGGCGAGAAAGATGTGCTGTGGCCGGGCCGCACTTTCCACTTCGCCCAATCGTCGGGCACGAGCGACGGCAAGAGCAAGTACATACCCATCACCACCACCGCCCTGCGCAAAAACCACTATCAGGGCGGCAGCGATGTGGTGTCGCACTACCTGAACCTGAACCCCGAGAGCCGCCTGTTCTCCGGCAAAGGTTTTATACTGGGCGGCAGTTTTGCCAACGAACTGAAACTGAAGCCCGGCACCCATGTGGGCGACCTCTCGGCCACGCTCATCAACAACATCAACCCTGTGGTGAACCTGTTCAGGGTGCCCAGCAAGCGCATCGCGCTCATGGAAGACTGGAGCGAGAAACTGCCCGCACTGGTGGAGGCAAGCATGAACGAAAATGTCACTAACCTGAGCGGTGTGCCATCGTGGTTCCTCACAGTGCTCAAAGAGGTGCTCAAACGCAAGGGAGCCAGCTGCATTCACGAGGTGTGGCCCAATTTGGAAGTATTCTTCCACGGCGGCATCGCCTTTGCGCCCTATCGCGAGCAGTATGAGAAGATTTGTGACATGAGCAAGATGCACTTCCTCGACACCTACAATGCCAGCGAAGGCTTCTTTGCCGTGCAGAGCAGTTGGGAATCGACCGCGATGCTCCTGCTGCTCGATGTGGGCGTATTCTACGAGTTCATCCCCCTCGACGACATCGACAGCAGCGCTCCCGAAGTGTATCCTATCTGGGAGATTGAAGCCGGCAAGACCTACGAACTGGTGATAACCGCGTGCAACGGACTATGGCGCTACCGCATTGGCGACACTGTGACCATCGAGCAGACCAACCCCGTAAAAATCAAGATAGCGGGACGCACCAAGAGTTTCATCAACGCCTTTGGCGAAGAACTCATGGTGCATAATGCCGACGACGCCATCACCGCCGCCTCGGCGGCAACAGGAGCTGAGGTGCTCAACTACACCGCAGCACCCGTCTATGCCGGTGATAACACACACGGTTGCCATCAGTGGCTCATAGAATTCTCAAAGAAACCTGCCAAGCTCGATACATTTATGCAAATTCTCGACAAGCGGCTGCAAGAAGTGAACAGCGACTATGCCGCCAAACGCAGCGGCAGCATCTTCCTCGACGCCCCCACACTCACGGTGGCCGAGGAGGGACTGTTTGACCGCTGGCTGGGCTCCACCGGCAAACTGGGCGGTCAGCGTAAGATTCCACGGTTGAGCAACAACCGCGATACCATCGACGACATGCTAACATTCAACCATTAAAACCTAACGGCTATGAAACCCTCAGACATAAATAAATTATCGCCCCGCGGCTTCAGGACCGTAGTGTACATCTCACTGCTGCCAGTGCTGCTGTGGCCCTTGCTGATGATCAATGCACACCAGCTCCAAACAAGTACTGAACGATTCCTGATGCTCGCCATGCCCGTTTATGCGCTGGCTGCAGGCTATCTGGCATATCGGTGCTATGACGAACGCCCCTATGTGTCGTGGGTCATACTGGCCGTACTGTGGCTCTCCTATCTGGCATTTGCCGTAATGATGCTTATGCATTAATTGCTCTATTCTTTTGTATTTTAATTAATTATACCTATTTTTGCACTTAAAGCTCAGTTGCAAAGTGCATTGAACTCATTGAAAACACCAACTATAAACCTAATAATCAACCTGTTAACAATAAATAAATAAAATATTACGACTATGAAAAAAATCCTACTATTGCTTTTTGCGGTCATCACCCTTCAGGGATGGGCCTACGAGGATGTCTATGACTTCTCGACGCAACAAGCCATGCTCAACAATGGCTTTACCCAAAACGAGATCAATAGCTTTGCCCAGTTCCAGTCACGCACATTCAATGGCTCGTATGGCAGTTCTGTGGTTTATCATTTTGGTCTTCTCCATAGCGGCAGCACATATTGCTTGAGTGGCATGAATGCATCATACTCTCAGCAGTATTTTGGAGAGGCTTTTGATGGCTATATTCATATAGAGGCCAATGAAGGCTATGTTATCACAAACATGTTGGTAGAAACCCCCTCTGATTACACTGCGCAGCACCATTTAATCCTTGACGATAGTGGAGAGCAAACAGGCTCCATCACTATCATGGACAATACTATAGAATGGTACAATTCCAATGGAGTTTCTCATCTGAACATCAGGGGACTTGACACCTACATGTTTAATGTGTCAAAAATCACCGTCACCTACGACAAAGTGATGGCGGATGTGGACATTAACGAAGAGAATTTCCCCGATACTTTCTTCCGCAACTATGTGCTGCAGTGGCTTGACTACAATCACGACGGCAAGCTGCAGCGCAGCGAGGCCACCAGCATAGCCGGTTTTGATGGAGGCTTCAACGAAAAAGGCATCACCTCGCTCAAGGGCATTGAGTACTTCACCGAAATTCTTACGCTCAGCGCCACCTACAATCAGTTCACAGAACTTGACCTGAGCAAGAACACCAAGTTGCAGAAGCTTAATCTCGAGGGCAACCACAATCTCACCAGCCTGGATCTGAGTGCCAATACCGAGCTACTTGAGATCCATTGCCCCATGTGCGACCTGAGGGCACTTGATGTATCGGCATTAACCAAACTCACTCTGCTCTGCTGCTCTTATAACCAGATTTCCAGCCTCAATGTGAATCAAAACACTGCCCTAGTTGATCTGGACTTCACAAACAATACCGTGAACAATATTGATTTATCCCAAAACTCAGAGATTGAGTTTCTCAATTGCGGATCTAACCAACTCACAAGTCTGAACCTTTTCAATAATTCAAAGCTACGGCAAGTGAACTGCCAAGACAACCAAATCAGCGAACTTAACTTCAGCAATAAGCCCGATCTGGTGGGGGTAAACTGTTACGACAACCAAATCAAACTTGCAGCCATGACACAGTTGGTGAACTCGCTGCGTGAAAACGATATCCCTGCCCCACCCTTCTTACCGATAGATGTGCTCCACAAGCATGCCAACAAAGCCAGCGAGGGCAATGAATTCTCACCAGAACTTGCTCTCTTGTGCCTGAACAAGGGATGGAAACCATCGGTTTGGGACGACAACGAGGGAACGGTTGAATATGCAATCGAAATCAAGGAGGAACTCTTTCCTGATGCCAACTTCCGTACCCGCTTGCATCAGCCATATATCGACAAGAATCGAGACGGATGGCTTCAAATGAGCGAATTGACTGTCACCGATCTGGACCTTGCCGATGCCAACATTGCCTCATTGAAGGGAATTGAGTTCTTCCCATTGCTGGAAGCCGCTTATATTTCTAATAATCAAATTACCACAGTTGATTTTAGCGGCAATCAAAGAATCAGGAATATAACTTGTAACAACAATCAACTCAAGGGAAAAGGTGTCGACGACATGATTGCCAGCCTGCCCACGCTCCCCGCCTTCTCTGATGCCGCATATGCTGAAGGTGATATTTATGCCATGTGGCACACTGGCGAAGGCAACGCCTTCAACACGATTCAGGTGGATGCCGCAGCCGCCAAGGGCTGGGTGGTGAGGCTTCACGATGAACCAAGTAACGGCTGGGGACCCTATGCAGGCAGCAACAACATTGCATTTGTAAGTGAAAGGACCAAGGCTGCGTGCGTGAGCCGTTTCGATACCAATGGCGATGGCGAACTCAGCTTGGCTGAGGCTGCCGCCGTAACCAAAACCATGCTTGGCAACAACCCATTCCACAACAGCGACAGCATCGATTACTTCGACGAGTTCAAGTACTTTACAGGACTCGGAACCAGTCTGCCGAATCAAGCCTTCTACACCTTCAAAACCCTTAAAACCATCACTTTGCCTGAAGGTTTGACATCGACATCATCGTCTTGCTTCCAAGGCTGCAGCGCACTTGAGCGGGCCACGCTGCCCAGCACATTAAAAACCATCGACATGCTGTCATTCCAGAGCTGCACAAGTCTTGAGAGCATTGACTTGCCCGAAGGTCTTACACATATCACCACGCAGGTCTTCTACGGCGCATCGGCACTGAAGAGACTTGACTTGCCTTCCACAATGCAATACATCGGCCAGAATGCTTGTGCTGGCTGTGTAAACCTTGAGGAAGTCACCTATTCAGGCTCAGCCTTAAAAGTCGGCGACAGGGCCTTCAGATATTGCAGCAAACTCGCAACCTTCCCGTTTGAGCATGTAACAAGCATCGATTATCGGGCATTCGAGAACACCGCGCTCACCTATGTTACAATACCCGCAACATGTACCAACATTGGTTTCTCTGCCTTCAACAAGACCAACCAGAGCCAATCCTGCACTGTTGAACTGTTGAGATATCACTATGATGTGTACGACAGTTCTTCAGAGAACAGCAGCAAGGAGGGACTTCACTTGCCCATCGTGAACTCAAACAGTCTCATGTATATTGACCGAAGCTACTTCCACGAGGCATATAATGTGACTACCCAAGGCCGCACAGAGATTCAAATTCTCATACCTCCAGTGCCATCGGGTATCGCTTTCTTCTCATGCGAAAAACCCATGCAACTGACATCCTATAACCATAAGGCCTACTACGTCGAGTCGTTTGACCAGCAGCGCAAGGTATTTGTGGCCAAACCCATCAACAACGATTACATCATTCCCGATAACACCGGTGTAATCCTCAAGGGCCTTTATACCAAAGGCGTCAATCACTTCATGCAAGCCGCAAATGATTCGCAATACTATCCGAGCGGCAACCTACTTTCGCCTGTGACTGAAGGTGACACAATCGTTGAAGGCGGACAGAATGTGAACTTCATGTGGGATTTAGGTTATAGCGGAACCGCTTATCAAGAAGGTGATGAACTTTCTGTTTTTGCCATGGTGACCACCGACCCCGTATGGGTAGGTGAGGGATCTTGTTACCTGACAGCACCGCCAAGCATCTTTGGAAATGTCGACATCACTCCAGGCACTAAGTTTGAAGTCGTATTTGAGGAAGAACAGGCCCTTCCGGGCGATGCCAACGAAGATTACAGCGTTGATGTGCTTGACGTCACTACAATCATCAACTACATCATTGGCAAAAACCCGAGCCCATTCAACTTCGTCAATGCTGATGTGAACGGAGACAATTCAGTGAACGTGATGGATGTGAC
>JAFZSO010000049.1 GCA_017619355.1 Muribaculaceae bacterium
GGCCCCAACCGTTACCGCACGCTCAGGAACTACGACGATATGCTTGCAGCCTACAAGCTGAACAACGAGGCTAACAGCGACCTGAAACTCACCAAGGTGATTCCGCTGGGCTGGAAATTGTTCCGCTGGATTAACACGGGCATCATCATCCCGCTGTTTAACTGGCTGGGCTCATTCATTGCCAACTATGGTATCGTGATTCTCATCCTCACGCTCATCATCAAACTGGTGCTCTGGCCCTTGGTCAACAAGAGCTACTCGTCGCAGGCCAAGATGAAGGTGCTCGCGCCCGACATCAAGGAAATCAACGAGAAATATCCTGGTCAGGAGAACGCCATCAAGCGACAACAAAAGACGATGGAACTCTACAAGCTGGCAGGTGCCAACCCCATGGGCGGCTGCTTGCCCATGTTGCTGCAGATGCCCATCCTCATCGCGGTGTTCACCTTCTTCCCCTCGTGTATTGAGTTGCGAGGCCAGTCGTTCCTGTGGGCCAACGATCTTTCGGCCCCCGACGCCATTGTAAGCTGGACGGGGCAGATACCGTTTATCACCAACTACTTTGGCAATCACATCAGCCTCTTCTGCTTGCTCATGACATCGACCAACCTCATCTACACCTACCTCACGATGCAGTCGCAGTCGTCGAGCACCATGCCAGGCATGAAGTGGATGATGTACTTGATGCCCATCTTCTTCCTGGTGTTCTTCAACAACTATGCATCGGGCTTGAGCTACTACTACTTCATCTCGTTGCTCATCACTATCGTGCAGACCTACATTAGCCGTGCACGCATCAGCGAAGACAAGGTGAGAGCCGTCATGGCCGAGAATGCCAAGAAGCCCAAAAAGAAAAAAAGTGGCTGGGCAGCCCGCCTTGAAGAGGCCCAGAAGCGTCAGCAGGAAATCCTGCGCCAGCAGCAGGCCAAGCAGAACCGCAACGGCAAGAGCCGTCGCTAATAATGGTGAATTATTCTAAAAACATGATAAGGCGGTGAAACTTTTCTCGCCTTATCGCGTCTAAAGATAAAACGACAGAATGTTATGAGACACATAGTAGCTACCATCATGCTCACCGTGTTACTGGCTTGTGGCTTTGAGTCACAGGCTTCGGTGTACACTTGGAGCAAGCATAATCTCACCTTTGAGGTGCCCGACAATGGTTTCGTGACCTATAACACCAACACGCGCTTTGAAGTGTCGTGGGAAGACATGGTGATGACCATTCAGCTCTTTGCCAAGGATAAGGACAAGAAGAAGGATGTGTACAAGACCACACTTGAGAGTCTTGCCATGAGCTACAACATGTATGACACCAAGAGCGGCAAAATCAAGGTGAAGGGTTTTGACGGATACACGCTCGAGGGCACTATGCCCGACGGTTCGCGCTGTGTGCTTGCCAACCTGGTCTCGAAGCAGAGCGACCTGGTGGTGCAAATCTCCATCAACTACTATTACGGCAATCGCGAGGAAGTGGACGACATCATCAAGAGTTTCGCCGAGAACGACCAGAAGCAGCCTAACCGCGAGAAGCGCAAGCAAAAGGTGCAGTCGAAGGACGATGCCGAGAAGCAGGCGCAGAAACTGAAGGAAGAGCAGCGCAAGCGCGAGGCCGAGCTGAAGAAACAGCAGGAAGAGCGGGAGCGCGAGTTGCGTCGCCGCACCGAGAAGATCTACGAGATCTAAACGCCAGTTCCTCTTCCGCACTACCTTCAGCGGTCTTGAATGACCGGTTTAGAACGATGAAAAAATAAGAAAACCAACTCACACACAGTGAGTTGGCTTTTTTTTATATTGTTGTTTTTGGGGGTCAGATGACGCCTAATATGATGTTAATGAGGGCAGTAACATCGCTCACGTTCACTTTGCTGTCGCCATTTATGTCAGCACGGGTCTCATCTTTGGGAATGACGCCCAGGATCATATTCACCAGCGCCGTCACATCGCTCACATTCACCTTGCCGTCACCGTTCACATCGCCTTTGATGGCGGCTTGCTCCACGGGGTAGTGGGCATAGAATGCCTTGATGTGAATGGCATGTTCACCTGTCGTGGCGGTAGTTTTATTGGGCACGAACCTGATTTCACGCAGTGAGATGGGAAAGGTGGCGAGTTGGTCGGCACCGCCCAGCTGCTCAAGGTCAAGACGCAGGGTATAGTCGTTGCCGGGCTCGAATCCGTTGCCGTCGTTCTCGAACTTCTGGTAGTTGTAGGAAGTGACCTGTGGATTGCGCGCATCAATCTGTAAATACTCGATGGGAATGGTGCTGTTGAAGGTGATTCCTATGGTGTCAGGCAGGCTGTAGAAGGTGCGGTCAGTGCTGAGTTTCACATAAGGCGCCCTCGAGGAACTGTAGGTGAAAGTGACATTGCCGTTGGCATCGAGCTCGAGTTCTTTAGCGCCTGAACCGGTGAGAGTCCAGCCTTCGGTCCAGTCCTGCAGGAGATAAGGGGTGTTGCTGATTTCAACGGTAACGCTGTCGGTGTCGAGAAACTCGCCTATCTGGCAGGAGATTTGGGTGTTGCCGTTTTTCAATCCTTGAATCTTGCCGTTGCTAAGAGTGGCAATGGTGGGGTCGTCGACGCTCCAGCCCAGTTGGGCGGCATCGTAGAAGTAGGTGTTGCCGTTCACCGTAGCTGTCACATCAACATCCCACTCGCGGTTGTCAACCAGAATCATGGGACTGACGGCGATGGCGGGCTGAGCGGCAAGCGTGACGATGGGCACGGTGGTAGTGATGCCGTTATAGGTGGCGGTGAGCGTGCCGGTCATGGCATTGCCACTGGCAGTGATGCTCTCGCCGCTGGTGGTGCCGATGGCCTCGTCGCAAGAGAGGGTGAAGCCCTTGAGGTCGTCGTTAATGAGGTCGCCATACTGGTTGTAGGCAAGCAGTTGCGGCGTGGCGCTGGCGTAGATGGGCAGTGTCACCTTGTGCTCGGCAAAGCGAATCATCGCCACCTCGTTATCGGCAGGGGCGATAGACTCGAGCAGCCAGCCGTTAGACACGGCACGGGGACTGCTCTCGGTGGTCTTGTTGATAATCTTGCCGCTTGCCATCATTTGGGCTGAGCCGCCAGCGTCGTAGTTCACCACCTCGCTCACATCGGGATAGAGGCTCTTGAGTATCTCGCACATGACAGTGGTGGAGCAGCCTGCCGAGAGACCATATTGCGGATGGGTTGATTTGTCGATGACAATCATGTAGAGTTTGCGGCCGTCGGCACTGCAGCCATAGGCGGTGCGGGAGTAAACTTGCGAGTTGTAGGGCTCGTCGATGTTGCGCTCGGTGAGTTCGCCCAGATGCATAACGGGGGCATTGCCCTCCACTATGTTCTCAATCCATGGGGTGATGTGTTCGCTCTCGGGTTCGTTGGTGGTCCAGCCTTGTGTGATGGTGATGGTGTCGCCCACGGCATGCACTGCCATGGCCTCCTTGAACGAGCCAGTAGCGGTGAGGCAGGCTTCGTAGTCGCCCAACTTCTGACGGTCGGTGTCGTTCACAATCTTCACGATGACGAATGTCATGGGTTTGCTCACCTGCCAGCTGCTGCCTTCAGCGAGTGCCAGATAATAGTTGTCGGTGTGGTTATTGCCCGTTTCGTCAGAGGTGACCCAGTTGGTTTCAAACTCGCGGGTCTTGCCGAAAGCCGAGTTCCACAGGCACATCTCGTTGTTGCGGTTGCGACGGTTCACCTTGTTGATGCCCAGAGGACTCGTCAGTTTCGACGAGGTGAGTTCTGCAGCCCAGGTGAAGTGACCGAAGATGAGGTTCTTGTTGTGATCGATGGCTGTGCAGGCGGTTCGAGAGGGTCCGCCATCCCAGGTGTCGTTCACATTGTTGGTGTTGGTGTAGATGGTGTCGTTGCGCACCACGGCTCCATAGGGAGAACCCAGCATGAAGATGCTGGAAGAGCCTTGGCCGCTCACGCACCAGAAGTTAGCATTGCAGCCTGCCAGCACTCGCTTGTCGGGAGAGGAATATCGCTGAGCTGCAGAGGTGAGCAATTCGGTCTTGCCCACGGTGCCTTGCCCCTGCATGGTTTCTACTCGGTTATAGGGGTTGTTCATGTCGGCCTCAAGCAGATACACATTGAGGGGGTAGCCGGGGATGCGGATGATGGTGTTTGTGATGCCGGGTCCCAGTTGGCGATGGAACAGCGTGTCGGCCTGATATTCGTTGCCACCAATCACCACCTGAGCTGTTGCGACAGTGGCGGTGAGCGCAATCAGCATTTGAGCGAGAATAAATCTTTTCATCATTATGCGATTATGAGGTTTTTTGTATCAAAGTTGTAAATTTACTAATTATTTTTGGAATTCTATAGTAGTTTGGAGCGATTTTTTAAATGTGTGTGATGATTGTAGAAAAAGAAAACCCTGGCGGTGGGGCCAGGGTTTTGAGTGATAGGGGCGATAGATGGTTGTGCCCCTAATGATTTCTTCAAAATGCATCCACGCATTATCGGCCGCGGGTGCGGATCTGGAATGAACGCACGGTGTAGAGTTCATTTCCGTTAGAGAAGCCAATGGTGAAGTCGGCACGGCCGCTTTTCAGTTTCTTTGTGGCAATCATTTCGGCGGTATAACGCACGGCTTTGCCAGGACCTAACTCGCTGATGATAGCAGTAGGAGAGAGGTAGATTTCCTTGGTGCCAGAAACGGTGATGACGGGTGCGATGTCGTAGATGTATTCATTGCCCACATTGCGAATCTCGAAGATGAGCTTGCCGTGCTCGTCGGCATCCACATATTCATTGCTGTTTGTGTCAACAAAACGCAGATTCTCTACAACCAGGTCGGCATAGGGGCTGTTGTAGCCATTCTGCCGATAGTCGTCGTAGTCATAGCCGTTGTAGTAGTCCGATGAACGCGTTTCGGTGGTTTTGGTCTTGGGGGCTGTTGCTGCAGCTCCTACTGCACCGCCAATCACCATGCCTGTGAGTCGGCCTACATCGCGACCTTTCCATCCGCCAGCTATGCTGCCAATTGCAGAACCAAACATGCCACCTACTGAAGCTCCAGTGGCGGCGCCATAAAACTGGTTCGATGAGGAACAGCCGCTCAATAGTATGAGTGCTGCACTCAGTGATACTAATAATGTCTTTTTCATCGTTGTTTATGCTTAAAGTTTGTAATATTTCGTTTTTCAGTGTGCTAAAGTACAAACAATCAATAATTATGCCAAATTATTTAGACAAAACTAACGAAAATGTCGCCTAAATGACCAATTATCGTGACCTACGACTATTGCAGGATGATGTTGATCAGAGCAGTGACATCGCTCACATTCACCTTGCCGTCGCCATTCACATCGGCGCGCTCCTGATTGGTGGTGATGACGCCCAAAATCATGTTGACCAGTGCAGTCACATCACTCACATTCACTTTTTCGTCGCCGTTCACATCGCCCTTGAGAGTCGCCACATGGGAGTAGTGGCTGTAGAAGGCCTTGATGGCAAGCGTCTGGTCGCCATTTTCGGCGGTCTTGTCGAGCGAGAATTTCAGTTCGTTAACGGTAATGGGGTAAGTGCTCACCTTGTCGGCACCTCCCAGTTGGTCAAGATCCAGATGCAGAGTGTAGTCTTTACCGGCCTCAAAACCACCTTCCAGCTCATATCTCATGAAGTTGCTCGATGTGAAATGGCGGTTTCGTGTGTCGACCTGCACATAGTAGATGGGGATTGAGCTGTTGAAAACTATGGTAATGGAGTCGGGCAGGCTGTAGAAGGTGATGCTCTTTTTGAGCGAGATATAGGGCGCACGTCCACCGTTGTAGGTGTAGTTGAGTGTGCCATCTTGAGCAAGTTCAAGATTCTTCACGCCAGAGCCTTTCAGCGTCCATCCTTCCCATGACTGATGGATGACAGGCTGGTTGCTGATTTCAACCGTCACGCTGTCAGAGTCGGCAAAGGGTCCAATCTGGCACTCGATGCGCGTCTCGCCGTTCATTTTGGCCTTGAACACGCCATACTCGATGCTGGCCACCATGGGGTCGTCGATGGTCCACTGCAGCATGGCCGGGTCATAGATGTAGGTGTTGCCGTTGACAGTAGAAGTGACTTCGATGGGGTAATCGCGGTTGTCGATGAGCAGCATAGGCTTGACCATGATGGCGGGCTGAGCATCGATGGTCATTACAGGTACAGTAGCCGTCATACCGTTAAGGGTAGCGGTGAGCACGCCTTGCGTGCTTTCTCCGCCGGCCGTGAAGGTATTGCCCTGTGCTGTGCCTATGGCCTCATCGCATGAGAGGGAGAATCCTTGCACATCTTCGTCAACGAGTTCGCCAATAGCGTTATACCCAAGAATTTTAGGTACATAGCTCGAGTAGATGGGCGCCTCCACCTTGTGGTCGGCAAAGGCGATGGATGCAACTGTGTGGTCTTCCTCTCCCACGGCTTCTACCATCCATCCGCAGGCTACGGCTCGTGGAGTGCCCTCGGTAGTGGTGCTGATGCACTCGTCGCCTACAATCATCATGGCCGACCCACCGGCATCCATGGTGGTGATGTTGGAAACATAGGGGCATAGTTGCTTCATGATGAGGCACATGGTCTCGGTGCTGCAGCCAGCTGAGCGACCATACTTCTTGCTGGTCGACATGTCGATAACCATCATGATGAGGTGTTTGCCATCGGCACTGGCACCATAGCCGGTGCGGGAATAGGTCTTGGAGTTGTAGTCGAGGTTGTAGTTGTTGTTAGTGAGTTCACCATCTTTCAGCACCAGACCAATACCTTCCACCATATTCTCTATTTCGGGTCGCAGATTGGTGTTGTCACCACTGCCTTGCACCGTCATGCCATAGTTGATGGTGATTTCGTCGCCTTCGGCGAGTGCTGCCATCACTTGTGCCTGTGTGCCGGAGCAGGTGATGCAGGCATCATAGTCGCCCAGTGTCTGCCGGTCGGCATCGTGCACAATGCTGGCAATCGTGAAGGTCATGTCATGATTGATTCCCCATCGGTTGCCTGGCTTGAGGATGAGATAGTAGTTGTCGGTGTGCGCATTGCCACGCTCTCCGTCGGTCACCCAGTCGGTTTCAAACTGGCGGGTGCGGGTGTAGGCGGGTGTCCAAAGTGTGACATGATTGAGTATGCAGCGGCGGTTGACGGTCTCGAACACAATGGCACCATTCAGTTTGTCGCTTGTGATGGTGGCACTTGGGATGATGTGGTCGAGGTAGAGCGTCTTGTCGCGGGAGATGGCTGTGCCACCGGTGTAGGTGGGTCCGTAGCACCAGTTGTCTTCGTTGGTTTCGGCGTTGACGCAGATGCTGTCGTTGCGAATCACTGAGCAGTAGGGGGTGCCCAGCTCAAATTCCCTTGGTGGCCACTCGGCTGAAACGCACCAGAAGTTGCTGTTGCACGCCACAATAGGACGCTTGGTTGCCGTGCGGTTGCGTTTCACGGCATTGAGCAGCGACTCTGAGCGGCCCACTGTGCTGTAACCCAAGGTGGTCTCGACGCGGTTGTTAGGGTTGTTGAGGTCGGTCTCGGTAATGTATATGTTGAGCGGGTAGTCGGGGATGCGAACAATGGTAGTGATCATGCCTGGACCCACCTGACGGCGCATCAGTGTATCGGCCTGATAGGTGTTGTTGCCCAGAGTGATGGCGGCAAAACCATTGAAGGCAAATGTGGCACAAAATGCCAGTGAAAGCAGTGACTTTTTCATGACTTGAAGCATTAATTGAAAACAATGTCGTAAATTTACGAATAATTTTTCAAAAATGGGATTTTGGCGATAAAAGTTTTCAGCACTGCCTGCAATTAAGTGCCCTTGTGAATGTGAGAAAAAAGAAAAAGTAAAAAAGTGGCAGAAAAAAACAGCTTTTCACACAATAAATCGCGTGTGCGTGCGTTAGTGAAATATAAACATTTAAAGGAAAATTATGCATTTGTTGAAAGGAAAACAATATATGAGCCGCTTGCTGGCAGCTATGGTGCTGCTCGCAGGCTGGCAAAGTGCACTGGCTTTTGAATCTACAGTAACTGCCGACTCGTCGCGACTGAGCACAGGCCGATGGGTGAAGATAAAAGTGACTGAAACCGGCATTCACGCCATCACAGCTGCTGATGCCCAGAAGTGGGGCATGAGCGACTTGAGCAAGGTGCATGTGTTCGGGTTCGGCGCTCAGCGCATACCCGGCAAACTGACAAAGGACATCCCCGACGACTTGCCGCAACTGCCCGTGGTTAGAACTGACGACAAACTGCTGTTTTATGCACTAGGTCCCACGAGCTGGGCCACAGCAAATTCAACGGTGAATTATGCCCCGAGTCAGCACCCTTACTCAACGGCAGGTTACTACTTTGTGACCGACGACAGCCGTTATGCCGATGCCGCCATTACACAATCGACTGTGCCAGTATCTGGCGAGGCCATCAAAACGGTGATGGGCCGTGTGTATCACGAACAGGAGCTGGTGAACCCTGGTGAGACAGGAAATCAGATGCTGGGCGAGGACTTCAGTACCAACCGTACTCAGAATTTCCAGTTCCATCTCGATGATTATGTGGATGGTGGCAACATCAATGTGATGACCAGTTTTGCCGCAAGCATGACGGATGGCCAGGGTACTGGCCAAACGGGTAGGCTCACCTTCAAGTACAACAATACAAATCTGCCTTACAACTCGATTTATGACAGGATTTCGCAGGTCTCGAACAACACCATTCAGCACTATGTGTTGGTGAACTCGTTGAAGACATTCAGCATGAATGGCACAAAAGACCTTGACTATGAGGTGACTTTTAACTCCGTGGGTAGCGTATATCTTGCCCGCCTGAACTTCATCACGGTGAATTATGAGCGCACACTGGCCCTTCACAATGGTTTCATCAGTTTCGGGCAATACCGTGGCGATGCCAAGGTGCAATATCAGGTGAAGGGCTGCGGTGAGCGCACTCATGTGTGGGACGTGACCTCGCCCAGCTGCCCCGTGGAGATGAACCTGACCCTGCAGGGCGATGTGGCGGCTTTCTCGCCCGTTGCCTCAGGCACCCGCGAATATCTCGCCTTTGATGTGGATGCGGGAACTTATCCCTCACCCGTGATGGTGGAGGAGATGAAACAGCAGAATCTGCACGGAGAGGCTACCCCCGACATGATTATTATTGCCGTGAAGGATTATATGGGACAGGCTCAACGTCTGGCCGACATGCACACCACGATCGACTCGATGCGCGTGCTGGTTGTAGACCAGGAGACGGTGTTCAACGAGTTCTCGAGCGGTACCCCAGATGCACTGTCATTCAGGATGCTGTGCAAGCATTTCTATGACCGCGGCAAAGATGCCGACGGTCACAAGCTGGGTTACCTGCTGCTCTTTGGCAACGGAACCTATGATAACCGTCACTTGACTGCGCGGTTCAATGCTGCATCCTATCCTACATTGCTCACATGGCAGACTGATAATGGCGAGAGCGAGACGGCCTCGTTTGTGAGCGATGACCCCTTTGCTGTGCTTGGCGACAACACGGGTCCAGACTTCTACAACAATCCGTTGAGCATAGCCGTGGGCCGCATGCCGGTGCGCAATGTGAGTGAGGCCCGCACGCTGGTCGACAAGATTGTGAAATATGCTACCGTGGCCGATAACGGCGCATGGAAAAACACCATGATGAGTGTGGCCGACGACGGCAATTCGGGCGGTCATATGATTCATGCCGAGGAGGTGATAGGCACCACTTTGAAATATGGCGGTGAAGACATGGTAAACAGCCGCGTCTATCTCGATGCTTTTGATGCTGTGAGTGTGGGTTCGGGCCGCAGTTACCCTGATGCCCGTACCAAGATGTACGGCGGTCTGAGGGAAGGCGTGGCCTGGTGGAACTATGTGGGCCACTCGAGCACGAATGTGTGGACCGACAATGGTCTGCTCATGCGCAACGACATTGAGCAGAATCTCTATTACCGTCATCTGCCCATTCTCATGACCGCCAGCTGCGAGTTCTCCCGTTTCGATGAGGTGAATGTGCCGGGTGGCGTTCAGGTGCTGCTTAACTCGCGTGGCGGTTGCGTAACGTTGATAAGCACGGCACGCCAGGTGTATATGAGCAATAACTTGCGCCTGCAAAACTCTATGGCTAAATATATGTTTGCTCGCGACGAGAAAGGCCTTCCGCTGCGTGTGGGCGACATTCTGGCCAAGGGCAAGAACGATGCCAGTGGCGATAGCAACAACTCACGCTTCCTGCTCTTCGGTGATCCAGCGCTGCGACCTGCATTCCCCACCTACAAGATAAAGGTTGAAACCATCAATGGCAAGGCGGTGAATCCTAACGATATGCCTGTGTTCCAAGCGCGCCAGACGCTCACCTTTGCGGGTTCGGTGGTCGATATCCACGGCAACAAACTTACCGACTTCAATGGTCCGCTGGTTTCTACGCTGTTCGACTGCGAGCAGTCGGTCATCACGCATGGCTATTCAGGATACAACGACGAGGGCCTGGAATTTGTATATAACGATCGCCCCAACAAACTGGCTGTGACCGTAGACACGGTGACCAATGGCAGTTTTTCGTTCAAGATCACTATACCTTCAGAAGTGTTGGCCACCTACGATAATTTCCAGCCCGCATGGATAAGCCTCTATGCCTACGACAACCACTCGTTGTCGAACAAGCAGTGGAACGGAGGTTCGCGTGAGGCGCAGGGCTCCAATGGCGACTTCTATATTTATGGATATGACGACACGGTGGTTGCCGACACGATAGGACCCGAAATAAGCCTGTTTGCCATCAACTCGGTCGATTTCACCGATGGCGATGACGTGAACGAGTCGCCCTTGGTGCTTGCCTCGGTGCGCGACAAGTCGGGTGTCAACCTGTCGTCGAGTGGCATAGGCCACTCCATCACACTCACGCTGGATGACCATACGACCTACAGCGATGTGACGTCGTTCTACACGCCCATAGCTGTTGATGAGGGCACGGCAGGCGACATCAACTATGTGCTGAAGGATCTTGAGAATGGCCACCACACGCTCACTCTCAAGGTGTGGGATGTGTTCAACAATTCGTCTGAAAAGACGGTGACCTTCAACGTGGTGACAGGACTCAAACCTGACGTCTACGACATTTATACTGATGCCAATCCCGCCTCGGTTTCGGCCAACTTCTATGTGAAGCACAACCGGCCTGATGCAGTGCTGGTGATCAGGCTTGAGATTTATGACTTGCTGGGCAGACTGGTGTGGACCACCACGCAGACTGGCCGCTCCGACATGAACACGTCGTTCCCCATTTCGTGGGATTTGACCGACTTGGGCGGTAACCGTGTGCCTCGCGGCATCTATGTTTATAGGGCCGCGGTGTCGACCGATGGAGAGCGCGAGGCAACCAAATCGCGCAAGATTGCCGTCACGGCACAGTAACAATGCTCAAGAACGAAAAATGACACCCGTTTTGTTATTTACATAAAAAATGATTATTTTTGCACCTTAATATATATTTGAACTGATAAACCGATGAACGAAAACAAGGCCATACCCAAAATGGCGATGCCTGAGCCCACCCTCAGGCGTCTGCCATGGTATCTTGCTTATGTGCGCCTGCTCGAACAGCGTAACATAGAGTACGTTTCATCGACTCAGATATCGAAGGAAATCAATGTTGACGCTTCTCAAATAGCCAAAGACCTCTCGTTCCTCAACATCAAGGGCAAGACCCGCATTGGCTATGAGGTGCGTAAACTGGTGAAAGAGTTGACCGATTTCCTGGGTTTCAAGAGTAGTCACAAGGCGTTTGTGATTGGCGTGGGAAGTCTGGGCGCGGCACTCATTCAGGATGTGGGTCTGTCGCAGTATGGCATGAACATCGTGGCAGGCTTCGACGTTGACCCGAAACTGGTGGGAACCGATGTGTGCGGTGTGCACATCTACGACATGAGCGAACTGGCAGCACGCCAGCGTGAGTATGGCGTGTCGATCGCCATCCTTACAGTTCCTGTAGAGTATGCGCAGGATGCAACCAACCTGATTGTGGAATCGGGCTTGAAGGCGATATGGAATTTCACGCCATTCAGAATCAAGGTGCCCGACGACATTGTGATTCAGAACACGTCGATCTATGCGCACCTGGCACTGATTTATAACAGAATGGGGCTGAAATCCTCAAAATGATAAAACGAAAGAGTAATTGACGTGAAGATACTGGTTGTGACAGACATGGGTAACAATAGGGCAAGTGACGGGTTGCGGATGCGCCTGTTAGCCGATTCGGCGATTCTGCCGAGCGGAAAGCCGTTTTTTGTGCCCGACTTTGCCGACCACTTCACGTGCCAACCCGCATTGTGCGTGCGCGTTGACCGTCTGGGCAAGCACATAGCCCGGCGTTATGCGCACCGCTACTACAACAGTGTGGCAGCCTGTGGGCTTGTAATCGCTCACAATTTGGCTGATGCCGACTTGCTCGATGCTACTGATGCCCGAAACACATCATTCGACGGTGCATTGCTGCTGGGCAAGCTTGTGCCTTATGATGGTGCAACCGACATTACGGTGAACCTCACGACCGAAACGGGTAGCTGCGTGACATGCAGCTGGCCAGAACTGCCCGACTATGTCGACGGTGTGATTACCGAGTTGAGCCGCTACATGACGCTGAAGATGGGCGACCTGATAGTGTTGCCTGCCCGCGAGAATGAAGCCGTTGAACTGCACGTGGGCGGTGAGCTACGCGCCACAGTGGGCGATGCGGTCTCGTTAAAGACAAGAATCAGATAAAGAAACCTCGAATATAAAACATAACTAAATACAATAAATTATGCGTAATAAGTATTTTCTCAAGCTTGCAAGTGTAGTGCTGCTGGTGATGTGCACAATCACCGGAGCACAGGCTTTGAGCCTGTCGCGTTATGCAACCAGCTCGAAGTTATCGAACGGGCACTGGGTCAAAATCCAGATTCCCGAAAGCGGTGTTTATGAACTCACGAATGAGGAGCTCATGGCAATGGGATTCAGCAACCCCAGTAGCGTTAGAGTTTACGGTAATGGTGGTTACGTGCTGAGCGAAGTGCTTGATGGCTCTGTTCCCGATGACTTGGTTCAGGTTCCCGTTCAGCGTTATGGCGACAAGATCTGTTTCTACGCCAAGGGACCGATAAACATTAAGTTGGAGACTTCAACGCCTACCCGTTTCACGCGCACTGTTAATCCCTATTCGCAGTATGGCTACTATTTCCTGGCTGAGAACATCGGCAACGAACTGACGGTGAACATGTCGTCGGCGAGCGGCTATGACGGCTCAGAACCAAGGGCAACGAGTCTCGACTATTGCTATCACGAGAAAGAGTTGACCTCGGTCACCCTGTCGGGCAAGAGCCTGCTGGGCGAAGCCATCCCGCTGCCCGATTATCTGACGGTTCCCTATAGCATGCCCTGCCGCAGCTCCAACACGCCAGTGATTGTGACCGCATGTGTGGCTGCCACGGTGGTTAATGCATCTACAACATCTCAGGTTCCAGTTCCGGGCTACATGAATGCCTTCATGAACTCTGACTCGGAGAAAGACACACTGAACTATACGCTCTCGGCATCACGTATCTATGGTGCTACGGGTCAGGTTGCCTATAACTTTGCAACTCCTACCCTCCAAATCACCCCAAAGCGTGACGAACCCGACGGCACCATTCAGTTTGGTGCCTATTGCCCAAGCAATGGCAATGTGACACGAGCCTATCTCGACTACTTCCTGTTAGGTTATGTGCGCGAGAACAAGATGGCTGAAGAGGCAAGCCAGTTCAGGATGTTCTTTGACAAGGTGACAACATCTGACCGTGTGGAACTGCCCGAGGCTACTGATAACCTGGTGGTGTGGAACATCGATAACGAGTCGATACCGGTACAATATGCCATCAGCGACTATGATGATGGCGAATCGGGCCCTGTGAAGGCCTTCACACCAGGCTATAGCCGCAAGTCGTCGCAGTTCATTGCATTCGACCCCACAATGCAGCTTATGAAAATCACCGGATATGAGAATGTTGATAATCAGGATATCCATGGTGCTACAACTCCCCACATGGTGATTTTGACCGACAATGAATATCTGGAGCAGGCCCAACGCATTGCTCAGTTGCATCGTGACCACGACAATATGGACGTGCTTGTGGTGCGTCAAGACCAGGTGTTCAACGAGTTCTCAAGTGGTACCCCCGATGCTATGGGCGTGAGAATGATGAACAAGATGTTCTATGACCGCAACAAGTCGAAGTTTAAAAACTTCTTGGTGCTGGGTTGTGGTTCTTACGACAACCGTGGCTTGATTTCTAACAAGCCCAACCGCATCCTCACTTATCAGAGTGATAATAGTAATGATGGTGATAAGACCTATGTGTGCGACGACTTCTTCGGTCAGCTCGACGACGATGCGGGACACGATCCCAATGCCGACCTGCTGCGCATAGGTGTGGGCCGCATGCCATCGGCAAATGCTGCCGAGGCCGCCTCCGATGTTGATAAGCTCATCAATTATGTGCTGAATCCCGACTTTGGTGTGTGGCGTGCCAGCGCCTTCATTGCCGCCGACGATTTCAACGATGGTATGCATACTTTCCAGGCCGATGCCGCTACTGAAGTTATCGAGAGCAAAGTGAATGTGTCGATGAATGTTGACAAGGTGTATGTGGAGATGTATCCTCGTGCTACCGAGACGAGTGAACCGGGTCTGACTGAATCGAAGCGTACCACCCTTGTGGGTCGTGAGAAATTTAAGGAAGACTGGCTGCGTGGTGAGTACTTTGCCTCTTATGTGGGCCACTCGGGTGGTGGTGTCCTCACCAAGGAAGCCAAACTGTGGCGCACTGCCGACGTGAAGAGCACCAATAACGAGCATCTGCCCATTATGACAACTGCTTCGTGCGATGTGGCTCAATACGACTCTGACTCGCGCGGTATTGCCGAGCACATGTTCCACAAGACCGATGGCGGTGCCATTGCGCTGATGACCTCGGCACGTCTCGTCTATGCTCAGGAGAATGACCCGCTGAACCGTGCATTCATCCGTAACATGTTCTCGTTTAATGAAACCGGTGTGATGCCCACGCTTGGTTATGCCTACATGAAGGCTAAGCAGTATAAGGGTACAACATCCTCGGCCAACAAGATGAGCTTCTGCCTGCTTGGTGACCCTGCCATGAAGATTAACTATCCGAAGCCTTACTTCAAGGTGATGACAATCAACGATGTTGACGTGACTAGCGAAGATGCCGCCAATGTGTCGGTTGCTCCGTTGAAGAAGCTTGAGGTGCACGCTCAGGTGATGAAGGCCGATGGTTCGGGTGTGAATACCGACTTCAATGGCGATGCAACCTTGTCGCTCTATGATGTGAAAAAGTACTACAAGACATATTATTACACTGAAGATAATGTGAACAACAAGCCTCGTCGCATCCACTATCCCCGCAATCTGCTGGCTCAGGTATCGGGCCGCGTGGTAAATGGCGAGTTTACTGGCTCAGTGATTGTTCCTCGCAATCTTGAGGCCAAGAACGACACTGCACTTGTGCGTGTGTATGCTCATCAAGACAACAGCGAAGAGATGGTGAGCGGCCACAGCGACAAGCTGAAACTGCTTGCCTATGACGCATCAACCGCTGGTAGCGACGATGTGGCTCCCGAAATCGTGAGCATGTTCTTCAACGACGAACTCAGCTTCAGCGAGGGTGCAACAGTGCCCAGCAACTCGGTATTATATATTAAGGTGACTGATGACCTGGCTGTGAACACTCAGATGTCGTCAATCACAGGTACCATGACGCTGGTGATGGACAATGGCAAGAAGACCTATCCTGAAGTGAAGAACTTTGTCAAGGTGGATGCTGATGGCAAATCTATGCATGTCGACTTCCCGATGAGCGGCCTTGCCGAGGGCGAGCACATGCTCACCTACACGGTATATGATGCCGCTGGCAACAGTGCTACGCGCTCCATCACATTTGTGGTTCAGTCTAACACTGACGTGGTCCTCTCGGTTGAGGAAGATCCCGCCATCACCAAGGCAACCTTCGATATGAGTAGCGACCTGAAGGTGGCTCCTGTTGTGACACTGAAGGTGACCGATGCCACGGGCAATCTGGTATATAAGAAAGAAGTGCCGTCGTTCCCCTATGAGTGGGATTTGAAGGACAACAATGGCCAGAAGGTGCCGGCAGGTCTGTACCGCTACTTCGGCAACTTCAACGATGGCAATGGCAATTATGGCGGTTCTGACATCAAGAACCTGATTGTGATTGAGCCGTTGCAGCCATAAACATGAAATGGGTGGCGTTATCAAGCGCCCCTTGAAATAGCGCATACGAAACACTCGGTGACAGGAAACATGACTTGCACCGAGTGTTTTTTTGATGCTAAAGATTTTTAAAATCTCGCTGAAATGACTAAATTTGTAGCATCAAGCGCATAGACTTGAAGTAATAACAGCGCAAATGAAAAAACTGAAAGACTACATATCATTGCTCCGTGTGCCCCAGTGGGTGAAGAATGCCTTTGTGGCTTTGCCCTTGTTTTTCGACGGTTCGATGACCGACACTCACCGGTTGTGGCTCATGCTGCTGGCTGTGCTGAGCTTCTCGCTTGCTGCCAGTGCCGTCTATTGCCTCAACGATGTGATGGATGTGAAAGCTGACCGCCTGCACCCCGTGAAGTGCCTCCGACCGTTGGCGTCGGGTAGGGTGAGCCGTGGCGAGGGGCTGGGACTTATGCTGTTGTGTCTGGCGGCATCGGTTGCACTGTGTGTGTGGCTGTTGCCCACATCGGCCTTCTATGTGCTGGCAGTGTATGTGGTGCTGAATGTGGCCTACTCGCTGCTGTTGAAGCACATTGGCATTCTGGATATGCTCATAGTGGCAGGCTTCTATGTGCTGCGCATCCTGTTTGGTGGAGCTGCGGTGTCGATTCGCCCCACATCATGGCTGTTGCTCATGGCATTCCTGTTGGCACTGTTCCTGGTCATCGCCAAGCGTCGCGACGATGTGCTGATGATGCAGGACGGCACTACCACCGTGCGCAAGAGTGCTCAGTCTTATAACCTTGAATTCATCAACCTGTCGCTCACGCTGGTGGCTACCATCACTATTGTGTGCTACATCATGTACACGATGTCGCCTGAGACGATAGGCCATTTCCATAGCGACTATGTCTATGCCACGTCGGTGTTTGTGATAGCGGGCATCTTGCGCTATATGCAGGTAACTATTGTGGCAGGCAAGAGCGGCAGTCCCACAAAACTGCTGTTCAAAGACCACTTTGTGCAGCTGTGTCTGATAGGGTGGGTGCTTGCCTTTGTTCTGATAATCTATGTATTGTAGTCATGGCTGAGAAGATGGTGGTTTTTGATTTCGACGGAACGCTTACCGTTTGCGATACTCTGCCTTATCTGCTCAAGGGCATTGGCCATTATCGTGGAGGTTATTACAGGCGACTGGCGTTGAGTGTTCCCTGGCTGGTGGCTTATAAGTTGCGGCTTATACCGGCAGGAAAATCGAAACAGCGGGTAACATCACTGTTTGTGAAAGGCATGGCTCTGGATGATTTTGACGAGTGTTGCCGCAAGCTGGTCGACGAATACAAGCCAAAACTGTTGAGGCCCGCTGTGCTGGAAGAGTTGCAGAGGCGTTTGAGCGATGGTGATGAGGTGCATGTGTGCACAGCCAATTATAGCCGTTGGGTCGAGTTGTTTCTTCACCCCGTCAAAGTCCCTATTCTCGCTACAGGTCTGGAGGTGCGCGATGGCGTGCTGACAGGCAGGTTTTCAACCCCTAATTGCAATGGCGAGGAAAAGTGGATGCGCCTGAAACCTGTTGTTGAGGAAAAAGGGCTTCCGCTCGTGGTTTATGGCGATAGCAAGGGCGATGAGGCCATGATGAGTCATGCGCAGGAGAAAAATTGGGTTAAATAATACGATATGACAAAGTTTAAGTTCACCGAAAAGACATCTCATTTGTTCCTGGCAATCATGGCGCTGCTTGTGGGCTACCAGTTGCTGGGTGTGTTCTGGGGCTTTGAACTGTGTGACTCGGGTTTTTACCTCACCTTCTACGACCATATCTACGATGCTCCCGAAACGGTGAGCTATAATTTCATGTATTACTTGAGCGGACTGCTCGGCGGCCTGGTTGCCAAAGTGCTGCCGGCCGAGGGCAGCATGGTGCTCATGCGCCTTGCCGGCGTGCTGGTGAATGTGCTTATCATGCTCTTGCTATACCGCACTTTGCGTGAACGGTTGGGTTCACGAGCCTTGCTGCTGGGCTTTGCTGTGGTGCTTCTTGGCTACTTCAAGCCGGTGTATACGCTCAGCTACGACCTGTTCACCTCGCTGTTCTATGTGCTTGCCATCACTTTGATGTACAGGGGCATGACGGGCAAGCGGCTGTCGCTGATGCTGGCGTCGGGCTTCGTGTTGGGGTTGAATGTGTTTGTGCGTCTGCCCAATGTGGTGGGGCTAAGCCTCGTGATACTGGTGCTGATAGGCGGCAAGGGCCTGGACTGGACCGGCAAGATGATGTGGAAGGGCATAGGAGCCATGCTGGCCGGCATGCTTCTGGCCGTGGCGCTTATGATAGGTGTGATGGTGTGCCTGGGGCATGATACCCTATTTATTAATAATGTGAAAGAACTCTTTGCTATAGCGCAGGACCATAGCGGCGAACAGTCGCACTCGTTAGGGCAGATGATCATGACGCAGGTGAACTTCTATCTGCGCTCGCTGTGGGCTGGTGTGAAGATTGGCGCAGTGCTGCTTGTGGCCGTTTTCGTCGACCACAAACTGAACCGCAGTTGGATGAAATGGCCTCTGCTTGCGTTGCTCGCCGTTCCCGTGGTGTGGTTTGTGTGGCGCATGCATCCGCTCGAAGTGGTGTGGGTGATGTCGTTCATGGGCTGTGTGGCGGTAATTATGGCGAAGCGCGGTAGTCTCAGACTGCTTGCTTGGCTGGGTCTTGCCATGCTGCTGCTGTTCCCGCTGGGCAGCGACGGTGCCTATAACAATGGTGCCATCATAGCCTGGGTAGCGGCTCCCGTGGCCATGTGGATCATAGGACGGAACCGCGTGCTGGTGGCATTTGTGTGCCTGTTCCTGCTCACCATGGTGGTGCGCACCGTGCAGAATGGAGCCTACTTCGATGGTGGCACTCTGTTCCATAAGACCGCTACTATCAATAACCCTCACGCCCGCTGCATTCTCACCACACCTGAGCGTCAGCAAGTGGTAGATGACCTGCTCACGGGAATTGCTCCCTATGTGCACGAAGGCGATACCCTGTTTGCCTATGGCAGCCTGGCCACTGTGAATCACCTGACAGGTACTTGCCCCTACATAGGCTGCTCATGGCCCGAGCAACTGAGTGCATCGGCTCTGGAGCGCAAACTCAAGGAAGCCACTGGCCCGCTGCCGTGGCTGCTCCAACAGAAGTTCAACACCATAGCCGAGGTGTGGCCCGCACCGAGCGACTCATACCTGATGGACTATGGCGAGGAAACGGTGTATCATCGCAACTCGAAACTGAAGGTGCTGGCACAATTCAAGCAGGAACACGGCTATGAAGCTGTGTTTGAAAACGAGCATTTTGTGCTCTATGCCCCAGCCGGAAAAGGCAGGTAGCCTGATGTGTCGAAAGGCGTTTGCTGAAAATATGGGCAAACTGCCATGAAAAATGGAAAAATAATGCCCGCTGCTTGCTTGTTTTCATAAATTAGTTGTAACTTTGTATTCAAGTTAACATATACATATTAATTACACAATTATCAATATGGCAACTAAAACTAAACCATCAACTAAACCCGCTTCGAAAGAAGCTAAAGCAACCAAGAGCGAATCCAAGCGCTACATGGCTATGGAAGAGCGCTATGGTGCTCACAACTATCATCCGCTGCCCGTTGTGCTCCACAAGGGCAAAGGCATCTATGTGTGGGATGTGGAAGGCAAGAAGTACTTCGACTTCCTTTCGTCTTACTCGGCCGTGAACCAAGGTCACTGCCACCCGCGCATTGTGAAGGCGCTGAAGGATCAGGCCAATGTGCTCTGCCTCACTTCGCGTGCCTTCTACAACGATGTGTTCTGCGAGTATGAGAAATTCATGCACAGCTACTTTGGCTATGACAAGGTGCTGCCCATGAACACTGGTGCAGAGGGTGTGGAGACCGCTCTGAAGCTGGCTCGCCGCTGGGGTGCTGTGAAGAAGGGTATTCCCAACGACAAGATCAAGATCATTTGCTGCGAGGGTAACTTCCACGGCCGCACCGTGACTGTGATTACCATGAGCGACGATCCCAGTTCGTATGCCGACTATGGCCCGCTGACTCCTGGTTTCATCCGCATTCCTTACAACGATCCCAAGGCGCTCGAGAAAGCGCTTGAGAAGTATGGCAAGGAAGTGTGCGCCTTCATCGCCGAGCCCATTCAGGGTGAGGCTGGCGTGTTTGTACCCGACGACGGCTATCTGAAGAAATGCTTCGACCTGTGCCACAAGCACAATGTGCTCTTCATCGCCGACGAGGTGCAGACTGGTATCGCCCGCACCGGCAAGATGCTTTGCAGTCAGCACGACGGCATCCGTCCCGACATCGTGATTCTGGGTAAGGCCTTGGGTGGTGGTGTGCTGCCCGTTTCGGCTTGCCTTGCCGATGACGACATCATGCTCAACATCAAACCCGGTGAGCACGGCTCAACCTTCGGCGGTTTCCCGTTGGCAGCCCGCGTGGCTGTTGAGGCCCTCAAGGTGGTCAAGGACGAGAAGCTGGTGCAGAATGCTGAGAAGATGGGTAAAATCTTCCGCGAAGAAATCAAGAAAATCAATTCGCCCTACATTGTGGAGGTGCGCGGCCGTGGTTTGCTCAACGCCATCGTCACCACTCCCGTCAAGGGCAAGACTGCTTGGGACATCTGCTTGAAACTGCGTGACAACGGTCTGCTGGCTAAGCCCACTCACGACCACATCATTCGTTTCGCACCTCCCTTGTGCATCAAAAAGGAAGAAATCCTGAAGGCTATCGCCATCATCAAGAAGACCTTCGAACAGATGGCGAAGTAAGGGATTTCCCTCACAGTAAAGATTTTACATGTTTTTCAAAAAAAGAGCCGCGCCCATCCAGGCGCGGCTCTTTTTTCTTAAGAATTTCTAATCTCCTCATTTCTTAAGCCCTGAAACTCAGGTGTATAAAGACACGAGAC
>JAFZSO010000008.1 GCA_017619355.1 Muribaculaceae bacterium
ATCTATGTGGGCGGCACAGAGACGCTGACGGCCACGATTACCCCGAGCGATGTGATCATCAAGACACTCTCATGGACCTCCAGTGCCCCAAATGTGGCCACTGTTGACCAGGCCGGCAAGGTGACGGCGAAAGCTCTTGGAACAGCAGTCATTACTGCGACGACCACCGACGGCACCAATCTCAGCGCCTCGTGTACGGTAACAGTGAAAGGCATAACCAGCATTACATTGAACAAGAACTCGACAAGCATCTATGTGGGCGGCACAGAGACGCTGACAGCAACGATCACCCCGAGCAATGTGATCATCAAGACACTATTATGGACCTCAAGCAACTCTAATGTGGCCAGTGTTGACCAGGCCGGCAAGGTGACGGCGAAGGCTCTTGGAACAGCAGTCATTACTGCGACGACCACCGACGGCACCAATCTCAGCGCCTCGTGCACGGTGAATGTGGTGCCAGAATATGAACTTCTTATATCACCCAATATAGCACATGTGCGTGGAGTTAATAACTGCACTTATGAATTGGCGATAAGCATGAACAACCATAAGGCCATTTCGGGCCTGCAGTTCGTTATGAATTTGCCACCAGAACTTTCGCTCATGACCGACAGCCATGGAGACTATGAGGTGTGGCTTGATGACAATAGAAAGGCACGAAACCATAGTATATCGGTCGAAGCAGTAGATAATAATCAATATTTGATGCTGATTTCTTCGCCCACAAATCAAACATTCAAGGGCAACTCAGGCGACATCCTGCACCTGAAAGTGAAAGTTAATGACAAGTATCACTCGGATATTGGTGACAAATATCTTACATTGAGCAGTATCATCATGGCAGAGGCCGACGAGACGCAGCACAATGTGTCCTCTTCACAGTCAAAACTGCGTTTGAGCTACCTTGTGGGTGATGCCAATGCCGATTTACATGTGGATGTGACAGATTATGTGGTCACTGCCAACTACATCCTAGGACGCAACACGGGTCCTCGTTTCTTTACCGATGCAGCCAACGCAGCATTCACCGACAATTCTATCAATGTGACCGACCTTGTGGCCATCACAAATATTGCCCTTGAAATACGCGAGAAAGAGTATAGACCCGATATCAATGGCTATCAACTTATTCCTGTTGAAACAATGGTTGGTTCCGATTTCGAACTTAATGCCAAAGTGACGGAGAAAATTGCAAATCAAACTATAGTTACTATTGCTGTTGACAACGACGAGCCTATAGCTGCGATGCAGCTTGACCTTGACCTGCCCGATGGCATCAGTTTTGTGGGAGCTGATGTGACCGAGCGCTCCCGTGGAATGAGTGCCTCGTGTGGTACCTCACCTGATGGCAAGGCGCGCGTATTGCTCTCAGCCTTCAGTGATACAGATATTGCGAGCGGCAGCGGTGATGTGCTCAAGCTTACTTTGCAGGGCAGCGCACACAACGGCGACCTGCTTCATTTGACTGACATTATGATGACCGAGCGCAATCTTATCGAGCACGGCGCAACTGGCGAGCTTTCAATTGACCTGAACTCCATGACAGGCTTGAACGAGATGAATTACAACTACATAAACATATATAGCAGTAATGGAGCGGTGATTATTGAAAGCCCAGTCGAAGGTAAGGCGCAACTAGTTTGGGTTAACGGCATAAGTCAAATGGTTGCTGTTCAGCCTGGTCGCAATGTTTATCCCATAAATGTTTCCTATGGTGATATCATCATAGTCTATTTCAACGGCAAAACGGTAAAACTTCAATTCTAACACGAAAACAGCTCAACTATGAAACGGATATATCTTGCTATGATTATGGCGGCGACTGTGATGGCGATGAGTGCCCGTGACCGACTATATATCAATGACTTCTCAATTTCTACAGGAGAAAGCAAAACAATAGAGGTGTTGTTAAGCAACGACACCACATACTGTGCCCTGCAAACCGACATCGTGTTGCCCGAAGGGCTTACCATCGACATGGATGGAAATGAGTATGTCATTGACCTTACTTCACGAAAAGGCCGAGACCATATAGTATCATCTAACCTACTTGCCAATGGCGCGATACGAGTACTTGTCACTTCGCAGAATTCTAACCCATTTAATGGCAACAGCGGTGCCATTTTAACGATTGACATCACCGCTGCCCAGTCGTTCGCTAAAGGTAATATCGTGCTACGCAATAGCGTTGTTGTTGAAGAAGATGGCATACCTCATTCTCTAGCCCAAGCTATAGCTAAAGTAAATGGCGATGATGGCATTGTGGGTGATGTGAATGGAGATGATAAGGTAAATGTAAGCGATGTGACCGCTTTAGTCAACATGATTCTTGGTGTTATCCCCAAAGACATGACCCGTGCCGACGTGAACGGTGACGGTAAAATCAATGTTTCGGACGTCACTGCCCTCATCAACATCATTCTCGGCGTCATCTAATTGTAGAGACAACCGCCAACTGTAGGGGCAGCGCGTGCGGTGTCCGTCAAATAAAACATGAATATAAGGGCTGGCCTCATCGCCAGCCCTTTCTGTTCCACTAAATCCACTACTATTCTACACAGGATTTATATTCGCAAAAAACAAACTGATTATTTTGTTTTATTCTTAAATTTCACTAATTTTGCAATAACAAAGCAAGATGTGACCACATTGTTTTGATCGATCGAGTTAGATATTGTTGCCAGATTAATAGTGTAATTACTCATTTTTTAAAGTATAATTTATGAAAAGATTATTTCATCTTACAATAGCTATCATGATGTTTGCTACTGTTTCGGCCGTTGACTTAGAGCCAGCCGAACTTGAGTATTTGCAACTTAAATGGAAGCAACCTATTTCGGAATGGATCAAGCATCGTCAAGGTTTTGGAATGAACGGCGCTTTCTATATACGCGACAATCAGCAAGGAATAATTAGCCGCTGGGACGAGAATGGCGAGGATAGCACTTTTGTCCTAGAGGGAGGCTACAGAGGCCATGCGGTGACGTGCGATGAAGCTGGCAACATCTTAACCCGCATCGACTACGGTTGGCCAGGAGGATGGGAGGTGGGAGCACCGGCTATTCGTGTATTTCCCGCTGCTGGCGGAGACTACATCGATAGTTCGCTTCCTGTTGATGCTTTTAATAACTGGGGAGAAAATGGGCGTATGGATTATTTTGGTTTTGCCGAGGGCAATGTGATGGAAGAAGGTGCGCTTTATATTATTAGTCAACATGCCCATACATTTTTCAAGATTGCCTTTTTGAAAGGTAAAGTTAACCCAAATGCTTCTGGTGCAGTTGCATATGCAGGAGCCAATATTGGGGCCAGCGTTGAGGGAGGTAGTACTTGTGATGATGTTATAAATGCATACATTGCTGCCGATGGCACTCGCCACTTGTTATATGTGAGCCGATCCATTGAACCTGTTGATATTACATACGATGAGCAAAGCCACATATATGTTGGCGAAACTGCATTATTACCAGGGCATGCCCACTTGCCGTTTATAATTCCAATCAGGGGTTTCAGCAATGGTGTTTATCCGTTTGCACTCGGTGGACACAATTTTTTCCTCTATCCAGCAAAGCTTCCTGAAGATGCAATGTACCTTGATGGTTTTGCCATAGCTGAAGCTAATGCTGACATACCCATCACCTTCATGCCAGCGACCTGTTCTTCCGCCGCCAATGGCATTCAAGCAAATTGGCTCAATGCTGAACCCGTTGACGAGTCGAAGGCAATCATATATCAGTATTATCCCGGTGGCCATATTGCTGTTTACGAGTTTAAGCTAAAGCAATCTTCTGTTGCTATAAAGGGTGATGTGAATAGTGATGGCAAGGTAAATGTGAGTGATGTGACCGCTTTAGTCAACATGATTCTTGGCGTCATCCCAAAAGACATGACCCGTGCCGATGTGAACGGTGACGGCAAAATAAATGTCTCAGATGTCACCGCCCTCATAAACATCATCCTCGGCATCATCTAATTGTAGGGGCAACCGCCAGCTGTAGGAACAGCGCGTGCGGTGTCCATCATATAAAACATTAATCTCAGGGCTGGCCTCACCGCCAGCCCCATTCTATTCTCTATTAACTTTTTCACTTCATTATCTTTGTTTTTCAAGAAATAATCTTTATATTTGCAATAATTTTGATGAAGAGTGAAAACACCCTATCTGGATCAAGAGTTTATCAAATCTAATATTTACCATTTTTTTACTATCAACAAAATGAAAAAACAAATTGCTGTATTATTATTTGTCGCATTATTGTCGGCAATTTATGTGGATGCCTCTAAATCAAACGGTATCAGTGAAAACATTTCTCAGGAATCGGTTACAACACCCGATTTCACTGGCACCTATGTTATGTTCTATAAGACCACAAGGACAGAATATATGGCGGGCTACGGAAAATACTTTTTAAGCGATAGCTGCTATGTGAATGTGACCATAGAAAAGGATTCTGAGGTGGAGAATCAGTACATTGTCAAACAGTTTGCCAGAAAAGGGGCATTAGATTTGATTGCCTCATATAACTCAGAAACAGGTAACCTCGAAATAGCTCGCCAGCCAGTTTTCTCAAATCGTGATATAGTGAATGTCAATAACAACAATGAACCCATCACACTCACACCTACTGCAGATGGGTTTATCATTAACGAAGTGTGGGGTTCATTATATGAAAATGGCAGCTATTTTGAACAAGGCAGCAATTCTGTATTAATGAAACCCAATGCTGTTATGGAATGGAATGGTACATTATATGCTCAGAGTGTGTCTCACACAGAGTATGTTAAAGTTGAGCAAAATGGAAATTCTTCAGAATTGACTATTGTGAACTTTGGTAACTTTGGACAATTTGGAAAAAGTATTATTTTGAATTTAGACAACGATTCGGTTTTCAGCATTCCCATACAATTACACTATTCATGTACATACTATGATGATTTTGAGTATGATGTGCTGGGTACTGAGCACTGGTACTTTAATGCTGGCCATGATGATTCTTGGAACAAACTACCCATAACAGGCAAATGGACCGCAACGACAATGGTTTCAGATGCTGAGTGGCTGCATGGCCCAGCTGAAACTTATTGGGGAGGACTGCTTTACTCTGAAGATATAGAAGGACCTTTCACTTTAACAATGCTGTCGGGCACCATTATTTCACCATTTGCCACAAACAGGCCTGGCGATGTGAATGGTGATGGCAGTGTGAACGTTAGCGACGTGACCTACCTGATTAACATGATTCTGGCTGTCATCCCCAAGGATGAGACAACTGGTGATGTGAATGGTGACGGCAGTGTTAATGTAAGTGATGTTACCTACTTGATCAACATCATCCTTGGTATCATCTAATTGTCGGTACGACTACAATTGTAGGGACAGGGCGTGCCCTGTCCGCTAAATAAAATACGAATCTAAGGGGCTGGCCTCTCCGCCAGCCCTTTTTTATGCCCAATCTCAAGAAGCTAGCAGCAGAACCCGTTTTTGCGAGCATGTCCATGTATTGCAAGACGCAGTCTTGTAAATCTCTCTTTGCTATCACCATTTCCACACCTCTCCCCATCCCTTATCTTTGCCCACACGAACCTTTAAATAATAATCCTATGATTTGTTCTTGGATTCTGTTGGATTTCTCGCGCGACAGCGCGACTCCATTCCCTTCTCATCATCATACCACATTCATTCTCCCATTGTACCGCTTTCGTCATGCCCATCATACCGCTTTCGTTACCCGGTATTTGTTTCAATACGCTGGAAATCAACCAAGTCTCACTTTTCCCATTCTTCCCATTCTTCCCATTCTTCCCATTCTTCCACGATTTCCACCACTTCCCACCGTTCCCACCCGTCCCTAAAAAAATCCGGCGTTAGCCGGCTTTTCGAAGCTTTTCGATGAGCTCTGCTCGCAACTTTTTGAATTAATTCCCCGCGCCGTCAAACTACTAAAAAGATTTGTTTTATATTTGAAGGATTTCTCGCGAAGCGACTCCAAACGCCTCGCCGTCATAGAAAAAATACCGCGTCAGCGGCTTTGCTGCGCTTCGCTTGCCCTTCGGGCTCCCGTTCGGTCGCGAGCACTTCGTGGTTGCGTGTCACCCGCTTTGTGAGAGTGACCCCCTCGCCGTAATTGAGAATATTTTATTCATGGTAATTTGCGGTATATTTATGGTAATTCGTGGAGACAACCCCGCGTTGTCAAAAATCAGACAAATCAGATAATCCGTAGTTTTTATCCCCTTGTCGTTTTGTGAGAAATGTGGCATAGTGCGTGCCATTCTATAAAAATTTCTTTATTTCAATAGAATTCACTAATTTTGCACTTAAATTCTAAAACCGCTATAAAACAACTTGAAAATGGCTAAGAAAATAACCGATAAAGTGACTTGGGTAGGCAAGGTTGACTGGGAACTCACCACCTTCCATGGCGACGAACTCTCCACGCATCGTGGCTCGAGCTACAACGCCTACCTCGTCCGCGACCAGAAAGTGGCGCTCATCGATACCGTGTGGAAACCCTATGACCGCGAGTTTGTAACCCGACTCAAACAGGAAATCGACCTGAAAGAGATCGACTATATCATCATGAATCACAACGAGATTGACCACAGTGGTGCACTCGTTGAACTCATGCGTGAAATCCCCGATGTGCCCATCTATTGCACCGCCAAGGGTGAGGCCATCATTCGTGGACATTACCACCAGGACTGGAACTTCGTGAATGTGAAGACGGGCGACACCCTGTCGCTGGGCGAGAATACCCTCACTTTCATCGAGGCTACCATGCTCCACTGGCCCGATACAATGTTCACCTATCTCTCGGGCGAGAACATCCTCTTCTCCAACGACGGCTTTGGTCAGCACTTCGCCTCCGAGTCGCTCTACGATGACAAGGTGGACCTGTGCGAAATCATGTACGAGGCCGAGAAGTATTATGCCAACATCCTCAACCCCTTCAGCATGATGGCAAAGAAGAAGGTGGCCGACCTGCTTGCCATGAATCTGCCCATCGACCTCATCTGCCCCAGTCATGGTGTGATTTGGCGCAAGAACATACCCCTTATCATCGAGAAATATCAGCAGTGGGCCGATGCTTACCAGACCGACCAGGTGACCATCGTTTACGACACCATGTGGCAGTCAACCCGCCTGATGGCGCAAGCTATAGCCGACGGCATCCGCACCGCCAGCCCTGATACCACCGTGATGCTCATGAATGCCGCTCACGATGACAAGAACGACATCCTCACACAGATGTTCCGTTCCAAGGCTGTGCTCGTGGGTTCGCCCACAGTCAACAACGGCTTCACCTATGCTATTGCAGGCATCCTCGAGATGGCGAAGGGATTGAAATTCAAGAAGAAAAAGGCCGCAGCTTTCGGCTCCTACGGCTGGAGCGGCGAGGCTTCCAAACTCATCACCGAGCACTTGCAGAAGGCGGGCTTCGAGATAGTGAACGACGGCATTCGCACGCTTTGGGTGCCCGATGAAGATGCCCTCAAGCAGGCCCGTGAGTTTGGCGAAGCCTTTGCAGCCGCACTCTAACATTCATCACGCTTCAATCTATGAAAACGATAATTAAAGTTCTGACACTGGCCTCGTTGCTCCTCATCCCGCTCAAAGGGTGGGGCAGCGTGCCTGCCGACGATGAGACTGAATATATTCAGGTCGACTGGTACCCGCTGCTTACCGACAGCGTGGGCTGGAACATCACCAGTGGCGGACTCGCGATAGGTTTTGTCGATGCCCTTGGCTCACAAGCGCCGCAAGTGGCCATGGGCCGCTCCATCGAACTCTCGTGGATCAATGTGATTGGGGCGAAGTATAACAACGGCAAGGGGCAGCGATTCACCATAGGTCTGGGAATCGACTGGAAGAACTATAAGTTAAGTTCCGGGCATGCCTTCTTGCGCGACGAGGCAGGCGTGATTTCAGTGGGAGGTTTCCCTGCTGGGGCCGACAAGTGTGCTTCGCGCATCAAGGTGTTCAGCCTGGGTGTGCCCATCATCTTCCGTCAGCGCATTGCCCGCAAGACCGACCTGTTTTTGGGCGAAGTGACCAACTTCAACCTGCACGCCAGCCTCCACACTACCTATCGTGTGGGTGATGAAAAGGTGGATTTGAAGTCGAACAACATCCATCAGTCGCCCGTCACCGTCGACCTCATCACCGGCGTGCAGTACAAGAAGGTGGGTGCTTATCTCCGTTACTGCCCGTTCAGGGTAATCAAGGACGGCTATGGCCCTGATTTCTCAACGCTGGCGGTAGGCCTTGTATTTGGACTCTAATAATTTGAAAATATAAATTAAATCTCAATATGAAAAAGTCAATATTTGTTTTTGCGCTCATCGCCGTTTTGCTTGCAGCTTGCGGCCGAGGCAATAAGTTTGAAGTGAACGGCAAGGTCGAGGGTGCTACCAAGACCACTAAACTCGTGCTCGAAATGGCCAGCAATGGCGAGTGGCTCGCCGTCGACTCCACCTGGACCGACGATAATGGCAGCTTCACATTCGCCGAGGTCGCTCCGCAGTATCCTAACATCTACAGGCTGAGACTCAACGACAAGTCGATCTATTTCCCCATCGACAGCATCGACGAACTCACCATCAATTCCAAGCTCAAGACCTTCGACATCGACTTTGATGTGGCTGGTTCAGATGAGGCAGTCGCCATCATGAAAATCGACAAGGACGCGATGAAGTATGCCAAAGCCTCGCCTGAAGAGAAGGCGAAATGGAAAGACCAGCTTTCGCGCGAGATTGTCAAGGACTTGCAGAGCATAGTCGCTTACTATGCCATCAACAAGTATGTGGGTGGCCAGCCTCTGTTCGACCCCATGAACGATAACGACATGAAGATTATTGGGGCGGTGGCCAATGCCTACGATTCTTACAAGAAGGATGACCCGCGCACAAACTATCTCGTGCAACTCACGCTCGATGGTCAGCGCCGCCGCCGTGCCGAGTCGGGCAACACGCCCTCAATCGCAGCCGAGCAAATCAGCCTGATCGACATCAACCTGCAGGACGAGAACGGCAAGCCTCAGACTCTGTCGGCAGTCGCTTCGAAGGGCGGGGTAGTGCTGCTCAACTTCACGATGTACAACCAGGGCTTCTCGCCGGCTTACAACAAGGTGCTCAACGACATCTATGTGCAGTACAAGGATCGCGGACTCAACATCTATCAGGTGGCACTCGACGACAATGTGAGCAACTGGCGTTCGGCAGCCAAGAACCTGCCATGGATAACGGTCTATGACCCCATGGGCGAGTACTCGCAGAATGTGTCGTCCTATAATGTTGCGGGAGTTCCCACTTCGTTCATCATCGACCGCTCGGGCCAAATCGTGTCGCGTGTCGAAGACATCAACCAACTCAAGTCAGAGGTGGCCAAATACATCTAAATCAACAAGATACACCTTGTACCTCGCATCTTGTCCCTTGTCGGCCCGTCCCTTATAAAGATTCCCAGAATTTAAGATAGCGGCTCGCCACAGTGCGGGCCGCATTGTGTTTTTCTACAAAGGCTCGGCTGGCTCGGCACATGGCGGGAAGCTGGCTCTTGTGCTCGATGAGCCACTCCAGTTTTGCCTCGATGTCGCCCTCAATGAGCGGACTCACATTCACAATGGGACGGTTCTCGGTTTCGCCTATCAGGTCATAATACTCCGGCTCGGCTCCCGACACTGCCACCAGTCCGTGCGCCATGCCCAGCAGCGCATTGGTGGCGGGCGTGTAGGAGTAGAGCTGGTCCAGAATCACATGGCTGCGGCTCATGCGCGACAGATACTCCTCGTAGGGCAAGCCTTCTACCACCTCCACCTCGCACAGGTCGGGATGCTTGGCGTGTACGGCCTGCACAGCCGCCAGCAGGCGGTCAGTGCCCTTCACCACAGTGCGGTCGGGCTGTATGCCTATAAAGAAGCGCACCTTCTCTGGTTCCTCGTTGGGGTAGTGCGGCGTGATATGCTCTGTGTCGATGGGGATGCCGCCGTAGGCCACCTTGTCGCCTAATAGCGGCTGATAGGTCATGTAGTACTCCAGCAGGCACGCCACGGCGCCGTCGATGTTCTCTAAGATGTGCTCGGCATGCTGCCGCATGAAGGGCTTTTCCCAGTTGCTTTGCTGCTGTGCCTTATACTCGGCCGAGTTCACATAGGGCGAGGGCTCGTCGCCCAGCATATAGTCGCTGTAGCGGAAGGTGTGCCCGTCGTGGCACGCACGGTAATAGAAGTAGTCGGTGTTCAATGCCGAGAGCACAATTTTCCCGTTGTGCTTCTTCAGGTAGTCAAACACGCGTCGCACTTTATCGGGCTTGAGTGTGAGGAAGATGTGGCCTGCTATCTCCACAATGTCGTAGCCGCGCATTTTGGGCAGCGCCTTGATGATGTCGAAGAGGTAGCGCACCGCGCCAAGCTTGCCGCTGCCGCGCAGCAGGTTGATGTCGCGCCCAGTGTTCATCCAGCGAGAGCCGTTCGAGGCCACGATGGCTTCGTGCCCCATTTCGCGCAACTCCCTTGCCAGGCAGTTGTGCATATTGCTCGCATCACCCGCAAAAAGTATCTTCATTGGGTGTAAAGTTAGCAGTTTTTTTGCATATTTTCAAAATCTTGCCTATTTTTACACTGAAAATCTATTCTGGCTTAGATGGACAACCTCGTATCGGTCATAATTCCTGTTTATAACAGGGCGCACATCGTAGCGCGCACCCTGCAGTCGGTGCTGGAGCAATCCTATCGCCCCTTGCAGCTTATTCTCGTCGACAACTGTAGCGACGACGATTCGCTGCGTGTGCTGGAGCTGTTCCGCGATGACCATCAGGCTCCCGATTTTCAAGTTGAAGTGCTTCAGGAAGAGCGTCACACGGCTGGCGCTGCCCGCAACCGTGGCTTCAGTGCCGCTACGGGTTCGTGGCTGCTCTTCTTCGACAGCGACGATGTCATGCAGCCACAACTGGTGCAGCAATACATGGGCATCGCTCTTGACAAAGACCTTTCGCCCGACATCGTGGTCACCAAGGCTTCTCTCGTTGCTCCTGACGGCAGTAGTCGAGTGCTGCCTTTCCACAAGGGCGACGAACTGGCCAACCACTTGCTGCATGGCATGCTTGCCACGCAGCGATATTCCGTGCGACGCGAGTTTTTTGCCGCTACTGATGGCTGGAATTCCGATCTGCCCGGCTGGAACGACTGGGAGATGGGCGTACGCCTGCTCTTGGCCAACCCCAAGGTCGCATACCTTGAACCCCAACAGCCACTCGTGAACATTTACCAGACGGGAACTGCTTCCATCACTGGCACTGAGTTCCACACGAGGCAGGGGCAGTGGGAGCGCGTCATCGATTTGCTCGATAGCGAGATTGACGCATCTTCGCTCTCTAACAAGCGTCGATATCACCGTTTGCTCGACTATCGCCGCATCGTTCTCGCCGCCCAGTATCGCCGCGAAGGGCACGATGAACTGGCTCAGCCGCTTTATCGTGAGGCTTATGGCCGACTCAAGAAGAGTGCCTTGCTGCGCATCTCTATGCCCGTTCTCTACAAGTGGCTTGTGGCGGGCAGGCGAGGAGCCTCAAGTGTGGCTCGGCTGCTCATCAGATGAGGCTCGTGCAACTCGGCTTTTTGGCATGATTGTTGCAATTGTATATTTGCTTTTAATCACCCTGCTTGGCAGGTTTTTTATACAACCATAAAACAACCCATAAAGAAATGAAAGTCGCTATTGTAGGCGCCAGTGGCGCAGTTGGTCAAGAATTCATGAAAGTGCTCGATGAGCAGAATTTTCCTGTCGATGAACTGGTTCTCTTCGGGTCGAAACGCAGTGCCGGTCGCATTTTCACCTTCCGTGGCAAGGACCATGTGGTGAAACTGCTGCAGCACAACGATGACTTCCGCGACATCGACATCGCTTTTGTGTCGATGGGCGGTGGCCCCGCCAAGGAGTATGCCGAAACCATTACCAAGTATGGCTGCATCATGATCGACAACAGCAGCGCCTTCCGCATGGACGACGATGTGCCCCTTGTCGTGCCCGAGGTGAATGGCGAAGATGCCCTCAACGCCCCGCGTCGCATTATCGCCAACCCTAATTGCTCTACCATCATTCTGGTGGTGGCGCTCAAGCCCCTCGACAACATCTCGCACATCAAGAATGTGCAGGTTGCCACTTATCAGGCAGCAAGTGGTGCCGGATTGCAGGCCATGGACGAGCTGGCACTGCAGCAAAGCGAGATTGCTCACGGCAAACTCGAGACAACCGTCAAGCACTTCCAGCATCAGCTCGCCTACAATGTGATTCCGCACATTGATGTCTTTGCCGATAACGACTATACCAAGGAGGAGATGAAAATGGTGCGTGAGACCTGCAAAATCATGCACAGCGACATACGCGTGAGCGCCACCTGCGTGCGCGTTCCTGTGATGCGCACTCACAGCGAGGCAGTGTGGATCGAGTGCGAGGAACCCATCAGCCCCGAGGAGGCCCGTGCTGCCATGCAGCTGGCTCCCGGCATTGTTGTGATGGACGAACCTGCCTCTAACACCTATCCCATGCCCATCACTTGCACGCGGAAAGACCCCGTCTATGTGGGCCGGATCCGCATCGACACCAGTAGCGACAATGGCCTTGCATTCTGGGTGGTGGGCGACCAGATCAAGAAAGGCGCCGCCCTCAATGCCGTGCAGATTGGGCAGTACCTCATCTCGCATCGTGGCTTCCCCAAGAAGTGACCACACAGTTCTAATGTTGCTAAAAAATAGGGGAGGACTGACTTCATTGTCGGTCCTCCCTCTTGTGTCGTGGCTGATATGCTACTGCTTGATGTGCGTGCCGTTGGCCAGATTGGAAAGGCTTGCGGCGTTTGTGATAATCACTTCGGTGGCACCATAGTCGAGCACTGAGAAGGCCTCATCGATAACAAGTATCTTTTCTTCGGTGAAGCACTTCATTCCCCTCATCATCTGGTACTGGTCGGGCTTCAATACGGGTATCACGCTGTTGCTGTCTTTCTTGTTAGCCAGCAGACCTCGATCCTCAAAGCAGAATACGAGTGTCACATCATAGGTGGTGGAGAGCGACTTGGCCACTTCGCAGGCAATGCTGTTGGCCTCGGTGCTCAGCAAGTGTCCTTTGGCATCGTGCGTGAGAGGAGCCAGCACCGGCATGACACCCTTCTCGATGATTGATGTCAGTGCCTTACCATTCACCTTCTTGATGCGACCCACCCAGTTGATTGACTTCGATTTAGTGCTTTCTGCGGCCAGTTCGCTGGTGATGATGTTCATGTCGGCTCCCGTCAGTCCCACTGCATTGATGCGGTGCTTCTGCATGAGCGCTACGAGTCGCTTGTTCACCAAGCCGCCGTACACCATGGTCACAATGTCGAGCATCTTGTCGTCGACAGTGACAGGTTTCTTGCTCTTGCCCATCTTCACACCCATCGAGCCGGCAACCTTCGAGGCCATGATACCTCCACTATGTACAAGCATCTTGCGGCACTTGATGGCAACCAGGTCCTTGATGAGTTTGCGCAGTGTCTCAGGGTCGTCGAGCACATTGGTGCCTATTTTCACTATGAGTAGCTTCTCCTTTGCCATGGCTTAGTCTTCGTTAAATTCCATGAGGTAGGCCTTGATAAACTCGTCGATGTCGCCATCCATCACGCTGTTCACATCGCTCGTCTGGTAGTTGGTGCGATGGTCTTTTACGCGACGGTCGTCGAACACGTAACTGCGAATCTGGCTGCCCCATTCAATCTTCTTCTTCGAGTCTTCTATCTTGCGCTGTTCTTCCTGGCGGTGTTGCAGCTCTTTGTTGTAGAGTATCGACTTCAGGTTGCGCAGCGCATTCTCGCGGTTCTTGGGCTGGTCGCGTGTCTCGGTGTTTTCCACCAGAATCTCTTCTTCCTCGCCCGTGTAGGGGTCTTTATACTGATAGCGCACACGCACACCCGATTCCACCTTGTTCACATTCTGACCGCCGGCGCCGCCGCTGCGGAAGGTGTCCCACGAGATGCGGGCAGGGTCGAGCGTGATCTCGATGGTGTCGTCGACCATGGGGGTCACAAACACCGAGGCAAACGAGGTCATGCGCTTTCCTTGAGCATTGTAGGGCGACACGCGCACCAGGCGGTGTACGCCGTTCTCGCTCTTCAGGTAGCCGTAGGCAAAAGCGCCCTCAATGCCTATGGTCACGCTCTTGATGCCGGCTTCGTCGCCTTCTACCATGTGTTCGATGGCGGTCTTGTAGCCATGACGCTCGCACCAGCGCAGGTAGAGGCGCATGAGCATCTGTGCCCAGTCCTGACTCTCGGTGCCACCGGCACCCGAGTTGATTTTCAGGATGGCATCCATCTTGTCCTCTTCATGACGCAGCATATTGCGTAGCTCCAGTTTCTCGATTTTCTGCACGGCATTGGCATAGAGTTCGTCGAGTTCGGCCTCGGTGAGCACGCCTTCTTTCACGAAGTCAACGCCCAGCACCGTCTCGTCGACGGCACTTTCCATCTCCTTGCAGCTGTCGATCCAGAAATGCAGCGACTTGATTTTCTTCATTTGTTTTTCAGCGGCTTTCTGGTCCTGCCAGAAGTCGGGCACGTGTGTTCTTAATTCTTCTTCTTCGACTTCAATCTTCTTGTTGTCGATGTCAAAGATACCTCCTCAACGCATCCTTGCGTTCTTGTATCTCTTTTAGTTGGTCTTGGGTAATCATCTTAGAGTTTCAATGATTTTGGTTATACAATTATAGATATTTGAATCGGTTGGGAAATTGGGAAATGTGGGAAAAGGGGGAAATTACCGCAGTTTATATTCTCGCGTATAGATGGCATCAATCAGCTTGGCATAGCGCTTGTTGATCACCGCTCGCTTAATCTTCAGCGTGTTGGTCAGCTCGCCTTTCTCCATCGAGAAGGGGCGGGGCAGTATGATGAAGTGTTTGATGCGCTCAAAGGCGGCAAGGTCCTTCTGATAGTCGGCTATGTGTGCCTCAATCATGTCGTGAATCTCCTTGCTGTTGGCAAGCTCTTCGTTGTTGCTCAGGTTCAGGTGATGCTTCTCGGCATATTCTTTCAGATGCTCGAAGTTGGGTACCACAAGGGCTGAGATGAATTTGCGGCCGTCGCCTATCACTGCCACTTGCTCTATATATTTGTCTTGAGCAAGGCGTGTTTCCATCACTTGTGGAGCCACATATTTTCCGTTGCTCGTCTTGTAAAGGTCTTTGAGTCGCTCGGTGAGCACCAGGTGGCCGTCTTGCGTCAGGTCGCCGCAGTCGCCGGTGTGGAACCAGCCGTCGGCGTCTATTGCTTGAGCCGTCTCTTCGGGTTTGTTGTAGTAGCCCTTCATCACCGTGGGGCCCTTCACCAATATCTCATGCTTGGCGCCAATCTTCACCTTCACGCCGGGCAGGGGAGTGCCCACAGTACCCAGTTTCCACCCGGGCGAGGGGTAGAAGGTGACGGTAGCGTTGGTCTCGCTCAGACCGTAGCCAATCACGATGTTGATGCCGATTGCGTGCAGGAATTCGGTGATGTTGTCGCTCAGCATGGCACCTGCCGTCGGGAAGAAGTTGCGGTCGTTGATGCCCACAGCTTTGCGTATTTTGCTAAATACCTTGTGGTCGAAGTATTGATATTGTTTCTCGAGCAGTGCAGGCACCTTCTGGCCGCGGCGCACATATTTCAGGTTGCGTTTCTTGCCCACCTTCAGCGCGCGCTTGAGCAGCATCTTCACCACCGGCTTGGCATCGTTCACATTGTCGTGAATGGCGGTATATACCTTTTCCCAGAAGCGGGGCACGCTGCACATGCATGTCGGGGTGATCTCCTTCACTGCTTTCTGGATGTCTTTCGGGTCGCGGTTGATGGCAATGCGCACACCATGTATCAGGCAGAACATGGTCCAGCCCAGTTCAAAGATGTGGCTGAAGGGCAGGAAACTCAGCGACACATCAATCTTGTCGTCGACCGTGATGCGCATGGCGTGGCCCAGCATGGCGGCGCTGAAGTTGCTGTGCGTGAGCATCACGCCCTTGGCAGCACCTGTGGTTCCCGAGGTGTAAATCAGGTACATCAGGTCGTTGGCGGTGCTGTCTTCTTTGCGCTGCTCTACCAGTGCTTTGTCGGCTTCGCTGGCTGTCTTTCCTTTGTGCAGGAATTCTTTCCAGGTGAGCGAGGTGCTGTCGTTTTTGTCATGCTCCACACGTGGGTCGATGGTCACAATCAGGTCCAGTGTGGGGCAGTCGTCAATGATTTGGCGGGCTATGTCGTATTGCTGCTGATCGCCGGCAAACACAATGCAGGCGCCCGAGTCGTTGATGATGTGGATGGCTTCTTCGGGGCTGCTCGTGGCATAGATGGGCACAGGCACGGCGCGGTTATAGAAGGCGCCGAAGTGCGCTACAAGCACTTCAGGACAATTCTGCGTGAACACCGCTATCTTGCTTTCATGCTCTATGCCGAAGCGGCACAACGATAGCGATGCCAGCTCTATTTGCTGGGCAAACTCGGTCCACGACAGTTCCTTCCACTGTGGTTCCGACTCGTAGGTCTGGTAGCGCAATGCCTCGCGGCTTCCGTAGCGCTGACTCTGTGACCCTATCAGTTCAACAAATTCGTTCATGTTCTTATTTGATTGTTTTCGTTTTGCAAATTTACTGAAAAAATCTTGCTTTTCCCTGCTTTGACCCGTGAAAGATTTTTGCATTAACAACAATTCTATTAATATCTTAACCTTTTACACATTTTAACCGCTACTTTTTGCGTCGCAATGCTCTAATTTGACACCTAATTTGCACTTAAAAAGCTCTTTATCTTCCGTTTTTACAAAATATTTCGTAAATTTGCACCTTCTTGCACACAATTCTAAATCATTCATATAAATTAATCTTATTCAAAAATGAAAAAACTACTATCTTTATTAATGCTCCTCGTCCTCGCCATTCCCGCCTGGGCCGGAGAAAAAACTATCACCATCTCCCGTAACGACGTGAATTGGGAAAGTGCCAATACCGTTTATAACGTGACCAAAGGTGGTGTTGAATTGGTGATGTCGGGCGGTATGAACAACCCGAACTTCCTGCTGATGAAACAGCACACCACCATTACGGTGAAGTCGTTCAATTTCAACATCAAGAGGATTGTGTTCCACTGCTTGGACAACTACACCAACAGTAACCTCGACCCATTCTATTGGGGACCGACAACTTTGCACATCCAGTATAGTCAGACTCATGCTGAATCAGCAGGTACACTTACCTACAATTATGGAGGCAACAGCTACGATGCTTTGTGGGTATCAACCAAAAGCAGTTCGCCTGGTAACTATCCAGATGGTCTGCCAGCAGGCTATGAGCTGATGTTCGAGAACGAAGGTAAACCTGTGCGCTTTGCCTCAATAGACATTGTGATTGAGCAGGAAGTGGGCGATATGTATGAACTTGTGACAAAAACAAGTGAGTTGAACACAACCGATAACTATATGTTAGTAGGTAGATCTACCTCACAAGCCCCCGATGGCTATGCAATGAGCGTTAAAACAACAGGTAATTCAGCTACCGACAACATAAAATCTACTAAAGTCAACTTGCTTGATAATGGTCTGCGTGTGAAAGCTAATGATGAAACACAATTCCTTAAACTTCAAACAGGAACTGGAAATAACAATTACAGGTATTATATAAAGGCAGGTACAAATACTATCAGAAGCCAGTCTACTTATGAAAATTCACAAGATTATAATCATGGATTCTGTTTAACGAAGGTAAACAATTTACCTTCAGCCGACTATGTTATCACAAAGATTACTATCAACGACCCAGGAGAGAACTATGCGTCTAATTGGGACTATTATGCTGACATCAGGTATAAGTTCTCTGACCCATACTCTAACGGTAGCACTTATGCTTTGCGTCACAATAATGATTACAAGCAATTTAGGAATCTTTATAACAATAATTCGCGTCAGCGAGTATATCTCTACAAGCCAGCAAAGCAGTACAAGGTAACGACTGAGGTTAAACCTAACGCAACAGATGGTAGTATCTCACTGCGTGACGGTGTCTTGGTTGATAATGGTATCAATTGGTCTCAAAAGATGGACACTGTTCAGTTCCTTGTGACAGCAGCCGATGGCAAGAAAATAACAAGTGTTGATATTCAGGCTCTTGATAACAATCAGGTTGTTGACCACATTACTCCATTAAGCAGCAGCCCGACAATCAACGGAACACTCTACACCTTTGTGATGCCTGGTCATGATGTGAATATTGTGGCTACTGTTGAAGATGTAACTTACCACAATATTAATATGGTGGTTAAACCGAGTTCACTTTGTGGAAATATTTTCCTTACTGAGGGATATGTCGTGCAACAAGATCAGGTTAAGTCTTATGATGGTCAGAGCGTAGTGTTCAATGTTACACCCAATCCTATTAATGCGGCTAATGAAAATGAAGGTTATTATGAACTTTCTTACGTTACAGTCACTGATAATGTCACTGGCGTAGAAACAACTCTTGCTCCCGATGCAAACGGAAACTACACCTTCACTATGCCCGACAATCCTGTGACTATCACTGCCTACTTCTATGACAATACCAAGTCGCCATTATGGCTGCTTGGTACTGCCAACGGCAATGACACTTGGCACACCTATGGCCCACGCTTCAACTATAATGACGAAACCGATGAGTACTACATTGATGTTTATTTCACTGGTACAGGCAATTATGGCGACCAGACCGGTGAGGCTTGTGGCCGTTTCAGCGTCACGTGGAAGATTGACCTCAACGACAACTGGGGTGAGATTAATGGCAAAAACCTGCGCGGTGTGCCGGGAGAAGCTGATTATCCTGTAAATGAAAATTCACAAGGTGTTTATTTGTGGTACGGAAGTGCTTATGAGAACAACTCCTTCAAGATTCCTGCCGGAGTCTATCGCATCTATGTTGGAACTACAGCCAGTGAAACTAAGGGTAATTTGCATAACAACGAGTTGAAGATTGAGAAATACAACACAACTCTTACCTTCAACCCTGCTGGTGGAACCGATGCGGCAAACGCTGTTCAAGTGCCTCAGAATCAGGTGGTATCTCTCGAGGGCAACCTCTACAACAAGATTAAAGCTATCAATCCCAATGAGGCTGATGCCAACTTTATGTATAAGGCAACTGCAATAGTCGATGGCAATGCAACTCCCCAAAGTGAGAATGCTACCACAGCTACCAGCACAATCGCTACTCTCGATGTGGTGAATACTGGCGAGACTGTGACTCAGCTTGATGGTTACAATTACCTTGGTTGGATTGTTGCTAGCAATACCGCTTATTATAAAGTCATCAGTACTCCTCTTAAATGGATAGAGGAAGAAGGTACTGAGGGCAACAAGTACACCGTGGCTGATGAACTCATCATCATGCACAAAATTGACCGTGAAGGCCAGCGTCTGCTTTGGGCCAAAGACCAGAGCAGCAATGCAACCGATCCTTACAACAATCCGACTAATAAGAATGCCACATTCAAGACAGTCAATCAAACTGACTACCTCGATGAGACTTATCATGTGCAGGCTCAAGGTTGGGGTGGCTGGGACCAGAGCAACTGGGTAATGCTCCGCTTTGCCGAGAATGAAGATATGAGTAAATATCACATCTATCAAACTATCCAGGAAGGAACGCTGGTTGGTACCTATGTCGACGATGTGAACTTCTGTATTAATGTGGAATCTATGGAAACCGGTGGCGATGTGGGTTATGTTCCCAATACCTTCTGCACCGCTAACTTCCTTGACTACAACCTGAACCTTAATAACACCGAAGGTGGCGCTATGAGCCCCAGTGGCAAGAAGTTCTTCTTCGTGAACCCCAAGGTACAGGAGGTGGCCGATGTGACTCTCGCTGTATGGGATGCAGCTAATAGTCGTTTTGTGATGCCTTCAGGCAATGGTGTGAATCAGGCTGGAATCATTGGGTATTTCACCGTTAGTTGCTTGTATAATAATGATGGTGATGTAATAAATAATTTGGTTAATGGAAATATGTACTCGTTCAGAGGTGTTCTCAATGCAGCTCCTGGTGGCAGCAATGCGTCCAAGGATGCGCCAACCGGATCTGATGCTACTAAGATGGTGATGCCTTTCGACTTGAACGACCAGTCGGTGGTTACCGCTATTAGCAATGTAGAAAGCACCAAGACGGTGAGCAGCGTGAAGTACTATAATATCACGGGCATTGAGAGCGACAAGCCCTTCGACGGCGTGAATATTGTGTTGACCCGTTACACCGACGGCAGTTTCTCAACTACCAAGGTGCTGCGTTAAATTGCAAACAATACACGAAACCATAAAAACAGGGGACGGATTCATTCCGCCCCCTGTTTTGTTGTATGATTTGTTTTCATTCTATCGTGGTTCGCATGCAGTATTTCACACCACTTCTGTAACTCTGAAACTCCTTGACTCCTTAGATTATGGATATTACCATAAGATGGGAATCATGCCGTGCTGTTGGAGGTATTGGTTGGCCCGTGAGAAATGATGATTGCCGAAGAATCCCCGATGCGCCGAGAGGGGTGAGGGGTGGGGCGAGGTGAGCACCAGATGCCGTGTGCGGTCAATTACTGCCCCTTTCTTGATGGCATAGGAGCCCCACAAGATAAACACCAGATGCTCGCGCTGGCTAGATAGCGCTGCGATGGCGGCATCGGTGAACTGTTCCCAACCCTGGCCCTGATGTGAGCCTGCACGATGGGCCTCAACGGTGAGTGTGGCATTGAGCAGCAGCACACCCTGTTGCGCCCAGCGGCTCAGGTCGCCGTTTGTGGGTATAGGTGCTCCCGTGTCGTCGTGCACCTCCTTGAAGATGTTCATCAGCGATGGTGGGAAGGGCACCCCAGGGTTCACCGAGAAGCACAGCCCGTTGGCCTGACCCACGTCATGATAGGGATCTTGGCCCAGTATCACAACCTTCACCGCATCGAACGGCGTAGCGTCGAATGCGGCAAATATCTGACGCCCGGGAGGGAACACCTGCGTGCGCCCATATTCGGCCCTCACAAACTGTGTGAGTTGCTCAAAATAGGGTTTATCCCATTCGGCCTGCAAGGCGCGGTTCCATGATTCGTCAATTCTCACTTTCATGTCTAATGATTATACTGGTAATATTAATCGTCAATCATCTGATACCAAGTGATTGACGAATAGTGAACCCGTGGGGAGTCGAACCCCAATCGAAGGAACCGGAATCCTTTATTCTATCCATTAAACTACGGGTCCTAATGCCAATGATGAATCTCAAAGAGCTGAGTTGAAACTATACAGCATCAATGGGCAGTGCAAATATAGTCAATTTTTGCTAGCCTTGCAAGTACAAAGAAACAAAGTCTACTTTTTTAGTTCAGCCTGTGCAGTGGTGCTGCAATCTTGTTGTGATATCCTATAATAGGATAAAACAGCAAGGGTGGCGAACAAGTCGCCACCCTTGTCTACTTTTAAAGTATATACGTCAAATAATACTATTTGTCACCAACCGGGTTCTGGTCTTTCTCAAGAGTCATGTTCTTATTCCCATCAAACTCGGCTTGTGGAATAGTAAGAACCCACATATAATTCTCAGGATCATCAGTAGGTCTACCCTTTAAAAGCAAACCTCCTGGCCATCCATCTTCAGATTTACGGATAAAGCCTTGTTTGAGTCGTTTGATATCGAACACGCGACCAGCTTCGCCCCAAAGTTCAATACGACGTTGCAAGATAATTTCCTCAAGAAGTGAACCAGTCTCATCACTAGTAAGCTTACCAAGTGCTGTACCTGTCTTGTCGCAGGTGTAGCTTGGATCACGTTTGGCCATGAGAGCCATCAAGTGATCTTTAGCCTCTCCTTCCTTGCTCAAACGGCACTCAGCCTCAGCTGCAATAAGGTACATCTCCTCTACGCGCATCCAGATGTAGTCGCCAAGCCATTGTGATGGATCGCTGAAAACAAGTTTACGCTGCAGGTGCTTACCTTCTGCAAAGCTTCCCTCAGGCATTACTGGGAACCAGATAGCTTTACGAGTGTCGGTATCCGACATCTTGTTGTAGAGTGAATTGGAAATCAACTTTGGAGCGCGATATCCATAGCTTGCACAAGTGTCCCAGTGAGCATAAAGCGATGCATAACCACTAGCTTGTGGGCCAATTATCTGAGCTCCCCACATCACATTGTCTTTCTTCACATCGTTATTACCTTCAAAGTCCTTGGGACTAATAATCTGTTTACCACTGAAGGCGATAGCCTCTTCAGCAGCTTTCTCAGCAGTTGCCCAGTCCTCTTCAACGAGAGCCACGCGGGCACGGATGCCCTGAGCCACGTCATAACTCATGTTGGTTGGCCCCTGCTGAGGAATTCCTTTGAGTAATTCAACTGCCCTGTTAAGATCTTTGTTGATTTGATCATAAACAGCGGCAACAGTTGCGCGTGGTTCACCAGTAGTGCCCTTATAAGTAGGCTTTGTGTAGAGTGGTACACAAGGATCACTTTCATGTCCCTTGTAGGTGCGAGCAAACCATTGAGCAAGCATGAAATAGCTGTAGCCACGAATAGCGTAGGCTTGTCCAAGCACATAATTCTTGGTCAAAGCATCGTTCTCGTTGGCAACATATTTCTCCATTGCGTCAATCACATAGTTAGCATTAGCTATCCATTTATAGTGTCCATTCCACAAGTCATAAGAACGCCAGCCAGCACTTGTGAAACGACCCTTAACATTGTAGGCAGCGTCGTACCAGAACCAGCCCGAACCAGAAGCACCCATTATATGGTCATCGCCCATAATCTCAGCAGCCATGGTGTAGGCACTAATGCCGAAGCACTGGTGAGTATTAAAATCGGTAGACCAACCAGGAGTATACATTGAGCGGTAAATACCGTCAATGGCCACCATGGCGTGATCGGGATCACTCATCATGGTCTCATAGTCGAGTGCGTCGGTTGGAGTGGTGATAAGACTATCCTCGGAGCAAGCGCTCAATGAGAGAAGTCCACCTATTGCTAAAAAAGCATATATAAATTTTTTCATTGTATTATCTCCTTTCTTAATTAGAAGTTAACTTCCAAACCAATTGTATAAGTCCTATTGGGGCTATAGTCAAAATCAGTACCACCAGAGAAGTTGTACTGGGGATCCATACCCTTGAGGTGTGTAAACAGTGCAATGTTATCACCAGAAGCGAAAATCTTAGCACCTTGGATGCCAATCTTGTTTAGCAATGTTCTTGGCAACGAATAGCTGAGGGTGATATTCTTGATTGCAAAATAAGAGGCGTCAATCAGGTAGCGATCATTGGCAGCTTCATAAATACCACTGTAATCATCAAGTGTTATGCGTGGAACATCTGTAATATCACCTGGCTTTTGCCATCTCTTCAAGATGTCCTTGTGGAATGTTGAGTTACCACTGGCCAAACCGTTAACAATATTTCTATAAACGCTATCATAAACTTTTCCACCAAGTGAGTATGTAGTAAGAATAGATAAACTCAAACCTTTCCAAGTAAGGTCAGTGCTAATGCTACCATAGAGCTTAGGGATACGGCTACCGAGGTAGTACTTGTTTTGAAGAGCAACATTATAATTGCTTGTTTTATATTCATCACATTCGTTACCATCAGCGTCCTTGTAAGCCCAATAGAGTTGCTCACCGGTATCGGGATCAACACCAGCAGCCTTACTCATATAATAGGTGAAGATAGGCAGACCTTCCTTAATCGAATAGTTACCGGTAATAATCTCAGGTGTGTCTCCTGTGAGTTTTAGCACCTTGTTACTAGTCTTGTTGAACATGAAGTTCCAGTTCCACTCAAAGTCTTGTGTGCGAACAGGTGTCACTCCAATATTCAACTCAAAACCAGTATTGCGCATATCGCCCACATTGTCCCAGTATCCATTGAAACCTGTAGAGAGAGCCATTGGATACTCAAGGAGCATATCGGTAGTCTTCTTATAGAAGTACTCAAAGTCTACACGAACACGACCATCAAATAGTGAAGCCTCAAAACCAGCGTTAAGGTTTGAGTTCTTCTCCCAGCTTACCTCTTGGTTCTCAAGAGACTGAACAAATGCACCTACATTGCTTGAGTTGGTATAACTTAGGTCAAACAACTGTTGCCAAGCATAGTATGAACCAATGGCATCATTACCTTGCTCGCCATAGCTAACCTTTACGCTCAGGTTGTGAATCCAGTTGATATCGCGCATAAATGCTTCGCTTGACACACGCCAGTTTGCACCCAGTGACCAGAATGTACCAGTGTGGTGGTTCTTATGGAAACGAGATGAAGCATCACTACGCAATGAGGCAGACAAGTAATAACGGTTGTCATAGTTATAATTGAAACGACTCAGGAATGAGTTGATGCGATAATCATATTGATATGAGCTATTGTCTGTAACGTTGGCGCCGCCACTGAGTTCGTAGATACCATCAACGATGTTAGTGCGCTCAGCAAACAGGTAGTTGTGCTTATAAGCATACCACTCGTGACCAATCAGGAAGTCGAGATTGTGTTCACCGAAACTACGAGTCCAAGTCAACAGTTGGTTGAAGGTGTAGCTCTGAGTACGATAGTTCATCTTTTCAAGCAAACCATGGGCATTGGCTTGGTTACCGTGCTGTGAGTTCATGTAGAACAAACGGTTGCGGTTGGTGTAGTCCATACCGAAGTTAACGGCAAACTTGATACCTTGACGCCAGCCATATTTCTCAAGGTCGCTACCAAACACGATGCCCGTGCGAAGACCAGCAATGTCTCGAACATTTTTGGCCTTGTCCATAAGAAGCATACCCAGAGAGTTGAAGTCGTTCAGGTTACCAATACGGTCACCCTCGCCCCAGTCATACTGAAGATTGCCATCGGCATCAAGAACATTATTACCATTCTCATCTTTGAGATAAACAGGGAACAATGGGTTGATGAACTGAGCAGTAAACCAAGGATTACTGTAAGAAGTTCCATCATAGTCACTGAAGTTGCTAGTCGAATGAGCCAGCGAGGTGTTGATATTAGCAGCGAACCAATCGTTCACCTGAGTGTCGACATTAGCACGTGCACTATAACGCTCGAAACTAGTGGTCTTCATGAAACCTTCTTCATTCAAATAGCCAAGAGAGAACATATATTTAGTCCTGTTAGTTCCACCAGAGAACGAAAGAACATGTTCATGACGAAGTGCATTTTTGCGAACTATGCTATCGTACCAGTCCTCATTCCATACGCTTTTTGCCTCGGCGCGAACCATACCAGTTTCTGGATCAATAATATTGTCCCATGTGTAGTTCTTGAATGGGTTATACATCTCGCCACCAAGCTCTCCTCCTAAATAATACTGTGCATAAGCAGCAGCTGTTTCGCGATCATACTCATAGTCAAACTCAAAGAAATTGCGCAAGCCTTCATAGAAAAGCTGAACGAATTCTTTCTGATCGACGGTTTCGTAGCGCGGAGTAGCACGGCTCGACCAACCAACGGTAGAACGCCAGGTCACATTGGTGCGGCCTTCGGCACCACGTTTAGTTTGAATCATGATAACACCGTTGGCACCACGAGCACCATACAAAGCAGCGGCCGATGCGTCCTTGAGTACAGTCATCTGTTCAATATCGTTGGGGTTGATATCACTCAGACTGCCGTCATAGGGGATGCCGTCAACAACATAAAGGGGATTGTTGCTTGCATTGATTGAACCGAAACCACGAATGCGAATGGCAACATCAGCACCAGGTTGTCCTGATGTTCCACCAACTTGGATACCACCCACATTGCCTTCGAGTGCCTTGGTGGCACTTGTGATTGGACGAGTTTCAATCTTCTTGTTGTTAACGGCTTGTGCCGAACCAGTGAAACTGGTTTTCTTAGATGTACCATAAGCCACCACAATCACTTCGTCGAATGTGGTGTTCTCACTCTCAAGAGCAACATTAACATAGTTTGCTACAGCAACCTGCTGGGTCTTGTAGCCAACGTATGAAACGTTGAGATAATTCACATTGTCGGGGACTTTGAGCGTGAAGGCTCCGTCGATGTCGGTTGCTACACCTTGTCCACGACCAACTGGCTGCACGGTTGCACCAATCAGAGGATCACCTGTTGCAGCATCAGTCACAACGCCCTGTACCGTACGATCGGCAAGTGCCGTGAGCGATAAGGAGCACACTGTCATTAAAAGTAGAAACAACTTCTTCATACAAAAAAATATTTAAATAAAAAAGTAATAATACACTTTCAACATAATATTTCTCCTAACTGTCATCTTCTATACACATTATATATATTAGATTCAAGTTAAGAGCAATTGTCATTATGCTTTTCTGGTTAAATTTACTATACACAGATGTTGCCGAAACAACATTATGAGAGGGTGCCATCAAATATGAAATATTCTTAACACAGGAGCGGTTCATCTTCAAACAGTAAAAATATTACTATGTTTTTCGATGCAAATTTAGGCAAATGTTATAAAAAGCAAAAATTTTTGCCACACTTTAACCTTTGACTCTGGTTTAAAAACAAATGGAAATGAATTCGTTAATAACTTTGAAAATTTGAAATTATTCGCAAAACATTATATAATTACTTGTGCTCCAATGTGTAAGGTGATAGTTATTAGGGGAAATGCCTGTTTGTGGTTCATGTTAAATGTTAATTCGTTTGTAAAATTAACATAAAATTGTTTCGCAACCATGCGTTTTTTTGCCGTTTTTACCTTTTTTTTCGTCAAAAACCACCAAAAAAAGGCACATTGTCGCTTGATGTGCCTCTTTTTTCAGTAGCGTTTTGGCATTTCTTGCCAAGAAACTGATGTTCTTGTTATTTCTTGCCGCCTTTCTTGGTTTTGATCACGATTACACCATTGGCGCCCTGAATGCCGTAAATGGATGTTTCACTTGGGTTCTTGAGCACCTCCACCGACTCGATGTCGTTCGGGTTAATCATGCTCAGCGGCCCACTGTAGCGCATGCCGTCGAGAATGATCAGAGGTTCTGTGCTGGCATTGATGGAGCTGATGCCGCGAATCAGTATCGACGGCGATGCTCCGGGATTGCCCGAAAAGGAGTTGATGAGCACACCGGTTTGCTTTCCCTCTATGGTCTCGGCAAAACTGTGTATGGGCCTTTCTGCCTTGCTGTCCGATATCAAACTTGTACTGGAACAACTGGCCAGATACATGATTGAAAGCAGTAGGATTAACTTCTTCATGACGTTTCAAACTTGATGGTTCACGTTGCAACACATTCTCTCTCAAGCACAAATATAGTCGTTTTTAAACGAAAAAGCAAATGTTTTGCACCCTTTCTTGCGCAAAATCAATTCACGCCCAGGTCTTTCATCGTGCGTGGGGCAGGAGTCTTGGGCAAGGGCTTGCGGTCCTTGAGCTGTTCGAGTATCACATCGATGGCCTTGTCGAGTTGCTGGTCCTCGCCACAGAACTCCTTCAGCGGGTCATTGTCGATAACAATGTCGGGGTCCACACCGTGATTCTCAACAATCCACTCGCCTCGCATGCTATAGTTGGTGAAGAAGGGCGTCGTGATGCTGGTGCCGTCAACGTAGGGAAGCGAGCCGTTGATGCCTATGATGCCGCCCCAGCTGCGGGTGCCAATCACCGGACCTATCTTGTTCTCTTTGAAACTCCAGGGGAACAGGTCGCCGTCGCTGGCCGAGTACTTGTTCACCAGCAATACCTTGGGGCCTACGATGGTCTGCTCGGGAATGGTTCCGTTAAAGTTGCTGCCGCGGAACATGGTCATGCGGTAGGGCTGACGCAGCAAGCGCTCGATGATCATAGGCGAGATGTTGCCGCCGCCATTGCCGCGGTCGTCCACAATCAGCGCCTCCTTGTCGAGTTGGGCAAAGAAGTAGCGGGCAAACTCGTTCAGACCTTCAGGACCCATGTCGGGTATATAGATGTAGCCCACCTTGCCGTTGGTGCGCTCGCTCACGTGCTTGATGTTGTTCTGCACCCACTCATAGTGATACAGCGGGTACTCGTCGGCTATGGGGTTCACCACCACCTTGCGGGCTCCGGCACCCGATGCACTCGTGGCAATGGTCAGTTCGGTGAGCACTTCGGCCTTGCCTTGCAGCAGGCTGTAGAGGTTGTTCACATCGGCCGTCGAAACACCGTCGACTGCTGTGATGTAGTCACCTTCCTTCACGTTCATGCCAGGTTCGGTGAGCGGTGAGCGCAGCGACTTGCGGTCAGGAGCGCCTTGCAGTATCTTTGTGATTTTGAAAGCACCGCCTTCGCGCTTCACCTCAGCACCCAGCAAGCCAGTCCTCTTGATGTCGGCTTTGATGTGGTCGCCACCGTCCACGTAAGCATGACCCACGGCGAGTTCGCTGATGAGGCCGCCTATCACATAAGTCAGGTCAAGCCTGTTCTTCACCCAGGGCAGCAGAGCGGCATACTTGTCGTGCATCGCCTTCCAGTCCACACCTTGCATGTCCTTCAGGTAGAACCCGTCGCGATAGTTGCGCCAGGCTTCGTCATAAATCTGGCGCCACTCCTGCTCGTAGTTCACGTTCATCACCACATCGTCGAGTTTCACAGGGTCTTTCAGTTCCACCTTGCCGCGGGGCAGGTCGGTGACAAACAGCTCACGGCCACGCATCAGCAAGGCTTTTTTCTTGTCGGGCGACACACGCATCCGCACCTTGGGCGCTATCAGCTCGTCCTTCTGTTCCTCTATATTATAAATATGTGTACCGCCGTTGCCAAAGTACCACAGCAATTTGCCGTCGCAATAGAAGTTGCCATAGTGGTCAGCAGCGACAGGCACTTTCACGATTCGGTCGCCTATGCCTTCCACATCCACACGGGTGGGTTGTGCCTTGGCCTCAGGTGCCTTCTTGTCGCCTTTCTTGTCGCCGCCCTTGTTGTCGGGCTCGTTGGCAGGAGCCATTCCGGTAGCATCCTTGGGCATGAAGGGCGAGGGCGTGTCGGCTGCCAGCATCACCAGGTAGATGCCTTCCTGGTTGCTGTAGGAGAAGTTCCACTCGATTTCACTGTAGGTGGGGTTGAAGTCTCTTCCCGAGGCAAATATCAGATACTTGCCGTCGGTACTGAACTCAGGCGAATTCGAGTCATACCAAGCGTCGGTCACGGCATATTCTTTGCGGGCGTTGATGTCGTAGAGATACACCACATTGTGCTGATTGCGTGTGGCCTGGTAATAGGCAAGCCAGCGGCCGTCGGGCGAGAAGCGTGGTGTGGGGTAGGTGCCTATCGAGTCCTGACGCAGCATCACACTCGAGCGGGCTGCCACATCGAGCAGCATGATGCGGTTCTCGCGGTCGGTATATACAATCTGCTTGCTGTCGGGGCTCCATTCAAATCCCTGTATGCGCGTCGTGTTGTTGAAGGTGAGCTGTACGGCATTGCCTCCCTCGGCGGGACGCATCCACAGCTCCCACTCACCGGTCACATCGCTTGCATAGGCTATGTTCTTCCCGTCGGGGCTCCACTTGGCGTTGCGCTCGTGCACACCCGATGTGTGAGTGATGTTGCGTGTCACACCCTTCTTCGTGGGCATGTCAAACACCTCGCCGCGGGCCGTCAGGGCCATGCGGCTGCCGTCGGGCGACAGCGAAGCGTCGGTGATGAATTCTTTCACATTGCGCATCTCCTCACGGGCAAAGTTGTCCTCGCTGTTGAGCACCACCTCAATCTTGTGGCTCTGCTTGGTCTTGGGGTCAAGCCTGTACAGGTAGCCGCCGTTCTCAAAAACAATCATGCCGCCTCCGCAACTCGGGAACTTCACGTCATAGTCCTCAAAGTGCGTCACCTTCTGCGTGCTTCCGGTTACTGTGTTGTAAACAAACACATTCATCCGGTTGTCGCGGTCGCTGATGAAGTAGATTTCGTCGCCTATCCACATGGGCGCGATGTCCTGTGCCACATTGTTGGTCACATTGCGCACCGTCTGGGCCTCAGTGTCCCAAATCCAAATGTCGTCGGCCATACCGCCCTTGTAGTATTTCCAGGTGCGGAACTCGCGGAACACGCGGTTGTAGGCCAGCTTCTTTCCATCGGGCGAATAGCTGCAGAAACCGCCTTCGGGCAGCGGCAGACGAGTGCTCAGGCCGCCATCAATGGGGGCGTACCACAGTTGCCCGTCAAAGCTCTCGCTGATGCGGTTGCGGTAAATCACATTCTTCCCGTCGGGCGTCCAGGTCATGGCTATGTTGTTCGGACCCATGCGGTCGCCCCAGTCGTCACGTTCGTTGTTGCCTGTGTAGGTGATGCGACGAGGTTTGCCGCCGCCAGCGGGTATCACATACACCTCGGTGTTGCCGTCATACTGGCCGGTGAATGCTATCTGGTTGCCATCGGGCGAATAGCGCGCAAAGGCTTCGTAGCCCTTGTGCGATGTCAGTTTTTGGGCTGTTCCTCCCGAGATGGGCACTCGATAAATGTCGCCTGCGTAGGAAAACGCTACGTCAATGCCGTTGGTGGCGGGGAAGCGCAGCAGTCTTCCCTCTTCAGCTTGTGCAGTGGCAAGTGTTGCAGTTATTGCCACCGTTAAAATCCATTTTTTCATCAGTTGTTGGTTTAGTTATGGTTGTTATTTTTTGATTAATCGCAAATAGTCGAGCATGACGGGCACATCGCTGCCAACACCCGGCTCGCAAGTGATTTCTATGTCGTTTCGCCCTTGCAGCAGGTCAACACGCACCATGTTGGTCATGCCTTTGCGGCGCCACTCGTCAAGGCCCAGTGCGGGCATCACCAGGGTGCCTTGGCGGTGTGTGTTCACAATCACCTTGCGTGCCGCGCATGTGCCGGTCGACGACACATTGCCGTTACCGTTGGCATATCTCACATCCATCATGTAGGTGCCGGGTTCATCCACAATGGCTTGAATCACGATGTTGGTGTTGATGCCTCGGCCCGATTCCACACAGGTGGCACCAGTTCCGCTTCCCGCCCAGGGCGCGAAGTGGAAGATGCGGCCCATGGGCGCATACAGGAACGGGTTCGACACATAGCCCATGGAGTATTTGCCTGTGGCAAGCACGGCGCGCACGCTGAATCGCTCTCCGTCAACATGCGTGTCAAAGGTTGTGTCGCTCAATGAGTAGCTCAGTTCGCCATTAATCACGCGGCGATAATTCAGTCGTGAATCATAGTTCTCAATGCGGGCCACACCATTGCGCCACGACAGTTCGGGCGTAGGGGGCAGGCTGAACGACGAGTCGCTCACGGTGATTTCCTGCAGGGCGCGGTTATTGTTGCACATGGTGATGTGAACCGTGTGATGTCCGGTCAGCGTCGACGGAATAAAATTGTCGTGGCTCGACACACCGTCAACCTTAATCGACTCGATGTCGTTCCCCGTTCCTTCTATCGTGATGTCAAGCACGGCACGCCTGTATTTGAACCCTTTGATTTCCTTTGTCCCTTTCAGAAACACCGGGATGAACGGGTTCAACTCTATGCCGTTGGGCAAGAAGGTGATGCCTGCATACACCCTGAACACCATCGAGGCATTGGCTGCGGCTGCTCCCAGGCTGCCGTCGCCTTCATCCTGCGTCTCGCCAGTGTAGGCGTTGCACCACGATTTGTAGGAGCAGTACAAGGCAGGAAGCCGGTAAAGAGCGCCGAGACCACGACGCAGACTGTGCTCGTTGCCCGTCTTGGCAGCGGCAATGTTCCAGAAAGCCTGAATCATGGGGAACGACAGTTCGCTCTGGTTCAGCATCCCGCCACTGCTGTAGTGCGGGCTGGTCACCGTCACGCCGTAGGGCGCCAGCGGGGTCTTCATGATCAGGTTCTCGGCACGGTCGTCGTTCGCAATGTTCCACAGCACGCACAGGGCTTGACCCAGGTTGTCGATGCACGGCGATTGGATAGGGTAGGCGGGCAGATAGGTGTACTGGCTGTAGTAGCCCTTGCGTTCGTTCCAGAATTTCTCGTTAATGGCGTCGCGCATCTCCATCACCAGCGGGCCAAATTCGCTCTCGATGCCCAGCTCATCGCACATGTCGTTCAGTATCTCGAACGCATGGGCATATTGCGCGTTGTTGGTCAGCGACATCGATTCATAGATGTGTGTCAGCTGCATCCACGAGGGGTAATACAGGTTGCCCGTCAGCGAGTACCAGGTGCCGCCATGCATCAGTCGCTCATATTCGTCAAAGTTGGTTTCATAGTCCTGTTCTATCGAATTCAGCACCACATCATAGGCATAGCGCAGCCACTCCTTGTTTCCCGTCACGCAATAGGTCTCCCAGGCGGCCGAGGCCCACGAGATGTCGTCCGACACGATGGGCCACAGTTCTCCTTTGCTGTCATGGCTGATGCGCCCGTCTTTCACCACCTGCTTCAGACTCTTCATGGCAGCATCAGGGTCAAGGCAGGCGAGCGACAGGGTGATGGGGTAGGTGATGTCGTTCACGCTCGAGTTCCGTTTCACGTAGTTTCCGTTCACCTTATTGGTATGAATAGTGCCGATGGCCATGTTGTAGAGCGCATCCACCAGCGTGGCGCCGGTGTGCACCGCAGGATACCCCTTTGGCGTGTCCTTGATTTGCCACCGCTTCTTGCTCTTCACGGCAGTTGGATGGCTGCCCAGCACTATGGGCAGTTCATATATGCCTTTTTCGGTGCCGGGTTTCAGTTTCAGTTCCTCATGTTCTCCAAGGGTCTTGTAGTCTTGAGAGTAGGCGGGATCATCAATCACCACCCACACGCCGTTGAACGAGTCGGCATATATCGTGTCTCTTGTAGCTGTCACGAAGTAGCCCAGTGCCTGTAGCGAGTCTTCCTGTGCGCGCAGGTCAACCTGCAGGATCACCTTTTTGCCATCTTTCTCGGTGTGAAGTGTTTTCGACACACCTCTCGACGCATCTGCAACGCCTGCCACAATGCGCACCGTGTCGTTTTGAACCGGCACGTAATGGTAACTGCCCGACGGCAGTTCGTTGTCATGGGCATTGAAGGCAAGTTTGAAGGCCACTTGAGCCGGGATTTCTATATCCCTTTCTGAGGGCTCAAAGTTGCTCTCGATCTGCATGTCCGACAATGCTCTCGACACATAGCGGCCCTGAACCACACTGTCGGCGGTCACCACATATCGGTCGGTCTGGGCAATCACGTCGTTGCTCATTGTGTCGCCCTGCGAACATGAACACAACACAATCAGCAGCACACATGAGCACAAATGCTTCAATGGCTCCAACTTCAACATTATCGTCGTCCTTTTTTCTTGATTGTGCAAATTAACGAAAAAAAAACTTCTTTTTAAAGCGTTTTTCTCCATTATCCGAAAAAAAATAGCATAAAATTTTGTATTTTCATAAATATTACCGAAATTTGCACCAACTCAATGAGATTTTTATAACAGAACGGAACTACTGTTTTCAGTCGTTAATCCGTTCCATTATAATAAAGGTTTAACCCTAATACCTCATTTTATTCATACTATTTTTCCTAGGGTGACGCGTCGGGAGACGCGTTGCTTTTTTCTCCACCTCCACTCCATTTTCCGAAATTTTTGTGCGATGCTAAACACATTTATATAATATTTTGTTATCTTTGTAGCACAACACTCTTTTTCAATGAAACGCTTATCGGTAATATTGCTGTTGATTCCGGTGTTTGCGGCCCTGTTGTGGGGTTGTGGGGGCAGTCATGATGCGCGCGTCGTGGCGGTGCTCGACCGCGCCGACTCGCTGCTGCTCACCAGCGATCCCGCCTTGCACGACAGCGTGCGCCAAGAGCTCGAAGTACTCGACACCGCTCGTGCATTGCGCACCGACGAGATGCTGCGTGCCCGCCACGCCCTGCTGCTCGTGCAGGCCCGCTACAAGTGCTACGCTACCATACCCGCCGACAGCGCCCTTATCGACACCGCCTACCGCTACTATGCCGACCATCACAGTGGCTCGGCCAATCATGAGCGTTACACCCGCTCGCTTATCTACCAGGGTGCCGTCGCCGAAGAGCTCGGCCACCCCCAGCAAGCCCTGCAATGGTACCTCGAAGCCGAACAGACCGCCGACCCCAACGACCACTTTAACCTCGGCTTCACCAACCTCCGCATCGCTGAACTTTATGAAGGCGAGTATGTCACAGATTCAACTAGTTTGAAACGACTCAAACAAGCCCTATCACACTTTCAAGTTACAGGTGACACTTATTATCAGGCAGTATGCCTCACGGACATAGGCGGACTGTATCGCACCCACAATAACGACAGTGCCATGAACTACCTTCAACATGCCATCGGCTTCTCCAAAGAACATGGGCTCACCTATAATTATTATGAGGCATTAGACAATCTTTGTGGACTCTATTATTATATGGAGGACTATACCAAGTCAAAGGATTTTGCTATAAAGTTATATCAGGAGAGTCAATCTGATTATGATGGTACGAGATTTCTTTTTTTTGGCATCAGGTCCTTTGCTAAACTTGGCATGATAGATTCGGCTGAATATTACCTGAAACAGCTGTCTCCACCACAAACACAGGTTGACACCATGTTGTATCATAAGACGCTTTCTGTTATTGCTGAATCGAAGAATGACTATAAGTCGGGCATCGCAAACTATAGAAAATCGAACGAAGTGGCGGATACAATCATGCTTCAGTCAAATGCTGCATTATTAAAAAATACTGAGCATCAATACCACACAAATCAGTTAAAAACAGAAACAAAAATAGTCAAGGGAAAAGTTTGGCTGTTATGGATGATTATAGCTCTTGTAGTTCTTATTGCTTGTTATATTGCTTATAAGTTTATTAAAGCAAGAAACCTCATGCACCAACTAGATGAAGAAAACAAGGAAATTACTAAGGCTTTAGCTGAACTTCAAGAAAAGGCTAATAGAATGGAGCAAAGAATAAATGAAGGAGAAATTATCAATTCTTCAGTAGCAAGCGTTATTGAGTGCGAAATGGCCGTTCTCACCGAACTTTCTCAAAAACTATCCTATCCGAGAAGAATGTCACTGAAAGCAGTTTTGTTTTCAAAGGGAATCTCTACAAAGCTTTCATTGAAACCTTTAAGCTTAGATTTTTGGAAAGATTTGTTGCAGTTGGCCGACATAAAGACCAATGGACTTATTTCGCATTTGAATGATAATTATGAATGTAAGACTAAGGATTTGCGGTTTATAGCTCTTGTCTCGTTAGGTTTTTCCAATCAAATGATTCAGCAATGCCTTGACTATACAAGCATCAAAACAGTGAGTATCTATAAAAGCAATATAATCAAAAATATCACAGGCGAACCAATGACACTTAACTTATATATAGAAAACCACATGAAAAACAACAAAAACTAATGGTTTTCAGTAAAAAGGATAAATATGTTCATTCTAATAAGTCAATAAGTTGATTTTAGGGGTCATAGCATTAAATAATTAACCTTATTAATTATTATCAATCTGAAAATCAGGAAAATACGCATCAAAAAATTAACCTCAAAAATTTGCATGAGTGAAATGGTCTGTAGTAATTTTGCGTTGAAAACAACTACAAATTATTACAACTATGGGAAAAAAATTGATTTTAGTAATCGCTTTTCTATCTATTTTTTCATCGCTTTATGCTGATGAAAGAGATTATACTCAGCAACAAATTGAAATAATAGACAAAAAGCACCACTTAGAATGGAACATCCCGGCCGATATGCCTGACGTGTATTACAACAGTGAATTAGGCGTAATCACTATTGTAGACTACGTCAACGTGACCTATTATGTAACCATTTACGATGACTGGTGGAACGCCGTCATCACCGATACCAAAGTGGGCGGCGGAACTATCGACGTCTCCTCCCTCTCTACCGGCGACTATGTTATCGACATCACCACCTCCTGGAACAACCAGTACGAAGGCGAGTTTACCGTGCCCTGATACCTTCTGTAAAAAGAAACCTAAATAAACATTATTCATAAATCGTTTTTTAAACAACAATCCTATGAAAAAACTATTATTATTTCTAGCAATGATGTTAGCATGCCTCACATCATTTGCGCAAGTCGAGATTTCTGAAGCCCAAGCGCTTCAGTTGGTGAAGAATCACCGCAACTTGACGGTTGATTCTGCGAATTATTTTGTTGGAACAGTCACATCAGTCATCAACGACCGATTGAGATCCCCTATAGATGAGTCTGTATTACAGCAGAATATATGGCTAAACACAAATGATGATAAATGGCTCATATTTGTTGATGAGCAGCCCAAAAACTGCTGGAGCCACCCATGTACCTATTATTATCTACCTAAACAAGCTTTAACGCTAGATGCGGTTTCTATTCTTGAAGTGCAAGGGTGCTTGCCACCTTCAAAGGTACATCTTGCATGTTTGGAACGCAACACCCTAATTGGAACACAGGGAATGCCACGGTCATATGATTACAGCAATCTTTCTCCTTTATCAGAGAACAAGTATGCTGAAAACACCAAGGTGTTGATTGTGTGGGGGGATGATTATGATCTTCAAATGTATGGAGACTGGGTTAATTGTTCAAATTTCTACAAAGTCCTTACAACAAAGTATCTGATACCCAAGTCGAACATACACATCCTCATGGGCATCGGCGATGATGAGTTTGACGTGATGCCTGATAACACCCCAATGCCGAAAGATTTCGACGGCGATGGTATTGATGAGAGTGTTCACACAAGCACACCCTATGGATTCAATGAGGCCGTAACCCAGATAGGGAGAGAACGAACAGACAATCTGGTGGTTTTCTACGTTGGTGCCATTGGATTCAGCTTTGATAGTTATAGTTTTGTTCTACAGCTGAGATATGGAGAAGTGCCAGCAGACACATTGAATAGATTTTTAGATATATCTAGGGCCAGATATGTAAACAATGTCATCATGAACTCGTCCGCCAGTTATTTCACACCTCCACTCCAGCCATATTATAATAGAACAATTACTACTTGCGGTTTTTCGGACCCTTCAAGTACATGGTTAGATATAGTTGAATGCACCAATAACTGGACTGGCGCATTTGCAGGCATTAACTACTATACCAGCAATAACATCATGAGCCTTGTTGACACAAATTCAGATGGTATCGTCAGTTTTAACGAGGCCTCAACCTATGCGGGCAATGCTACAAACAAAGCTGTAACTACATTTTACTCAAATCCATCCACTTTGGGAAATGTGCTCTCTTTGGAAAGCATGCCTGAAGACGTATGTCTATATATTCGAGACAACAATCAAGACCCTGGTGTAGGCTGTAATTATCCTGACGGTGTTTATTGGAACAGCCCCGACATATGGGTACGTAATCAGGATGATGGACTCGTCTATCAGGAAAGCGATCATCTGACAGGTGACAGCATTAACAAAGTGTACATATACACACGTGTGCATAATCGCGGCTATTTGGACTATGACACTTCTAACAAGTATCTCAGACTGTACTGGAAATCAAACACTTTACGTTATACCAATAGCGAGGTATTCCCTGTAGGAATTCTCGGTAGAAACATTACTACAATTACACTAGATTCTGTTATAGAGGCCGATTCTTCGCATATCTTTAAATATGAATGGACTGTGCCGCCTGCATTGCGTAAAGTGCAGAGCAATGCAATTCTCGATTTTGAAGTAGTGGGCATGATATGTGATAATACTAACACTCAGATACCTGTAGATATCGAGGGTATGCCTGCCCTTTATCAGAACAGCAACCTGGCAATGCTTAAAGCTAACACAGTATGGCCTGTTCTGGGTAAACCTATCGGGGGCTCTTTTCCATTCCAATTGTTAACTTGGCAAACCTCAATTCCAATATATGTGAAGCCTAATGAGTACCATCAGATTCGTTTGAGTTCGGCTTCCAGCAGCGCTTTTTCGGGACTTTTGTCCAAATGTAATATAATCATGGAACTTTCCCCATCCATAGTACAGGATAACCCCAATTTCTTATACAGCAATATGACATCCGTCTCGCCAAATAAATACAAATTCAATAACATAAATGCCGCATGTGAATTCAGTGTGCCCCAAACATCTTCACTTGATTCCATTATAATACATTTTGAATATAAAGGATTGACGCCTGGTCAGGATATTGATGTGACTTTCAATGTTATCGACTGTGAGGTTGAAGACATATTCAAGGACGTCGAATCATACAGGGTTTATATAGCCGGTATGCCCATACAGTCTCCCATCGAAAGTATGAACCAACCAGGTATTGGTGTTGATGAAAGCGACCAGGACTGTTGCCAATTGGTTGCATTAAATGTGGATGGACCTTCTAGGCTGGAATGGTATGGTCCACATAATGAGTGGCTTGGCTATGGAGAAATATTGAGGTTGAGTAATGGCAGAGAACAGGGCGAATATAAATTGCGAGTGGTTTCATTAAGAAATGGATCTGTCTCTTACGCAACGGTTACATTAGGGTCCGAGACAGCTATAGAGGGAATATCCCCCAATCCGTTCACCAGTCAGTTAACGGTGCGTCTTATCCAGCCAGCCACTACAAGCATGAGTGTCAGGCTATCACCCTTGAGCGTAGTGGGTAGCATAATTGAACTGCCTGTAACTTTTGGTGAGCAGGAAGTTGTTGTTTCTGCCTCAGAATGCCCCAGCGGCATCTATGCTGTTGGCCTTTATCAAAATGGAGCCATGATAGATAATCGTATTGTCATCAAACAGTGATTCCTGTAAAAAATTAAGAAACATATTTATTAATTTATTAATTCATTAAAAATACAAGATTATGAAAAAGTCAATTATTTTATCGATGCTGATGCTGATAGGCATCACAGGCGTGCAGGCGCAGGAATATGAGTATGTGCCGCTGGTGCGCGAAGGCGTGAAATGGGTCTATTATCTTGGCATGAGAAAGAGTGGCGACATGACGACACAGTGGAGACCTCTAACCATAGAATTCAAGGGAGACACGACCTTGAATGGCTTTTCGTTTCCAAGCTCTTTAGATAAAACATTCAAGAAATGCTACATGACCATAGACCCCGAATATAAAGAAGTGCTTCCACTCGTTTCTGATGAGAATGGAACTTTTCTGGCAGCTTTGATGCGTGAGAATGACAAGCGGGTGTTTGCCATTTATACCGAGAACTACATTAATGCATTCATACCACGCCCAGTCATGCATAGTTATGTGACAGGACTTGCGACAGGTGCACACTATGGGCCGATTGATCCTGATGACATCAACGCCATTGATGGCGCAAAACTGAACGAGATGTGGATGATCTACGACTTTAACGATCCCGATAGTTTCATTAAGCACGTGTCATATAGTTTCAATAATGATATTTACTACTATAGTAATAAATATGCTGTTGAACTGGAGAGTGTGATGGTTAATGGCACATTGCGGAAAAGATATGGATTTGAGACTGAAAAAGAAGGAGATTATGGTCCAAATTATTTTCCTGAGTGGGTTGAAGGCGTCGGATGGAATTTTCTGGCAGCAGATCAAAGGTTCAGTACATTTGTCTCTCCATTTGGAGACTTATATCGTTCAGGGGTGTTGTACACTAAATTCTCGCATGTGGAAGAAGACGGGAAAGTCATCTTAAAAGGGCCGTTTTTTGATGAGTTTAATGAACCAGATGACATTAATGAAATTTCTGCCGACACATATATTAACGGTGACCCAAATTACTACAACCTGATGGGCCAGCCCGTGGCAGAACCCACGCAGCCAGGCATCTACATCCACCACGGCAAAAAACTCGTGATTAAGTGAGCGAAAAGTCAAGGCTTGCTTGAACTTTTCCGAGCGTGAACGAGTTCGAGCGTCAGCTCAACATCGTGGTCGAATGAGAAGTGCCCTGGTTTGGTTAGAGCCATTTTGAACGAAAACAATTTTGATCATAATGAAAAGTGATTGAGAATTTAATTAAATTTCATAATAGCATTAATGATTACTGGGGGCTGGCGACGATGCCAGCCCTCACTGTTTGTCCGTAATCTCAAGGAGCGAGCAGCAGAATCCGCTCGACAGAGCGGTGTGCGAAAAGTGAACCATCGTGCAAACCGAATCCAGTGTCATATTTATATGAGCATTGGTGAGGTGCAGCCGATGCTGCGCGAAGCGACACCCAACAATTGTCATCCGTTGTCATTCATTGTCTGATTAATTTACGGGTAATTCATGGAAATTTACGGAGACTTACCCCCGCGCAGTCAATCTCCCTAACTCCTCAACTCCTTAGAGCCCCCGCCTATTTGCGTTTCACATTGGCAACATTTGCCCTATCCCCTATCTTCGCCCGTGTGTCCCCGCACAAGCGCTCTTTGACAATTTTTCCATGCAGCATAATCAGTCAGAAGGGCGTGTGGCATCGCCTCACGATAGCACACAATGAACAACGAACCCCGAAGGGCTCGAGGCGATGTTGAAGCACGAGTCACGCTTGCGTGGCGTGCGGTGCCGAAGGCAGCACCACTCGACCCAACGTAAGCAGTATGAATACTCACGAAAGCAGTACAATAAACAACGAAAGCAGTATGATACCAAAACAATCAACCCACTTAAAATCAATTAATTATCATATTTATCCACAAATTTCCCATAATTCCCACATGATTCACCCTTCCCACCGTTCCCTAATGTTTCATTCACCTCGCTCTCAAAGATAAATCCCGCGCGCATCACCGCGCGGCTTTTTCGGGGCTCCTTTTTGAACTTTTTGCGAGAGCAACTCCCCGCGCCGTCAGTGCACGTCTCCATAAATGCAAAAAAATGATAACGCATTGTTCTGCACCGATTTTTTTTGCTAAATTTGTAGGTTATTTCAGAAATCTCAATTTTTACAACCAATAATGGCTGAAAACGTAGAATTAAACGACATTGAACAGCAGTCCTCCGACTTCGGTGGATATGAAAAACTCATTACCCTCACACCACGTGAGCACATCAGGCTGCGCCCGGGCATGTACATTGGCAAGCTGGGCGATGGTTCCCAGAGCGACGACGGCATTTATGTGCTCATGAAAGAGGTCATAGATAACAGTATTGACGAGTATAATACTGGCTTTGCCAAGCCTACCATCAGCATAGACGTGGAAGATGGCACTGTCACAATTCGCGACTATGGCCGCGGCATTCCCCTGGATCAGGTCAAGGATGCCTCGTCAAAAATGAACACAGGCGGCAAGTACGACTCCAAGAACTACAAGCGTAGTGTGGGTCTTAACGGTGTGGGTATCAAGGCTGTGAATGCTCTGTCGAGCAACTTCTACATCCGCTCGGTGCGCGACGGACAGTGCGCCAGTGTCACTTATAAGGAAGGGGTAGTCAAGAAGGAAAGCGGCATTGTCGCCGCCGATGAGGGTGAAGAAAACGGCACGCTCGTTCGCTTCAAGCCCGATGGCACTATCTTCAAGAACTTCGAGTTCCGTGAGGATATCATTGAAACGATGGTCAAGAACTACTCGTTCCTCAATACCGGCCTCTCACTCCTTTTCAACGGCAAGCGTTATCATTCGCGCAATGGCTTGAGTGATCTGGTGAAGGAGAACATGACCAACGATCCGCTCTATCCGCTCATGCATTTCAAGGACAACGACATTGAAATCGTGGTTACGCATGCACAGCAGATGGGCGAGGAGTTCTACTCCTTTGTCAACGGCCAGCACACCACTCAGGGCGGCACGCACCAGACGGCCTTCCGCGAAGTGCTTTCACGCACCATCAAGGAATTCTATGGCAAGAACTTTGAGTTCAGCGACATTCGCAATGGCATTGTGGCCGCTGTGAGCATCAAGGTCGAGGAACCCGTGTTTGAGTCGCAGACCAAAATCAAGCTGGGCAGCAACCTCATGTGGAAAGACGGCCCAACCATTTATAAGTTCATCAATGACTTCGTGAAACGCGAAGTCGACAATTACCTGCACAAGAATCCGGAAACGGCCGAAGTCATGCTCAAAAAAATCATGGAAAGTGAGCGTGAGCGCAAGGCCATTGCGGGTGTAACGAAACTCACGCGCGAACGTGCCAAGAAGGTGGCCCTTCACAATAGCAAACTGCGCGACTGCCATGTGCACTTCAACGACAACCGCCCGGGCAAGGTCGACCGCCGTGAAGAGACCTCACTGTTTATCACCGAGGGCCTTTCGGCAAGTGGCTCCATCACCACCATTCGCGATGTCGAGACCCAAGCCGTGTTCTCGCTCAAAGGTAAGCCGCTCAACACCTACGGTCTTCCTACCAAAAAGGTGTATGAGAATGAGGAGTTCGGGCTCCTGCAGGCTGCGCTTAACATCGACGATGGCATCGACGGACTGCGTTACAACAAGGTGATTATCGCTACCGATGCCGATGTCGACGGCATGCACATCCGCTTGCTCCTGCTCACTTATTTCCTTCAGTTCTATCCTGAACTGATCAAGACGGGGCACCTCTACATCCTCCAGACGCCGCTTTTCCGCGTGCGCAACCGCAAGGAGGCCAAGCGCAAGAGCCGTGCCGCTGGCAAGGAGGCCAAAGAGCAGAAGGCTGAAACCTACTATTGCTATAATAACGAGGAACGCGTCAGGGCCATCAATAAATTAGGCGAAAATGCCGAAATCACTCGATTCAAAGGCCTCGGCGAGATTTCTCCTCCTGAATTCAAGGATTTCATTGGCCCCGACATGCGCCTTGACCGCGTGCATCTGCGCAAAGAAGACTCGGTGAACAACATGCTCGCCTTCTTCATGGGCAAGAACACCATGGAGCGTCAGGAATTTATTGTTAACAACTTAGTGATTGAAGACGATGAAGACATCACACTGCACTAACAAGAGAATAGCCCTCTTCCCAGGCTCGTTCGACCCCTTCACTCGAGGCCACGAGTCTATTGTGATGAGGGCTCTGCCACTGTTCGACGAAATCATCATCGCCATTGGCGTCAACATCAACAAGCAGGCACTCACTTCGATGGAGCTTCGCCAGAAACTCATCGAGTCGGCTTTCAGGAATGAACCTAAGGTGAAAGTGGTCACCTACACGGGACTGACGGCCGATGTGGCGCGACTCTATGGTGCCAACTTCTTCCTGCGTGGCGTGCGCATGATTCAGGATTTTGAGAACGAGATGAATATGGCCGAGGTGAACCGTGAGCTTTCGGGCATCGAGACTGTGCTGCTCTATACCTTGCCTGAATACAGCCACATCAGTTCCAGCATTGTGCGTGAATTGGTCAAATATGAGCAGGATGTGTCGAGCTATCTGCCCATCAACATCGACAAGAACCTGGTCCCAGACCACTGGATTTTCAAAAAGTAATAATTTGTTGTAGAATATATTATGAAAAAAACTAACATATTTATCATTATTGCTGTGCTGGTTACAGCAGTGGCGGGTGCGCGTCAGTCGGTGCCTAAGTCGCTGCAGAAACTCATGAACGCTCAGTATGCCATCAGCAACCTCTATGTGGATAGTGTCGACGATGAAAAACTCGTTGAAGATGCTATTATAGGCATGCTCGACAAGCTCGACCCGCACTCAAGCTACACCGACGCCAAGGAGACCAAGGAGATGGAGGAACCTCTGCAGGGTGAGTTCAGCGGAATTGGCATCCAGTTCAACATGAAGCAGGACACCCTCTATGTGATACAGACCACTCCTGGCGGTCCCTCGGAGCGCGTGGGTATTTTGCCTGGCGACCGCATCATCTACGTCAATGATACATCTATTGCCGGCGTCAAAATCAAGAATAGCGAAATCCAGCGCAAACTGCGCGGCAAGAAGGGTACCAAGGTCACTGTGAAAGTGAAACGTGGCAACCAGAAGGACCTCATTACCTTTAAGATAACACGCGACAAAATACCCCTCTATAGCGTCGATGCCAGCTATATGCTCGATGAGCGCACGGGGTACATACGCATTTCAAGTTTTGGTGCCAAGACCTACGACGAGATGATGGATGCGCTCAACAAACTCAAGAAGCAGGGCATGAACCAGGTGATCATCGACCTTAACGACAATGGCGGTGGCTACCTCAACTCGGCCATTGAAATGAGCAACGAGTTCCTTGAGGGTGGACAGCTGATTGTCTATACCGAGGGACTGAACTCTCCCCGAAACGAGGCTACTGCTTTTGGCAACGGCAAATATAAAGACCTCAAGATGGTAGTCATGGTCAATCAGTATAGCGCTTCGGCTTCTGAGATCTTTGCCGGAGCCATGCAGGACTGGGATAGGGCCGTGGTGGTTGGCCGACGCACCTTTGCCAAAGGCCTCGTCCAGCGTCCCATCCGCTTCGACGACGGCTCCATGATGCGGCTCACCGTGGCACGCTACTATACCCCTTCAGGCCGATGCATCCAGAAACCCTATGTCAAGGGCGACAAGAAGGCTTATAGCGAGGATATCCTGAACCGCTCTAAAGAGGGCGAGTACTACTGCGTCGATAGCATTCAGTTCAACGACTCCTTGCGCTATGCCACCCTCAAGAACCATCGCACCATTTACGGCGGAGGCGGCATCATGCCCGACATTTTCGTGCCTGTCGACACAAGTGAGTATAGCACTTACTATCGCGATCTGGTGGCCAAAGGTGTCATCTATCAGTATGCTATTGATTATGTCGACAAGCATCGCAAAGATATTAAGAAACAGTATGCTACGGTCGAAGACTTCGACCAACGCTTTAATGTGACCGATGACATGATGCAGGCGCTCATCGCTGCCGGGGAGAAGGAGAAAGTGACCTTCAACGAGGAGCAATACAACACCAGCAAACGCGTCCTGCACACCTATGTCAAGGCTCTCATTGCCCGCGACACCTTCGCCGAACAGGAAGCTTACACCAAAATTGTCAACCACGAGAATCCCGACCTCAAGGCCGCTCTCGAGGTCATCTACGACGACGCTCGCTACAACAGCCTTCTGCTCAAAGGCAACCCCGAGTACGAAGCCATCGCCGCCCGCCACCGCCAGACTCAACTCGAAAAGCAAGGGTCTAACGACAATCCCTAACTCCAACCAATGATAATACAACAGATGCCCTGAAGCGTGCTTCGGGGCATCTGTTTGTTATTTCTTGTAAATCAGAGAGTTGGGCTACTCTTCGATGACGTAGACTGAGATGGAGTCGGGGGTGGAGGCCACTGAGAGGTCCATCTTGTAGGTGGAGTCGTTGTCGAGCGTCAATTCTTGCTCATCCCCGGCTGACATAGTGACGCTTCTGTAAACGCCACCCATATCGTAAGAATTCTTGGCGACGGGTTTGCTGTAGGAGTGAAAATAGGATTTCGACATAGTCCATAAGTTCTTCTCAATGGGTTTGGCAAGTTTCTTGATTTTTCCCGAGAATTTCTTTTTCACCATCCAGCGATTGCCGGTCTCCTTGTCGACAAACACCAGCACGCCATCTTCCATCACTGTGACTTTGGCGTCGGCGTCAATTGTTGTTCCCGACTGGAGATATGTTTTCTGGCCTTTCACCTTTACACAATAGGCCTTTTCCACATAGTAGGTCTTAGCCATTGCCACCGACAAAGCCGATAGCAATACAACAGCAGTTATTAATAGTATTTTCTTCATTGTTTTGAGTTATTTGGGTATTAACGAATTTCTTAAGAAAGCCCAGTCGTGCTTGGTGCGAAGGGCGATAACGGCAGCCTTGTAGATGTTTCGAGCTTCCACCACAAGCACCACTGCGGTGAAAATGAGCGTGAGCTGATAGTTCCTGCCGTGCATCATGGCATTCATCATGAAGATGGTGATGACGGCCAGCATGGGCAACAGCACGATATTGGTCAGGTAACTGTTCTTGATCCACTCTTTCAGGAAAATGGCCCACGGTTTGCGGGTGTTGGGCAATTTGGTCTGCACCAGCGAGAGTAACAGTTCCATCACATAGCACAGCACAAAGGCAAGCAGAATGTTCCAGATGAGAGGTATACTCTTGGGATAGCCGTCCATCGAGTGCAGCGTCTCAAGGCCTATCGCATGAATCATCACGCCCGGCATCACCCCTTTTACGGTGGGTATGCGTTTCATGTCGCTCCCAGTGGAAGCATCGCCCACAATCACAATGTGGTCTTCAATCATATCGGCGCAATTGTCGAGACTATCTGCATTCACCACAGCGCAGTCAATATTGTAGTCGATGAGTATGGGGTCTTCGCGCAAACCGAAGGGCTCTTTGATGTTATAGCTATCGTTCCACATCTTGTTGAGGTGCGCAATCATCGAACTGTCGCCATCCTGCAAAGCATTGAAGGTGAGCACTTCATTCTCGTCAACACCTAACATCACCAGTCCGCTTCTGATACCTAAAGAGTCGGCAAAATACGACTTGATCACATTGGCCGATCCGGCAGGTTTGGCGGCTCCAAGCACCACCGATTCCTTCATCGAGGAGAGCACCTGCATCAGTTGCTCGTCACTTTCCTTCTCGCCACGGCGGGCAAATATCACATCCACGCCCACAGCCATAGGCTGAAGGCTGTCGATCTTGCTCAGGATGGAGGCAATCTTGCTCCGGTTTGCTTCGCCGCCAATGTCAACAATCACCACATTGTCGGATGTGGCCACCTTCTCTTGCGTAGCAGCGTATTTGTTGAATGTTTCTACAAAGGAATGAGCCGACACGCTCTTCTTATAGGGATTCTTCAATCCCATTGCATCAAAAGCGAGCGACAGCAAGAATGTGAGCAGCAACGCCATTGAGGCAATAATCCAATGGTCATAATGAAGTATGTATTTCAGCACTTTCTTCATTTGAATTATATAGCGCTATGATATATAATGTGCAAATTTAGAAATAAATTGTGTGAAATACAAGTCTGTTAGAGGTTTTGTCTTTAGTCCTCGGGGTGACCGGCAGCCTTGGCAATGCGTTTGCGCTCGAGTTCGTCGAGTATGATTTTGCGCATGCGCAGATGGTTGGGCGTGATTTCCACATATTCGTCGGCCTTGATGTACTCGAGGGCTTCTTCGAGACTGAAGACGATGGGAGGCACAATCTTCACCTTGTCGTCGGCACCGCTGGCACGCATGTTGGTGAGCTTCTTGCTCTTGGTCACGTTCACCACCAGGTCCTTCTCCTTGGTGTGTTCGCCCACAACCTGACCGGCATATACATCTTCCTGGGGGAAGATGAAGAATTTGCCGCGATCCTGCAGCTTGTCGATAGCATAGGCGTAGGCTGTGCCGCCTTCCATGGCGATGATGGAGCCGTTAGTGCGGCGGGTGATTTCGCCCTTCCAGGGCTCGTAGTCAAGGAAGCGGTGCGCCATGATGGCCTCGCCTGCACTGGCCGTGAGCACGTTGGTGCGCAGACCAATGATGCCGCGCGACGGAATCTTGAATTCCATGTGTATGCGGTCGTTCTGGGTTTCCATTGTGGTCATCTCACCCTTGCGGCGTGTCACCATGTCAATCATCTTGCTGGCATATTCTTCAGGCACATTGATGGTGAGCGATTCGATAGGCTCACATTTCATGCCGTCAATCTCCTTGATGATGACCTGTGGCTGACCTACCTGTAGTTCGTAGCCCTCGCGACGCATTTCTTCGATAAGCACCGAGAGGTGCAGCACACCACGACCAAACACGTTCCAGGCATCCTCGTTCTCGGTGCGCTCCACACGCAGGGCCAGGTTCTTCTGCAACTCGTGCTGCAGGCGGTCCCAGATGTGGCGCGAGGTGACGAACTTGCCGTCTTTGCCGAAGAAGGGCGAGTCGTTGATGGTGAATCGCATGCTCATGGTCGGCTCGTCGATGGCAATGCGGGGTAGGGGCTCAGGATTGGCCATCAGGGTGATGGTGTCGCCAATCTCAAAGCCGTCGATGCCCACCAGGGCGCAGATGTCGCCGCAGGGCACTTCCTGCACATGCACTTGCCCCATGCCCTCAAAGGTGCGCAGCTCCTTGATTTTCTGCTTCACCACGGTCCCGTCCTTCTTGCACAAGCCAATCTCCATGCCGTCGGTGAGGGTGCCACGGTGCACACGGCCCACGGCGATACGGCCCACGTAGGAGTTGTAGTCGAGCGAGGTGACGAGCATCTGCGGGTCGCCCTCGTTCAGGGCGGGTTCGGGTATGTGTTCGATGATGGCATCGAGCACGGCGGTGATGTTGTCGGTGGGCTCACGCCAGTCGAGGCTCATCCAGCCCTGTTTGGCCGAGCCAAACACGGTGGGGAAGTCGAGCTGATCCTCGGTGGCATCGAGGTTGCACATGAGTTCAAACACCTGTTCCTGCACCTCGTCGGGGCGGCAGTTGGGCTTGTCCACCTTGTTGATGACCACAATGGGCTTCAGACCAATCTCAATGGCCTTCTGCAGCACGAAACGCGTCTGCGGCATTGGGCCCTCAAAGGCATCCACCAGCAGCAAGCAGCCGTCGGCCATGTTCAGCACGCGTTCCACTTCGCCGCCAAAGTCGCTATGCCCTGGGGTGTCGATGATGTTGATTTTGTAACCGTTATAGTTGATCGATACGTTTTTCGAGAGTATAGTGATGCCGCGCTCGCGCTCAAGATCGTTGCTATCAAGGATTTGAGTGCCTACTACTTGGTTGTCGCGGAAGAGGTTACCTGCTGCCAGCATCTTGTCGACGAGCGTGGTTTTGCCGTGGTCGACATGAGCTATAATCGCTACATTTCTAATCTTTTGCATACCCTTTATAAATTTCGGGTGCAAAGTTACGCATTTATTTCATTATATACAAACCAAGTGGAGAATAGTGATGACTGATTCCCGATGGGCGATTAGGAGGAGTAATACCCTAAACCGGTTTTGCCGGATATATGAAAAGTGTGAGGCTCCGTACAAATGAATCTACGGGGCCTCACGAAATATTATGAAAAGGAAAATTTAGTTCTGGTTCTGGAGCATCTCGTGCATGTTGAGGGCGGCACGGCGTCCGTCGCCCATGGCGAGAATCACGGTAGCACCTCCGCGCACGATGTCACCACCGGCATAGAGGTCAGCGACATTAGACTGCATGGTCTCCTCGTTGACCACGATGGTGTTGCGCTTGCTCACCTCCAGGCCCTGGATAGAGCGGGGTACGAGCTGGTTGGGCGAGACACCCACAGCCACGATGACGAGGTCGACAGGGATTTCCTCGATGGCACCCTCGACAGGCACGGGTTTGCGACGGTCCGAAGCGTCAGGTTCGCCGAGTTCCATGCGCTGCACACGCATTGCCTTGACGCGGCCTTTCTCGTCGCCGATGTACTCAACGGGGTTGTGGAGAGTCTTGAACTCGATGCCTTCTTCCTTGGCATGGCCCACTTCCTCTAGACGGGCGGGCATTTCTTCCTCGCTACGGCGATAGACGAGGATGACGCGCTCGGCACCCATGCGCTTGGCGGTGCGGGTAGAGTCCATAGCGGTGTTACCGCCACCGATGACGGCGATGGTCTTGCCGGTGAGCACGGGGGTGTCGCCACCACGGCCAGCACCCATGAGGTTGATGCGGGTGAGATACTCGTTACTCGACATCACGCCGTTCAGGTTCTCGCCCGGGATGTCCATAAAGCGGGGGAAGCCGGCTCCGCTGCCGACGAACACGCCCTTGAAGCCCATCTCGTGGAGGTCTTCGTAGGTGATGGTCTTGCCCACGAGGCAGTCTTTCACAAACTCGACGCCCAGCTTGCGCAGACCGTCGATCTCGAAGTCGACGATGGCGTTGGGCAGACGGAACTCGGGGATGCCATACTTGAGCACGCCGCCAATCTCGTGGAGCGCCTCAAATACGGTCACATCGTAGCCGCGCTTAATCATGTCGCCAGCGAAGGAGAGGCCCGAAGGACCGCTGCCGATGACGGCCACCTTGATGCCGTTCTTGGGAGCAACTTGGGGTGCCGGCATAGCGTCGGCATGGTCGCGCTGCCAGTCGGCGGCAAAGCGCTCGAGATAGCCGATGGCCACAGCGGGGTGTTTCATCTTGAGGTGGATGCACTTGCTCTCGCACTGCTTCTCCTGGGGGCAGACGCGACCGCACACGGCGGGAAGCGAACTGGTCTCCTTAAGGGTTGCAGCGGCTTCGGCAAAATTGCCACGCTCAATGTTCTTGATGAATTTGGGAATGTTGATGTTCACGGGGCAGCCCGTAACGCACTGGGGATTGGCGCAGTCGAGGCAACGGGTAGCCTCGCGCATGGCCTGTTCGGCGCTGATGCCCTGGTTCACCTCCTCGTTGCAGGTGATGCGGTAGGCGGGGTCGAGCTGAGGCATTTCAACGCGCTCAATTGTGGTGCGTTCTTTGGGCGATTTGCTGTTACGCAGGTCAACGCGCCATTGCTCGTTGCGTGCAGCATTGATATCGTTGTTTTCCATTTGGATGTTCTGTTAAATGATGAAAGAAATAATTTATTGTGCTCCACGCAGGCGCATCATGAGTTCGTCGAAATCAATCTGGTGGGCATCAAACTCGGGACCCTCGACGCACACGAAGCGCGTCTTGCCGCCCACGGTTACGCGACAAGCGCCGCACATGCCAGTGCCATCGACCATGATGGCGTTGAGCGATGCCTCGGTGGGCACATTATATTCCTTGGTGAGCTTGGCCACAAACTTCATCATGATGGCGGGACCAATGGTGACGCAATAGTCAACCTTCTCTCGCTTGATGACTTCCTCGACACCAGCGGTGACAAGGCCTTGCTTGCCGTAGCTGCCATCGTCGGTCATGATGATGACATCGTCGCTTGAAGCGCGCACCTCATCTTCGAGAATAATGAGATCCTTGCTACGACCTGCCAGCACGCTCACCACGCGGTTGCCGGCTGCTTTCATGGCACGGATGATGGGGAGCAGGGGAGCGACGCCCACGCCGCCACCGCAGCACAGCACGGTGCCGTAGTTTTCGATGTGGGTGGCCTGTCCGAGCGGACCGACAACATCGGTGAGGGCATCGCCCGGATTGAGAGCGCAAATCTTTTGTGTGGATTCGCCCACGGCCTGAATGACTAAGGTAATGGTGCCGGCTACAGGATCGCTGTCGGCAATGGTGAGGGGAATGCGTTCGCCCTTCTCACCGCAACGCACAATGACGAAGTGCCCCGCTCTGCGAGCTTTGGCAATGAGGGGAGCTTCGACCACAAGTTTCGTTACTTTTTCAGAAAATTGTTCTTTCGAAACGATTTTGTTCATGTCAAAATGTGTGAATTAGTTAAACTCCCGCAAAGTTACTACTTTTTGGGAGAATACCACCTTATTTTTATAAAAAAGATTGTGTTTAGCCCGCGGTTTAAATCTCGTGGCCAGTATAGAGCTGATAATACTTGCCTTTGAGTGCAAGCAGCTCGTCGTGACTGCCTTGCTCAATGATGCGGCCGTGGTCGAGCACGATGATGCAGTCGGCATTGCGCACGGTAGAGAGCCGGTGCGCGATAACGAAGGTGGTGCGGCCCTTCATGAGCGAGTCCATGCCTTTCTGCACAATGCGCTCGGTGCGTGTGTCGATCGAAGAAGTTGCCTCGTCGAGGATGAGCACGGGCGGGTCGGCGACGGCTGCACGGGCGATGGCGAGCAACTGTCGCTCGCCCTGACTGAGGTTGCTGCCACTGCCGCTGAGCACGGTCTGATAGCCGTTGCTCAATCGGCGTATGAAGCCATCGGCATTCACGAGTTTGGCGGCTTCGATACATTCCTGGTCAGAGGCATCGAGGCGTCCGTAACGGATGTTGTCCATCACGGTGCCGGTGAAGAGGTGTGTTTCCTGCAGCACCATGCCCAGTGAGCGGCGCAGGTGACTCTTCTTGATGTCGTTCACATTGATGCCGTCGTAAGTGATTTTGCCATCCTGGATGTCGTAGAAGCGGTTGATGAGGTTGGTGATGGTGGTCTTGCCAGCGCCGGTGCCGCCCACGAAGGCAATCTTCTGGTCGGGCATGGCATTGATGATGATGTCGAAGAGCACCTGCTTGTCGGGGTTATAGCCGAAATCTACCATGTTGAACTCCACGCCACCTTCAAGCTTGGTGAGGGTGTAATTGCCATTCTCGTCGGTGCTTCTCCATGCCCAGACGCCTGTGCGGTGCATGGAGGGGACGATGTTGCCCTCGGTGTCGTACATGGCGTTGGTGAGTTCCACTTGGCCGTTGTCGGGCTCGGGTGTCTCGTCAAGTATGTTGAAGATGCGCTCGGCACCAGCACTAGCGGTGATGATGCTGTTGATTTGCTGGCTCACATGAGAAATGGGCTGTGTGAAACTCTTGTTGAGGGTGAGGAATGCCACAATGGTACCGATGCTCAGTCCGATGTCGGTAGTGAGGGCAATAGTGGCACCCACTACGGCGATGAGCACATAGCCCAGATTTCCGAGGTTGCCGTTCACGGGCATGACGATGTTGGCGATGCGGTTGGCCTGATAGGCATTCTCACGCAGGTTCTCGTTCAGGTTCTCAAACTGCTCGATGGCTTCATCTTCGTGGCAGAAGACCTTGACCACCTTTTGCCCCTCGACCATCTCCTCGATAAAGCCGTTGACATCGGCGAGTGCGCGCTGCTGCTGCACGAAGTGCTTGCGCGAGCGCTTGCTGAGCTTGGTGGTGGCAAACGCCATGACGATGGCCATCAGGATGGAAACGCAGGTGAGCGGCACACTCAAGACAATCATGCTGGCAAAGGTGACAGCGATGGTGATGACCGAGTTGAAAGCCTGTGGCAGACTGCTGCTGATCATCTGTCTGAGGGTGTCGACATCGTTGGTGTAGGCCGACATGACATTGCCGTGCGGGTGATTGTCGAAGTATCTGATGGGCAGCGTCTGCATGTGGCTGAACATATCGTTGCGCAAGCGGAGCATGGTACCCTGCGTCACATTGATCATGATGCGGTTGTGGGCATAGGAGCATGCCGCACCAAAGGCAAGGATGATGCCCAGGATGAAGAGCGTCTGCGCCAGCGAAGCAAACTGTGGATTGGTGGCCTGGGTGAGGGGCACCACATAGTCGTCGATGAGCGTGCGGGTGAACAAGTTGGAGATGAGCGTAGTAACCGATGTGATGAGAATACACACCGCCACGACCGCAAACGAGAACTTGTAGTTGGTAAGCACATACTTGAGCAGGCGTAGAAGGGTTGCCTTCTTGTTAGTGGCCGATTCAACTTTCTGATTTCTCATTCCGCCACCGCCTCGCATGCCGTGTTCAAAACCTCCTCTCATTGTGCCACCTCCTTTCTGCTGTCGTCATAGGGATTATCAAAGTCGCCACCTTCATCGTTCTGGAGCGTGTAGATTTCCTGATAAATCTTGTTGCTCTTTATCAGGTTCTCGTGCGTGTCGAAGGCATCAATCTTGCCGTTGTTCATGACGATGATGCGGTCGCAATGCTCAACGCTCGAAATGCGCTGGGCGATGATGAGCTTGGTGGTGTGGGGAATCTCGTTGCGGAAAGCCCTCTGGATGGCAGCATCGGTGGCGTTGTCGCAAGCACTAGTGGAGTCGTCGAGAACCAGTATCTTTGGCTTTTTGAGCAGAGCCCGGGCGATGCAGAGGCGCTGTTTCTGTCCGCCGCTCAGATTGGTTCCGCCTTGTTCAATTTTTGTGTTGTAGCCATCGGTCATCTGGTCGATGAACTCATCGGCACAGGCCCAGTGGCATGCCTGCTGGCACTCTTCGAGGGTGGCATTGGGGTCGCCCCAGCGCAGGTTGTCGAGAATGGTGCCGGAGAAGAGCACATTCTTCTGAAGCACGACCGCCACATTGTTGCGCAGGGTCTCGAGGTCGTAGGTCTTGACATCACGACCGCCAACTAACACCTGACCCTTAGAAACGTCGTAGAGGCGGCTCACGAGGTTGATGAACGAAGATTTGCCGCTACCAGTGCCGCCGATGATGCCAATGGTCTCGCCGCTATTGATGTTGAGGTTGATGTTGCTCAACGCATACTCGCCACTGCCACCCTTGTAGGCAAAACTCACATTGTTGAAGTCGATGCTCCCGTCGGCAACCGTCATCACGGGATTCTCTGGATTAACAATGTCGGGCACCTCGTTGATGACCTCTGTAACTCGTTTGCCGCTTGCCGCACTCATGGTGAGCATGACGAAAATCATGCTGAGCATCATGAGCGACATGAGAATGCTCATCACATAAGTGAAGAGCGAAGTGAGTTCACCGGTGGTGAGAGAACCGTCGACAATGAAATGCGCTCCGAACCAGGAGAGGGCGATGATGCAACCATACATCACCATATTCATCACGGGGTTGTTGAGCGCCATGAGACTCTCAGCTTTTACATATAGTTTATATAGTCCTTCGGCGGCCTTGCTGAATTTCCGTTTCTCATGGTCTTCACGCACGAAGGCCTTGACCACACGGATGCCGCTGATGTTTTCCTGCACGCTGGCATTGAGTGTGTCGTACTGTTGGAAGACCTTGGTGAAAATCTTGGACACCTTCTTGATGACAACAAAGAGCACAGTCGATAGTATCACAAGCGCCACCAGGAAGATGATACTCATGCGAATGTCGATGACGAAACACATGAAGATGCTGAAAATCATGCGGAAGGGTGCCCTCACGGTGATTCGCAGAATCTGCTGGAAGGCATTCTGCAGGTTGGTGACATCGGTGGTCATGCGGGTGATGAGCCCCGAGGTGCTGTACTTGTCGATATCACTGAAGGCGAACCTCTGGATGTTGCGATACATGGCGATGCGCAGATTGGCGGCAAAGCCCGAGGAGGCATAAGAGGCATATTGGCCTGCCTTGATGCCAAAGAATAGACTCAGCGCAGCCATGGCGAGCATGATGGCGCCGTAGAGGTAGATTTGCTGCATATTGCCCGCCATGATGCCCTGGTCGATGAGCTTGGCCGTGACATAGGGGATGAGCACATCCATAATTACCTCGCATGAGGTGAAGATGGGTGTGAGCAGCGAAGCCTTCTTGTACTGTTTTATTTGATTATAGAGCGTTTTAATCATATAAATTGCAGATTATCAGAAAGGATAGCCAATGGCAAGATGGAAGGCGAGAGCGTCTTTGAACCTGGGGATGTTGAAGTAGCCGCTTTTGCCTGTGTCGTAGGGGAGATGCATGCCGATTCCGAGGTCGGCGCGTATCACGAGCATACTGATGTCGAGTCTCACGCCAAGTCCAGTGCCCGTTGCAAGCTCCTTGAAGAAGTTCTTGAACTTGAGTTTGCCTCCTGGTCGATACTCGTCTTCTTTAAGTAACCAGATGTTGCCAGCATCAAAGAAAACGGCTCCATGGAAGATGCTGATGATGGGGAAGCGAAGTTCCCAGTTGGTCTCGAACTTGAACTCGCCTACCTGGTCGTAGTAGGCCACTAAATTTCGGCTGATGCCCATGTCCACATACTGGAAAGGATTGTAGCTGCCAGGTCCTACGGTTCTCACGGTGAAACCTCTGAGCGAGTTGGCACCGCCAATGTAGTATTGTTCTCGATATGGCACTTCCTCACTGTTGCCATAGGCATAGGCTGCTCCAATAAACACCCTTGATGCCAGACAAAAATCATTGTTGAAATAATGATTCCAAACGAGTTGAGTCTGTGCTTTTACAAATTGAGAGAAAGTGGTGTTGAACATCAGTTTCTCGTCATGCTTGCCCGCAAGAGCCCAGATGCCTGCAAACACATTGCCCGCCTCAATGACAGTGCTTGTCCAGTTAATAGCGTCGTTTCCCCACTGGTTATCATAGGTATATGTGTAGCGAATTTCGGGGATGAACATGTCCTGGAAACTCTGTGCAAGGGCAGGGTTGAAAAACATGGTTGAATCAAAGGCTGTTGTGGTATTCAATAGTTCGCTGTAGGTGAGCTTGAATGGCGTGAAACTGTGCATTGAGTATCTGTTGGTGTGCCACTCCCAGGTGAAGTCGCCACCTGCTTGAATCATCTTGAAGAAGCCAGGTCGATTCATGAGGTCGCCATGGAGGGAGATGCGAGTCCAGTTTTGGAAACGCCGCGACCTGTCGACGAAACGAGGCGCCAGCAGTTTGGGGATGGCGAGTTCCACATTCAGCCCGAATTCATAGGAGTTGAGGTCCTTGTCGTTATAGGTTCCACCTTTGCCCGTCTGCCATTCGTAGGACATGGTGAGGTCGCCAGAGAGCCGTTCACCGCCACCAAACAGATTCTTGTGTGCCAGCGAGAGATTAAGTCCAGGGCCAATGAAACTGCTTGACTTGGAAACGCCTTGAATCTCAACTTTTGCCTCGATGGGTTTGTCGAGCACGGTGAAGATGTTTAGGTTCATAAGTCCGTCGCCGTTGGGTGTAATGGTGTCGACGGGTTCCACTTGCATATCGATGCTGCTGAAAATACCGGTTCGTGACAAGAGATATTGAGTGCGGTCCATGTTGCCTACACGGAAGGGCCGGTTTTTGCGCAGGAACAGATTGTCGTGAATCACGCTGTTGCGCACATGCACTGGTTCGAGCCTGATGATGTCGGCTTTTGAAAGATGTGTGGTGTCGGGGGTTCCGCCCAAATCAGAGTCATCGACCACTACGGTAACATCGTTCATAAGGTAGCGGGTGCGTGCCGAGTTTGGAATGTTATCACTCTCAACCATCTGCATGTGAATGACACCGGGTGTAGTAACGCTGTCGGCAATATATTCCAGGTATTCGGGCATATAGTAATAATAGCCCCTGTTTCGAAGGTCGTTAGTGATGTCGATGCGCACCTGGTTAAGTGAGTCGAGGCAATATCGGCTGCCAGTCTTGTAGTATGTGTTGGCCCGCGCGCAGGAGTCGATGATATGCGTAATGGGAGATATGTCTTCAACATACTTGACATCACCTAACACATAGGGTGGGTTCACATCCACATTATAGGTGATACTGGCTTTCTTGGGATTCTTCTTGTTGTAGTTGAGTTCATAGTTGGCCGAAGAGCTGAAATAGCCGTTGTTGCGAAGCAATGTATTAATCATGTCGACTCGTGTCTGCGGTCGGACTCGGCTGATGAGCACAGGCCTTGCTACAAGATGCTTGTAGAGCCATCCTTTGAATCCTTTAGCATCAGGGTCCCAGTGGTTATAGACCCACAGGCCGATAGGGAATGGAGTGCGATAGTAGGGCGAGTAAAGTGGATTGTTGGGCTTGACATTGATGACATCAAAAATCTGATCTTTGACATCAGGGTTGATTTTCACGCTGTCTTGAATATAATTGAGTTTCTTGACGCCCGTATAGAGTACATCGTTTTCTCCCAGGCGGCTTGTAGTGGAACAGGCCGTAGCACCTATCAGCAGCAGCGTGGCAACAAATTTGGCAATATGGTTGAGATGTGGTTTCATTATTGATTGATGGATATTGTTGTATCAAGCGGTGTCTCGATCGTGGAGTCTATGCTGTCCTCTTCGACTTCTTCAACGGTTGGTAAGACGATGGCCTTTTGAGGCGCTTTGTGGAATAGTTCGCGAAGCGATGAGAGTTTTCGCTTCATGACAAAACCGACGCCCGTCTTGGTAATTTCACCCTCAAGAATGCTCTCGATACCACGGTGGTGGAACAGGCGCAGATATTTTGAACCTGTATTGTTGAGGTAGTACTCAAACGAGAGGTCGTTAATCAAGTTGTCGCTCACTCTCTGGTCATTGCTCTCGTTGGTGTTGATAGCACCGCCAATCACCACCTTGAACCGGTCGTTGAACAAGGTCTTGGATAGTCTGTAAGAGTAACTGGTTTCAGTGGATGTCTTGCCGTCCTTGCTGATGGCATTATACTCGTTGATGCCAAAGGTGAGATCGAGTCCTAGATTGCTGAGTTTGGATGAAGCCCATCCGTTGAGTTGTGATTGCAGGAATGAATACAAGGCACCATTGGCAGTGAGATTGATGTTGGGGTTGGAATTCATGCCCGAATAGGTGTTATACAGCAGCATGTTAATGGCGGCGTTAGAACGCTGTGAGTCACTCATTGTCTGAAGCTCGTTTTGCACCGACATGTCATTTTCAGCACTCATGTCGAATGTGAGGTTCATGTTGTTGAGCGTGTTGGTGATTCTGGCTGTAACAAGGAAATTGACAACGCGCGAAGAACCATCGTCTTGCGAAACGCTTGCCTTCACCATTTGTGTTCCTGTAAGATTAAGTTGCGGGTTGAGTACATCGCCCGACCATATAAGGCTGCTGCCACTCTGAATGTCGAAGTTCTTCTGTGCTATTACAGGAGGCGTGTAGCGCACATTGCCCTCTTCAATGGTATAGGTGCCAGTCATATTGTCTTTTCCGGCAAAGTCTACAGAGTACTTCAGTCGGCCGTTTCCGTTGACGGTAACTCGGTCTTTGCCGTCGTTAGTGAGGTATGCTCCAAGTTTTGCGCCATCTTGAATGTCGATGTCGAGCAGGAGGTTCGACGAAGAAGCACTGGTGAGCGTCTTCAGGTTGCTGAGGGCATTGGTGGTGTCGTTAGGATTAACGAATCTGACCATGTTTTCATCCACAGCATTTGCCGTTGGCATGATGTCCTCCTGAATCACATAGGTGAGATTGGAACCAGGCAGAACCGATACATTGGCCCTGATGTTAAGGTCTCCGTCATATCCTTTGACGGTGGCATTGATGTTGGCCAATCCCTTGCCGAACACTTCAGAGTATCGTCTCTGTTCGCTATCAATGATCAGGATATTGTTACCCTGGAGTTTGAGGTCCATGTTCATGGTGTTGATGTCGAGATTGCCGTTCAGATTAATGGCCTGGTCGTTCATTCCCCAAATCTTGAAATTTTTGAAGGAGATGAGACCATTGTTGAATGGAATCTTCTGGTCGTCAAGTCGCAGTGAACTGCCATAGCGAGGCAGTGTGACGTAAGCAGAGTCGCCTTGCACATAACCGTTAATGCGTGGGTTATCGGTTGTTCCTTTCACTTCGAGATTGGCATTGGCATAGCCCTTGAGCGAGATGATGCGTCCAGGAATGAAAGGCGATGCCTTCGATAGCGGGAATCGGTTGAGCTGAACATCAAGATTGAGCGGATCGGGCTTGGTCTCGTCGTTGAGTGAACCATCCACAATGGCCACCTGTTCACCATCGCTCTCAATGGTGGCATACAGTTGCGTGCTGGCAGTCGATGGGTCAACCGAAAGTTCGGTGTTCAGCTTCAGGTTACCTTCCCTGCGATGGTTATACACCAGATTATCGACTGAAATCACGCCGTTACCTTCCAGGTTGTGTCCGTCAAATGCCACCTTCATGTCGGCATTCACGGTACCTTCGATGGCAGGTGTATATGGTGATTCCTTGACCCAATCTTCCAGCTTCATGTTGTTGATGTTGAGCAGGATGTTCTCGACATAAGGATTGTCGGTGGGCTCGGTGCGTAGTGCGAGAGAACTATTGCCGTTGGTCAGATGCAGGTCGGCATCGAGCATATTGGTGTTATAGTTGAAGTTCACATAGTTGTCCTTGTTCAGGGTCCAGTCGCGGTATCCGATGATGGGGTTCTCAGGGAAGAGTCTGGTCTTAATGACTTGATCGTCGAGGGTGGCATTTATTCCCAAACGGTATCCAGTCTCGTTCTGGATGTTCTTCTGCTCAACAAGGAAGTCGACAGTAGAGCCTACAGCACCGCCGTGGATGTCGACCTGGGCGAAGTCGTCCATCGTGCCGGGACGGTTGCCCATGTGAGCGTCGAAGGTGAGGAAGCGGCCTTTCTGGGTGGCATCGAAGGTGAGGGTGTCGATAAGCGTAGTGCCGATTGAGAGTCCATGAACATCGGCATCAACGAAGATGGTGCTGTCGTTCTTGGCCCGCAGGGTGATGTCTCGGAAGTCTACATCATAGCGCTGTAGATAGCGCGGGATGATACCATTCACGCCCATTTTCATCTCCATGTTGAATTTAGGCAGTTTCGCTTGCAGCTCGTTCACATCAAGGTCGCGTTCTTCAATCTGTTTCTTGGCTTCCTTGGCCGTATTGTTCAGTGAAGTCATGAAGCCATCGAGACTACCGTTCTGTGATTCAAATCTGAGATGGGTGTCCTCGTCGTCGATGGTGGCACTCACATTGCCATTATGGGCCGACAGAATTACATGTGCATTTTGCGACAAGATGTCGTCATTACCCATGTTCAGCCTGAGGTTGTTCATGTTGATGTCGGCATCGCCTTCCTGTGTGCGGGCATTGTAGTCAACTCGCATGTCAATGTCGCCAGTGCCGCCCAGAGGAGTATCTGAGAGACCCAGCGCTTTCAGGTCGAGGTTGGCCACATTGCCTTTCACATCAAAGATGTAGTGGTCGTTATGGATGGTGCCGTTGGCATCGAGATTGGCGCGATAATTAGGATTGTCGGAGCGCAGATGCGCATTCACATTGCCTCCGTTCATGTTCACGCGAGCGGTAATGTCGCTGTAGCGCTGCTTGTCATAGACGATGTTCTTGAGGTCGATATCGGCATTCACATTGGCTTTTCCGCTCATGAAGTCGAAACCATTGCCGCTGGCCTTGACATGACCGGTGAGGTTCTCGGCAGGTACCATAGGAAGAATGGCCTTGACGGGGAAATTGTTGAAGGTGGCATCGACATCATATTGCTGCTTCTTTCCATTGAAACTGCCGCTGCCCACCAGTTCGCCCGTGGCCATCTTCATGTTGATATTACCTGCATAGTTGTCGCCGCCAAACTGTACCTTGCCTTTCGCCTGCATGGGCGGCAGGTTCACTTGCTTGGCGGTGGCCTTGTCGAGTAGGGTGGGTTTGATGAAGTCGAGGTTCTGGAAGTTGGCGTCGAAGGCCACATCTCCACGCAGGTTCTTGGAGTCGAGCACATTGTAGAGGTCGCCACTCACCTTGGCATGGGCATATTTCGGCACATTAGCATCAAATTCTTTGATTTTCACATGACGAGGATTACCATTGAGGTCAGCTTTGAGCGTGATGGGATTGTATTGCGGCACGCCCTTGAAGGTCTCACGCATCTCGGGAACGAGGGTGGTGAGGTCCTGGATGGCGAGTTTTGAATCGGTCTTCACATTGAAGTTGCCGTTGTGACCGTCGGCAAGCACGGAGTTGTCGATGTGTGCATCCAGGTTCAGGTCGCTGTGCATCGTTTTCATCCTCAATCCGGTCACATCCATCTTCTCGTCGTTCATGGCAAACTTGCCCTTGGTTTCCTTGATTTGGAAGCCGCTTCGCTCCTTGGCCTGCAGTGTGTCGATATCAAATGAGATACTGGGGCCATAGTTATTGAAGTTGGAAATGGCAATGTTCACATCGCTCACATCCAGATAGTCGGAGTCGAGTCCTCCTTTTTTAGGGGTTCGTTTGGCTTTATTGTTGGGATTGAGTCGTGCCACAAAGTCGCGCAGCCCATAGGTGGCATGTGAGTTGGTGAGCTTGATGGTATCGGCCTGGATGCTCCAGGTGGCGGTGTCGCCAGGCAAGGTGTCGGGTGGCACGGGATATTGTTCAAGATACTTTTTGGCGTCGCGCTCGTTCATCGAGTAGTACTGGCAATCGGCACTATCCACACTCAGGGAGCGGGCAGTGATGGTGTGATTCGCCATATCTACGAGTCCGTTGTTGAGTTTTGCCGAACCTACATGGCATTTCATTTCGTCGATGTTGGGCTTCATCTGCATCGAGTAGTCGATGTCATTGAGCGAGAGTTGCAATGCGTTGATGCGCCACGGCGTTGACTCGGTGGTATCTGGCTCCTGAATCTTCTTGTGGGGGTAGGAGATGAGTTCCACCTTGCCGCCGGTGAGTTCGCCGTTGAGCAGATTCACCTCGTGATGCTTGAGGTCGATGTCGGCGCCTTGCAACTTGCAGTGGCGCACATCGGCAGTGAATACGCTTGACGAGTCCTTGCTCACCGTGTGGAAGTATCCGTTGGTAAGCTGTGTGTCGCCAATTTTCACATTCAAGTCGAGCAGGGGCATGAACTCAATGCCGGCAGTGAGATTCTCGGCACGCAGCATGGTGTCCTTGTTCTGGTCGAGGATGAGCACGCCATCCACGCTCACATCGAGCGGGAACTTGATGAGGATGCGGTCAATGCTGATGTCAAGACCGGTCTTTTTGGAAGCATACTCGCAGGCATAGTCTTTCACTACATTCTGAACCCAGGGGATATAGAGGGTGAAAGGCAGCAGGATGAGCAGCAGCAACAGCACGCCCAGCGTCTTGAGGGTGCGGCGCAGAATCTTGTTTTTGATCCAGTGTTTTTTCTCTGTGCTCATCGGTCTTTTTGGTATGCCATATTAATTTAAACTACAAAACTAATAATAAATTTTAGAATATTACTATTATTGGTCAAAAAATCAATAAAACCATATTTAAATTGTCCGAAATTGCAACGGTTTGCTTCAAAAAAGTGTTCATCAGTCATTAATTATTGGTGGGTAGTGGTGATACCGGAAAATTCTCTGTATATTTGCAGAGAAAATTCAACTGATGGTTCGATATGGCAAAGAGAAAAAGAAAGAATAGCGCACTGAAAGGCCGCCTTCTTGTAGTGCTGATGGGCGTGTGCTCGGTGGCGGTGTTGGCGCTGGTGTTGCACCTGTGCTATCATGCTAAGAGCAACAAAGACCAGTGGATTAAGGGCAAGGAAAAGGAGTTTTACCTGAACGACTATAACGATGCCCACCTGCGTGCAGCTAAAAAGCATGGCATAGAACCGATTAGAAGTCGTGAGGAAGTGAATTCGGGAGCTATAAACGGTCTGGAGAAGATAAGCGATTGCGACTTGTATGCTGTGGATGAACTGACGCACTCGGTGCCATATTTAACACACAATGCCAAGCTGCTGCTGGAGCGCATTGGACAGGATTTTCAGGATTCTCTTGCCGCTCGAGGCGCCAGAAAGTATAAGGTGATAGTCACATCCTGTTTGCGCACGCTGGATGATGTGGAGAGTTTGACAAAGGTGAACCAGAATGCTTCGCCCCAGTCAGCTCATTGCTATGCTACGACATTTGACTTGGCTCATGCACGCTATATCGATTTGCCGTCGGATGGCAAGCCCATCAGTTATGCCGAGATGAAGAAGGTGCTGGGCAATGTGCTCAAGGAGTTGCGCAAACGCCGCTGGTGCTATGCGCTCATCGAGGAGCGGCAAAGCTGCTACCACATCACTTCACGCAGATAGTTATTCTTCCTCTGAAATGGTGGGTTTCACGAGCAGCGCGCTGAGCTCATAGAGCAGGTAGAGCGGCAGGAACACGATGGTGAGTGTGAATGGGTCGCCCGTGGGGGTGATGATGGCTGCCAGAATGAGCAATGTGACAATGGCGTGCTTCCTGTATTTCCTGAAGAATTCCCGATGGATTACTCCCAGTTTGCCAAGTAGCCACGAGAGCAATGGCAACTCGAAGATGATGCCCAAGATGAAGATGAGCATCAGGAAGGTATCCATGTAGCTGTCGAGCGAAATCTGGTTGGGAATGAGTTCGCTCACATGGTAGTCGGCAAGGAACCGCAGGGTGATGGGAAACACCACAAAATAGCCCACTGCCACCCCAAGGAAAAACATAAAGTTTCCCATGAAGAAGGCCTTCTTAACTCCCTTTTTCTCATTTGGATAGAGTGCTGGACTCACAAAGGTCCATAGCAGGTAAATGATGATGGGGAAGGCAAACACCAGAGCGAGCCAAAACGAGGTGCTCATGTGGATGAAGAATTGCGAGGCGAGCTGGATGTTGATAAGTTTCACCTCGAAGCCCGAAGAGGAGAAATCGGGCACAAACGAGATGCCTGCCGTGATTTTCTCAAAAAGCCTATAGAGAACAAAGTCGCCGTGGCAGGGGGCAAGAATCACGCCGTCGAAAATGGATGGCATGAAGATGAAAAAGGCGATGGCAAAGACAAATATAACGATAGCCGCCTTGAATAGCACCGAACGCAATGCGTCGAGATGTTCCCAAAGCGACATTTCTTGCAGCTTGTTGTCGTTGTCTTCTGCCATGCTTCAGAGAAAAAGCGTGATGCCAATGGCTGGCCTATGCAGCACAGTGGCATGAATCAATCAAGAGGAAACAGGGGTGTTTACTCCTTTTTATCAGGATTTGATGCGCTGTTTTCAGGCTTCTCGTCGACCGATTTCTTGATCTCGTCTTCCACCTCGTTCATTCCCTGCTTGAAGCTCTTCACGCCTTTGCCAAGACCTTTCATGAGTTCAGGAATCTTTTTGCCGCCGAAGAGCAGCAATATGATGAGTGCGATGATGAGTACCTCACTGAGGCCAATGGTGCCGAAAAGTAATAATATTGAGTTGAGCATAGTCTTATGTATTTATTTTGTGCAAAGATAATACAAGTTGCGGTTTTTGAAAAATAAAAATTACTGAAGAGTGAATCGGCGTGTCTCCACATCACAGCTGTTAGGGCCTATCATGAGGTCGAACTCGCCTGGTTCGCAGTCATAAATGAGTTCACTATTATAGAATTTGAGCTTATCGGCCGTGATGGTGAAAGTGACGGTTTTGGTCTCACTGGGCTTGAGCGTGATGCGGGCGAAGTCCTTGAGTTCCTTCACGGGGCGTGAGATGGAGCCAACGAGGTCGCGAATGTAGAGTTGTACCACTTCGCTGGCTTCACGCGAGCCAGTGTTGGTGACCTTGATGCTGGCCTTGATGCTGCCGTTGCGGGTCATGGCGGTGTCGGTCAATGCCATGGGACTGTAGCTGAAAGTGGAGTAGGAGAGTCCGTAACCGAAGGGGTAGAGCGGTTCGTTGTCCACATCCAGATAGTTGCTGGTGTACTTGGTGAACCACTTGGGATTGGGGCGGCCCGTGTTCAGGTGGTTGTAGTAGATGGGCACTTGGCCCACATTCTTGGGCATGCTGGCGGTGAGGTGTCCGCTTGGCGAAACATCGCCAAACACCACATCGCAAATGGCGTCGGCAGCCTCGCTGCCTCCGAACCACACATTCAGGATGGTGGAGAAGTTCTCCTTCTCCCAAGTCATGACCGTGGCACGGCCTGAGAAGTTGAGCAGCACGATGGGTTTTCCGGTCGCCTTGAGGGCGGTGAGCAGGTCCTTCTGGGCATCGAGAATGGCGATGTCGCTGCGGCTGCTGGCTTCGCCACTCATCTCGCTGGGCTCGCCCATAGCGGCCACAATCACATCGGCCTGAGCAGCCATCTGCAGGGCCTCGTTGCGCAGTTCGTCGGCACTGCGCGGGTCGCGCATTTCACGGCCGAACATGGTGCTGTTCTTCTCCAACTCCTCGTCGTAGCACACATTGCAGCCTTTGGCATAGAGCACTCGGCCCTTGTCGCCAACGGCACGCTGCATGGCCTCGAGCAGGGTGCTGTAGCGCTCGCTTGTGGCGGCCACACTCCAGGTGCCGGGCATGTTGGCGCGGGTGTTGGCAAGCGGCCCTACCAGGGCAATGGTGCCTTGCTTCTTGAGGGGCAACAGATTGTCGCTGTTCTCCAGCAGCACAAATGTTTCGGTGGCTATGCGGCGGGCTTCGGCACGGTGCTCGGAGGTGTAGATATCGGTTTTGCCACGCTGTTCATCCAGATAGCAATAGGGGTCATCGAAGAGCCCCAGCTTGTATTTGGCTTCAAGTATGCGGCGGCAGGCGGTGTTGATGGCCTCTTCAGTCACTTTGCCTTCCTGCAACGATTTCTCGAGGGTGCCCACAAAGCCGTCGGCCACCATATCCATGTCGGTGCCGGCATTCAGGGCGAGGGCCGAAACTTGTTGCAGGTCGCCCATGCCGTGGTTGATCATCTCACTGATGGCGGTGTAGTCGGTCACCACAAAACCGTCGAAGTGCCACAGGTCTCGCAGCACATGTGTCAAGAGCCAGCGGTTACCGGTGGCGGGGATGTAATCGACCGTGTTAAACGAGGTCATGAAACTGCCTGCACCGGCATCGGCGGCAGCTTTATAGGGCGGGAAATATTCGTTGAACATGCGCACATGGCTCATGTCCACGGTATTATAGTCACGTCCGGCTTCAGGCGCACCATACAGGGCAAAGTGCTTCACGCAAGCCATCATGGTGTTTGGCATCGTCAGGTCGTCACCCTGATAGCCGCGCACCATGGCCTCGGCAATGCGACTGCCTAGATAGGGGTCTTCGCCGCTGCCTTCGCTCATGCGGCCCCAGCGGGGTTCGCGGCACACATCGACCATAGGACTGAAGGTCAACGAGATGCCGTCGGCGGTGGCCTCGATGGCGGCGATGCGGGCCGATTGCTCAATGGCGTCCATGTCCCAAGTCATCGACAGGGCAAAGGGGATGGGGAACACCGTCTCGTAGCCGTGAATCACATCCATACCGAAAATCAGCGGAATGCCCAGTCGGCTCTTCTTCACAGCAATCTCTTGCAACGAGCGTATGCTGGCCACGCCTTTCATGTTGAAAAGGCCACCTACCTTTCCTTTCTCGATTTGGCCCACAACATCGCCACTCACCGAGCTGCCGGTAATGATGTCGCCAGTAACGGGAAGGTTGAGTTGTCCAATTTTCTCCTGGAGCGTCATCTTGCTCATAAGATTGTCGATGAAGCGGTTCATTTGAGCATCATCGGCAGCTATGGCGCCCAAGGTGATGAACGCACTCGTTGCAATTGTCAAAATCCTATTGATTTTCATGTCGTTTATTTGTTTTTGTAGATTTCTGTCGGTAAAGTTATCACTTTTTTGCCATACATGCAAAGTTTGCCGTCTTTCCTAAATGATTTTGTGCCTATAAATCACGGCAAAATTGTTCAAAATGAGAAAAAAGAGGTGAAAGTGTGGGAAATCATAAAATAATAACTACCTTTGCAGACCAATAAAGAAATTTTTCATTAATTAAAGATAGATTATAGACATGAAAGCATTTGTGTTTCCCGGTCAAGGCGCACAGTTTGTGGGTATGGGCAAGGACCTGTACGAGAACAACGCAATGGCCAAAGAAATGTTTGAGAGAGCTAACGAAGTGCTCGGTTTCCGCATCACCGACCTGATGTTTGAAGGAACTGAAGACGACCTGAAGCAGACCAAGGTGACTCAACCCGCCGTGTTTCTGCACTCGGTAATTCTTGCCAAGACGCTGGGCGAGGAGTTCAAGCCCGACATGGTTGCTGGTCACTCGCTGGGCGAGTTCTCGGCGCTGGTTGCCGCTGGCGTTCTGCCCTTTGAACAGGGACTGAAATTGGTCGAAGCCCGTGCACTTGCCATGCAGAAGGCTTGCGAGGCCAAGCCCTCGACAATGGCTGCCATCATAGGCATGGATGACGAGAAAGTTGAAGAGATTTGTGCCAAGGTTGAAGGCATCTGCGTGCCAGCTAACTATAACAGCCCCGGTCAGGTGGTGATCTCGGGCGAGGTTGAATCGATCGAGAAGGCTTGTGCTATGTTTAAGGAAGCCGGTGCCAAGCGCGCTCTGCCGCTGAAGGTGGGTGGCGCTTTCCACTCGCCGCTCATGGAGCCTGCCCGTGCCGAGCTTGCCAAGGCTATTGAAGAAGCCGACTTCTCGGAGCCCATGTGCCCCATCTATCAGGATGTGGATGCGAAACCTCACACCGACCCTGCTGAAATCAAGGAAAACCTTATCAAGCAGTTGACTGCTCCCGTGTGCTGGAGCCAGATTATGGCTGCTATGGTTGCCGACGGCATGACCGAGGCCGAAGAACTGGGTCCTGGCAAGGTGCTTCAGGGCCTCATTGGCCGCACCTATCGTGATGTCACCGTCACAGGCCGCCAGTAATTGATTGGGTTAGTGATTTATACTCCCTCATCAGTCGCGAACTGACACATTTCGGTGTTCAGTTCGCGATTTTTTTCGAGCATGTTCCAGATGCCGTCTTCGCTGAGCACACCGCACTTCAGGCCTGGGGGCAACTTCCCTGCCTCATAGTCACGGAAGTCTTTTTTCCACTCCTTGCTGCTCAAATAGGTTTTGAGCGCTTCAATAGATTCTTGTGCATCGGCATATTGTTCGAGGGCTTGCTCAAGCATGTGGATGGCATTCAAAGCCTTGTCAAGGTGTTGTTCCATCGTCTGGATTCGTTCTGTCTGTTTCATAGGAGTGGAAATTTAGAATGATGGCACTTCATCAAGTCGCTTGGAGGCGTTGTTTGCAGTGGGTTTGGTGGGTTTTGGGGAGTCTTTTTGGCTCTTCTTGTCTTTTTTAGAGCTCTTTTTGGTATGCTTGTGCTCCTTGTGGTGAGTCGGCTGGGTCGTGTCGGCCTCGGTGAGCGCAACCTGTTGCTTGAATTGCTCGATTTGCGCCGAGGTGCTGGCAGGCAATGAACTGCTGCGGGCACAATGCTTCACGGCCACAGTGGCCGCCACCGCAAGAGCAAGAAGTGCGGCAACCACGAGAGTGCCGATGCGCTCGCGCCGAGTCATAGAAAAGAAGTTGCCTATTTTATTTAAATAATGTGTCATAGCCATGCTTGAAATCCTTGCAAAATTAAGGAAAAACAGAGATTTTTTCAATAGCAGAAATAAAAAACTTATTATCTGTGTTGCTTGATTAAGGAAAAAGCATTAATTTTGCCCCGTTTTATATACTAACACCATTATCATTGAGCACCCGTTTAAAACACATACTGGAAAAAAGTGTGTTATCAATACCTAAAGGTTTGATGTCACTTCTTGTCACGGCGCTGATTGTGTATCTGTCGCTCGACAGTAATCCGTTCAGTTTGGGCAAGCTTCACCTGTTCTGGGGATCCGACAAGGTGGCGCATGTGCTGATGTACTTTGTGTGTGCTATTGCCTACTTGCTCGACTTTGCCAAGTTCCGTTTTCCTCATAAGACCCGTTTCAGTCAGGAACTGGCAGTGACGTCGTGTGCCATTATCCTTGGCGGAATGATGGAGGTGGCTCAACTGGCGATTGATAACGGTCGGGGCTATGACCCGCTTGACTGGCTTGCCGATGCCGTGGGAGCTCTGGCAGGTTTTGCCGTGCTTCACTTCTGGTATCTGCACAAGCTGCGCGACTACTACTACAATCATAAGTATCATCATCACCGCCGTCATAGTTACTCGAAGAATAAATGATTTGTTGAAACTGTGAGATATACAAAAAACTCTGAAGACCTTCTTCAGAGTTTTTTTGTGAGTTGGGCCTGACAGGGAAATCGAGGCCCGCAATGTTCGTGAGTGGGGAGTTACTTCTTGCCGAAGGTGTCCTTCAGGAAGTCGACGGCAGTGTTCACCACATCGTCCACTTTGTCGTCGAGCGAGTCGGGCATGATTTTCTTGCCGATTTCAGTAGCCTGTTTCTTGATTTCGCTGGTATCGCCGCTCAGTAAGTCGCCAGCCTGATCTTTGATGAAGCTGGTGGCCTGATCCAGCAGTCCTTCTTTCTTTTCTTCTGCCATATTAGAGATGCATTAATAATATTAAGGGGCCTACTCCCTTTCAAGCGTTTCGGCATTCTCTGTTTCGTAATAATCGACTACAAAAATATGGAAAAAAAGGGTATAAAAAAAGAACCTCGCTCAAAAAATGAGCAGGTTCTTTCATATTTTTCATCAAAAGCAGGAGAATTAGGCCTCCTTCTTGACGATACGGCGCTCTTTGATGCGAGCCTTCTTTCCTGTGAGTTTGCGCAGATAATAGAGTTTAGCGCGACGCACTCTACCGTGCTTGTTGATGACAATGCTGTCGATGAACGGTGACTCGATGGGGAAGATACGTTCTACACCGATATTGTCGCTGATCTTGCGCACTGTGAAACGCTTCTTGTCGCCTTCGCCGCTAATCTTGATGACTACGCCACGATATTGCTGAATACGTTCTTTGTTACCTTCCTTAATGCGATAAGCCACAGTGATGGTGTCGCCGGGGAAGAATTCAGGAAGTTCTTTCTTGGTAGCAAAAGCTTGCTCCGCAATTTTAATTAAATCCATTTTAAAATGTTATTATATAGTACTATAAGACTCTTGCAACATTCACAGGCCACACTTCTTCCTGTCAGAGGTTGCGAAAAGCGGTGCAAAGATACAAAAAAAATCTTAACTGGCAATTGATTAAGTGATTTTTCTCAAAATTTTCTCATTTAAGGTGATTTTTTGAGTGTTTTTCTTTGAATATTAGGTGGATTGGAGTATTTTTGTCAATTATTGTCAAAAATATAAAACTATGCTATTTCCAGAACGATTGCGTCAGTTGAGAACCCAGAGTGGCATGAAGCAGCGTGAGGCCGCTCGTGCCGTGGGGGTCGACATCCCTATGTATAGCCGCTTTGAGCATGGCGAGCGGCGTCCCAAACGTGACCAGGTGGTGCGGCTTGCCCGCCTGTTTCATACCGACCCCGATGAGTTGGTGGCGCTGTGGTTGGCCTTCAGTGCCGTGAATGCCATTGGCAACGACCGCCTGTCGGGTCTGGCGATGCACTACCTCCGTGAGGAACTTGATGACGAGGCCTCGGCCGAGGTTGAAGTTCCTGCTCGTCCTGAACCCATGCCCGAACCTGAGTCTGTGGTGAAGGTGGAACACGGCCTTGTGGCTGAGCTGGCCGATAACCCTTTCCCCAAGTTCGTGCAGGGGGAGATTGTGGATGTGTTGCGCCAAATCGAGGATGCGAGCATCGACTGTGTGCTTACCTCGCAGCCACTCGACCGCGCCACACGCACTGATGCCGATGTGATGTGTGAAATTAAGCGGGTGCTCAAGGCTGGCGGTTCCATCATGCTGAGCAAGGCTGGCCACGAGATGAACGAGAACATGTGCCGGCGTTTTCTGGAGTCGGCTTGTCCTGATCAGGGCATCGTGCTCGACCTGAGCTGCGGCTCGGCCATCGTGTGCAAGACGGCCTTCGACATGAAGTTGCGCTCCATAGGCATCTCAAGTGATGCTGAAACGCTTCGCCGAGCCCATAAGCTGGTTCAGCAAACCCCATTAAGCCTTTTCTGATTTTTGCAGTCTAACTGAAAATTTTTTATGACAATGAAACAACGTATCTTCACATTGTTTGCGGCCTTGCTTTGTGTTGCGTCGTCGGTCATTGCGGCGGTCAACACGGGCACATTGCTGTATGATAGCCGCATCAAGTCGCTCACGGTGGCTCCACGCAACAACCTCTACCTGCCGCCTATCTATGTGATGGGGAGCGACGACGTGCTTAACGTGAACTTCGACCTGCTCGACTATGACGTGCACTACTTGCGCTACAGCGTGACGCACTGCAATGCCGACTGGCAGCCGTCGGTGCTTGTGGAGAGCGAATACGTGGATGGCTTCAACCAGGCCGACATCGATGACTATGCTCAGAGCTACACCACCTTTGTGGGATACTATAACTACAACTTTACTATTCCTAACAACGATTTGCGCATTACTCGCAGTGGTAACTATCTGCTCACCGTCTATGAACAGGACGATCCCGACAAACTGCTGTTCCAGACGCGTTTCTCAGTGTGCGAGAACACTGTGGGAGTGCATGCCGATGTGACGTCGCGCACCGATGTTGACTACAATGACGCTCACCAGCAGCTGTCGTATGAGGTGACATACCGCCAGGGGCAGATAAGTGACCCCTATAACGAACTTACCAGCATCATTACACAGAACGGGCGTGAAGACAATGCCGTGGTGGTGACCAAGCCGCTCATGGTGCAGGCTGGCAAAGTGACCTACGACCATAATCAGCAACTCATCTTCCCGGCTGGCAACGAATACCGCCGCTTTGAGACCGTGAACATGCACACGCTGAACATGGGCGTGCAGAGCATTCAGTTTTTTGAGCCGTATTATCATGCCACCCTCATTACCGACGAGCCGCGAGCCAACACGCAATATCTCTACGACAAGACTCAATTTGGCCACTTCACCATTCGCAATGCCGAGGCCGACGACAGCTTTATCGAGTCGGAGTACATAGTCACGCATTTCAGCCTATACACCGGTGGACCTCTCACGGGTGGCAACCTGTTTGTGCAGGGCGGTTTCACCCAGGGGGTGCCTGCGTCGCAGTTGCTCATGCACTATGACGAGGGTAGCGGTTGCTATCTGCTCGACATCATGCTCAAGCAGGGTGCTTACAACTATCAGTACCTGTGGGTGCCCGACGGCAGCGGAGTGGGCGAGACATGGAAGATTGAGGGCGACAAGTATCAGACGGTGAACGAGTACCTCATCAAGGTGTATGACCGTCCCATGGGCGAGCGCTACGACCACTTCGTGGGCTACGGCATCATTTACTCCGGCCGCTAAAAAATTTCACTTTGTTTTTTATTGTGCTCTACTTTTCTTAAAGTCTACCTACTACGGCATCGATTTGTTGTGGTAAAACTGATAAATTAGCGTAGAAGGAGGTAGGCGGTGTAGGCGATGTAGCAGGCGATGAAAATGAAACCCTCGATGCGGTCGAAGGTGCGCTTCTTGAAGGTGAAGGCTACGATATAGGTCATGACAGCAGCCACAAGCACCACGAGATAGTCGACGATGTTGATGTTGACCAGCGTGAGCGGTTTCACGGTAGACGCAATGCCGAGCACAAGCAGAATGTTGAACACATTGGAGCCGAGCACATTTCCCAACGCCAACTGGGGATTGTGCTTGCAAGCCGCCACAATGGCTGTGATGAGTTCGGGCAGAGAGGTGCCGATGGCCACGATGGTGATGGAGATGACTGCGTCGCTCATGCCCCATGCCTTGGCCAGATTCTTGGCGGAGTCGAGAAACATGTTTCCGCCATAGATGAGGGCGGCGAGCGAAACTATCGCAATCACAGCAAGCAGAATGACATTTTTTCCCTCGAGCGACGATTTGGCGTCGTCGGCATCGGCAAGTGCCTGCTGTGGATTCTTGGCTTTTCCGAAAACCACATAGCCCATGTAGCCAATGAAGAGAATGAGGAAGAAGATACCATCGATACGCGACAGGGTGTTCTCGTGAATGCCCGGCACAATGGAATCGTTGCAAAGTAGCAGGAGCATGAGTGCGGCAAAGATGCCGAAGGGGATGTCGCGGCGCTGCGTCTGCCGCTCGATAGCGAATGGCATGATGGCTGCCGAAACGCCGAGGATAAGGAAGATGTTACCAATGTTAGAGCCAATGACATTGCCCATGGCGATGTCGCCTTCTCCCTTGAGTGCCGACGAGATGGACACGAAGAGCTCGGGCGAACTGGTGCCCATGCCCACGATGGTGAGTCCGATGATGAAGTTGGAAATGTTGGCGCGTTTGGCAATGGCTACCGAGGAGTCGACCAGATAGTTGGCTCCGAGCAGCAGCAACGAAAGGCCTATGGCTAAAAACAGGTAATCCATGCAGAGGCTGACTTATTTCTTGGCAAGGCTCGAGTTGTAGTACTCATAGTTGCCAGTAACGTCCTTGATAACCTTGATGAACGGAGGGAAGCTGATGGCATCGGGATCGGTGACGCCCTCGATTTCGAGAATGTGCAGGTTGATGTCGGGCTCAATGTAGCTGTCGAGTTCGAAGTATTGTTTCTCCCAAACGAAGTTCTTGCGGATTTTGCGAATGGTCTTGCGGGAGTGGTCGCGCTGCTGCATGAGCGAGACATACTGCACAGGGCTGATCTGTCGCTCGGTCTCGATGCGCTCGGTGGCGCTGATTTGCTTCTTGGTGGTCTGGAAATAGGAGTAGATGCCTTGCCAGCCACGCTTGCGCAGCCTGACCTCGGTACCAACCTCGGAGAGCAGATAGGTCTGCTCGATTTCACTCTCGATGTAGTTGGGAATCTCGCCGGTGACCTCGACCACATATTTACGTTCGGCCTCGATGGGACCAGGCAGACCGATGCCCAGCACATTAGAGATCTCGGTGAGCACATTGTTGATTTTCTTCTCGAAATCTACCTCGTTGTCGATGATGCGCAGATGGGGGTGTCCGGTCCAGGCCTGGATGAGCTTGTTGTCGAGATTAATGGCTTGCTCCACGCCTTCGCTACGGGCCTCGTTGTTGGCTGTAGTGTAGAATTGCTCGGCACCATTGGCAGCGGTGACAAGGTGCAGCACGGCGTCGTAACGCGTGTCGCGCAGGCGCACGATGTTGAGTTCTGACTCTTCGAGAATGGCTTGCCACATCTCGGGCGCAAGATAGGCAGAGATGTCCATGACACCACGGTCACACACAAGCAGGGCGGGTTTCTTGCATTTTTGTGCCATTTTCACGAAGAGGTCTTCAAGCTCCAATTGGGTGCGCAGAGTGGCTTTCTCGGCCTCATAGAAGAGTTCCTTGTTACTTGTCAGGTAATTCACACCGGCATGAGCGAACATGGTGGGGACTTCGGGGATTGCGAACACCTGGAAGCCTAACTCGGTGAAATGCTCGATAATCTTGGCGAGAGCGGTAGTCTTGCCGGCACAAGGTCCTCCTGTGAGGACGATTTTAGTGATAGTATTGTTCATCGTATAGAAAACATTAACAGTCAGTTGGTTTAATAACGAGAGTGCATGTCAAGAAAAAATGATTAGCACAGTTTCAAAAACAATCTGCTAAATTACAAACAAAATTTTAAATTGCCAAATGTGTGGGGCAAGAACTAAGAATGTGGGCATAAATTTGCTAAAACCGAAAATTCGTTGTATTTTCGCAAAGCAATTTAAATGAAAGCCGTTGCATGAAGCCATTTAAAAGTTATAGCATTAATGTGAAGGGTGAACTGAAAGAGATCACCCAGCCATGGGTGATGGGCATCCTGAACGTGACCCCTGACTCATTCTATGCCGGTAGCCGATGTGACATGACCGAGAAGATTGAGCATCGTGTGACTGAGATGGTAGAGGAGGGCGCTGATGTGATTGACATCGGGGCTTACTCGACCCGCCCTGGTGCAGCCGAGGTTAGTGCTGAGGAAGAGTTTGCACGGCTTAAGGAAGGCATGGAGATTGTGCACAGGCTTGCCCCTGGGGTACTGACTTCGGTTGACACATTCAGGGCCGTTGTTGCTGCCCGGTGTGTTGAAGAACTGGGCGTGGACATGGTGAACGATGTGAGTGGCGGAGAACTTGACCCGCAGATGTTTTCGACCGTTGCACGGCTTCAGGTTCCCTACATTGTGATGCACATGCGCGGCACTCCCGCTACCATGCAGCAGCTCACGCAATACGACGATGTGACCGCCGAGGTGCTGGAGTGGCTGGCGCGTAAGGTCGATACCCTGCATCAAATGGGTGTGGCTGATGTGATAGCCGACCCGGGATTCGGGTTCAGCAAGACGCTGGATCAGAACTATGAAATGCTGTCGCATCTCAATGCCTTTGCTAAGCTCGATGTGCCATTGCTTGTGGGCGTTTCGCGGAAGTCGATGATATATAAGTTCTTTGGAACCACCCCCGCCGAGGCGTTGAACGGTACTACGGTGCTGAATACACTTGCCTTGCTGCAAGGAACCCATATTTTGCGTGTTCATGATGTGAAGATGGCCAAGGAGGCTGTGAAACTTGTGATGAAAACATATCCCGACATATACAAACTCTGATTATAACACTATGGAATCGATACTTGGACTGATAAGCATCAAAGACATAATAGACATATTGCTTGTTGCAACGCTGCTGTTCTATCTCTACAAGACGATGAAGGACTCGGGTTCGCTGAACATATTTCTCGGCGTGCTCTCGTTCGTCATCACATGGGTGGTGCTGTATAAGATACTCGACATGCAGCTGATAGGCACACTGATGGACAAGTTTATCGACATAGGCTTGTTTGTTATTGTGATCTTGTTTCAGGACCAGATTCGTCGCTTCTTGATGGAGATCGGTTCGCGCAAAGGTTTGAAATTCATCACAAAACTATGGCACAAGGGCGACACAACTGCTCAGAAGCAGAAGTGGGTGATGCCGGTGGTGTACGCCTGCATGAGCATGTCGAAGTCGAAGACGGGTGCCCTGATAGTGGTACGTCAGCAGATACCGCTCGATGACTATGAGAAGACGGGCGATATGATTGATGCTAACCTGAATAATCGATTGATAGAGAATATATTCTTCAAGAATAGCCCCTTGCACGATGGGGCATTGATTATCGACGGAACCAAGATGAAGGCTGCGGGTTGCATTCTTCCCGTGTCGCACGACACCGATTTGCCAAGATACCTGGGCCTTCGCCACCGTTCGGCATTGGGCATTTCACAGGCGACCGATGCGATTGCCATTGTGGTGAGCGAGGAAACGGGCAACATTTCGTATGCTCATCGAGGTGAACTTCACCTGAAACTGAGCAGTACGGAGCTGGAACAGGCGTTATCGGAACTGTCGGTTAATAATTGAAGCGAGTCATGAGTGGAGGCGGAATGTTTGAGATAGGGAATACGCTGGTGAGTCTGGATCTTGCGGAGCGATTCTTCTGCTGTAACATTGATGCCTGCCTGGGGGCGTGTTGCATTGAAGGCGACGCTGGGGCTCCCATCACTCAAAACGAATATGCCAAACTGAAGGAGGTGCTGCCTGTGGTGTGGGATGACCTGCTCCCCCGTGCTCAGCAACAAATTAAGGAAAGCGGCGTGGCCTGCTTTGACCCCGAGGGTGAGATGGTGACGCAGATAGTTGATGGCAAGAATTGTGTGTTCTCATGCTACCTGCCTGGAGGCAAGTGCATCTGTGCCATAGAGAAGGCTTTTCACGAGGGACGCATTGGGTGGCGCAAACCCATCTCGTGCTATCTGTATCCTGTGCGTGTGAAGAAATTCCCCACTTTCACTACGGTGAACTATGACCGCTGGAAGATATGCAAAAGCGCTGAGGTGCAGGGTCGGCTGAAGAAGGTGCGGCTCTATGAATTCCTGCGCGAACCGCTCATTGAGCGTTTTGGCCAGGAGTGGTATGATGAACTGGTGCTGAATTGCAAGGAGTATATCAAGGCCTATCTGGAAGATTGAGATGGGGTTTAAATGCGTATAATATCTACAATCAATAGGTAATCATAACAATGAAAAAGTATCTCTTTATAGCTTTGACGGTGCTGTGGGCAATATACATGCAGGGTCAGGACAATACATTTTGGTTAGGTGCCGATATTAGCGGCACTACCGAGATGGAGTCACATGGATGGCAACTTTATAATGCCGCAGGTGAACCTCGTGAGAATACTGCTCTAATGAAAGAGCTGGGCTTGAATGCTGTGCGGTTGCGTGTGTGGGTGAACCCCAAACGGGGTTTCAGCAGCAAGGAGGATGTGCTGGTGATGGCCAAGCGTGCTCAGGCTTTGGGCATGGCCATCATGATAGATTTCCACTATAGCGACTGGTGGGCCGACCCTGGCAAACAGCACATACCCGCTCAATGGAAGGGCATGAACTGCAAACAGATGTGCAAGGCGCTCGCCAAACATACGCGTGAGACACTGGCGTTGTTGAAGAATAACGGTATCGATGTGAAGTGGGTGCAGGTTGGCAACGAGACGACCAATGGTTTCCTGTGGCCCACTGGTATGGCCACCATCAACATGGCGCAGTATGCTGCACTCACCCAGGCAGGCTATGAGGCGGTGAAGCAGGTGTACCCTGATGCTATAGTAATTGTGCATCTGGATGCCGGAAGTGATGCACAGCGCTATAACTTCATTTTTGACGGATTAGTGAAGTATGGAGCCAAGTTCGATATGATTGGCATGAGTCTATATCCCTACTGGGACATGAAGGCGGGGCTTGAAATTGACTATAAAGGAACGATTGAACATTGTGTAGATAACATCAAGGTTTTCAATAAGAAATATGGTTGCGAACTGATGCTTGTGGAGGTCGGCGTGGAGGCGGCTAATCCTGTTGAAGGCAAACGCATCATAGCAGAAATGATTGATGCGATGAAGACGCAGACCGATGGTCACTGCCATGGGGTTTTCTACTGGGCACCTGAGGCCGAGGGTTATTATCCGCTGGGCGCATTCAAAGACCACAAGCCCACCGCCATCATGGAAGCCTTCACTGAAGCGGCAAGATAAAAAGCGACCATGCGGCAGCTTTTTGCGTTTAACTCATATCCTAATGTCCGAATTGGGTGAGAGAGTGAGACTCTTACTCTGCTAATTCGTTGTAATTCACATGCTCTGAGTTTATTAGCTTCAATTTGCCGTTGTCCCATTCATAAGTGTTGATATCCACATCGTTGTCGAGGCGCCAAATGCCTACTATGTGTTTCTCGGCAGGATAGATTTCGGGACTATTGATTTCATCGTAACCTTCAACTTCCTCTTTTAGAAAGCGATGCGTTTTCTGGTCCCACAGAAAAGCCGTGTAGGTGAAGTTGCCAAACATGTTAACCGGCCCGTTGCACACCTGCAAGTCGGGATAACCATCGAAATTGATGTCTTCCTCCAGTATCTCGCCAAAGCCATTCCATTCGGCGGTGTCGAGCGGCTCAGCCCATACCGTGCGCACCTCGGTTTGCCCCATGGCGTCGGTGATGAATAGGAGAATGCTATCGGCATGGCACCACTGGTCATCGTTTTCATCACAGGATTGCAGAACTTGGGTGCGGAACGTGAAATCACCGCGCTCGGGCACATACTGACGCGCTATGGCGGGCAAAGCGATGCTGATGGCCAAAGCCGACATAATTGCTAATGCTGAATGTTTCATGACTGATATATCTTAATTATTAAAAGACTATTTTTCAAACTCTTGCGCTACAAGTTCGAGGTTGTCGATGATGGGCAGTTGCTGTGGGCAGCGACTCTCGCACTGGCCACACTTCAGGCATTCGCTTGCCTTGCTGTGTGTCTCGCAGAGTTGCTGATACTTGTTGATGGGTTCCATCCATCGTTGTCCGTCGCCAAACTGCTTGACTGTGTTGTAGAGAGCAAAATACTCGGGAATGGCGATGTCCATAGGGCAACCATTTGTGCAGTAGTGACAGGCAGTACAAGGAATGCCTTTTGACTCTTTAATGATGGTTGCAGCAGTGTCGATGGCTTCCTTTTCCTGCTCGTTGAGCGGAACGAAATCCTGCATGAATGAAGTGTTGTCATCGACTTGTTCCAGGTTGCTCATGCCGCTGAGAACCATGTAAATGTTGGGAAGAGATGCCGTGTATCTTACGGCCCACGATGCGGCGCTCATTTCGGGGTTGATGCTGCGGAATAGCTCGTCCACTTTCTCGGGAACTTTGGCAAGTGCTCCTCCTTTTACTGGTTCCATAACAATGACGGGCTTGCCATGTTGTGTGCATATTTCGTGGCATTTGCTGGCATGAACTCTGGGGCTGTCCCAGTCGATGTAGTTGAGCTGGAGTTGGACAAACTCGGTTTCGGGGTGTTCGGTAAGCACTTTCTCGAGCAAGTCGGGGTCGTCGTGGAACGAAAATCCCATGTGGCGGACTCTGCCTTCCTGTTTCATGCGTGAGATGAACGCGAAAACATCATACTGCTGTATCTTCTCGTAGTAGCTCTTGTTAATGGCATGAAGCCAGTAGTAGTCGAAGTATTCCACGCCACAGCGTTCGAGTTGCTCTTTGAAGATGCGTGGCAGGTCGTCGGCCGACTTGACTTCCCAAATGGGGAACTTGTCGGTGACGGTGAAGGCTTCACGAGGATATCGTTTGACTACTGCTTCGCGGAATGTGGTTTCGCTGTGTCCGTCGTGATAGCCATAGGCCGTATCAAAATAGGTGAAACCACGCTCCATGAACAGGTCGACCATGGGTATGACCTGATCAATGTCTATGGAGCTCTTGTCGTCGTTGTCGAGCAATGGCAGTCGCATGAGCCCGAAACCAAGTTTCTTCATGGTGCTGTCTTATTTCTTCAGAACATACTTCAACAGCAGATAACCTCCAACAATCTGGAGCAGCATGCCGGGGATACCTATGCGGAAGTCCTGAACGGCAGCCATGAAATCGGCTTTGATGGCCCACTCGATGGCACAGCCCACAACCTGATAGAGAAGTACTACAGCGATGAGCGTCAACAAGGTGACTTTCTTGGTCTTGTGTGCTACGAATGCAGCAGCAGAGGCGAGCAGAACGCCCTTGATGATGATGACGGGTACACCAGCCATGGGGGGCATACCGAACAGCAGGGAGTTGATGAGAGGGGAAAGGAGTGCTGTAAGTAAACCCACTCTCAGACCGTATTTATATGCCCCAATCAAGGTGAAGAAATAGATGGGGAGCATGATGAGCCCACCCTTGGGGAAGAGGTGGCAGAGTTGCGGCAGCACAATGTTGCCCACAATGAAGAGCAACGCAAACACATAGGTGCGGCTTTGCTTGAGGGTGAGCGAATAGAGTTTTACATTAGAAACAGTTTCCATAATGGGAATCATTTTATATGTTCATATAGATTTAGTCATCGGAACCGAATAGGGGGTCTTCGGGCATGACCATGACGGGTGTCGTCTGGTATGCCTTCATAATGCGTTCGGGTACATATTTGTTATCGACCACAAGGCGGAAGGAATACTCGTTGAACCAGTCGTTGGTCATGATGATGTAACCTTTCTGTCCGCTGTCGGCACCCCATGAGTCCTCCACTTTCCATTTCAATGGCTTGCCGTTCTCGTCGAGGTCAACGGCACAGAGCGTCATGGCATGGGTTGAGCCGCTGTCGAAGGTAGAGATGCGGTCGGCCTTGTTCATGGGGAAAGTGGTTGAGAAGAGGGTAGCGTAGTCGTAGTTGTCGAGCGAGAGGTAGCCCACGCTGCGGTTGAGCTGCTTGCCCACATCGTAGCTCGAATAGAGTTTGGTGGAGTCTTTGAGCGATGCGATAGCCATGGCGGCGATGTCTTCCATGGGCAGGTTCACATAGCGCCAGTTGTGTCCGTCATAGGTGTGACGGTCAAGTTCCACCTCATAGGTCTTGTAATAGGGGCGGCGCGGGTCATTCATGGCCATGATGAAGGTGCCGTTGATGGGACCTCCTTGTGTTTCGCGGAAGAATTCTAGTGGGGTGTAAGTCTTGGCCGGTCCCACGGGTTTGCCGTTTTTGTTACGGAAGGTATAAGTGAATTCTTTAACGGGCTCACCTAAGATGAGCGAGAGCATGCTGTAGATGGTGCCGAGCATCTCGGTCTTGCGTTGCTTGATGGCTGCGGTCGATTTCTTGCTCGCCACCATGGAGCGTAGTTCCAGACCGAACTCACGCAGTTTTGATCCTATAATCTGACGCATCTTCGAGGTGCGTTCGGCCGAGAAGGTCTCGGGTTGTGCTTCAACTGGCACGAGTCCATATTTCTCTGCAAGGTCGGCAGCACCGCAGAAGGTGCCACCATCGTTGATGGGACTCTTGAAGAAGAACTGCACACGCAGGTCGTCGATGGGCTTGTCGGCACAGTCTATCACGCCCTGAAGCATGAGATTGGCTTTCTCGAGTTGGTCGTAGAAGAAGAGATAGTCGTGAGAATATTCCACTCTGATGGAGTCGCCATGCTGGCGGGCAAAGTTGGCGCGGAACACATTGAAACTGGAGTACATCCAGCATCTGCCGCTCTGCCGCTGGTTGTGAATGCTTTGTGTGGGAGTCTCAATGCTGAAGTGTGTGTCGTTGACCTTGAGGTTACGGTAGTTCTGTGCAAGGTCATCTATGGAGTTGGCCGCCATGGCATTGCGCACGGCAGGGTGAATGTTGGCGGCAGCCGACTTCTGGATTTGCTGGAGCATCTGTGCGTCGATGCCACCTTGTGAGCGGTTTTGTGCACTCATGCACACTGAGGTCGCGAGTGTTAAAGCAAGAAAGAGAGATTTCCGTAGGTTCATAGTTATGTAATGGTTTTTAGGGGCGTACTGCCCACATTTATTAATTCTTTTGCAAATATAATTTTATTTTTCAAGTTAAACAAATAAAAGTGAATGTGGTGATGAGATAATTCCGCGTCTCCTATAGGGTATCAGAAGATGCGGAATAGAATCTGTTCGAAACACTTGAGGCTTAATTGGCGGGTATTATTTGATAATGCTTTTCTTGCCATCTTCTATGACTATGCCGTGGTAGTCGTTGCCCACGGGTTGGCCAATAACATTGTAACGGGTGTCACTCTTGGGTTGTTGTTCTGTCGTGACACTGGGAATTCCAGTGATTGCGTTGCCCATCTCAGAGGCTGCAAGACGCAGTCCGATGTAGTTGTAGCGGATGTTCTCAAGCTCATATCTGCGGAATGACACGCGTGATCCGTTGTAAGTGCCACCCCAACTGCCACCGCGTCTGACGCGGTTTTCGCCATCCTCAGGTCCGGTTGGGTTCACAATGGGCATCATGTCATAGTCCCCGAACCAGTCCTGACACCATTCAAACACATTGCCACTCATGTCGTAGATGCCTAACTCGTTGGGTTGGAGTTGGCCCACAACATGGGTGCAGTTGCCATCGTGCCATGCCACTTCGTCGATATCGTCACTGCCGCTATACTGATAATAATGGGTGTATTTGCCGCCTCGTGCGGCATATTCCCATTCAGACTCGGTGGGCAGGCGGAAGTTGATTCCAGTGAGCGTACTCAACTTGCTGACGAATGTTTGGCATTCGATCCACATGACGCGTTCGACAGGCAGGTTCGGGTCGCCTTGGAATCCGCTGGGATTTTCGCCCATGACTGCAGACCATAATGCCTGCGTGACCTCGGTTTCACCTATATAAAAATCATCAAGGGTCACCACATGAATGGGAAACTCATCGTCTTCAGGCGTGAGCTGTTCACAAGTTCCACCCATGTTAAACCGTCCACCTTCGACTGCAACCATGTTGAATGTCACGCCGTTCACGGTTATTTCTCTTTTTGATATTTCTTGAGCCCATGCCGGAATGCTAACGAGCAGGGCTGCAAAAAGTGTAAATGCTTTGTTCATAATTGTATGATTGTTTAATTGATGTTTTTTAGGAAAAGTGTAGTTACACATTTATTATAATCATGTTTGGCAAAATTACAAAAAAGAGCACTGAAAAGCAAGCCTCCTGATGAAAAGCAGAATATAAATAATGGAATTAATTTTATTGTTGACTGCAAACTGCGAAATCTCGGAGAATATTTGTACCTTTGCAGTCTTAAAAGAACAAACAATATAAACAAGATAGCAATGGGAAATAAAGCATTATTAATGATCTTAGACGGGTGGGGCATAGGTCCTGCCGAGAAGAGCAATGTGATTTATAGCACACCGACTCCCTACTGGGACAGTCTGCTTGAAAAATATCCTCACAGCCAGCTCATGGCGTGTGGTGAAGATGTGGGTCTGCCCGACGGCCAGATGGGCAACAGCGAGGTGGGTCACCTGAATATAGGCGGTGGCCGCGTGGTCTATCAGGACCTCGTGAAAATCAACAAAGCGATTGCCAATGGTTCGATCAAGAAGAATCCTGAGATTGTGAAGGCTTACACTTATGCCAAAGAGACTGGCAAGGGCTTGCACATCATGGGCTTGACCTCGACCGGTGGTGTGCACAGTTCGCTCGACCACCTGTTTGCCCTGTGCGACATTGCCAAGGAATATGGTCTTGAAAAAGTCTTCATTCACTGCTTTATGGATGGTCGCGATACCGACCCCGAGAGCGGCAAGGGCTTCGTGGCCGATGTGGAGCGTCATTGCGCCGAGAGCGCGGGTGTGGTTTCTACGATCACGGGTCGCTACTATGCCATGGACCGCGACAAGCGCTGGGAACGCATCAAGATTGCCTATGACCAATTAGTGCACGGCGAGGGCAAGCAGAGCGTCAACATGACGCAAGCCATCCAGGAATCGTACGACGAAGGCGTGACCGACGAGTTCATCAAGCCCATTGTGAACAGCACCGTCGACGGCCGCATCAAGGAAGGCGATGTGGTGATATTCTTCAACTACCGCAACGACCGCGCCAAGGAAATCACCATTGCACTCACTCAGCAGGATATGCCAGAACAGGGCATGACCACTATACCTGGTTTGCAGTACTTCTGCATGACCCCTTACGATGCATCTTTCACAGGCGTGAACATCCTTTTCCCCAAAGAGAATGTCACCAACACGCTTGCCGAGTATCTGTCGGGCAAGGGCATGAAGCAGCTGCACATTGCCGAGACCGAGAAATATGCCCATGTCACCTTCTTCTTCAATGGCGGACGCGAGGAACCCTTCGAGGGCGAAGACCGCATTCTGGTGCCATCGCCCAAGGTGGCCACCTATGATCTGAAGCCCGAGATGAGTGCCTATGAGGTGAAGGACAAACTGGTCGCTGCCATCGGTGAGCAAAAGTATGACTTCATCGTGGTGAACTATGCCAACGGCGACATGGTGGGTCACACAGGCGTGTATGCCGCCATCGAGAAGGCCGTTGTCGCCATCGACCAGTGCGTGAACGAGACGGTTGAGGCTGCCAAGAAGGCTGGCTACGAGGTGATCATCATCGCCGACCATGGCAATGCCGACCATGCCGTGAATCCCGACGGAACACCCAACACCGCTCACTCGCTGAATCCTGTGCCCTTTATCTATGTGACCGAGAACAAGCAGGCAACTGTGAAGAACGGCCGCCTTGCCGATGTGGCACCGTCCATTCTGCAAATCATGAGACTTGACCAGCCTGCCGACATGACGGGCGAGGGTCTTATCGTGAAATGATAATCGTAATTAAGATTATCTCTAACCGGAAAAGCATTTAAATATTATGTCATTTATTGACCGTAAGTCAAAGCTTACTCAAGAAGTCTTTGCCTATGCGTTGCTCGTGGTAGGCAGCGCGCTCTTCGCCATTGGCGATGTGATGTTTGTCAACCCTTATCTCATGGCGCCTGGTGGCACCTATGGTTTGAGTAATGTGTTCAACACTCTGTGGCCTTGGAAAATTTCATTGTATGCCATCTGTATGGACATTCCACTGCTCATCATCGGCACTTGGATTTTGGGCCCCAAATTCGGTATCAAGACCATTATTTCGACCATTCTGATATTCTTCTTTACGCTGTTTCTTGAGAGTTGGTGGGGCTATAATCCTGTGATTCACGATGGCGCCATCACCGCCACGGGCACACAATCGATGGTCGAGATTCCGCATCATGGAGGTTTCTTCCAGCCCGACTATTTCTTGAACACGGTGGTTGCCGGTATCATCTATGGTTTGGCGATTGGCCTTATTTTCCGTTCAGGAGCAACCAGTGGCGGTTCCGATATCATTTCGATGATCCTGCACAAGTACACCAAGATTTCGCTTGGCACGCTGGTGATGATTGTCGATGGCATTATCACCCTTGTCACGCTCGTGGCATTTGGCGACATCCGCTTGCCCATCTACTCGATCATTGTCATCTTCATTGAAGGCAAGGTGATTGATTTTGTGGTCGATGGCATGAAGAGTTACCGAACCATGTTCATCATCACTGATAATCCAGAGCCCATCCGCGACTATGTGATTAATGAAATCAAGCGAGGCGGCACTTGCCTGACCGGTACGGGATTGTATCGCGGAACCGAGCATCAGATGCTTTATGTGACCATGGATCGTGCCGGCATGCTCAAGCTTCGTTCGGCGCTGCACGAGATCGACCCCAAGGCGTTTGTCAACATCATGGAGAGTTCCGAGATTCTGGGTGAAGGCTTCAGGATGTTACCACAAGAATAAATTCCTATTTTTCCGAAAAATGATGAAAAAACACATCTTATTATTTATAATAGTGATGCTCGTTGGCACTCTGTGCATGCAGGCCCAGGGGCAGGACTCAACGCAGTGTGAGAAAAAGAGCATCGTGAAAGAGGTGCTCAACCGTTTCACTTTCCATGGATATGCCATGGTAGGGTGGGAGTATCACGACAAGTCGAGCCCCAACAATCAGTTCAACATCAATAAATTCATCATGATGGCCGACTTCAGGATCACTGATCGCTGGCATGCATTCTCTATGGTCGACTTCTACAAGTTCTCGCTCCACGAGTTGTGGATGAGTTACCGCTTTGCCGATGCGCTCACGGTGAAGGTGGGTCAGTTCAAGACGCCGTTCTCGTTAGAGAATCCCATCGCACCGCCTGTGCTCGAGATGATTACCCTCACATCGCTCGCCACCAACTACATGATTTGCGGCAGTTCTCCGCTGATGATGCCTGCTGGCGCAGGACGCGATATGGGCCTTACCATCTATGGCGACCTGCTGAACAATCACCTCTCTTACGACCTTGCCGTGATGAACGGAAGTGGTCGTAATAACCGTGACAACAACTCGCAAAAGGACTTTGTGGGTCGGCTCACGGTAAAGCCCATTCCCGAACTGGCATTGAGTGGCTCAGTGATTTTGGGCACTGGCAATGTGGCGGTCCATCCAGCCGATGACGGTAGCGGATATGTGTCCGATGTCGCTCCGTCAGTTACGGGTTTCAAGGCCAACGGCAATTATCAGCGCAATCGTTATGCCGCTGGCGCCGAGCTGAAGACGCAACCGCTCAATGTGCGTGGTGAATATATGTGGGGTAAGGACGCCGACTGTAAGACCGATGGCGGCTATGTCACGGCACAGGTCAAGAATGTGGCGGTGAAGAACCTGGATGTGGTAGCGTCGTTCGACCACCTGAACGCACACGAGGGCATTACCAACCGCTACTCGGCAGGAGTGCAATACTGGTTCTATCGTCAGTGCCGCATTCAGGCGGGTTACAGCTACTCGAAACATCCTGGTCAGGCAGGGGAGAATTCTATTCTCACACAATTGCAGGTGGCTTTCTGACGCCATCTGTCATATTCTTGCCGGCTCAGGGCGAAAATAGCCTGGACTCGGTTGACCCAAATCTTCGGCCGATTTGGGTTTAAAAATGTAAAAAAACACCCCAAAATTTACAAAAACGAAGAATTTTTGCTTTTTTTGCTCAAAATCAAGAAAAAAATTTGCATTTCTAATTATTATGCTTATCTTTGCATTTGCAATTGTAAACTAATTATCGAAAAAAATCATATGAAAAAGCTTTTCTCATTCATCTTGATATCGGCCTTTGCGATATCGCTTACAGGTTTCAATGGTTATGCATCCACGCCCAGTGATGATAACCTTGACTTGCCTATCAAAAGACTCTATCCCGATAGAGTAGCAGCTGAGCAGCAAAAGAAGGCTGATAAGAAAAAGAAGAAAGTGAAACCGTGCAAGAGCGGTAAGGAATGTGAGTACTATGTGATGTATCATGAGTTGCTTGAAGAACAAGCAGCTCAGCAACAAGCGGCTCAACAGTCCTTAGACATGGCAGAACTCGATAGCCTGCTGAACATTGATTACACCATCGTTGACTATGCCGAGCTTCGCAAGGCAAAGCCTCTCAAATGGCTCGATGATCCCTTGAAAGAAACTGCTGCCGACTTGCGCCCTTATTTCAAGTCGCTTCGCAGTGAACTGGGCAACGACTGTCTGATTCCGAATGATGTGACAATGGGTCACAGCGATAATCAGATTTACTTCTACTTCGACGACAATGGCGGAACCCCATCGGCGCTGCGTCTGCGCACTCAGTACTATGCCGATGACCCCATCAACATGACATATCTCAAGTTCGTGGTCAACGGCTTTGATTACTACTTCTATCCCACATCTATCAAGGCTGGTAAACAGGGTTCTCGCATGTATTGGGAAACATTCGACAACGAGCTGCGTGAGACCGACAAGGATTTGATCTATGCTCTGTCGCATGCTACCGATGCCTCGGTTACCTTTATTAGTTCGGCTGGCATCAATCATGCTATGGATTTGACAAAGAATCAAATTACCGACTTTTATCGCGCACTGGAATTGTATCGCAGTTTGGGCGGCAAATTCTGATGTGTGACTCCAAATATTTGAAAGAATTTAGTAATGATATATAAGTTGTTGGTTAATAATTAGTTAATAGAGAATAGGCCAATAAGATTAAGTGTATATAGAAAGGAGAAAGGTGTGTTATCGTGGAGATAGCACACCTTTATTAGTTTTTGAATACTGAAGTATAGATTATACCAGAGCGACGATAATGTCGTTTTCAGCTTCTTCGATGTTGAGCTTGCCTTCGCGAGCGAGCCAACCAAGAGCAGCATAAATCTCTTTTTCTTTCAGTTTAGTTGCTTTTTTCAGGCCCTTAACACCAAGTGTACCGTTGGCTTCGTTGAGTGCATTCCAAACACTACCAGCCCAAAGTCCAATAATTTCTACGTTCATAATAAATAATTTAGTAAAACAATAGTTTCTTAAAAATCGATGCAAAGGTAGTGATTATTTGGCAAATAACCAAAAATATGTTCAAGATTTATGTTATTAAACATAATTTTCACCCAAAAACGGCTCTGGTTTCCCCCGAAATCGGTGGTTTTGTTTCAGTTTTCAAATAAATCGCTTACCTTTGCACATACCGATGAAAGGACTGGTCATTAAAAATACGGGCAGCTGGTATCTTGTGCGCACTCAGGCGGGCGAGACGGTGCCGTGCAAAATCAAGGGCACCTTCAGGCTCAAGGGGCTGCGCTGCACCAATCCCGTGGCTGTGGGCGATTGTGTTGATTTCGAACCCAAGCCCGATGGCACTGCTATGATCAAGAGCATTGAGCCGCGGCAGAACTACATCATTCGCCGTGCCAGCAACCTCTCGAAGGAATTCCAGATTCTGGCCTCGAACCTCTCGCAGACGGTGCTGGTGGCTACGCTCGTCAATCCTGAGACGAGTACCACCTTCATCGATCGCTTCCTGGCTACTGCCGAGGCCTATCGCGTGCCCGCCATCCTTGTCATCAACAAGATCGACCTGCTCACCAGTGACGACGACCGTGCACTGCTCGATGCGGTGGCTTACCTCTATCGCTCCATTGGTTATTCCGTGCATCTGCTCTCGGCCAAGACGGGCGAGGGCATCGATGCTCTGATGGCAGAGCTCACCGGCAAGGTGACGCTCTTCTCGGGCAACTCGGGCGTGGGCAAGTCGTCAATCATCAATGCACTCGTGCCCGACGCTCAGCTCAAGGTGGGCGATGTGTCGGCCTCGCACCACACGGGCATGCACACCACCACATTCAGCGAGATGCTCGACTTGCCCGGCGGCGGTGCCATCATCGACACCCCGGGCGTGAAAGGCTTTGGTACCATCGATTTTGAACGCGCCGAGGTGGCGCACTATTTCCCCGAGATTTTCAAGGTGAGCGCCAACTGTCGTTTCGGTAACTGTACCCACACCCACGAACCTGGCTGCGCCGTGATGGCGGCGGTCCAGGAGCATCGCATCAGCGAGTCACGCTACACCAGCTACCTGAGCATCCTCGACGACTCCGACCCCGACAAATACCGCAAGCCATTCTAGGTCTAGAGTTGAGTGTTTAGAGTTTAGAGTTTAGAGTTTAGGGGTGGACTACTGTTTATTCTTTTTCTTCAGCACATAGATTGAGCCAATGATCAGGAAAAGCACGAAAGCTACTACCAAAAGAGTATTGAATCTGGTCCCATACTCGATTTTCAGCATGAAGATTCCGTAATCGATGGCAAAAAGCAAAGCACCGCCAGCAAGCCCCATGGCTATTGCCTGAACTGTTCTTTTGGGGTTGCTTTTCCATGTTTTCTCTTGAATGATTTGCTTGCCTATGTAAACCAGCGGAATGAGACCTATAATGATGGCAATCCACATGACCGTCGATTGCTTGTCTGATTTCTCTTTTTGGGCATCTGCCGATTGCTGGTTTATTTGGTCCACTTGCTCCTGCACGGCACGGTATTTCCCGTCTTTGTCATAGCTTCCATACATCTCCTCGGGCGTAGGAGCTGCAAAAACTTGCAGGGCAAGCAAGGTCAAAACAACTGTTATCAATGCTTTCATCATCGGTCTCTTTGATCTATTGTGTTGCGCACTTGGTCTAAAGTATTGCCATCGGTTGGCGATACAACCTCCTCCATCGTCTCGGCATAAAAGGCACCAAATTGTGTGCCGTCACCCACAATGAAATACATACCCTTAGGTGTGAAGTAGGTGTTGACATGAGAATAGCCAGGTTGTATGAGCACATCGCCGCTGTCGGCGTCCAAGATTCCCATGTTTCCGTCAATCGTGAATTTTGCCAGGACACCGCGATTCGACGGACTGCGGTCGATCAGTTCAATGCGGTCGCACGCACAGGGGATAGTCTGATTTTCGACGCTGGCGATTGCACCATTGATAATGCCGTGACGCAACACGCCACGATCGTCGCGCAGTGTCACATCATAGAACTCATGCGTTTCGTTCCCTTGTTGAGCGACAACTACTTTCACGCTCTCATATTCTGGCTTAACGATGGCGTAACCGCCGGCATTGTACACGCCCCACTTGCCATTGAAGTCTCTTACCAGGAAAACATCCAGTCCGCTGGGCACCGAGGCTGGTTCAACCTTTGAGAATTGTCCCACTTCTTGTCCGTCGGAATCATAGAGCACCCATTGTTCCTCGCCGTTAGGAAATGTCTTGCCATAGGCGGTGGCCCAATTGCCGTAACCGAGTTTCTTGTCGTAGTTGCCCTTGATATCAACGCTCGAGAGGTGCTGATAGCTGGCAGGAGCAGGAGAGACCTCGGGAAGAGGTTTGGAATCTTCTAAAGTGTAATTGAGGTTAATAAATAATTTCAAATTGTCAACCATGCGTTTATAGTCCCACAAGGCTCTCTTTCGCTCGGCTTCGCTGCTGGCGTTTTCGGCCTTGGCCCTATATTCCTTGGCCCATTTTTGCATATTAATAATTTCACACCAGGGATGGTGAATCAGGCTTAGACAATGGCTGCAAGGCTTCTTTCCATTAACACCTACCTCATAGATTAATGTGTACTCCACAGACGACATCCCAGGCATCGGTGTGTAGTCCTTCAAATGTGATGAACTTGAAGAAGACGATTCCTCTTCCTTTGGTGCCTCATAATAGGGGCAACTGCTCTTGTGAGCTTCGCCCTTCTTCAGGTTCACACCGCAATAAGCACAGGAGGGGTCGGGCGGCGTTGGAATCTGAGCGTAAGTTGTTGCAGCAAGCGCTCCCAATAAGGCAATTATCAATATTCGTTTCATAGTCACTTGGTTTTAATAAGAGAAAAACATCGCGCCCGGAGCGTCGGGGTTTAATACTCGCTTCACGAGTATCTCGCCGCTGTGCATGGGGTAGGCCAACTTAGGAGTGCAGCCCACCGCAAGGATAATGGTCTTGAGGTTGTCGCTCTGGATGTTGACAAACTTCAAATTCCAGTTTTTGCTCAAATCTACAGTTTCCAGCTTGCTCTCACCCAGCCATAGTTTCTCCAGATTGGGAAACAAGGCAAGATCTTCGTAGGTTTGTACCTCAAACATGTCGGTGCGATATTGCGTGAGGTTCAGCGACTTGAGCGAGTCAGCTTCAGCTCGTGAAATGTGACCATCGCCGTCAGTGTCTCCATTGAGCAGGGCACGGCGCTCCACATTATGGTCGGCAAAAGTGAGGCTTTGTGCCCTTGCACTGAAGCCGATGAAGGCGCATATGACAAGAACAATAAATCCCAGCCGCATCTTCCATCCTTTGCAGGAGTGTTGTGGGCTTATTCGGAATAGTTCCGTTTGTTGATTGTAGTCTTTATCTGAAATAAACATGGCGGGTATAGTATTACAATTCACAAAGATACAATAATTATTGCAATATCAATGTTTTTGCTCAAAAACTTTCCTATAGGTGCTAACGACTAGTTTTCAAACTATAGATTATTCTAATTAATCTGATTTTTGACGGCTCGGATTTCTACGGAGTTGAGGAGTTAGGGAGGCACGGATGTCACAACAACAATGGAAGGATTTAGAGTGCCTTGGCGGGCAGAAATCTTCAATTGCAGTGGATAGTTTTGCCCTAGCGGGCACCGCGCCCCGGCCTGCGGTCGACAAAACGCTAAACTCCCACATGCGAGCTCGCTTCGCTCGGTTCAAGAACAAATCTTGCATTGATTTTTGGGGATGGAGGGAAGGGTGAAACTTTTGGGAAAGATGGGAAATTGTGGAAATTGGATTACCAGCCTTCGGGGGGGGTGTCGCTTGTGACGGGTTCTTCGTAGGCGCAGGGATCCCAGGGCTGGTCGTAAGGTTGGTCGTCGTCGTCGGGTTGGTCGTCGGGGTTATCGGAGTTCTCGGAGGACTCGGAGGGGTTTTCCTCGCACAAAGGGGCTGGCACGCTAAGCCGCTGTCGCGGTTCTTTTTCATTGTTGCAGAGTTCTGACGCCCCGACGGGGCTAATTGATGGTTGGGGATCTGTTACAGGGGTTGCGCCTGCGGCTTTACCCCTGCCTAAATTCTGCTCAGCCCTAACGGGCTTGTTGACGCGGGATTCCAGTTCTTGCGAGGGGGTGGACACCGCACGCGCTGTCCCTACTGGTTCCTGTGAGGATTCGGGTTCCTGTGAGGGGGTGGATTCTTGAGGGGGGAGGTATGTGGGGAGGTTGATGAACTCGTCGGGTTTGATTTTGACGGAGAATTTAAGGTCGGGATAGTATTTGTAGGTCTGGCCGGTGGCGGGGTCGATGCGGCGCATGGGGAGCTGGTCGTCGTCAACGA
>JAFZSO010000050.1 GCA_017619355.1 Muribaculaceae bacterium
ATCAGCCACGTTCCATGCGCTGACGATTAGGCGCCGACTGTCGGGGCTGTTCTTTATCATATCCACCACCTGCGATATCTGGTCGATGGTGCCGCCATGGTGGTCGGGCCACGACCGCCACTGATGACCATACACAGGCCCCAGGTCGCCGTTCTCGTCGGCCCACTCGTTCCAAATGCGCACTCCGTGCCCCTGCAGGTAGTGAACATTGGTATCGCCCTGCAAAAACCACAGCAACTCATAGATAATTGACTTCAAATGCACTTTCTTGGTTGTGAGTAGTGGAAACCCTTGCGACAAGTCGCAGCGCAGCTGGTAGCCGAACACACTCTTCGTACCGGTACCGGTGCGGTCGGTCTTCACAACGCCGTTTTCCATCACATGCCTGAGTAGGTCGAGATATTGTTTCATTGCAATTATTTTTTGTCGGTTTTCTTTTTGCGCACACTCCAGCCGAAGTGCCCAATCTCTTCGCCCAGGCCGTAATAGTGGCCGTGACAATACGTGATGAGGTCGGCACTTTGCAGGTCAAGTGCGCCGGTTTCGGAATTAATGAAACGGTCGTCGGCTATGACGTTCATCACCTGAGCTATAAACATGTCGTGAGTGCCCAGATGTATAATCTCGCGTACCTGGCACTCAATGCTCACCGGCGACTCCTCGATATAGGGAGCTGCTACGGTTTCGCCTTTCACCGGTGTCAGCCCGCTCTCCTTCCACTTATCATAGTCGCGTCCGCTGCGCACGCCACACCAGTCGGTGGCACGGGCCATGGCGCGTGTAGTGAGGTTGAGCGTGAACGCCATGTTGCGCTTTACTATATCGTGGCTATATCGTTCCTGACGTATCGACACATAGCACATTGCCGGGTCGCTGCACAACGTACCGGTCCACGCAGCAGTGAACAGGTTATACTCCTCGGGAGTTGCTCCGCAACTCACCAACACTGCCGGTAATGGGTAAATCATCGTGCCTGGTCGCCAATTCTGTTTCATAGTCCCATCATTTAAATTTGAGATGTCAAAGTTACACTTTTCATCACACATAACCAAGAGGTTGTCACCTTTTTTGTCTTTAGACATAAACGAAAAGTTGGTCATTTGAATAAAACGTGCTAACTTTGCGCCTTAAAATCGATTATAAATCAAAAACAACATCAATAAGATGAGTAAAATAAACTTTGTAGAAGAGCTCACTTGGCGCGGTATGATCAACAACATCATGCCAGGCACAGAAGAGCAACTGAAAAAGGAAATGACATCGGCCTACGTGGGCATCGACCCAACTGCCGACTCACTACACATCGGCCACCTGGTGAGCATCATGATGCTTAAGCACTTCCAGCGAGCCGGACACCGCCCCATCGCACTCGTAGGCGGCGCAACAGGCATGATTGGCGACCCCTCTATGAAGAGTCAGGAGCGTGTGTTGATCGACGAAGAGACACTGCGTCACAACCAGGAATGCATCCGCAAACAGTTGGCGCACTTCCTAGACTTCGACAGCGACGAACCTAACCACGCTGTGCTGGTAAACAACTACGACTGGATGAAGAACTTCACGTTCCTAGATTTCATCCGCAACGTCGGCAAGCACATCACTGTCAACTATATGATGGCAAAGGACTCTGTGAAGAAGCGCCTCGCCGCTAATGCCGATCACGGCATGTCGTTCACTGAGTTCAGTTACCAACTTCTCCAGGGCTACGACTACCTGTATCTCTATGAGCACGAGACCTGCCAACTGCAGATGGGCGGCAGCGACCAGTGGGGAAACATCACAACCGGCACCGAGCTCATTCGCCGCATGGCTGGCGGAGAAGCCTTCGCCATCACCTGCCCGCTAATTACCAAGGCCGACGGCGGCAAGTTCGGTAAGACCGAGAGCGGCAACGTATGGTTGGATCCTAAGCGTACATCGCCATACAAGTTCTACCAGTTCTGGCTCAACGTGAGCGATGTGGACGCATCAAAGTACATCCGCATCTTCACCGACCTCAGCCGCGAGGAGATCGAGGCCATCGAGGCCGAGCACGCACAGGATCCTGGTCTGCGCCCGTTGCAGAAGCGTCTGGCAAAGGAAATCACCATCATGGTACACAGCGAAAAGGACTACGAAATGGCTGTAGAGGCTTCGCAGATTTTATTCTCCAACAAGGCTCAAGACGTTCTCCACAAGATTGACGAGGATACCCTCCTTGCCGTCTTTGAAGGCGTACCCCAGTTCGAGGTAAGCCGCGAGTTGATTGAGAACGGCACTCCGCTCATCAGCCTGCTCACTGAGAACGCTGCCGTCTTCCCCAGCAAGGGTGAAATGCGTAAACTCACTCAGGGTGGTGGTGTGAGCATCAACAAGGAGAAGCTCGCTGATCCCAACATGCCCGCCAGCACCTCGATGCTGCTCAACGACAAGTACATTCTTGCCCAGCGCGGCAAGAAGAACTACTATCTCTTGATCGTCAAGTAACAAGCTAACGCAACTAAATATAAAAGGGCGCCGATTCATTTCGACGCCCTTATTGTTTTATCATAACATCTTTTCAATCTCAGCAAGCGAAGATACCTCCACGGTCACAGTGCCCTCAATGGCAGGGCGATTCTTGAAATTGAAGTATATCGTTCGCCAACCAGCAGCATGTGACCCGGCGATGTCGGTGTCCGGGTCATCGCCGATCATCACCACCTCGTCGGCCGTCGCACCGCTCACCTGCTGCGCATAGTCGAAGATGCCAGGCAGTGGCTTAGTGATGCCGCAGTCATCGCTGAGCACCACATGATCGATCAAGTGGTCAAGGCCGCCGCTGCGCAGTTTACGCTGCTGCACGCCGGCAAAGCCATTGCTCAGCACATTCACCTGATAGCCATGCTTATGCAACGCTTCAAGGAGCGACTTCGCACCGGGCACCACCAGCGGCTGTTCTGCTAACACGTCAAGGTAGTACGCATTCATCGCGCTACCTGTCGCGGTGCAGTCACCGTCAAAACCCACCTGCTGCAGTACGTGGCGGTAACGCTCCACCATCAGAAAGTCGCGTTCCACGCGCCCATGATGATACTCGTGCCACAAGGCGCTGTTTCGCGTTTCATATATTTCCTCAAACTTATCGAAATCTGGCTCAAACCGAGCCACGCCGAAGTGTTCATACGTATGTCGCAATGCCTCAAGACTATTGGCACTGAACCACCACAGGGTGTCGTCGAGGTCGATAAACACCGTGGTCACACCGTCGAACACCAGATGCTTCATTCCGCAATCACTTTACGATGCGATTTCCACACGAAGAACCATATCACGGCCACCACCGTCACCAGTGGCGACACGATCCACGCCC
>JAFZSO010000051.1 GCA_017619355.1 Muribaculaceae bacterium
CTCAACCCTCAACTCTCAACCCTCCACCCTCAACTACTTAATCATATCATTCACGATGCGGCCCTCGAGTCGGGGCTGCAGCTTGGCCCATTCCTTGCTGTTGAGGTAGTGCTTGATGACCTCGGCATGTTCCAGACTGTGCATGTCGCTGCCCAGCATGTCCACCAGGTTGTGCTCAAGCAGCCAGTAGGCGTTTTCGCGGGCACCGCCGCCAAAGTAGCCCGCCAGCGAGAGCAGGTTCACCTGGAATTTCACGCCCAAGCTGTGCAGCTTCTGGTAGCGGGTGCGGCGTTGGAAGTAGTAGGAGTAGCGTTCAGGATGCGCCAGAATGGGCTTGTAGCCCTTGCTGCTCAGGTCGAACATGAGTTCGTCGATGCTAATGAGCTCCTGGACAAACGAGTTCTCGAGCAGCAGGAATTTGCCGGGCATGGGCACAATACGGCCCTCGCTGTAGAGCTGGTCCCAGAACTCGTCGATGCGGTACTCTGATGAGTAGTGCAGTTCAATGCTGAGTCCTTCCTGCTCGACAGCTGCCTTGAGCGTTTCAAACCCTTCAGCCAATGATTCGGGCGTGTTCTCAAATGTCTCGGCTGTGGTGTGCGAGGTGAGAATCACGCGGCTGATGCCCATGTCCATCTCGGCCTTGAGCATCTCGATAGAATCCTCCACCGATTGCGAACCGTGGTCCACACCGGGCATGATGTGGCAGTGCATATCGGTTTTGTAGAACAGCTTTACATCCTCTTTCTGTTTGTTGCGACCAAATATCTTGAACATAGTGAAATCAATAGTGTGAAGTGACAATAATTCGTTTCAGAGTACAAAATTACTGCGTTTATTTGGATTTGGCGTGCAAAAGGCCGAAAAAATGTGTAACTTTGGGCAACAAAATGCACTGCTATGAAGATGAACCGACTCTTGACAACTGTGATAGCCCTGAGCATGCTCTCGGGCCCCCTCGTGGCAAAGCCCCAGTGGAAGCGGGTGAACCGCGTGTGGCAGCAGACGATGCTTGCCGCCATCGACTCATTCCCTGAGCATGGCGGCTACTACACTGGCGGCAAGCCCACAGCCGATTTCCCGACCACGGCATGGCGCGGGCTGCACGAGGCCTATGTGATGGCCGCCGATGATGTGCGGCCCTATGTCGATTGCCACAAGGCGCAGCCATCGTTCTGCTCGATAGCCACCTATGTGGCACTTGTGAAGGCCTTAACCATGTGGGACACAAAGGGTCGCATCTCGCAGCAGGCGTGGCGCAACATGAAACCCTATGTGGGCATTGTGGATGCGCTCAATCCCGATGGGTTGGGGCAAGACGACGGCGTGGGCTTCTGGGGCCGTGCCAACGCCAACGGCCCGTCGATAGGTGTGCTCATCAGGGAATTGAAGGCGGGCTTCAGCATGAGTGCCTATCGTGGCGCCAAGAGCGAGAAGAACCGCGAGCGCTCCGACGAGTGTTATCTGACCGATGATCAGTGGCGCGCTCATCCCATCTGGGATAGAATGGTGCCTGGCGACATCCTCAAGATTTTCTGGAACAACAACGAGAGCGACAAGCCGCGCGACAATGGCGCCATCGTGGGTTACAACGGGGTGAAAGGCGAAGATCAGGAAGCTGGTCACAGCGTGATTTTCCTGGGTTACACGCCCGACGGCCGCGTGCGCTACTGGAGCAGCAACGGTCCAGGCAAGAACCCGAAGGAGATGGGCTACAGCGAGGGCACTTGCGACAAGACGCGCATCCAGCGCCTGGTGGTGACCCGCATACTCAAGCCTGAGCGGTTCGACAATGTGCGCAAGATGGCTCCCACCGATGTGAACCAGTATTTGTGGGACCTGAACGGTGTGCGGCACAGCACCACCGCCGAGGTGAAGCAGCAGATAGGGGAGAAAAACTGACCATTGAATTGAGACTAAATAGCTATGCAAAAAGAATTCACGAAAGAATTTTTCCTGACAGCGGGCGAGTGCAATCCGGAACTGGAGATGCCACTGCCGCTGCTCATGATGCGCATCATCGAGATAGCCACCTTGCACGCCAACAGCTGGGGCGTGGGCTATGCCAAACTCATCGAGGAGAACCATGCGTGGGTGCTCTCTCGCGTGACCATCGAGATGGAGCGCTATCCGCGTGTGAATGAGAAATATAGCCTGACCACATGGATTGAAGACTATAACCGTCACTTCTCGTTGCGAAACATGGAGGTGAAGGACGCTAATGGCGTCACGATTGGCTATGCACGCACCGTGTGGCTGGTCATCAACCTTGCCACCCGCGAGAGCGTCGATATCTCCAGCCTGAGCTATATCAGGGAGAATGTGCTCGGCAAGGAATGTCCTGTCGCGCCGCAGGGCCGCCTCAGGCTGCAGCAGGTGACCCGCAGCAATGACCACACCTTTGGCTATGTGGAATGTGACCTGAACCGTCATGTGAACACCGTGCGCTACCTGGAACTGTTGCTGAACCAGTTCCCGCTCGAGACCTACGACGCCCTCATGGTGCACCGCATGGAGATTGCCTTCACCAAGGAGACGCGCTATGGCGAAACGGTGACGGTGAATGTGGATGCTGCTGATCCGCACGACTGCGTGCTCTCCATCGACGACAGCGAGGGGGTGAGCCACTGCCGTGGCCGCCTGGTGTTTGCCGAGCGTCCTGCAATTAACTGACTTGTTGTTTCTGCATTGATTACAGGCAGGCAGTGCCTGGAATGTTGAGGATGCGTGCCTGGATGGCGGGCATCTTGTCGGCGTCGGTCTGAATGGTCATCACGCAGTCGTTGTCGAACTGCTGGCTCAGCACCTTCACATCGGCCGATTTGGTGATTTTCATCACATCGTTCATCGCCAGATAAGGGAAGTTGAAGGTGAGGGTGGCCTGTTCGTGGCACTCGATGATTTCGCCTGCTGTAATGGCAAGGCGCGCTGCCTCGCGATAGGCTCCGATAAGCCCCGATGTGCCCAGCTTGATGCCCCCGAAGTAGCGAATCACCACTATCACAATGTTGGTGAGCTCGAAGGAGTTGATCTGTCCCAGAATGGGTTTGCCTGCCGTGCCGCTGGGCTCGCCGTTGTCGCTCGACAGGTACTCGTTGCGCTGGGTGCCAATCATGTAGGCCCAGCAGCAATGGCGCGCGTCGTGATACTCGTTGGCATAGCGCTTCACCACGGCCTTGGCCTCGTCGGCAGTGGCGACGGGAACAGCGAAGGCGATGAATTTGCTCATCTTCTCCTTGTAGATGCCTTGCGAAGTGGCCTTGATGGTTTTAAAGAAGTCGCTCATGCCGTGGTTGAGAATTTTTTGCAAAGTTAATCAACTCATGTTTGATATGCAAATGCGTGCTGTTTGAAAATCATTTTGTATATTTGTACACACAATTAAACCCAATGAAGTTATGGCAAACAGAGTATCAGAATTATTTGGAATCAAATACCCCGTGATAGCGGGCGGAATGGTGTGGTGCAGCGGCTGGCGTCTGGCGTCGGCAGTGAGCAAGGCTGGCGGCCTGGGATTGATTGGCGCCGGTTCCATGCACCCTGAAACGCTCAAGGAGCACATTGTGAAGTGCCGCGAGGCCTGTGGCGACCTGCCCTTTGGCGTGAATGTGCCGCTCATGTATCCCGAGATAGAGACGGTGATGAACCTGCTGGCCGAGGAGGGCGTGAAAATCGTGTTTACCAGTGCCGGCAGCCCCAAGAAGTGGACGGGCTGGCTGCATGAGCACGGCATGAAGGTGGCGCATGTGGTATCGTCGTCGGTCTTCGCCAGAAAGTGCGAAGATGCCGGCGTAGATGCCGTGGTGGCCGAGGGCTTTGAGGCTGGCGGTCACAACGGGCGGGAAGAGACCACTACGCTTTGCCTGATTCCTGCCGTTCGCAAGGCCATTTCGCTGCCCTTGATTGCCGCTGGTGGCATTGCCACCGGTGCTGCCATTGTGGCGGTGCAGGCGTTGGGTGCCGAGGGTGTGCAGATAGGCACGCGTTTTGCCCTCACGCAAGAGAGTTCGGCGAGCGAGGCATTCAAGAAAATGTGCCTGAATTTGAATGAAGGCGACACTAAACTATTACTTAAAAAGTTGTCACCTACAAGGCTGGTTAACAATTGCTTTATGGATGCGGTCCTTGAGGCTGAAGATGCCGGTGCCAGCGTGGATGAACTGCGCGAGATTTTGGGCAAAGGCAAGGCGAAGAAAGGCATTTTTGAGGGCGACATCGTGAACGGCGAACTCGAAATTGGCCAGGTGGCCAGCCTGTTCAAGGGCCGCAAAATTGAAACTGTAGAGGCGGTGATGCGCGAGCTCGTCGACGAGTATTATGCCGCCATCAAGCGGTTCTGACAAGGTGAGTCAATTTCAGGAGAAAATGCAGGGTGGCGCCTTCCGTCACCCTGCTTTATTATGCGTATGAAATGGTTCTTTATGGTTTCACGGGGTCGAGTCCGGCCGTGTTCTGAGCGATGATGCTGTCGGGTATCTCGTAGTTAGTCAGGTCGTTGGCAAAGAACCGGTCATAGGCGGTCATGTCGATGAGGCCGTGTCCTGAGAGGTTGAAGAGAATCACCTTCTTCTTGCCTTCCTCGCGTGCCTTGATGGCCTCGCGTATGGTGGCGGCAATGGCATGACTCGACTCGGGTGCCGGAATAATGCCTTCGGCACGGGCAAATAGGGTGGCGGCATCGAAGCTCTCGAGTTGCGGAATATCCACAGCATCGATGATCTCGTCATGCTTGAGCTGGCTGATGATGGCACCGGCTCCGTGGTAACGCAGTCCGCCGGCATGAATGTTGGCAGGCTTGAAGTTGTGTCCTAGGGTGAGCATGGGGATGAGGGGCGTGTAGCCGGCCTCGTCGCCAAAGTCGTAGCGGAACACGCCGCGCGTGAGCTTGGGGCAAGATGCCGGTTCGGCGGCAATGAATTGTGTGTCAGGGTTGTCGCCGTTCAGCTTGTGGCGCAGGAAGGGCATGGCCAGACCTGAGAAGTTGCTGCCGCCGCCAAAGCATGCGATGATGGTGTCGGGGTATTCTCCGGCCATCTCCATCTGTTTCTCGGCTTCAAGTCCTATGACGGTCTGATGCAGTGCCACATGGTTGAGCACCGAGCCTAACACATACTTGCAGTTGGGGGTGGTGGTGGCGAGTTCTACCGCTTCGCTGATGGCGGTACCCAGCGAACCTTGGTAGTTGGGCGACCGTGTGATGATGTCCTTGCCGGCACGGGTCGACATGCTGGGCGAGGCAATCACCTCGGCACCGTAGGTCTGCATGATGGAGCGGCGGTAGGGCTTTTGCTCATACGAGATTTTCACCATATACACAGCCAGTTCCAGCCCGAAGTGCTTGGCCGCCAGTGCCAGGGCGGCACCCCATTGTCCGGCACCCGTCTCGGTGGTGATGTTGGTCACGCCTTCTTGCTTGCAGTAGTAGGCCTGGGCAATGGCGCTGTTCAGTTTGTGGCTGCCCACGGGGCTCACGCTCTCGTTCTTGAAATAGATGTGTGCTGGCGTGTCGAGGAGTTTTTCGAGTCCTTCGGCGCGCACAAGTGGTGTGGGGCGCCAGATGCGGTACATTTCACGCACCTCGTCGGGTATTTCGATCCACCGGTCGGTGGTGTTGAGTTCTTGTTGTGAAGCTGCTTTTGAGAAGATGGGGTAGAGGTCCTCTTCCTTGAGAGGCTGTTTGGTGGCAGGATGGATGAGCGGCGCGGGCTTCACGGGCATATCGGGAATCACATTATACCATGCCTGTGGTATGTCGCTCTCCTGCATTAAAAATTTCTTGCTTTTCATTGTTGATTTTGAATATTTATAAATGAATTGTGAAAAATTATGCGGCAAAATTACATTTTCATTTTTAAATATGCAAATTTTTCCTCAAAAAAATCTCACACCTCACCCCCAAAACCACCATTTCCAGTAATTGCTCAACGGTCTTTAACGCGAATTGCGCGAATTGCACAAATTTAGCCAATTTCGCTAACGCGGGGAGTTCTCTCGCAAAGCGGGTGGCACGCTAAGCCGCGCTGTGCGCGGTATTTTTTTTAAATGACGACGCGGGGAGCCTCTCGCAAAAAGCACGAAAAGGAGCTTCAAAAAGCCGCTGACGCGGTTGTTTTTCATTGACGACGCGGGGGATTAGGAGTGGCCTGACGGGCAGAAATCTTGCAAATTTAGGAACAAATCATTTTTATTTTTGACGACGCGGGGTTAGGACGCCCTGCGGGCTTAAAATTTAAAAACTGCGTTTTAAAATTATTTTATTAAAAATGTAAGCGCTGACGCGCTAAAAATGACGGCGTGGGGGTATTCTCTCGCAAAGCTGGTGGCACACTAAGCCGGCTGACGCCGGATTATTTCCAATGACGGCGCGGGGGATTAATTCAAAAAGTGGCGAGCTGAGCTCGTCAAAAAGTTTCAAAAAGCCGCTGACGCGGTTTATTTCTTTGACGGCGAGGAGTTTTTTCCAAGGCGATGCCTTGGACTGCATGGACGGCACGGAAGGGGACGGACGGCACATGGCGGGGAATATCGTGAGGCGGTGCCTCACGACCATCTAACTGATTGTGCTGACGGTACAAGACTGCGGCTCGCAATACAGGGACTAGACGAAAAAGGGCTGGCGAGATGCCAGCCCTTTAGACATATAGAGGAATTATAGAGTTACTCGATACCGAGGATGATGTTGATGGCTTTGGTTACATCTCGCACATCAACCACATCGTCTTCGTTCACATCGCCGGGCCTGTAGACGAAGATGGCGCACCAGGCAGTGGTTCCATTGGCTGCGGTAGCAGTGATGGCTGCAAGGCCGCTCTTTACGGCAGTTACCACACCATTGGCATCCACAGTAGCCACCGAGCTGTCGCTTGTTGTCCAAGTGATGTTGTCGGGACCCGTAGCGGTGATTTGCAATGTGTTGCCAGGTTTGAGTTTCGCCATGATGGGGTCTAATGTGATGACATCGGTCACGGGAGGCTGTGAACCACTGTCAACAGTAACATTGCAAGTTGAGTTTGTCAGGTTGTGCTGGGTGCCGTTGGCTTCAGCGGCTATCACATTACCTATGCCGATGGTACAGTCAGCATCCAGAGAGGCATCGGCAATGATGTTGAAGATGATGAGCGCGCCGCTGTTGCCGCTAAAGGTCTTGCTTGTGGGCGAAGACACCAGCACGCGTATGGCTCCGCTCGAGAGCGTAGTGCTCGATACCGTGTGGTCACGTCCCTTGCGGCTGGTGAGGTCGAAGAGGTAGTCGCCATCTTCCTGCTCAATAGTGAGCCCTGCAGGCAAGGTGATGTCAGCCTGAATGGCGCTGTAGGTGGTCACATTGTCGAGCATGATGCTCAACTGTTTGGTTTCACCAGGCTGGATGACGAAGTCATTAATGTAAAAACTGTCACTTGTGGGTTGTGGCGTGTCGCCCCCTACAGTGACACTGCATGTTGTATTGGGCAGGTTGTGCTGGGTGCCATCGGCCTCGGCACCCGTCACATTCATTAATTCAATCACGCAGTTTGAACTAATCGATTCATCAGCAGTGATGTTGAATGTCACCAGTGCCCCACTATTGCCGCTGAAGGTTTTGCTCGTCTGCGAGGCTATCAGGATTCTGATTGCACCGCTCGAGAGCGTTGTGCTTGAAATGGTGTGGTTGCGACCCTTGCGTTCGGTGAGTTCAAAGAGGTATTCGTCGTCTTCCTGCTCTATGGTCAACCCCTCTGGCAGATACAGGTCGGCCTGCATGGCACTGAAAGTGGTCAAATTGTCGAGCATGATGCTCAACTGCATCGTTTCGCCTGGTTCAATGGTGAAGTCATTGATATAGAATCTATCTTGTGCGGCGGCACTGAAGACTGCCGCCACGCACAAGAACAGATTGATTATTGTTTTCTTCATAAAAGTTGTGGTGTATTAAGGTTAGAAAAATAGTTTTGAAGTCTTATCGGCCATGCGTACAATCACTACACCCGTTGCGGGAGCATGATAGATATTGCGTCCGGCACTTACTTTCACGTTCTGGCTCATGCCGTTAGGCAGCACAAGTAGAGCCGTGCCATTTACGGGCGACTCGATGACGATGTTGCCAGCCTCGCCATAGATGCGGGCCTTGGCGGCAAGCTCATTTACGACGGTCACCACAGGACTCAAGAGAATGTCGTTGAGCGTATATCCCTTGCCTTCAGGACTTGCCAACTTGATGTCGCTGAGTGTGAGTGTGCTTTGGGGTTCACCGCTCAGTGTGAGCGTGAGCAGAGCGCCCTCATTGCCCTTGAACGCCTTGCTGGTTCCAGAGGCAAGCAGCAGACGGTAATTGTCATTGGCAAGTTCTGCCACTTCAACCTGATGGCTGCGGTCAGCGCGGTCGGTGAGCGAAGCACTTGTCAGTGTCATGCCTTGTGGCAGACTGATATCCATCTGTAATGCCGTGAGGGCAATGCCGTTGTCAAGGTCAACGGTTACTGAGGTTGTACTGTCATTGTTTCTTGTCGCTGTAGCATTCATGTTGAGGTTGGTCTCTTGAGTTGCCGATTGTGTGGGAGCGTTGAGCATGATTGTGCCCTCGAAGGTGAGTGCAATGTTGGCTACCATCACCAGGTCGCTCACATTAATCTCGTTGTTGCCATCGATGTCGGCAGCTGCAAAGACGAACGGGTCGGGATGCTGTTCAAGAATGTAATTTGCCACATTTACATAGTCGGCCACATTTACTGTTCCGTCGCCATTTACATCGCCCATAAGTATATCTGGTGTGTTTTCTTCGACAATTGCCTTTAGATAAGGATAACCTTCATCCTCATAGATACCCCACACATCGGTGAAGTCCCATCCCTGATCAGTGTAGGTTGCTTGCTGTTGGAGCACATTGTCTGTAAGGCTGATGCCGTGCAACAGATCATCATAGATTATTTGTGTAACATTATTGACACTGACCACCATGGTTTTCAGTGCATAATTATTGTTTTCAGGGGTGGGTGCATTGTTTTTGATACCTCCAATCACACGAAGTGCCACACCTGTTTCATTTGAAACATCAATTCTGTTGTTGATTGCAAAACAATGAGAGGTGATAGCTGTTGAGTCGGAGTTGTAGCCAACGATGCCTGCACCAAATTTCACAGCATAGATGTCGCCTGAAGCAAAGCATCGTTGAATCGATCCGCGGCTGTAGCCTGCAATACCACCAGCATATTGCTGAAGATCACTACTAGCGACATTCCCATCTACTACGCCTGAACTCACATTTGCACTACAGTAACAATCTGCAATTGAACTTCTGCTATTGTATCCAACAACACCTCCAGCATAGCACGCAGTATTGTTGTTTGCCACAACTGTTCCTGCACTGTAACATTCAGTGATGCTTCTACCAGAAGAATAACCCGAAATGCCACCTACATAATTATTGCCAGTCACCATAGCATTAGCATAACTTTTCCTGATATCACCCCATGAGTAGCCAGTTAGACCTCCAACAAAATCTACACCTGTGACATTTGCGGTTGAAGAGCAAAACTCAAGCGTACTGCTAAGATAACCCGAGCAAATGCCACCCACATAGTCTCCAGTACCTACTACTGAACCACTCATCTTGCAGTTAGCAAACTGGCAAGAACGGCTATAACCAGCCAGGCCACCCACATAACTGACGCCCTGCACTGAGCCATTGACAGTCACATTGCTGAATGTGGTATTCACTGCCTTACCGACAATGACGCCCGAGTTACTGCCACCTTTCACTTTCTTGCCTTCGGCCGTATATACATTAATGTTGCAAATGGTGGCATTCTGTGTGTTTGCTATCAAGCCACAGAAGTCGATGGTGGTATTACTCCACAATCCGGTCACCCTATGCCCGTCGCCATCCAGTTGTTTCATCGAACCACCTCCATCAAGGCCAATGGGAATCCAACCTGTTGTGGGGCTATTGGTATTTATCCACTCGGTGAGGTCAATATCATTCATCAGTTTATAATAGCTGTAACTGGTGCTTTTACTCAAGTCGTTTGCAGTGTATATCTCATATGGCTCAGCTTCAGTTCCCTTGCCTTTAAACTGAACCACTTGCTTAGAGATGTAGGATTGTCCCAGAGAATCATTTACTGCATAGGCTTTCACCACATCACCTGCGTGCAGTTGGTCAACCACTACACTCCATAAGTTGGCATTGGTTTCGGCTGTGTAGTGCTTATTCCCGATTGTAATATATACCGTGCCGCCATTAATACTCTTGCCACTGACAACTGTCTCTCCGGATGTGAGGTCACCTGTGAATACAGGTGGGGCGCATTGGCTCTCCTTGTATGGATAACTCTCGGTCTCCAAGATTATCCAATTAGAAAAATCCCAACCAATGCCTTGGTAAGTGGCACGCAGCTTAAGTGTGGCATTACCTACATTGGTGCCATGCTGCAGATTGTCTGGGAGGTTTTGTTGCAAACCATTGAGGGTCACTTTTGCCGTGGCAAGACCCTTGTTCTCAGCATCAGTTCCACAAGCACCCACGGATACATAACTGTCAATGCTTCCATAAACGCGGCCCACATTGCTCTGTGTGGCATTCACCGTTTCCACAATAGCAGCATTGCTTGCTAGGTCTATGCCTCGCCCATAGCCAATCAGGCCACCCACATTGTTCTTTCCCTTCACTGTGCCGTAGGCATAGTTTTGAGAAATCATGCCCGATGCGTAGATGTCACCAATAAGACCTCCAGCATAATCATTACCGGCAACAACGTTACCATTATAGTAAGAGTTCGTCAGTGTGGTCGTAGTAGATATAACTTTATATCTATATTTATAGTGTCTGGATTCACTTCCCCAATAATAATAATACTGTATAGCACTACCACTACCATACTGATATTTATATTCATAATTACTTTTACTTGCAATTTCAACAGCTAATACAACGTGTGCGGTCGGATAGCTTGAACTCTGCCGGGTGCTGAAAGCTTCATTATACTCATTTGCATACACCACATCACCTACATTGAAAATCCGTGTATCATAATACCCTTCAGATCCATATTTTGATCGATACGAGTATAATATTTTGTTACTTGTGTTAGTGTCAGTATTGTAAATACCTACATCACATAGTCCCACAAGACCACCGGCATAATCACTGGCTGAAACATCACCTATGGCATAACAATTATCAATATTGAAAACAGCACAATTTCCCACCATCCCTCCAGCTTTTGAGGCTGTAGTGTTCACATTGGCGACGGAATAACAATTAGAGACTTGGAGTGTCGATTTGGATTGTCCAACAAGTCCTCCAGCACAATTTTCACTACTAAATATGTCACCTATTGAATGTGATTCATTAATAGTGAGAGGAGCTAAAGTTCTTCCTACTAAACCTGCCACAGCTTGGGTACCGTCTTTATTTCCTTCAGAAGAACAATTGGAAACGGAGGTGTTCGATGTTCCAACAACAGCACCAATAATTCCGCCCACATTCTGATTGCCCGTTATGTTGCCCACAGTTTGCAAGTTGGTTATGGTCACGCCATTGGCATATCCTATGCCTGCCGAAGAAGCATTCGCAGTTGCTGACACATTAGCATTGCTGCTGCAATTAAGGATAGTGGAAGAAGAGGCGTAGCCCATCAAGCCTCCAACAGAACCTGCACCAGACACTTGCCCCGTGTAACTGCTGTTGCGAAACTGGCTATTGCTATTGTCTCGGCCAACATAACCACCCACATAGTTGCCACCAGTCACCTTCAAATTTACATGATTGGTAGACAGATAACAAGTCGTAGTATATCCCGCCAATCCTCCTGTATAATTTTTACCTTTAACCTCGGAACCTTCAATATCAAGGCTCTCGATTCTTGCACTAGAGGCATAGCCAAAGAATCCTACATAATCCGTTGTAGACCGGTTGATGAAAAGCCCGGACACTTTGTGCCCCTGCCCTAGGAAGTTTCCTTTAAATGGAGAAGATGATGTTCCTATAGGTTGCCATCCTTGTGTAGGGTTATTGTCGGCAAGCCATTCGGTCAAATCGATGTCTGACATCAGTTTGAAATAAACGCTCTCATCGTTCAAAAAGTTTCTAACCTCATTCAACTGAATGGGGTTGAAAATCAAGTAGGGGTCATTCTCTGTTCCAGATCCAGAGCCAGAAAAGCTTTGACCAAAAGCGGATGATGAGCCAATTAAGCACATCAACAAAATGATTAAAATTTTGCAATTTGGTTTCATGAGTTTTTGTTTAAATGATTATTTTATTGTATTGGTGTTTCCTGTAATTCCATTTTCTATCGATATATAAGGTGAATTGATACTCTTTTTTATGAGTTTGTCATATACACCTTCTTTTATTTTTTTTACTGTTGTTTTAACTGCTTCATATAAGTCTTCACATCCAATGATGTTATTATTTATATCATTGTCTGAGGCCAATTTAATCCCATCTTTCGGGCACACTGTATGAATCATACCATTTCTTAATAAATCCTCAAGGTTGTCTATTTCTCTATACTGAATAAAAGAATCATAATGCTGAATAGCATCGCTAAAAGGATTTTTATGTTTTTTGCTATTTTTGTTCCAATTTGGATTAGGATCCAAACACTTTCCAAGCAGTTCTACAAAGCAAGCTATTAGAGGAAAAGCATAATAGGGCTTGTTTTTTACAAGTGAATCCACATTTCTGTCTTCAACAAAGTCTTGCATCAATTCAAGGGCAGATAAATATTTTCGATTCATAATTAAATTATAACGCAATCTTGCTCTCCCTCAGACAGGCATTATTTTATGGTTAAAAAAGGAAAGCGTGGAGAGTTGTCTGATTTATTGATTCTGAGGCTCGGCATGCCCACACTCAAATAAACAGTATCCCCCACGCCATGCCGATATACTGTTCCCGCCTACAAGGGGATGTGTATAGGCAAGCGAAGGCGTTGTTAACTGCTTATCCCTGAGTGTTGAAATTTGCCGATTTCAGAATCAGGATAAAGCAAAAACGCTTTCTGATATGTCCCTTCTGGTGACTGGATTGTGGTCCGGTGCCAGAATTGGTGCAAATATAGTGATTTGTTCTTGAAAATCAAATAGAATGAGGAAAAAAGTGAAAAGTAAACTAGGGAAACAAGCTGACAAGCTGACGAGTAAACGAGCTAACAAGGGAACGAGCTGACGAGGGGTTTCTAGGGAGTTGAGGAGTTTTTTCCCAAGGCATAACCTTGGACTGCATGAACGGCACAGATGGCACGGACGGTGCAGAGCGGGGAATATCGTGCCGCCCACTTCTCTGAAGTGAACGGCACAATGTGTTGCGCACATGGCCAAGTCTTCGACTTGTCACAGCATAATCCCAACCTCATCTCAACCAAAAAAGATATAAATTGTCATCAATGAAAATAATAGTCACTAATAGTCATTCATTGTCTGATTTTATCTTCATGCCAGCCGTTGTGGGTGGAATTTAGTGTGGGGGGATTGGGATTATGGAAAAAAATGATTATATTTGCAGAACGAAATGAAGGGCGAGGCGCCGCACCCACGAGGTGGCGATGTGAACTTGCCTTCAATGGATGTGTTATAATGGACTAAACAATAGACGAATATGATTCAATGGTTTGAGACAAAGGTCAAGTATGACAAGACTCTTGAGACGGGCGCCGTGAAGGCCGTGCCCGAGACCTATCTGGTAGATGCCCTGAGCTTTACTGAAGCCGAGGCGCGCATCACGCAAGAAATGGAACCTTATGTTACTGGCGAGTTCCTGGTGACTGCCGTGAAAAAGGTGAAACTCGACGATGTGCTCTATCATGAGGGCGGCGATCGCTGGTATAAGGTGAAGATGAACATGATCACCATCGACGAGAAGACGGCTGCCGAGAAGAAGACGGCCTCGCTCACGCTGGTGCAGGCATCGACCCTGGAAGAGGCGCTGAAGGTGTTTCTCAAGAGCATGGAAGGCGTGGCCTTTGACTACGAGATAGCATCGGTGGTAGAGACGCCGCTGATGGATGTGTTTGCCGCCAATCTGGGCCAGACGGTTGCCGACAAGGCTGCCAAGAAGGATTGAGATGCCAATAGGGGAGAACATAGCTAAACTGCACGGTGCCCTGCCGCCTCATGTGCGGCTGGTGGCGGTGTCGAAGTTCCACCCTGTGGAGCGGCTGATGGAGGCCTATGAGGCGGGTCAGCGCATCTTTGGCGAGAATCGTGCCCAGGAGCTGGTGGCGAAGGCACCCCAGATGCCCGCCGATGTGCAGTGGCACTTCATTGGTAAACTGCAGACCAACAAGGTGCGCATGATTATGCCCCATGTGGCGATGATAGAGAGCATCGACTCGCTGAAGCTGCTGGCGCTAGTCGACAAGGAGGCGGCACGCATAGGCCGCACCGTGGATGTGCTGCTGCAGCTGCATGTGGCGCAGGAGGAGACCAAGAGCGGTTTCACAGTGGATGAACTGTTGGAGGCTGCCAAGGCTGGGCAGTTGCAGGGCTTTGAACATGTGCGCCTGTGCGGCGTGATGGGCATGGCCTCGCTCACCGACGACATGAGGCAGGTGCGCCGCGAGTTTGCCCTGATCAAGAACACCTTTGATGCCTTGCGCACAGGGGTGCTTGCCGGTTGCGAAAGCTTCGCGCAGGTGAGCATGGGCATGAGCGACGACTGGCCAATAGCAGTGGAAGAGGGCTCGACCATGGTGCGCGTGGGAACCGATATCTTCGGGGCGCGCGAGTATTGATGACGTAATGCCCTATTAATTTGCTGAAAAATAAACATATATATTCACCAAAAAAAGATTTTGATATGGAACAAACCAAGAAAAACGGAGCACTGGTGTCGATTATCGCCATGATGTTCCTCTTTGCCATGATTGCCTTCGTGACCAACATGGCAGCTCCATTCGGAACCATCTGGAAAGAGCACTACAGCTGGGCCGGCATGGTGGGTAACCTGATGAACTTCCTTGCTTACCTGTTCATGGGTATTCCTGCCGGCATGATGATTACGAAGATTGGCTACAAGAAGACCGCTCTGGTGGCGCTGGCGCTGGGTTTCATAGGCGTGGGCGTGCAATTCTTGTCGAGCCTGATGGATGTGAATGCGATATTCACCTTTGTGGTGTATCTGCTGGGCGCGTTCATCTGCGGTTTCTGCGTGTGTATCCTGAACACCGTTGTCAACCCCATGCTGAACTTGCTGGGCGGTGGCGGTAACCGTGGCAACCAGCTGATTCAGACCGGTGGCACGCTCAACTCGCTGGCAGCCACGCTGACTCCTATGCTGGCCGGTATCATGATTGGCGAGATCACCAAGGACACCTCGCTCACCAAGGTGCAGCCGTTGCTGCTCATTGCGATGGCCATCTTTGCCGTATCGTTTGCCATCATCTACTTCACCAAGCTCATAGAGCCTGCTACTGAGAAGCAGAATGTGATGGAAGGTGTGAAGGGCGCCCTCAAGTTCCGCCACCTGGTGCTGGGCATCATTGCCATCTTCTTCTATGTGGGCATTGAAGTGGGTATTCCTGGCCAGATGCTGTTCTACCTGAGCGAACCCGGTGGCGTGCTGGGCAGCATGGCAATAGCCGGCTCGATTGCTGCCATCTACTGGTTCCTGATGCTTGTGGGCCGCTTCAGCAGTTCGCTGCTGTCGGGCAAGGTGTCGGCTCGCACTCAGCTGATAGTCACTTCTACGCTCGCCATTGTGCTGCTGCTGGTGGCCATCTTCCTGCCCGAGTCCATCACCATCAATTTCAAGGGCAATGCAGTGCCCATGAAGGTGCTCTTCATGGTGCTTTGCGGCCTGTGCACATCGGTGATGTGGGGTGTAATCTTCAACCTTGCTACCGAGGGCCTTGGCAAGTTCACCGCATCGGCTTCGGGTCTGTTTATGACCATGGTTGTGGGCGGTGGCGTGATGCCCTTCCTGCAGAACCTGCTTGCCAAGAGCGTGGGCGACATCAACAGCTACTGGCTGGTGGTGGCCATGCTTGCCTACCTGCTCTTCTTTGCACTGGTGGGAAGCCGTGTGTCGAAGAAGGCTGAAGACGAGGAAAAGGTCGAGAAGGCTGAGGTATAACCTTCATTCTCACCTCAAGAAACAGGGCGGTTGTCGTGGAAATTGCGGCAACTGCCTTTTTTGTCAAAAAAAATGGAAAAATAAGGGCATAAAAAGTTGCATGGTTGCGAAAAAAGCAGTAATTTCGTAAAGAAAATGAGGGGCTGTGGCATGATGGGTTGCCACTGCGCCCCGAAAGTAAGTTGAGAAAAGACATAAACAACCAATAAAAACCTTTGAAATAAACTGATTATGACTGAGAAAGCTTTGATGAAACGAACAGCCGACAACATCAGGATACTGGCGGCAACGATGGTGGAGACAGCCAAATCGGGTCATCCCGGTGGTGCGATGGGCGGTGCCGACTTCGTGTCGGTGCTGTACTTCAAGCATCTGCTGGAAGATCCTGATAAACCCAGCTGGTTCGTCAGAGACCGATTTTTCCTTGACCCGGGCCACATGTCGCCCATGCTCTACTCGGTGCTGTACCTCACAGGCCGTTACCATGTCGACGACATCAAGCAGTTCCGCAAATGGGGCAGCGTGACGCCCGGCCATCCCGAGCTGGATGTGGCTCATGGCGTGGAGAACACCTCGGGACCGCTTGGCCAGGGCCATGTGATGGCTGTGGGCTGTGCCATTGCCGAGCGTTTCATTGTGGCGCGTTTTGGCGAGGAGTTTGCCCACAAGACCTATGCCTTTATCAGTGATGGCGGCATTCAGGAGGGCATCTCGCAGGAGGCTGCCCGCATTGCCGGTCACTTGGGGCTGAGCAACCTCATCATGTTCTACGACAGCAACCGTGTGCAGCTCTCGACCAACTGCGATGCCGTGAGCAATGAGGACACTGCGATGAAGTATCGTGCCTGGAACTGGAATGTGATAGAGATTGACGGTACCGATGCCGAGGCCATCGACAGCGCGCTTGTTGCCGCCAAGGCCGAGAAGGAGCGGCCTACGCTCATCATTGGCCGCACGATTATGGGCCGTGGCTGCGTGACGGCCGAGGGCGAGAACTTCGAGGGCAAGTGCAGCACGCATGGCAATCCGCTGAGTAAGTCGGGCGCCGACTATGCCAAGACCATCGAGAACCTGGGCGGCAATGTCCAGAACCCGTGGGCGGTGTTCCCCGAGGTGTCGCAACTGGCTCGCGACCGCACAGGCCGCTTGCGCCAGTACAGAGATCAGCGCGAGTCTAAGCTGAGAGCATGGCGCAAGGCCAATCCTGACAAGGCCAAACTGCTTGACCAGTATATTAATGGCGAACTGCCTGAGATTGACTATGCCGCCATAGCGCATAAGCCCGACATTGCCACCCGTGCCTCGTCGGCCGATGTGCTTGCCGAGCTGGCACGCAAGGTGGGCAACATGATTGTGTCGAGCGCTGACCTTGCCAACAGCGACAAGACCGACGGCTTCCTGAAGCAGACTACGGCCTTCACACGCGGTGACTTCAGCGGTGCATTCCTGCACGCAGGCGTGTCGGAACTGGCGATGGCCGCCATCATCAACGGTATTGCGCTGCATGGAGGCGTGATAGGTGCTTGCGGCACATTCTTCGTGTTCAGCGACTATATGAAGCCCGCAGCCCGCATAGCCGCGCTGATGGAACTGCCTGTTAAGTACATCTGGACCCACGACGCCTTCAGGGTGGGAGAGGACGGACCCACGCACGAACCCGTGGAGCAGGAAGCCCAGATCAGGCTGATGGAAGAGCTCAAGAACCACAGCGGCCGCAACAGTATGCTGGTGCTGCGGCCTGCCGACAGTGCCGAGACCACTGTGGCATGGAAACTGGCCATGGAGAACAGGCTGACTCCGACGGCGCTCATCCTGTCGCGCCAGAATGTGAAAGACCTGCCCGCTATGCACGGAGAGGGCTATGCTGCCCGCTTCGAGGAGGCATTACAAGCAGAAAAGGGTGCTTATATTATATATAAAGATGAGAAACCCGATGTGGTACTTGTGGGTAACGGGTCGGAAGTGGCTACACTGCTCGATGCGGCCCGTCTGCTCAAGGAAGAATGCGGCTTGCAGTTCCAGATTGTGTCGGCTCCCTCGATAGGGGTGTTCATGAATCAGGACAAGAATTACAGGGAAGAGGTGATTCCTGCGGGTGTTCCCGCCTTTGGCCTGACGGCCGGATTGCCTTCGACCTTGATGCGCCTGATCCCGAATGGCACGGTTTACGGTCTTGACCATTTCGGAGCCTCTGCTCCCTACGCTGTTTTGGACGAAAAATTCGGTTTTACGCCCGAAAAAGTGGCTCTGGAAGTGAAAAAATCGCTGAAAGTGTAAAAAAATCAAGAAAAAATGCACTTTTTTTAGGTAAAAGTGCTAAAGATTAAAAAAAAAGACTTATATTTGCACCGTATTTTGTGTAATTACGATTTTTATTTATTAACTGTTTTATAATACTAACAAAAAAGTAAGTCTATGAAAAAGATTACATTATTTGCATTTGCATGTGCAATGTTAGTAGCTCCTGCAGTAAACGCTCAGGAAGTTACTTATGTGGAAGATCCCGCTCAAGGCTACATCTTCAACAACATGAAGGACAACTGGTTCATCCAGGGTGAAGGTGGTGTTGGCGTGATGATGTCTTACAAGGATGCTGACGTGAAGTTTGGCAAGCGTCTCGCTCCCAAAGCTGACCTGTTCATTGGTAAGTGGTTCAGCCCGCTTCTGGGTTTCCGCTTCGGTGGTCACTTCGATCAGATGATCGGTAAAGCAGGTGAAATGTCCGCTATCGGTCTTCGCACTTGGGATACTGAAATCATGAAAGATGGTGAGAAAGGCTATGGCCAGAAGTTCAACCGCTTCGGTATCACTGGCGACATTTTGTTCAACCTGACCAACTGGCTGTGCGGTTATCGTCCCGGCCGCTTCTACAACGCTACGCTTTATGCTGGTGCTGCTATGAGCTGGAACGTGTATCGTGAGAACAATGGTAATGGTGACTTCAAGTATGCTGGTGGTAAGAAGGATCATCACGATCGTAACTTCGCTCTCCAGGCTGGTTTGCTGAACAGCTTCGCTCTTAGCAAACACCTCGACCTCCTCCTCGACCTCCGTTTCGACATGGTTCAGGAACACGTCGATGGCAGTGGCCACAAGACTTGGATTGAATATCCCAGCGCACTGCTCGGTCTTGGTTACAAGTTCGGTAAGACTGAATGGAACGCTCCCGTTGTTCCCGTATGTCCTCCCTGCATCGATCAGAGTGGTCTCATCAACGACCTCCGCAACAAGCTTGAAGGCGCTAACGCCAAGATCGCTTCGCTGCAGAAACAGCTTGATGACTGCCTGAGCCGCGTATGCCCCGATCAGCCTAAGCAGGTTGATGCTCCTCTCGCAACTATCTACTATCCTATCAACGTTTCTAAGATCGTTGGTGTTCAGAACGACGTTGTTAACGCAGTTGCCGACGTTATGGCTAACGAAAACAGCAACTACAAGCTGACTGGTTGGGCTGATAACTACACTGGTAACGATCAAATCAACGTTCGTCTGCGTAAAGACCGCGTTGCTGGCGTGAAGAAAGCTCTCGTTGGCAAGGGTATCGCAGAAGGCCGTCTCGAGACTACTATCAACAACAACAACTTGGTTGACTACGGTCCCAAGAGCGCTTCTCTGAGCCGCGCCGTGACTATCGAACGCAAGAAATAAGATAGTAAGGTAAATACTTAAACGAAAGAGTCTCGAGTTTCGAGGCTCTTTTGTTTTATGTGTTTTTGCAATGTGATGGGGCTTTTGAAGTATAGTGTGCGTAGGGTTTGGATTTGGAGAAGTGAAGAATTATTGCGAATTTTGTAGGGTTAAATACTGAATGAAAACATTCGATGTCGAAATCACGAACCGATAGATTGTTGCTGATGATACGCAATGGCGAGCAGATGACATTGCGCGACCGGCTGTTGCTGGTGGCACTGTTGAGTGTGCCGTCGATACTGGCTCAGTTGTCGTCGATTATCATGCAATATATCGATGCGTCGATGGTGGGCAAGTTAGGTGCTGATGAGTCGGCATCGGTGGGTCTTGTTTCGTCGTCGCTGTGGCTAATTGGTGGCATTTGCGGTGCAGTGTCAACCGGATTCACGGTTCAGGTGGCACATCACATTGGAGCTAAGCGTGATGCCGATGCGCGCAGTGTGTTCCGCCAGTCGCTCACGGTAGGACTATGCTTCAGCCTGTTGCTCACGCTTATAGGCGTGGCCATCAGTCCTTATCTGCCGGTATGGCTGGGCGGTAATGCTGCAATCACGGCCGATGCATCGCGCTATTTTATGATTTTTGCCCTTGGTTTGCCACTGCTGCAATATGATTTCTTGGCGAGCGGTATGCTCCGGAGCAGTGGGAATATGCGCATTCCGAGCATGATTAATGTGCTGATGTGTGTGCTCGATGTCGTATTCAACTTTTTCCTGATATTCCCCACGCGTGAGGTTCAGTTGCTGGGCATGGAGTTCACGATGCCAGGTGCAGGGCTTGGGGTGCCGGGAGCCGCGATGGGAACTGTGCTTGCTCAACTTGTGGGCTGTGTGCTGATGATGCACTATGCGGTGTTCCGTTCGCCGCTGTTGCGTCTGCGCCAGGAGCGCGGCAGTTTTAAACCCACCATGACTTGCGTGAAACAGGCCTTCCACATCGGGGCGCCCATGGGTCTTGAGCACCTGCTCATGTGTAGTGCGCAGGTGGCCATCATTGTGATTGTGGCCCCGTTGGGGAGCATAGCCTTGGCAGCTAATTCGTTTGCCGTGACGGCCGAGAGCCTGTGCTATATGCCGGGCTTCGGCATTGGCGATGCTGCCACCACGCTGGTGGGGCAGAGCATCGGTGCCAAGCGTCGTGACCTGACCTATGGTTTTGCCCACATCACAGTGCTGCTGGGCATGGTGGTGATGGGAGTGATGGGCGTGCTCATGTATGTGGCGGCTCCGCTGATGATGAGCATCATGTCGCCAGTGCAGGAGATAGTGACGCTTGGTACCGAGGTGTTGCGTATCGAGGCGTGGGCCGAGCCGCTGTTTGCCGCCTCCATCGTGTGCTATGGCGTGTTTGTGGGTGCCGGCGACACTTTGAAACCTTGTGGAATGTCGTTCTTGAGCATGTGGGGCGTGCGATTGACCCTCGCCGCGTTGCTTGCTCCCACGATGGGACTGAAGGGCGTGTGGATAGCCATGTGCATAGAGTTGATATTCAGAGGCATTATCTTCTTAATGCGCTTGAAGTGGGGGAATTGGTCGCATTTGCCCAGAAAATAGTGCTTTGTGATGCTATAAATCCTGTAAAAATCTGTGTCAAATGCAAATAATTTGTAATTTTGCAGAAACTAATACATAGATTGATCCATTCTTTAATCGAACCCAAAGAGCATCACGCCCTTTATAAACAGACGTAAATCCATGAGATATGATTTTGACAAGCCCACCGAGCGCCTTCACAGCTATTGCGTGAAGTGGGACACGCTGAAAGACGAGAATATTCTGCCCATGTGGGTGGCCGATATGGACTTTGAAGTGTCACAACCCATCAAGGATGCCGTTTTGCGACGAGCTGAGCATGGCATATTCGGCTATGTGGAGGTTCCACCTTGCTATTATGACTCGGTGATCAACTGGTTTGCCCGCCGTCACAACTGGCACTTCACGCAGGAAGACATGCTCTACACCACGGGTGTGGTGCCGGCCGTGACCATGGTGCTGAAGGCATTGACAAAGCCTGGCGATGGCGTGATTATTCAACCACCGGTGTATAATTGCTTCTTTACCAATGTGAAAAATGCTGGATGCCAGCTCGTGGAGAACAATCTGGTTTATGAGAACAATACTTATCACATCGACTTCGATGACCTGGAGCGCAAGGCGAGCGACCCGAACGTAAAGGCGATGCTCATTTGCAATCCTCACAATCCTGCTTGCCGCGTGTGGAGCCGCGAGGAACTGGAATGTATGGTGAACATCTGCCTGAAGCACGGATTGGCGATTGTGAGCGATGAAATTCATTGTGAGTTTACCTACGGCGAGTATCATTACACACCCATTGCCTCGCTCAGTCCTGAGATTGCAAAGCACACGGTAACTTGCTGCTCGGCAAGTAAGGCGTTTAACATCGCTGGTCTTCACATGGCAAACATTGTGACAGTGAACAGCGAGTGGCGTGAGCGCATTGCCGATAATCTTGCCTGTTGCGAGGTGCATGAGGTGAACCCCTTTGGCGTGGATGCCACAATTGCTGCCTTCAACGAGAGCGAAGACTGGCTGGTGCAGATGCTTGACTATGTTTATGGTAACTATCAGGTACTAAAGGAGTTCATTGAGAAGAATCTGCCGTACTTGGGCGTTACCAAACTGGAGGGTACATATCTGGCCTGGATCGATTGCCGCTCTCTGGGTAAGACCTCAGATGAACTGGTGAAGGTACTTGAGGAAAAGGGCAAGGTGCTGCTTAATTCAGGCAGTATGTATGGCAAGGTTGGCGAGGGTTTCCTGCGCGTGAACATGGCCTGCCAGCGCGCTCGCCTGGTCGAGGCTCTGAACCGCATCAAACCTTATCTTGAGAAATAAGACTTGGGCCTATTAAGATAAACAGAAGAGGTTGCTACCGTGGGGTGGCAACCTCTTTTCGTTATCAGTTATCAATTGTGAGTTCTCGGAGGACTCGGGCACTATTTCTTGGGAGCGGCCTTTTTGGCGGGTTTCTTTGCTGTCGCTTTCTTGGGCTCTGCTTTCTTGGCTACGGCTTTCTTAGGTTCTGCTTTCTTGGCTGGGGCCTTCTTTGTCGCGGGCTTCTTAGCTTCGGCCTTCTTGGGCGCAGCCTTTTTTGCAGGTGCTTTCTTTGCGGGAGCCTTTTTAGCTGACAGGGCACGCTTTACGGGTTTTGGCTCGGGTGCCGCGGGTGCGTCTTCGACGGGGAAGTCGCCAGTAGTGTCCTTGACGATGTTGCGACGCATCATCTCCACCTCACGGTTGAGCTGCTCGATTTCATTCTCCTGGTTGCGAATGGTGAGCAGGAGTGAGTTGAGTTCCTCGTTCTCGATGTTTTCGGGGAACTGTTCACGCACTCGAATCATGAAGTCGCTGAGCACATTCATATAGTTGGTGAAGGCAGCGTAGGGCGACTCGTAGGGGCTGTAGTGCGAATGTACTGAGCCGTCGCTGCTGTGCTTGGTGCTCATGTAGAAGAAGTGGTCGCTTGCCTGGAGGTAGTACCAGTCTTGCTTGATGCGGCGGTCCTGGCATAAGTGCACGCGTTCAGCAATAGAGTAGAGTTTCTTGACCGCCTCGGTTTGCAGTATGTTGCCGAGCCAAGCGCTGGTGTCGCGTGCCTCGTCGGCCCATGACATGGGGAAGGGCACTGAGAGCTGGCTCACAGGTTTCAGTTTGGCGAGAACCTCGCTGGGTGTCCAGAACTCGATACCTTTCTTGGCAGCGAAACGTGGTAGCGCCTTCATGAAGTCGAAAATGCCGCTTTCGCGTGGCTGGAGTTCGCCGAAGGTTTCGTAGTTCATGAAGAGGTTGATGATTTGCTCGTCGTCGGGGAGCTGTGCAATCCAGTCGATGTATTTGTCGGCGGTGAGGGGATAGGACTCCCACTCATAATTGTTGAATCGGAAGCTGATGTCGTCGCTCAGTTTTGAGTTCTTGAGCATGAGTTTGAGTTTCGGGGCGAGTGCCGATGCATAGATGTAGTTCGGCGATTTCCAGCCTAGAATGTGCTTGGCGCCGTCGGTGATGGCACCCTTGAATCCCATGGAGGCCACAAGCGCCGAGATGTCATCACTATAGATGAGCTCGGTGTTGCGGAACACCTTGGGGTGCTGGCCGAAGAGCTGGTAGATCTTCTTGTCGTGCTCCTTGACCTGCATGATAAACTCCTCAGGATCTTCGAGCGAGGCGAGCGAGTGAGCATAGGTCTCGCTGAGGAACTCGACACAACCGGTGGCAGCAAGGTCCTTCATGGAGTCGATGAACTCTGGCACATAGATTTCGAGCTGCTCGAGTGCAGTGCCGCTGATGGAGAAGGCCACCTTGAACTTGTTGCCATACTGCTTGATCATGTCGAGCAGCATTTCGTTGGCGGGCAGATAGGAGCGCTGTGCTATGCGGGTGATGATTTCATCGTTGGCAAAGTCATCGTAGTAGTAGTGGTCATTGCCAATGTCGAAGAAACGGTAGTTCTTGAGGCGGAAAGGCTGGTGTATTTGAAAATAGAAACAAATGGCTTTCATTGTCGTATATCTTTAGTGAGTTATTATTCTGATAAAAAAGTGTAAAGCGGTTTAGCCAATGAGACTGTGATAGATGTCGATGACCTTGGCGCCGGCTTTCTTCCACACAATCTGGTTGACCTCTTCAAGTCCTTGTTCCTGCAGTTGCTTGAACATGGCTGGATACTTGATGATTGAGTAGATGGCGTCGGCGATGGCGTTGGTGTCCCAGTAATCGACTTTGATGACATTTTCGAGAATCTCGGCACAACCCGACTGTTTGGAGATGATGGAAGGCACACCCATCTGCATGGCCTCGAGCGGAGAGATGCCGAAGGGCTCGCTCACCGATGGCATGATGTAGACGTCGCTTGCCTTGAGCATCTCATACACCTGCTTGCCCTTGAGGAAGCCGGTGAAGTGGAAGCGGTCGCTGATGCCGCGGCGTGCCACGAGTCGAATCATTTTCTCCATCATGTCGCCGCTGCCCGCCATGACGAACTGCGCATTCTGCACCTTGCTGAGCACCTGTGCAGCAGCTTCGACGAAGTACTCGGGCCCCTTTTGCATGGTGATACGGCCCAAGAAGGTGATTACTTTGCTCGTCTTACCTGGAGGTGCCTGCAGGTTGAGCAGCTCGTCGTTGAGCGGCTCCACGGCATTGTGCACGGTTGTGACCTTGTGAGCAGGGATGCCATACTTTTCGATGACAGTCTGCCGAGTAAGGTTGCTCACGGTGATGATGTGGTCGGCATTAATCATGCCGTCGCGTTCGATGTTGAAAACGGTGGGGTTGACGTTGCCTCGGCTACGGTCGAAGTCAGTGGCATGCACATGAATGACGAGGGGCTTGCCGGTGACCTGCTTGGCATGAATGCCGGCGGGGTAGGTGAGCCAGTCGTGCGAGTGAATGATGTCGCAATCCACGGTGCGTGCAATCACGCCTGCCACGATGGAGTAGTTGTTGATTTCCTCGAGCAGGTTCTCGGGATAACGGCCCGAGAATTCAATGCAGCCCAGGTCGTTGGTGTGCATGTAGTTGAAGTCGCTATAGATGTGGTCGCGCAGGTCGTAGTAGGTCTGCGGATTCATCACATTGCCAATGCGGCTCTCGACATAGTCCCAGTTCACATCGCGCCACGCCACTGGTGTGCAGTTGGCACCTATGATGCGGGCGAAATCCTTAGGCTCATCGCCCCAAGGCTTGGGGATGACGAAGGTGATGTCCATGTCACCGTTCTGCGCCATTCCCTTGGTGAGACCGTAACTCGCCGTTCCGAGTCCGCCAAGAATGTGAGGAGGAAACTCCCATCCAAACATTAAAGCTTTCATATCTATCAGTATATAGTTGTCTATTAAAAGGTTTCAGTCATGTTAAGCGTCGAGATTCTTGAGCAGGCGCAGCACTCGCAGGATGCCGCCCACATTGGCGGCGAAACTCACGGCACCACGACCAATGAAGGGTGGATTGCCATCATAGAGCTCTGAGAGGGTGCCGATGCCGCCTTGCGTCATCTCGTCTTCGAAGCCAATCATCATGCGCTCGACAAACGAGAGGCCGCCAATGCCGAACACCTTGATGTAGGCATGGCAGTAGAAGCCCATAAGCCAGGGGCGTGCCGAGCCGTTGTAGTAGGCTTGCTGCCGTTCGTCGGGATTGCCCAGATACCAGGGCTTGTAGCCCCAGCTCTTGGGACTGAGTGTGCGCAGGCCTTTGGGCGTGAGCAGTTCGCGGGTGACGACATCGAGCACGCGCTTGCGCTGACGGCGGTCGAGCGGTGAATAGTCCATACCGGCTGCGATGACCATATTGGGTCTGACGCTAAGGTCGGTATAGGTGCCGTTCACATAGTCGTAGAGATAGCCGTAGTCGCTCAGGAAGGTTTCGATGAATGCGGTCTGGGCTTTCTCGGCAATCTTGTTCCATTTGCTCACATCTTTAGCCGCCTTCTTGTCGTCGGCATAGATCTCGGCGAGGAATTTGAGGGCATTGTACCACAAGGCGTTGAACTCCACGAGGAAACCGGTGCGCGGAATCATAGGCGTGCCGTCGGGGTGTGTCGAGTTCATCCACGACATGGGTTTCTTGGTGCCATCGGTGCTCACCAGGCCATTGTCCTCCACTTTGAGGTTGGGATGATGACCGTCGATGATGAAGTTGAGCAGATTGCGCATGAGTTTGCCGTAGCGCTTGCGGGCTGTATCGTTGTCGGTATCCTTGGAATAGCGCTGAATGGCCCAGATGGCCCACAGGGGCACATCGGGCAGGTCAAGTCCTTTCAGGTGCTTGTCTTCTTTACCTGTTTCCATCCACTGTTCGAAGGCCTGAGCAGCGGTGTCCATGATGCACTCGAAGTCGGGACGGTGGTGGTTAGAGAGGGTGCAGCCTGGCAGCGCCATGAACTCGTCGCGGGCGCGAATCTTGAACCAGGGATAGCCAGCAAGGATGTAGTGTCCGTCGGCATTGGTGAGATAGAATTGCTTGGCGCTATTCTTGAGGCAGTTGTAGAAACTGGTGCGCGGTGTGCGCAGATTGATTTCGTCTTCGTGCATCTGGGCCAGCTTGGTAGTATCTACCTCGCTGATGCCAGCCGAGAAGAAGATGGTCTCGCCCTTTTTGATATCGACTTGGAAGTAGCCGGGCACGTAGAGGTCCTCGGTGTAGGGGATACCGCGCTCCTGGTCCTTGATATACTCGATGCCCTTGTACCAGTGCGGGTCGAAGACAAACTCGGGTTTCTTGCTGAGCTGCATGTAGAGGGTGGGGTAACCATCGTACATGCAGGTGGCTATACCGTTGCTCACTTCATGGTAGTCGCGGCTTGCCACATTGTTCTCTACGCACAGGTCATTGGCATTGCGGAAGGCGAGGAACGGGCGGAACTGCAGCGTGGTCTTGGAGTGTGCATCCACCAGGGTGTAGCCAATGATGATGCGGTTCTCGTTAGTGATGAAAATCTTCTGCCGCTTGAGGATGACGCCACCTACGCGGAAGGTGTGGGTGGGGAGGCGCTCACAGTCGTACTCGCGGATGTATTTGTGTCCGTTGGGCGAAAAGACATTTCCTTGGTACTTGTGAATGCCCAAGTTGAAGGGCGCGTCATGCTGTATCACAGTCTCGTCGAGTGTGGAGAGCAGCACATGGGTGTTGTCGTCAAGTTCTGGTATGGGAATGACGAGCAGTCCGTGTTGCTTTCGTGTGTTACATCCTACGATGGTGGTACAGTTATAGGCCCCAGATTGATTGGTGCGGAGCATCTCCTTGGTGAGAGACTGCTCAAGATTAATCATCAGGTTTTTATCGAATTTCAGGTAACTCATTGTTGATAATTGTAAAGAGTTAGGTTGTTTCGTGGAAGTATTATTATTAACCTACGAATTTACTGCAAAATCTTATAAAAAGCAAGAAAAAAGCCACATTTTATATTGAATGTGGCTAAAAAGGGAGAAATATAAAGTCGAAATGGGTTGGTATGGGCTATTATGGGCGGTTGTTTTCGCCTTTCTCGCCCACAAAGATGCGTATGCCACCCTCGTGACAACGAATGTCGAGGTCGTTGGGCATGGAGATGGGGTCGCCGTCGATGTGCATGGGTCCGGCGGTCTCGCGGTGCATCTTCACGTTTTTGGCGCGATAGATGCGCACGTGGTGGTTCTTGTCGATGTTACCCATAAACAGGCGTAGGCCCATGACAGGGACCGAGTAGAAGCGGAAGGGAGAGATGACGGTGATGTCGAGCATGCCGTCTTGCATACCAGCGTGTGGGGCAATGAAAGAGTTGTTGCCATATTGTGCGGCGTTGCAACAAGCCACGACAAAGGCTTTTTCCTTGACAATCTTGCCATCGAGATCGAGCTCGATGTTGTCGCCGCCATAGCTGATGTATTGCGAGAGCGCCTCTTTGACATAGGTGGCGAAACCACGCTTGCCGGCGCAAGCGAACTTGTAGGCGACCTGGGCATCGAAACCGCAACCGCAAGTGCAGACGAAGGGCATGCCATTGAGTGTGCCGTAGTCGAACTCCTTGACACGGTCGTCGTTGATGACTTCGAGCGACTTGCTGATTTTTAGAGGCAGATTCAGGTGCCGTGCCAGACCGTTGCCCGAGCCACAAGGCACCACAGCCATGGCCACAGGCGAGTTGATGAGGGCGGTTGCCACGCCGTTGACAGTTCCATCGCCGCCTATGGCGATAGCGCCGTCGTAGCCTTTATCAACGGCTTCCTGGCCAAATAACTTGGCATCGCCGTATTTTTCGACCCAGCGCATATCGACCTCGAAACGGGTCTTGTCAATAATCTTGTCGATGAGTTCAGGCACTCCTGCCTTGTTGTCGGTCCCCGACTTGGGGTTTATGATAGCCAATAATCTTTTCATAGGAACAAATTTTCTACAAAACTACAAAAAATAGGCGAAAAATAGATGTGTTTTCACAAATAATCAGTAATTTCGTGAAATGAACATTAAAAACTATACGGAAATGGAGAATAACAAAGGATCAGAGACGAAAAAGAGGAATCTCACGCTGATAGTGAATGTGGCGGTGCTGGTGGCAGGCTTCTGCCTGGTGCTTTTCCATGGCAATGCCAATGTCATGAAGGTGATCATCATATTGCTTGGCGTGTGCATCATCATCCCGTCGATAGTGTATATGGGCATGGTGCTTGCCAAACGCCGTGAGGAGAGCGACATGGTGCGCAACATAGGCATTGTGCCAGCGGCTGGCGGCTTGTGCTTTGGCATCGTGCTGTTGATGCAGACTGAATGGTTTGTGCACATTCTGGGTGTGATATTCGGCATGCTGCTCATAGCGCTGGGCTTGTTCCACACGGTATATATGATTATGATGGCCAAGCGTGCCAAGGTGGAGTCGTGGTATTATGTTTTCCCGGTGCTGATGATGATAGGAGGCCTGCTCATCCTGATCATTTTCCGTGCCCCTGAACGCGCCAAGATGGCAGTGCTCATCACAGGACTGGCAATGATTCTGTTTGCGTTCACCACACTGCTTGAGTATCTGGCCGATCGCAAGGCCGTGAAGACTGCTGAAAAACTGGCTGAAGCGGCCAATGCGGCGCAGAATGGTCGCAAGGTGATAGATGTGGAGTCGGCCGTGGTGCCACCCACCGAATAATAGGTCACATAACGAAACAAAAAGAGACCGCCGATTGGCGGTCTCTTTTAGTATAGTAGGCTTTGAATGAACCCGAGAATTAGTCGGCGTTGAGGTTAACGCGCTTGAGATCGGTAGCCTTGAGGTCTTTGCTAACCTTAGCAAGATACTGAGCCACGGTCATCTTCTCGTTAGTGCCACTGTCGAACTCCTGCTCCATGAGCACGTTCTCCTGGAAGAACTTGTTGAGGCGGCCATTGGCGATGTTCTGAATCATCTGCTCGGGCATGGTAGCCTTCTTCTGCTCTGCAGTGTCGTTCATGAGCTTGAGAGCCTTGTCGATGTCCTCCTGGGTCATGTAACCCTTGCGGAGAGCTTCGTCGCGGTGTTCCTCGGTAGCGCAGTAGTAGGGGTTGAAGCCAGCTTTCTTCAAAGCGTTGTCAACAGCCTTCTGTACTTGCTCGGCCTTGGTCTTTTCAACAGCCACGTTGTACTCCTCGTCGATGGTAGCCTGCGAAATCTGGTCGCGGGTTGCCACCATGGGGTTCATCGAAGCCACCTGCATGGCGATGTTCTTGGCCACTTCTTCGTCGACATTCTCCTCGTTGAAAGCAACGATGGTAGAGAGTTTCTTGTTGAAGTGGTTGTAGGCAACTACAGTTGCGCCTTCAACGAAAGCGTAGTCGCCGAGTTCCATCTTCTCGCCGGTGATACCGCTGAGGCCCTTGATCTGCTCTTCGACGGTAGCGCCATCGATAACGATAGCTTTAACTTCGTCGGCCGACTTGGGCTTCTGCTCCATAACGGCGTTGAGGATGTTGTTGACGAGTGTACCGAATTTCTCGTTGTTGGCAACGGGTTCGGTTTCGCACTTCACAGCTACGATGGCTGCAAAGTTGCCACAAGCCTGAGCCACGGCGCGGCCTTCAGCTGCATCACGGTCTTCGCGCTTGGCTGCGATAGCCAAACCACGCTTGCGTACGATCTCGACAGCTTTGTCCATGTCGCCTTCGGCTTCAATCAAAGCTTTCTTGCAATCTACCAGACCTGCGTTAGTAAGTTTGCGCAGTTTCTGGATGTCTGCTATAGTTACTGCCATAATGAATATGTCTTTTTATAGATTAATAAATGTGTGATTATTCTTCAGCCTTGGGCTCTTCTTCGGCCTTAGGGGCTTCCTCGGCGGGAGCTTCTTCCTTCACTTCCTCGGCGGGAGCGGCAGCCTCTTCGGCCTCGGCAGCTTTGCGGCGCACGCGGGTGCGGCGGGGCTTAGCTTCGGCGGGAGCCTCTTCAGCTTCAGCGTCCTTGTTGTCGACTTTCTCCACCTTGCGTTCTTCGATGCCTTCGTTCACGGCCTCGCACACTGTGGCGAGAATGATGTCGATCGACTTAGAAGCGTCGTCGTTGGCGGGAATCACGAAGTCAACAGATTCGGGGTCGCTGTTGGTATCAACGATACCGAACACGGGGATACCCAGACGGTTAGCTTCGGCTACAGCGATGTGTTCCTTCATCACGTCGACTACGAACACAGCCGAGGGAAGACGGTTGAGGTCGGCGATAGAACCGAGGTTCTTCTCGAGCTTAGCACGCTGACGAGTGATCTGGAGGCGTTCGCGCTTCGACATGTTGTCGAATGTGCCGTCCTTCATCATCTTGTCGATCGAGGCCATCTTCTTCACAGCCTTGCGGATGGTGGGGAAGTTGGTGAGCATGCCACCGGGCCAACGCTCGATGACGTA
>JAFZSO010000009.1 GCA_017619355.1 Muribaculaceae bacterium
AACTCAATATCGATGCCCAGCGTGTCGGCTATGCCGTTGCGGTAGTTGTAGAACGAGCGGCGCGGCAGGGGGCTGCCGTCGCTGAACTCGCTCTGCATCCACAACTCATTGAGCCGCTCGCGCGTGATAGCGCCATGCCGCTCAATGGTATCGACCATCCAGATGTATTTGGCGATGAGGTTTTTTGCCATTAATTATAGTTTTCAGTTTTTTAATGTGTGTTGCGTTGACAACGCAACACACGGAACTTATTTCTCCTTGGGAGTACTCTTCTTGAAAATAAACAATCCTAGCATAGTGAGGGCGGCATTGAGTATCAGCAACTCGAAGCTCATGTTGTATTCGAACTGATTCTTGAGCCACCACTGGATAATCCAACTTAGAACGGGTGCTGCGATGCACACAATGGGTACCATTTTGTCCTTTACACCAGTCTTGCACATCATGCCGTAGGCAAAGAGGCCGAGGATGGGACCGTAGGTGTAGCTTGCGATTGAATATACTGCGCTTATTGCGTCACTATTGCTCAAGAAGTAGAACACTATTATCACGATGCCCATACCCACCGCCATTGCCACATGGACGAGTTTGCGGGTTGCGGAGAGCTTTGTCTCGTCTTGTTGCTTGTCGGCACCTAGAATATCTACTGTAAACGAGGTGGTCAGAGAGGTAAGGGCTGAGCCGGCAGCCGAGTAGGCGGCAGCGATAAGTCCAATGATAAAGAATATACCAGCGATTACAGGAATACCGTTGCTCCAAATCACTGAGCCAAAGAGCTCGTCGCTCTTCTCGGGCATCGCCATGCCTTTTGACTTGGCATACATCGAGAGAAGCGTACCCAAGATGAGGAAGAGACCAATCACGAAGATTTGTGTGATGCCGCTCACTATCATGCCCTTCTGCGACTCTTTGGCGTTGGGGCTGGCGAGGGTGCGCTGCATCATGTCCTGGTCGAGACCAGTCATCGCTATCGCCATAAAGATACCGCCAATAAATTGCTTCCAGAAGTATGTGCCGTCTTTGGGATTGTTGAAGAAGAATATGCGCGAACTGTCATCGTTTGCCACGGCTTTGCACATCTCACCGAAGTCGTAGCCTAAGCCCTTAGCGATGAAATAGATGCAGAGCACTACGCTGGCAATAAGGCAGAAACTCTTAAGTGTGTCGGTCCATATCACCGTTTTCACACCGCCTTGCAGGGTATAAAGGAAGATGAGGGCTGTGGTGACAATGACGTTTAACACGAATGGAATGCCCAGTGCGTCAAACACCAGCAGTTGCAGGGTGATGCACACAACATAGAAACGCACGGCTGCTCCCAGCATCTTGCTGATGAAGAAGAACCATGCTCCCGTTTTGTGGGTGTCGCTGCCGAAACGTTCCTCAAGGTAGCCGTAGATTGACACAAGGTGTCGCTTGTAGAATAGTGGAATGAGCACATAGGCAATCGCAAAGTAACCCACAAGGAATCCGAGCACCATCTGCAGGTAGCTGTAACCTTTAGCTAGCACCATGCCCGGCACCGAAATGAAAGTAACGCCCGAGATGGGCGCGCCTATCATAGCAATGGCGACAATGAACCAAGGTGCCTTGTTGCCGCCTGTGAGAGCGTCTTTGCTGTCGCTTTTGCGTGTGGCAAACCACGAAATCAAAAACAGTAAAATGAAATAGCCAACTATCGTGGCAATAATAATCCAAGGTGTTGTCATTATAAGTGTTAAGTTTTAAATGTAAAGTGAACTCAGCGGTGCGTTCTGAATTATTGTTCTGGAGCACCTATTTTATTTATGCTGTCAAGTAGTTTTAATGTCTCCCCAATGCCGATGCCTTGCTCTTCTAAACATCCCACCACACTTAGCCTTGCGTTAATCCAGGCTTCCATGTCGGCGCTGAGGTTTTCGCAAGCCTCGGTGAGGCCTTTAGATACTTCTTTGTAATATGTGTGCTCTTTGAAGTCGTCGTCACAATCCATTAAGTCTTTTGCCGTCGTAGTGAGAGTTTTCACTGTCTCATCGGCTTTTTTCCTTATATCATCAACCATAGGGAAATTTCTGGCTCTTCGAGCGAAGCCTGCTGTCAGCAGCATCTCGGTGTCGTTATAGCGTGCCTCGGCTAGGCTCCATGCGCTGCCCGTAGCTCCAATTTGTGCCAATGTGCCGCCTTGATGTTGCATAAAGGCGGAGTATGCATAGTATTCACACAGGGTGTTTTCAAGTTTTTGCCAAGCTTCAATTTCATGTGTCACCGCGTCAACCACCGGCAGGTCGATTTGTCCACGCAGTTCTTCGGTATTAAGTGCTGTCTTGTAATGATAGATAGCAGTGTGCAGGATGCCGCACTCCATCATGTCGCGTGTTGAGCCAGAGGCTTTGGTCTTGTCGGCATATTTTTCCACGTCAGAAAGCACTTCCAGAGCTTTTTTTGTTTTACTTTTGGGTTGAGTCCCTTGGTGGTAAATCTCTGCCAGGTTTTCAACTTGCTTGATATAATTCTTTATATCGTCGATTGTTGATAATTCATTGCTCTCAAGCTCAATGAGTT
>JAFZSO010000052.1 GCA_017619355.1 Muribaculaceae bacterium
AGCATCTTCAGGTCATAGTCCAGAGCGCGCTGCACAAAGGTCTCAAGGGTTTCTTGCAGAATCAGGGCCTCGCCCTGGAGGGGCGTGGTAACATCCTCGTCGTGCAGGTAGTGGATGTGGATGAATCGCAACACCTCTTCTCGCATGCGTCCCTTCTTGAAATCGGCAATCATCTGCTTGGTGACGGTATAGCTTCCTTTCCTCTCGGCACCTCCGGGCATGGGCGGGTAATAGAGTTGCTGCAACGCGTCGTGGATGATGTCGCCGAAGGTGCCATAGTCCATAAAGTCACCCTTGTCGCTGTTCTCGGTGAGGTGCTCGACATGATGCAAGTAGAACCTGAGTGGGCAGTCGATGTACTCGGCAATCGAACTGTGTGACAGGCAATGGGCATGAACTGGGTCAACACTGGCGCTGGGAGATAAATAGTCGTGCATGGGCACATGGGCCTTGTCCACGATGATGGGCATCTCGGCGGGGGATGTGACCTTCGTGTCCACGCGATAGTCGGTGAATCTTACCTTGTCGCCATAGAGCAACTTCAGTTGGCTGATGAATCGTGATGCCTCTCCCCCACCCTCGTTGGCGGTTGAGTAGACCAGCACCACACGGCTTACACGCCCGATGAGGCGATAGAAGTCGTAGGCGGCGATGGCCTCCTGACGGGCCCCGGTGAGCATATAGAACGCCGCGCGCAAGGTGTCGGGGATGAACGAGGCTATGCCATGACGGCGCGGGAAGACCCGCTCGTTCATCGACAAGATCATCAAGTTCTCAAAATCAAGTGAGCGCGTCTCCTGCAAGCCCATCACTTGCAATCCCTTGAGCGGCTCACCCTCAAAGGGCACCACCATTGCTTGCACCAGTCGGTCGATGAGATAGAAAATGGTATCGTCGGCCACTGGCACGCCATGAACCGTAAAGGCCAGTTTCAGTTGGTCTAACGCCTCGACATACAAGTCGATGAATGCGCTCTGCAAGGGCAACACTTTACGGATATCAGCATCATCAATCTCCATCTCTTCGGGTGGAAGCGTCTGGTCAGAAACCTTGATGCTTTCGTTCACCTTGTTGCAGAAGTCGGCCAGGCGGTCGATGTAGGCGAGCACCTGATTGACATCCTTCACATCGCGCAAGGGGGTGAACAAGGTCGCGAAGCCCTTGTTGCAGAGGGTGCTGGTCGGGATATTCCACTCGTTGCGCTCGGCAAGTTGGTCCGAGAGTTCCATCGCCTGACGCGTGAACCCCGCCTTGATGATGGGGTGCGAAAGGATGTCCTTGACATCCTCGCGATAAAATGTCCACTCATCGGCACGGCGTGATGCCTGGCGGTGCGCACGCGCCACCAGGTGCATCAGCGAGACGATGTTGGCATATCGCATCGAGTAGCCCATGGTCACGTTCAGACTCGTGATCTTGTCGCTGACCGAGTTCATCAATGGAACAAACAGGCTCTCGTCGGGCAGAACGATGGCAGTGTTGATGGCATTGTCGGGGTGTGGTATGTAGCCTTGCTCAAGCCACTGGTCCACACGGTGAAAGGCCCACTTGGCCTGACCCACGACCGACGGCACTGCAACCGCCTCGACCACGGTGCCCTCGAGTGTCTCGGATGCCAAAGTTTTGGGCATCGGGAACAGTTGGGCATATTCGCGTACCATCTTTCCTGCGGGGTTGCTGGTATCGTCGCGCAACACATCCAGCGCATTGTCCCACCAGAAGTCGGCGATCCCACGCTGCTGCAGGGCCTTGAAAACAGCCACCTCGCTTACTGACAGGGTCGAAAAGCCTACCATAACCACCCTTCGTGGCAAACGATGGTCATCCATGAGTTTGACACGGTCGGCCGCATCGCGATAGATGCCGCCCACGGTGCGCAGACCTTGCTGCGCCAAGATCTCATGGAAGGCAGCATAGATGTCATAGAGTCGTTCCCACAGCATGAAATACTTGCGGCGCACCTCGCCGTCATCCTCTTCAGGTCGCCAGGGCTCCCGCCAAAACCGTTGGTTGTCGGCACCCGGCAGATTGACGTTGAGCACCCGTTCGATGTCGCGTTTGAGGTCGTCGTCCAGGTAATCGGTAGTTATCTCTCGCAGGTCGTGCAGGTTGGCATAAAGCTGCCGCACGTCCACCAGGTTCATGTCAGCATCGTTGAAGTCGTTGATGATGAGGCTTGCCCATCGGACAAATGCGTCCATTGGTGAGGCACTGTCGCCCATCACTTGACAGTAGGCCTTATACAACACGAGGATAGCCTCGAGCTGCCCCACCTGGTTGTGACCGGTGAGGTCGCTCAAGAAATCAACCATCGCGACGATGCGCGGCATCATTGCCGGACCGTTGATGGCCTCGGCGAGGCGCTGCTCAAAGAACTTGCCGCTGCGGCGGTTGGGGAAGACAAAACAGAGGTCTTCGAGATGTGGTGTGGTGGCATAGTGCTGAGCCACCTGTTGCAAGAAAGAGTTCAATTCAATTAAGAATTAAGAATTGAGAATTATTACTCTAGTTGCTTTAGCTTCGCGTTCATTCTTTCTCTCATCACATCAGAAAGTGTGGAATCTTTAGAATCTAGCAACTTCAAAATATGCTCTTTTAAAGGCTCTATCCTCATATGTTTGTATCTTTCAATTTCAGTTTTTATGTATTGCAAAGGTGACTTCATCATCGGAAATTTATAATAACCAAACATTAAATTGTTAAACGGCGTGATGGTAATTCTACACGGATATTGCTTTTCGTTCAGATAATAGCAATCTGGCTCGATTGTGTAATCGTAGAGTTTGGTTTGTTGCTCAAATAGATATTTAATTCTAAATTTAGCAAAAGAATTGTTTGGCAGCACAAAAACTCCATCCCCAGAACTCACATTCATTTCAATATTTTCAATCTTTCCTGAGGAATTAAAACATAGTATAATACGTCCTTTAGCCAAATCGCTCTCAATAAGTTTAGCTAAAATTGAATCACCATAGACATTTGCAACAATTTCGGCAAATACTGCTTCATTATAATACCAGCCTTCATTTTGAAGAGTCTGTATTAGCCTTTGAGAAGAAGATGTGTGAAAGCATAAAGCGACGGCTAAAAAGCTTAATATTATTCTAAGTTTTGCGACCATAAAAATATGATTTAACAATCTCGAAATGTTTGTGTAACAGGCTGCACATCCGAGTAGAAGCAATCCATTGAGGCTTCCCCCTCTCCCCCCGGAGAGGGGGTCGGGGGTGAGGCACCTACACTTTGATGAGGATGGTGATGCGGACTGCCATGTCGAAGAGGGCGATTTTGGCGTTTCCGTTGCCGGCGATGTGTTCGGCGGCGAGACGGAACTGCTCGTACATCTGCTCGACGTTGTTCTCGTTGATGTAGGGGGCGAAACGGGTGCTGAACTGCTGCTCCTCGCGGGTGAGGTAGTTGAGTTCAGGGTGGCGCAGGTTGTAGACAAAGTTCTCCCTTACCTGGCGCGCGGCATAGGCGAGGAAGCGGCGCGATTTCTCGCGCTTCATTTCGGCGACGCGCTCGGACCACTGCTTGAGTTTGCCCAGGTTGCGCATATAGGCCAAGCGCATGAGTTCAACGAAGCACTGGTGGAACTCCTGTCCCTCACTGCCCTCCTGCAGACTGTGGATAGCCTGGATGACATTGCCGTCGGCGGGCGCGGCCACTGCAAGAGCATCCTGCGGGTCAATGCCGTAATGCTGTGCTAAGAAGTCGGCGACTTGCTGAACACCCAGACGCCTCATCTCAACACGCTGCACGCGCGAGAAGATGGTGGGCAAGATGCCCTGGGCATTGTCGCTGACCAGGATGAACTTGCAGTCGTCGTAGGGCTCCTCAATGAGTTTGAGCAGCTTGTTGGCAGCCTTTTCCTCCAGTTTCTCGGGGAGCCAGATGATGCTCACCTTGTACTTGGCGGTGAACGACGACATGCTCATCTTGCGCAGGATGTTCCCGCTCTCCTTGACTAAAATGGAGGGCTGTGAGTTCTCGTTCTTGAGCACCTCGAGCCAGTGCTGGTAGTCCTCGACAATGGGATTGTCGGCAAGGAACTCGCGCCAGTGGTCCAGGAAGTCGTCACAGGTGGCCTCGCTGTTCTTGTCCTTGCGCCAATAGGGGAAGGAATAGAAGGTGTCGGTATGGTTGAATGTCTCGTGCTGTCGGCACGAGGGGCATTTGCCGCAGGGCTCCCCATCGTGGCGGTTGGTGCAATGCAAGTACTGCGCCATAACACGCGCCAGCGCCAGTTTGGGCACGCCAGGTTCACCGTGCAACAGCAGCGCATGTGGCAAGCGGTCGTTGTCAATGAGTTGCCTCACCCGGTCGACAGCCTGTTCATTGCCTAATATGTCGCTAAATTTCATATTTCCTGTATTTGAGAGTGTCCAGTCCCCCTAAATCCCCCTAAAGGGGGACTTGCAGAGTTGCTCCCCTTAGGGGGGATGGCGGACTCTTAAAGTTTGTGCAAAGTTAGTGTTTTTTGGGCAATCGGCCAAAACAATCTTCCCGAAAGTTTTTTTGATATTATTTGGTCAAAAAGACATCGCTTTGAGCGGTCTTTTGGCGTGAATGCGTCCAAATGCTACGAGAAGCACAAAAAACCTGACAATCAGGTCAGATGTTATAAAACATATTGCGGTGAAATGTGTGCAAAAAGTTTGTGGCACAAGAAAATATGTTGTACTTTTGCCCCCGATTTAGAATTCGTTCGCATAACACTATACAATGGCAACAAAAGAAAAAGAAAAAGCGAAAGTCCAGTTTCGGCAGAGCATCGTTGTTCGCTTCTCGGGCGACAGTGGCGATGGCATGCAGCTGGCTGGCAACATCTTCTCGAATGTGAGCGCCGGACTGGGCGACCGCATCTCGACCTTCCCCGACTACCCCGCCGAGGTACGTGCACCGCAAGGCTCGCTGGGTGGCGTGTCGGGATTCCAAGTTCACATCGGCCATGGCGTTCACACGCCGGGTGACGAGTGTGACGTGCTGGTGGCGATGAACCCCGCCGCCTTGAAGCAAAATGCGCAGTATCTGCGCAAGAACGGTGCCGCCATTGTCGACATCGACACCTTCACACAGGCAGGTCTAGACAAGGCGTTATATACCACCACCGAGCCTTACGAGGAGCTGGGCATCACCGCCCAGGTCATTGAGGCTCCCATCACCACGATGGTCAAGGAGGCACTCAAAGATACCGGCATGGACCTGAAGGCTCAGCTCAAGTGCCGCAACATGTTCGCCTTGGGTCTGGTGTGCTGGCTGTTCAACCGCCCCATGGAGGCCCCGCTGAAATTCCTCAAGGCGAAGTTTGCCGACAAGCCCGCAGTCTACGAGGCCAACGAGTTGGTCATCAAGGGCGGCTACAACTATGGTCACAACATCCACGCCACCGTGTCGACCTACCGCATCCAGAGCGATGATGTGCGTCCCGGCATCTACACCGACGTGACGGGCAACAAGGCCACTGCCTGGGGTCTGATCAAGGCCTCGGAGATGAGCGGCCGCCCATTGTTCCTGGGTTCCTACCCCATCACCCCCGCTACCGACATCCTGCATGAGTTGGCCAAGCGCCGCGACCTGGGCGTGAAAGCCATCCAGATGGAGGACGAGATTGGCGGTATCTGTTCGGCTGTGGGCGCAGCGTTTGCTGGCCACCTGGCCGTAACCACCACCTCGGGACCTGGCCTGGCTCTGAAGAGCGAGGCATTGGGCCTGGCCGTGATGGCCGAGCTGCCGCTGGTGCTGGTCGACGTGATGCGTGGTGGCCCGTCGACGGGTCTTCCCACCAAGACCGAGCAGACCGACCTGTTCCAGGCGCTGTACGGTCGCAGTGGTGAGAGTCCGCTGGTGGTGCTTGCCGCCGCTTCGCCCACCGATTGCTTTAAGATGGCCTTCCAGGCCGCGCGCATCGCCATTGAGCACATGACACCGGTCATCCTGTTGACCGACGCGTTCATCGCCAATGGTTCGTCGGCATGGCGCATCCCTGAGGAGGGCGAGTTGCCCACCATCAAGCCGAACTTTGTCCCCGAAGCGTTGAAACCCACCTGGACCCCGTTCATGCGCAACGCGCTGGGCATTCGCTATTGGGCCATCCCCGGCACCCCCGGGCTGGAGCATGTGGTGGGCGGTCTGGAGAAAGACTACAACACGGGCATCCTGAGCAACGACCCCATCAACCATGCACACATGGTGGAGACGCGCCGCATGAAGATTGCCAACATCGCCAATGTCATCCCCGAGCTCAAACTCAAGGGCGACCCCACCGCCGACACGATTATCCTAGGCTGGGGCAGCACCTATGGCCACATACTTGACGCGGTGAACCGTCTGAATGCCGATGGGTTCAAAATCGCCATGACCCACCTGCGCTATATCAACCCGCTGCCCAAGAATACTGCCGAGCTGTTGAGCCGCTACAAGACGGTGATTGTCGCCGAGCTGAATACGGGCCAAATGGCTACCTACCTGCAGAGCAAGGTGCCCAACCTGAACATCTGCCACATCAACAAGGTTCAAGGTCAGCCGTTCATGGTTCAAGAGATTATTGACGGAGTGAAAGAAATCATGATGGAGGAGGAACTGTAATGGAACAGAACACAAATATTCAGGCCACTGAGGCCACCAAGACTGTGAAGCCACTCGACTACAAGAACAACCAGCCCATCCGTTGGTGCCCTGGCTGTGGCGACCACGCTGTGTTTAATGTGCTGCTCAAGGCCATGGCCGCGCTGGGCATCCCCTCGGAGAAGACCGCAGTGATTTCGGGCATCGGCTGCAGCTCGCGTCTGCCCTACTACACCAACACCTACGCCTTCCACACCATCCACGGTCGTGGCGGTGCGGTGGCGACAGGTTTCAAGACCGCCAACCCCGAAATGACTGTTTGGCAAGTGACGGGTGACGGCGACTGCCTCGCCATCGGCGGCAACCACTTCATCCACGAGGTGCGCCGCAATCTGGACGTGAACCTGCTGTTACTCAACAACCGCATCTACGGCTTGACCAAGGGCCAGTTCTCACCCACCAGCGCGCGTGGGTTCAAGAGTAAGTCTTCGCCCTACGGCACGACCGAGGACCCGTTCGTACCCGCTGAACTCGCCTTCGGTGCCCGCGGCACGTTCTTTGCCCGCAGCATCGACGTGGAGCTGGGCATCAGCCAGGAGGTGATGATGGAGGCCGCCAAGCACAAGGGTTGCTCGGTGGTGGAGATTCTGCAGAACTGCATGATCTTCAATAACGGCATCCACAACTATATCACCGACCGCGAGACTCGTCCCGACCGCACCATTCACTTGGTGCATGGCGAGAAGATGATTTTCGGCCGTGACAAGAACCGCGGCATCGTGCAGGATGGCTTCGGCCTGAAGGCGGTGACCATCGGTGAGGACGGCTATACCCTTGACGACGTGCTGGTGCATGACGCACATTGTGAGCACTCATTCGTCCACCAGATGTTGGCGATGATGGATGGTCACGACCTGCCTGTGGCACTGGGCGTGATCCGCGACGTGGAGGCTCCCAGCTACGAGACCGCCGTTGCCGAGCAAGTTGAGGAGGCGAAAGCACTTCACGGCTTCACCTGCCTGCGCGACGTGGTGATGTCGGGCGACACCTGGGAGGTGAAGTGATGCGCCCCCCTCAGTCCCCCCTAAAGAGGGGGAAGCTAGGGGGCAAATGAAAAAAGGTGTCTGGAGTTTCGACTTCAGACACTTTTTTTTGCACCCGGACGTGCTGAGGCGCGTCCCTACTTCTTCTTCAAGACGTAGATTGAGCCGAAGATGAGAAAGAGTACGAGAGCCGCTGCCAGGACTGAGTTGAATTGTGAGCCATACTTAATCTTCAGCAAGAAAATGCCGTAGTTGAGGGCAAAGAGCAAAGCACCGCCAGCCAGACCTATGGCTAGCGCCCGTACTGTTCCACTAGGGTTGTTCTGCCATGTGCGGCCGCTGATTACCTGCTTGCCGATATAACCCAAGGGTATGAGGCCTATGAGTATGGAAAACCATAGAGCCATCGACTGTTTCTTGGCCTGCACCTGTTCGGCCTCTGCGACTTTCTGGTTCATCTGGTCGACTTGCTCTTGCATGTCACGGTATTTCCCGTCCTTGTCATATTGGCCGTACATGTCCTCGGGCGTTGGGGTCGCGAAAACTTGCAAAGCGAGCAAGGTCATAATGACTGTAAAAAATGCTCTTATCATCTATCTCTTTGGTCTAAAATGGTTTTTACTTGTTCAAGCGTCTTGCTTGTATCGGGGAAAACTACAGCCTCCATCGTCTCGGCATTGTATGCGCCGAATTGTGTACCGTCGCCCACGATGAGATACAAGCCTTTCGGCGTGAAGTAGGTGTTGATGTAAGAATACCCTGGTTGAATAAGCACATCACCACTGTCGGCATCGATGATGCCCATGTTTCCGTCTATCGAGAATTTTGCCAAAACACCGCGATTCGACGGACTGCGGTCAATCAACTCAATGCGGTCGCACGCGCAAGGGATGGTCTGATTATCACCGATGAGGATAGAGCCGTTGATAATGCCATGTAACAGCATGCCGCGCTCATCGCGCATAGTGACATCGTAGAATTCTCGTGATTCGTTATCCTTTTGAGCAACAAGCACTTTTACGCTCTCGAATTTAGGTTCCACGATGGCGTAACCACCTGCGTTATACACGCCCCACTTGCCCTCGAAGTCTCTCACCAAGAAAACATCCAATCCAGTCGGCACTGCTGCTGGTTCGACCTTTGAGAATAGTCCAACTTCCTGCCCGTCCTGATCGTAAAGGACCCATTGTTCCTGGCCATTAGGGAAAGTCTTGCCATAGGCAGTGGCCCATGAGTCGAAACCTAGTTTCTTGTCATAGCCGTTCTTGAGGTCAACGCTTGAGAGGTGCTGATAACTGGCAGGAGTGAGTGAGGTGTTTTGCTGAGCGGCCTCTCGTTTCTTTATAGATTCATTCAAAGCTTGTTCATAAGAATCACGTAAATTATCTTCACAAACATGAAAGTCTATTATTGCCTTTTTGCGTTCTTCTAGTGTGGTTGTTGCCATGGCTTTGGCTTTCGCATCATTGGCCATCTTCTGCAACATGGCTAGAGCGCACCATCCCTCATGAACTACGCTTCCACAAGAAGGGCATGTGATCATATAATCCTTCACCCCCACTTTGTAAAGTATTGCATATTTGTCACTGCTCACATTCAACCTGCTTCTCACCTCTGGCAGCGGCGTGTAATCCTTTAGCCTTGTAGAGCTGGAAGTGGACGATGTTGTACTCGAAGATGACGAAGATGACTCTGAATCATTTTTAGGCTCTTCATAATACTTGCAACCGCGCTTGTGGCTTTCACCACTGGTAAGGCTTACCCCACAATAGGCGCACACAGGATTAGAGACTTGCGGGATTTGTGCGCAGGTCGTTGCTGCCATCAAGCCAAGCAGCACGATGATAAAGATTCGTTTCATATCCTTTGGAATTTAATTGTTGCCTAACAACAGTTTGTAATACACGCACTCCTTGTCGCGGTAGAACTCTGTTGCTCCCCAGCGCTTCCAGTATTGGTGGGTCTTGAGGCGGTGTAACACGGGGATGAAGATAAAGTCGTAGCGTTCCCTCAATTCGGGCATAATCGACATGAGCATGTCGTAGTTGAGACAGGTGCCACGATAAGGCTCCGCGACAATGAACGAGAAGACGGCCGTATAACGATGGCTGTTGAGGTCAGCCAGAAGGTCGGGGGCATCGACGAGTATCTGCGGTGTCTCTTCCTCAATGCGGTAGTCGCTCATGTTCAACAATCCTATCACATTTCCCTCGGCATCCATCGCTTTGACACTCAACAGCCAGTTGAAGCGCAGATCACGCACCCACGCTTCCACCTCAGCACGGTCGAAGCCATACTGACGCACCATCCAGTCGATGGTCAACGCGGCATCGGCTGGGGTCATTCTAACTAATGTGTACGGCATTGTAGGTCAATAGTATTTCGGGGTGATAGGATAGCTTTGCCTTGCGTAGTCCAGGCAGTCCCATGTCCTCTTCTCGGTTCAGAAAGATGTATTGTTCTGGCAGATGCTGAGCAAACTGCTGGTTGATGATTGCGAAAGCGCCCTCCACACGGCGATCGGCTTTCTCGACACAGATGTCGAAGGTGTCGGTGGTGACAGCGGCGCCATAGGTGAAAGCAACCATTGTTCGGTCGACATAGATGCTGCCACCCATCATGCCCAGCGCTTCCCAATGAGAGAAGATGGTCTCCATGACACGCCGCTCAGCTGTGATGGTCTCACTTGCCTGCACCTCCTCCCGCCATATCTCGGCGAGATGACGGCATTCGTCGAAGAGTTCGGGCGTGAGAGGTCGATACTCGAAGTCGGGATGCTCGGCACGAAAACGGTTGATGTGGTTGCGTTTGGCGTTGAGATGCCCTCCCCGAAGCGAGGCCAGAGTGTCACGACGATAAATGTAGTTGTACTGGTCGCGGATTGGCTCTGTTTCGACAGTGAATTTTGAAGGAAGATGATTGAGCGCCAGTACTTGTGAGTCCTCAAGACCAATGATGGTCAACTTTCCTTGACTGTCTTCAAGCAAGGCTTCAATCAGTTCGATGGGAATGTCTGTCGCCACACAGACCGTATAGACCCGTTCTCCTTTGAACGTATAACGCAACACCACAGCATCATCCACCACGCACACTTCGGTATCGAAGAAGAATTGCCAGCCCACAAGATTGGCAAAAGTGTAGTTGCAGTTGCGTCGCCCTGCGTGGAGCGACACCGCCTGCACCGCCTCACGGTCGGAAAGCGTCAATGGATGAAAAGTGAGCGTCATTTAAGATTCTCCTCGATGAGTTTGATGATGGTTTTAATAATGTTGGCAAAGGTACAACAAAATAATTTATAATTAAGAATTTATAATTAAGAATTAAGAACCTTTATCTCGCCAAAATATGTGCGTATAGGGACGCAACCCAGCCAGGTCCCTACCTTCATTTTTGTTGAGGTGTAGCTAATTTTATCCAAACATTGCTGGTAATCAATAATCGTTCATGGATTTGTCAATTGGCCACATTGCCGTATGCCTCGATAGCAAATTATGGAGTTGTAGAGTTATTTAACGTGAGTTCGACGAAGTTATTTGTTGATAATCACTGCGTTAGCAACTCCCCCCTCTAAGTTGGAGGGGTGTAGTCCTCCTCTGCCCGAGAGGAGGTGGCCGAAGGCCGAAGGAGAGGGAGCGGGCGGGGGCGTGTGTCAAGGAGCATGGCGGTGTCACACACTCCTCCGTCGCAATGTTGGGTCGAGTGGCAATGCCTTCTAAGATCTCTTGACCAGGTCGTATGAGGCTTTGACCAGGGCGCGGATTGCGTCATCGTTAAGGTCTTGCCCCAATGCGACACTGATCCAGTGCCGTTTATTGCCGTTAAACGGCTCGCCCACCGCCTCGTATCGTGCCTTGAGTTCATCCATCACGACCGGGTCGCACTTGATGGTAATGCTCGAGAAGTCATCGATGTTGAAGTAGCAAAACATGTGTCGTTTCACATAGAACACCAAGATAGTGAACCTGCCCTTCGAGAACTTCTCGAAGGGTGTTCCCTCGGTCGCCCCTGGCAATGACAGGCAATATTCCCGAAACTCTTCGATGTTCATGATTTTATTTTATCACGAATTATAGGATTAGAGAATTTGATAAAGATTTTCATGAAATACCTATGAATTCAGCCACTAGTTTATTCATTCTCAAACTCTATCGGCATTTCTTCAAGACTTTTAATTTGCGAAACAATTTCAAGTTCCTCTTTGGACATTTTCTTATGATTGTTCTTGAAATATTCATAGACATAACCAGAATTTAGCATCTCGATCTTGTCTGACAATGACGCTTCCCTCATAAAACAATCGACAATAAATTTACTGTTATCGTCATCACACATTTGTAAAAGGTCAAATCCTTGATGAGCAGTATTTAAATGGTAACAGTACATCTTCAATAGAACTATTAACACAAATTTATTTAAGCACTTTCCTGAGACAATCATTTTTTTCTCTCTTATTTTTTCAATTATCGTACTTATCTGTTTATCTTCATTAATAGCCTTTGATAATTCCAAAGATGAAGGAGCAAAAGATAGAGCTTGATGGATGATAAATAATGAGTCTTCTTTACTAGTCTCACATGAACCTATAGAATCATACAGATCACATTTCTTGTTTATCTGATTTCTCTCAATATTTGTTTTATCAACATTACAACAAAGTAACTGCATGGCAAAACATAATAACAATGGATATATAATAGGTTTCATTCGGGTACTATCTTATATGGGTTAATAATCTTCCCTAAATTATCGCGATTGGGTAAAGCTGTAGCTAGAAAAAGGATGGATGCTCGTGGCTTACATGCTTTCTTGCAGGATGGCGGTAATGTCGGCGGGTTTCAGGTCAAGGTAGCCTGCGGGATAGCAGATAGTGCCCCCGGTGATGCCTGGAATCATTTCAGGGGTGGCACCGAGTTCACTGATGGTGAGGGGCAGGCCAATCTCCAGCATCCAGTTCTTGAGGGCTTGCAGTCCTTCTTCCGCAATCTGCTCATCGGTCTTGCCGTCAGCATTGACGCCCCAGACATTCTTGGCGAAACGCACGAACTTGGGCAAGCCGGCTTTCATGGCACGACGATAGTAAGCCATCGACACGGCGGCGAGGCAGTAGCCGTGAGGAGCGTGAGTCCAAGCGCCGACCGAGTGACCAATCATGTGCACCATCCAGTCCTCGCGTTTGCCGAGACCGATGAGCGTGTTGAGCGCCCACGTTGCTGTCCACATGATGTTGGAGCGAGCCTCGTAATCCTGCGAGTCTTTCACGGCGGCCCGCGATGCCACGATGAGACCGCGCATCAGTCCTTCGGAGATGTAGTCACTCGTGTTGTCATCGAAGTCGGAGAAATACTGCTCAAAGATGTGGTTCATGATGTCGTAAATGCCCGCTTTCATCTGGTTGTCGGGTACAGTCATCGTGAAACGCGGGTTAAGGATGGAGAACTTCGGCATCAGTCGGTCGTCAAACACATGACCTACCTTAAAAGTGTTCTCGGCATCGGTAATCACAGTGCCGGCATTCATCTCCGAGCCCGTGCCCGCCATGGTCAGTATGCAGCCTACGGGCAGAATCTTCTGGCCAGCATCGGGCTGCTCCTGCTTCAACCAGAATTTATCCCAGTAGTCGCCCTCGTAGAAGACCGATGCCGCCACCGCCTTGGAATAGTCGCACACGCTGCCGCCGCCCAAGGCAAGAATGAAGTCGACATTGTTGTCACGAGCAATCTGAATGCCTTCGCGCAGCTTCTCCAGCGTGGGGTTGCTCATGACGCCAGGATTCTCCACGACGGTCTTGCCCGCCTCATTCAGGATGGCCACCACTTGGTCGTAGATGCCGTTGCGTTTCACACTGCCACTGCCGTAGTTCAGCAACACGACAGGGCCAAAGTTACTCAGTTCGTCTTTGAGATAGTTCAAAGACTCATCACCAAAGTACAACTTGGTGGGATTGTGATAAGAGAAATTACCTTGCATGGTTTATTGAGTTTTATAGCGCAAAGATACAACAAATCTGCGAGTAAGCGAGAGAAATGTAAAATATATCAACGCAACTGGTCGCGATTACTGATATCCAACAAATTGACTATCTCTATGTGGTATAATTTCTTTTATGACAAAATTTGACTTAACGAGACAAACTGTTGTAAATCTCGTCGGTGACAGGCTCGAGCCATTCATTGCTGGCACCATCCTGCACATCTTTGTGATAGGTGAGATGCTGCATCCACGAGTCTTTAGCTGCTCCGTGCCAGTGCTTGACTCCGGCAGGGATGGCAATCACTACTCCAGGCTTCAGTTCTACAGCTTCCTTGCCCCATTCCTGATACCAGCCACGACCAGCGACACATACGAGCACCTGCACCTGCTTGTGGTGTATATGCCAGTTGTTGCGGCAGCCTGGCTCGAAAGTGACATTGAACAATCCGCCCCCCATGTCGGCCAGATAGCTGTTACCGATAAAGTACTGGGCGTAGGCAATGTTTGGCTCGCCTTTGGGCCAACTATTAAAATCTACTTGCTGTTTTTCCATATTGTTTTTATTCGTAAGTTTGACTTCGTCGGACTTACTTTTGCTCGGCAGAGTTCAAGCAAGCTTGGCTCTGCTCTTACTTAACCGTAAGTCTCAATCAAATATTTCACGAAGTTCATATCGCTGAAATTCACAGTGCCAGTATCGTGCTGGTTCAAAGTGGCAATATGAGCCATGTCTTCGTCGGTCAGTTGGAAGTCGAAGATATCGAAGTTCTGCGCCATGCGTTCCTTGTGGGTACTCTTGGGGATGGCAATGATGCCGCGTTGTGTGAGCCAGCGCAGTGCCACCTGCGAAGCCGTCTTGCCGTACTTGTCGCCGATGCCAGCCAGCAATTCGCTCTTGATGATGCCGTCAACGCCTTGTCCGCCCAGCGGTCCCCACGCCATCATGTTGCAGCCTGTCTCGGCAAGCAGCGGCTCGATACCTCGCTGCTGAATCAGTGCGTTACATTGCAGCTGGTTCACCATGGGTTTCACGTCCACATAGTGGTGGAAGTCGAAATAACGAGCCTCCTGAAAGTTGCTCACGCCTATGGCTCGAACCTTGCCATCACGGTAAGCTTTCTCCATTGCCCGCCAAGTACCGAACACGTCGCCATAGGCTTGATGGATGAGCAGCAGGTCAATATAGTCCGTCTGCAACTTGCGCAGGCTCTCGTCGATAGACTTTGCGGCTTTCTCCTCTCCTGCATTGCCAATCCACACTTTCGTTACGAGGAATATGTCATCGCGGCGTATGCCGCTTTTCTTGATGGCACGCCCCACGCCTTCTTCGTTGGCATAAGCTTGCGCCGTGTCAATAAGCCTATAGCCCACGCTCAATGCGTCAGTGACGCAACGTTCACACTCATCAGGCGACACCTGAAACACACCGTATCCGAGTATCGGCATACGCACGCCGTTGTTTAATACTACCTCTTTCATCGCTCTATACTTATTTTAATCCGTTAAGCCATTTTTCCACCTTTGCTCGACCTGTTCGTACCTCATGACCATAGATTGCGAACTCGCCCTTGACAGTAGCTTTGGGGAACGTCTTCTTCACGTCGCGGGCGCACGATGCCAGCCCGCTGCCTTCATGGGTAGTGAAGGGAATCACTGTCTTGCCGTCGAGATTGATGTCACGGAACAGAGTGAACATAACCTGCGGATAGGTTCCCCACCACACGGGACCGCCTATGAAGACGGTGTCGTACTGCGACAAATCGGGCGCATCACCTTCGTAGGGTGGCAGCTCGCCATTGTCGGTTTCTTCTTGTGCCAAATTGATTAGCGGTGTGTAGGCCATGCCATCATACTTGTGAGTGACGATTTCAAACTGGTCGGCACCCGTGATTTCGCTGATGTAGTCGGCAACGATTTTCGTGTTGCCCACTTCAATATTCCCCACGGCGTAATTGTCGCCGGCATGGGAGAAGAAAATTACGATTGATTTACCCATAATTTTATTATTTGATTGTTCTGTTTCTTGTTTGCTCTGCGCGCTGCAACCTGTTGCAGTCAGCAAGGCTGCAAGAGTAATCAAAAATCTAACTATTCTCATCATCTTTTCGTTTTTAGATTAATATCAATCAGTTGGATTCCATTGCGAGAACCACTGCTTCTGCTGTTCGTAGGTCATGTTGAAGTAGCGCTTCTCCTTATCGAGGGCACGGATGCGCTGCATGTCGTCATCGCTCAAAGTAAAGTCGAGCGTCTGGATATTCTCGCGGATATGGGCGGGGTTCGACGAGCCGGGGATGACAGAAAAACCTTCCTGCAAGTGCCAGCGGATGATGACCTGGGCGGGTGTCATGCCGTGAGCCTTGGCGATGTCATTGATGACGGGGTCGCGCAAGATTTCGCCCTTCGAATCACGTCCGCCGAGGGGGAACCAGCACTCAATCTTGATGTCATGCTTCGCGGCCATCTCCTGCCAGTGCTTTCGCTGCGCATAGGGGTGGCACTCTATCTGCACAATCTGCGGTTTGATGCGGGCGGTCTCGACGAGGG
>JAFZSO010000053.1 GCA_017619355.1 Muribaculaceae bacterium
CGCTCAGGCCAGCGTTGACACCGGTGCGGATGTAGTCCATACCGTCGGCCAGCGTGTAAGCCAGCTCGATGTCGGCGGTAGCACCTGCTTCCTGCATGTGGTAACCCGAGATGGAGATGCTGTTGAACTTGGGCATGTTCTGCGAGGTGTACTCGAAGATGCTTGCGATAATCTGCATGGAGAACTTGGGCGGGTAGATATAGGTGTTACGCACCATGAACTCCTTGAGGATATCGTTCTGGATGGTACCAGCCATCTCTTCGAGTTTGGCACCTTGCTCCAGACCAGCCACGATGTAGAACGCCATGATGGGAAGCACGGCACCGTTCATGGTCATGGACACCGACATCTTGCTCAGAGGAATGCCGTCGAAGAGCACCTTCATGTCTTCGACCGAGCAGATTGACACACCTGCCTTGCCCACATCACCAACCACGCGCTGGTTGTCGGCGTTGTAGCCACGGTGTGTCGGTAGGTCGAATGCCACCGAAAGACCTTTCTGACCCGACGCGAGGTTGCGGCGGTAGAAGGCGTTAGACTCGGCAGCAGTAGAGAAACCTGCATACTGACGCACGGTCCAGGGGCGGAATGGGTACATGAGGCTGTAGGGGCCACCCAGGAAGGGAGGAATACCAGCCACGAAGTCGAGGTGCTCGATGCCCTCGAGGTCTTCACGAGTGTAAACTGGCTTGATGTCGAGCAGCTCGGCATTCTTCCAAGGCTCGGCCAGTTCCAGAGGCTTGTGCTGAACATTAAAAGCCTCGTTTGCAATATCTATATTTTTAAAATTTGGTCTCATATCGATATCTTATTTTAAAAGTTTAGCGTTGAAAGCCTTTAATGTTGAAAGCACATTGGTGCGCACATTGATGAAATTGGTAACACCCATTTCCTTGAACTCATCGGTCTCAGGACCTGCGAGCACAAACTCGGCACGGCCGTCGAGCGCCTTGATGGCACCGGGGATGAGTTCGGGGTATTCAAGATCGCTGGAGCAGAGGACGACGATGTCGGCCTTTGCAGCCACAGCAGCCTCGACGCCTTCTTCGACGGTGGCGAAGCCGTTGTTGTCGATGAGCTTGTAGCCAGCGCAACCAAAGAAGTTGTCGCTGAACTGAGCGCGGGCGAGACGCATGGCGAGGTTACCGATGGTGAGCATGAACACCACGGGTGTGTGCTCGGCCTGCTCGGTAGCCTGGCGCAGTTCTTCGAAACCGCTTGCGAGTCGCTTGTCGTTCAGGGTAACCACGCCCTCTTCAGGTTCGTGGCAACCACACTTGCAGCACATGGCGCGCTTGTCGCCGCTAACTTCGGTGAAGTTGGGGAACTGGTTGGTACCGAGCAGCTGCTCTTTGCGTTTGGCCACCTTGTCGAAGCGGTTCACGGCACTTGCGTTCACTGCCTCGGCAATCTCGTTGTTCTTGACCAGAGCCATGAAACCGCCCTTGTCCTCAACCTCGAGGAAGAGTTGCCAAGCAACCTTGGCGAGCGACATGGTGAGTTCCTCTACATAGTAGGAGCCGCCAGCGGGGTCAACCACCTTGTCGAGGTGGCTCTCTTCCATGAGCAGAATCTGCTGGTTGCGTGCGATGCGTTCGCTGAAGTCGTCGCCTTCGCTATAAGGAGCATCGAAGGGAGTGACGGTGATTTCGTCGACGCAAGCCAGTGCAGCCGACATGGCCTGAGTCTGCGAGCGCAGCAGGTTCACATGCGAGTCGAAGAGGGTCTGGGTGAAGCGCGAGGTGGAAGCGTTGACCACCATCTTGCAAGCGCAGTCGCACTCAGGACCATACTGCTTCACGATTTGCGCCCAGAGCATGCGTGCGGCACGGAACTTGGCGATTTCCATGAAGTAGATGGTAGAAACACCCATGTTGAACTTGATGCGGTGAGCAATCTCGTCGGCAGTGAAGCCCTTGTCGGTGAGCATGGCCATCCACTCGTTGCCCCAAGCCAGGGCGTAGCCTAATTCCTGATAGATGAAGGCGCCGGCGTTGCAGAGCATGTCGCTGTTGACCGAGAGCACGCGGAGTCCCTTGACGGGAGCCACGATCTTGAGGAGCTCGGCAGCCTTGTCGGCGATTTCGTCAGACAGATGCTTGCCAGCCTTGAGCTGACGGCCGAACGGGTTGAAGTCGATCGAGCCTTTGAACTTGTCGGCAGTGCCTTTCTTGTTCAGGTAATCGACAAGTGCCTTGGCCAGGTCGATGGCCTTGCAGGGGCAGCTGCTGAAGTTGATTTCAACCACATCGGTGTAGATGCCGTCGAGCAGGGTGTCGAGGTCGATTTCGGCATCTTTGCAGAGCTTGAAGCCTAAAGCGGTAACACCCTTGTTCAGGATGTCGAGCGCCTTGGCATTGGCTGCCTTGGGGTCGGTGACTTTGATGTCCTGACGCACGAGCCACTCATTGTTGGTGCGTGTGCCACGCACATAGGGATACTCACTGGGGAGTGAATCAATTGTTTTGAAGTCTTTAATGTCGACGCCACGATACAGCGGCTGGACATTGAAGCCTTCGTTTGTTCGCCAAACCATTTTCTTGTCGAAGTCGGCACCTTTCAGGTCAACCTCGGCTTTTGCTCTCCACTCTTCAGGAGAGACTGGCGAAAACTGGTCGAACAATTTCTCTCTTTTTTCTGCCATAACTTTAAGATAAAATTATATAGTAACTTTGATTAAATAATAATCTAAATTATATGGTTCTTTTTAGAAAAGGCAAATTTACAAATAATAATTGGAACATTACCAAAAATATGAGTTATAAAAGTATAAAAGGACTGAAATCGTCGGTAAATTCCAGTCCTTCTATCTCAAGTGTGATTAATCGGTCTTGTGGTTCAGCTGTTGTTCGAGCTGTTGTTCGTCTTCTTCGGTCCAGAGGGGATTCTCGTCGTCGAAGTCGTCGAACCCGAAGAATGCCTCGTCGGTGAATTCCTTCATCTCGCGGCCATCCTTCTTGGTGGGTCGGCCCAGGCCTTTCTGCCGCTTGACAAAACCGCCGATGCGCGCCATCTCCAGAATCTGATACTGCTCGGGGGCGGTAATGTTCTTCAGGTAGTTGGGCACAAGCTTGGCACCCACGCGGTTATTGAGCAACCCCACGACCTCGAAGGTGAAGGTGACGGGCGGCTTCTTGACATCGATCACGTCGCCAACCTTGATGAGGTGAGAGGGCTTCACATTCATGCCGTTCTTGGTCACACGGCCCAGCTTGCAAGCGTCGGTGGCAAGGGTGCGTGTCTTGAACACGCGTGTGGCCCAGAGCCACTTGTCGATTCTCATGTCGTTCATAACAATGATCTATTTGTTGTTGAAATTGGTCATGGCAAAGCTGAGTCCAGAAAGGCAGAACGCCTTGATGGCCTCGATGGCCATGTTGACGCGCTCGGGCAGGATGGCGAGTTCCTCGGGGGTGGGGTAGCCGAGCACATAGTCGACCTGTGCCCCTGGAGGGAAATCGTTGCCAATGCCGAACCGCAGGCGGGCGAAGTCCTGGGTCTGGAGCATCTCGATGATGCTCTTAAGCCCGTTGTGACCACCATCAGCGCCCTTGCCACGCAGCCTGATGGTGCCAAAGGGCAGGGCAATGTCGTCGACCACCACCAGTATGTTCTCAAGCGGAATCTTCTCCTTGAGTCCCCAGTACCTGACGGCCTCGCCGCTCAGGTTCATGTAGGTGGTGGGCTTGAGCAGAATGAGCTGAGCGTTCTTGACACGCGTAGTGGCGACATAGCCGTAACGCTGTGTCGAGAAAACAATATTGGATGCCTTGGCGAAGGCATCCAATACGGTGAATCCTATGTTGTGTCGGGTACCCTGATACTCGGTACCAATGTTACCCAAACCTGCAATCAGATATTTCATGAATATTGAAAGAGTTACACAAATGCGGATTGCTTGTGCTTATTCAGCTGCAGGGGCTTCAGCGGCTTCTTCAGTGCCTTCTTCAGTTTCTTCAGTAGCAGCAGCCTGAGCAGCAGCGCGGGTAGCACGAACGCCAGTGATCACGAGATCCTTAGAGCTAACCAGCTCATACTTGTCGAAGTGCAGGTCGCTAACCTTGATAGAGTGACCAATCTTGATGTCTTCAACATTAACCACAATGCGTTCGGGAATGTCGCTGTACAGACCTTTGACTTTTACCTTCTTCATGCTGAGGTAGAGCTTACCACCAGCCTTCACACCGACGGCGTGACCTTCGAGGGCAACGGGAACATTCATCACAACGGGCTTGTCGTCATAAACCTCCATGAGGTCGATGTGCAGAATGCTGTCGTTCAGCTTGTGGAACTGGATGTCCTTGAGCACAGCCTTGTGCAGCTTGCCATTGTAAGTGAGTTCGATAACGAAGATGTCGGGGGTGTAGATGAGTTTACGGATGTCGTTGAACTTCACAGCGAGATCGGTAGAAATCACACCTTTACCTTCGGCAGTGGTCATGATGGCCTTTTCGCCCTCTTCGAGCTTGCCGTTGTAAACAAATTCGCCATTCTCGTTCTTCTCGAACTGAATGAGTTTGCCACCGCTCAGAACAACGGGACTCATGTTGTCCTTGCGCAGGGTCTTTGCAGCTTTCTTACCAAGGTCGGTCCTTGGCACAGCGTTTAATTGAAAAGTTTTCATTTGTTTGATTTTGAATGTGTTACTAAAAATTAAGTTGCTGCTTCTTAATTTCCCATCACACGGAAACTTTAAAAGCGGTGCAAATATACAACTATTTTTTTAATTCTCAAACCGTTCGGTCTTATTTCTTCGGCAAAATTCGATAAATTTGCAAAAGTTACATGGGAAGTTGCCTTCCTCGCACTGACTGAAGGGTATATCGAGGTCAAAGAGTTTGGAGAGCAGCCCCTTGATTGATTTCAGGAACTCGTCGTTGAGCGGGAGGTCGTGATAGGTGCCCCGAAAGTCAAGCACACATTGCTTGTTTCTGCCCTGTGAATTTGTGTGGAAAATGCCTGTTTCCTGCATTTGCTTCACTGTGTAGATGATGGGTGTGATCACGTGCTCTGGTATGCCTTTCTTCTCTTTGAGGAATTGCGAGTAAGCATTGCAGTAGAGGAAAAGCTGCATGATGCTCCGTTTGTTCCTTGCCTTGTCGGCGTAGATTGAGTCGAAATCATAGAATCTGGTCACGTCGTTTCCTGTCTTGTAGTCGATGAGCCTGAAAGGACCTGTGCCGTTGATGCGGTCGATGCGGTCGGCCTTGTACTTGAAGTTGAAGCAGATGCCGTCGCCCAGGTCAATTTGAGTTACATGCGACTGTTCACATTCCCATATCTCGAAGAACTCGTCGTCGTGCTTCACCAGTTCAAGGTCGTAGTTGATGACATTGAGCACAAATATCTTAAAAGCCTCGTAGAGAATGGAGGCTTCGCCAGTGATTTCGTCATTGAGATGCTCGGGTTTCTTGTCGAGATAGATGCGGTTGATGTTGCGCACAAGGTGGTAGTCGAGATGCTTCTTCTTGAATTCGAGAATCATTTGGCGGGTCACCTTATAGGGCTCATCAGGATTGACCTTGCCGGCAGGATAGTAGAGTTGCTGCAGGGTGTCGTGAACGATGGAGCCAAAGGTGGCTGCATCCATGAACTCACTCTCTTCGTTGTCGTTGTTAAGCCCCTCGATGTAGTGGAAGTAGAAAATGAGCGGACAATCGATGAAACTCTTGATGGCGCTCGCCGACAGCCGCCGCTTGCTGTTCGGATTCAGGAAGTCCTTTATCCTGTCGGCAATGCGGCCTTGTTTCTTGACGTTGATGACAAGGCTGTTGCCAGGGTTGATGCTGCTGGTGAGCTGGATGTGCTCGATAGGGCAGCCGTAGATTTTCTCGAGCTGGGTAATGAAACGCGAGTGCTCGCCTGAACCAATGGCTTGCGCGCTTGAGTCGTAGAGCATAAACACCTTGTTGGCCCGCGAGATGAGCCGATAGAAGTAGTAGGCCATCATCGACTCCTGATGCTCGACGGTGGGCATGTTGAAGTGCCGGCGCAGTTGTATGGGTATGAACGAGGCAGTGTAGAAGCGCCGCGGGAAGATTCGCTCGTTCATCGACAGCATAATCACGTTGGCGAAGTCGAGGCATCGGGTTTCGAGCACACCCATGAGCTGCAGGCCAGCAAGAGGTTCGCCCTCAAAGGGAATGCTGTAGATGCCGGCAATCTTGTCGATCAGGAAAAACACCGTGGATTCGCACATGGGCACACCATAGTCGCTGATGGCAACCTTCACCTGTTCAAGTACTTCTAGGTATTTGTTGAGGAAGGCGCTCTGCAAGGGTAGGGGTTCGTCGTCCTCGTTGCTGCGGCTCGAGGGGTCGCTATGCTCAGATACCTGCTCGTTGACCATGGTCACAAAATCCTCCAGGCGGCTAATGTAGTTGATCACGTCGGTTGAGTCGTCGGTGTTCCTGATGGTGACGAAGAGTTGCTGGAAACCGCAGTCGTTGAAGATGCTTTCAGGAACGCGGTAGAGATTGTTGTTGTCAATGACGCTGATCAGCTCGGTAACCTTGCGCGGGAAGAGCGACTTGACCATGGGGTGCGAGAGCACATTCTTGACGTCTTCACGATAGAAGGTGTAGACGTAGTCGCCATGTTCGTCGATGGTGCGTGTGGCCTGGCGGTGCATCTTGGCCACAATGCGCATGAGCGAGGCTATGGAACTGTTGCGCAGCGGGTAGCCGAGCGTGACGTTGATGCGGCTCACCTTGCCTATGGCGGAGTTGAGTAGCGGCACAAACAGGCTCTCGTCGGGTAGCACGATGGCTGTGTTGATGGCATTGTTGGTATCGCTGATGTCGCCGCTGTCAACGAGCTGGTTAACAATACGGAAGGCATGTTTTGCCTGTCCCACATTGAAAGGCACGCTAACCACGGTCATCTCGGGGAACTCTTCAATAGGCTCGGGCATGGGTAGGGCCGAGGGGAATTGCTTCACGTTCAGTTTCATGAAGCGTGTGGCCAGATTCTCCTCCTGCTTGAAGGCAGGTGAATCATAGTCCCAGCAGAACTCGGCAATGCCCTTGTCCTTCATTCTTTTGAAGATGGTGGTTTCGCAGGCCGACAACAGGTTGAATCCCACGAAAATGTATTTCTTCCACCTGAAGTCATCAGCAGCCATGCCGGCAATCTGTTGGGCGGCATCTCGCATAATCTTGCCTTTGTATGACAGGCCCTGCTCGCTGAGCCGTTCTCTGAATCGGGTGTAGAGCGGGTACAGCACTTGCCACAGCCTCATGAAGCTGTTGCGCACGCTTGACTTCTCGTCGTGGCTGATGTGCTTCCAGAACTGGTCCTCGTCGGTAGGCGTTTCGCCAAACCTGACATTGAAGAATTGCTGGAAGAACTCTTTCACTTCAGGGGTAAGAAAGTCAGTGGCTATTTCGCGCAGTTGCTGGGTGTTCATGAAAATCTGCTCGGCATCTACCATCGAGGTGTCTACATCGTTAAAGTCGTTGAGAATCACGTTGCCCCAAAAGGCGAAACGGTCGAACGAATACTGGTCGTTGCCAGTGATTTCAATATAGGCCTGGTAGAGGGTAAAAATCTGCTCGACAGGCGAGGCCATGATGCTGTGGGTGAGCATAGTGGCGAAGTCGGTAATGGTGGTGATCTCGGGAGCGAGCATGGGAATGCCCTGCTGCTGCCGTGCCAGATTCATCAGGAAGAACTCGCCGCTGCGCCTGTTGGGAAAGACGAAGCAGTAGTCAATGAGTTGATCCTTCTGTTCATAGTAGTGGCGTGCCACTTGCTCAAGAAATGGCGTTTTAATGTTCATTTCATCCATAACAATTAATTCTTTATTTGTCGTGTTACATTAATGGCTAAGTCGAATAAGATGATTTTTGCGTTTCCGTTTGCCCTGATGTCAGAGTCGGCCCGCGTGAACTGCTCAAGCAGGTTCTCGGCGTTGTTCTCATTGATGAAGGGTGCAAATTTGGTGCTGAAGGCCTCTTCGTCGCGAGTCAGGTAGTTTAACTCTGGCTGGTGCAGATTGAAGATGAAGTTCTCGCGCACCTGTCGTGCACAGTATTGCATAAAGCGGCGCGCTTTCTCGCGCTTGAAGGCCGAGACGTTTTCGCTCCAGGCCTTCAGCTCCTTGAGGTTGCGCACGTAGGCCATGCGCATGAGCGTGATGAACTGTTCGTGAAACTGTTTCGATTCGCTGTCGAGCTCCATGTTGTGCTCGGCCTGAATGATGTCGCCGTCGGCAGGTGCAGCGAGGGCAAGTGCGTCTTGCGGGTCAAGGGCATAGCTCTGCTGCAAGTAGTCGGCAACCTCGCCTGTCGAGGGTTTACGCAGTTCAATGCGCTGTGTGCGTGAGTAGATGGTGGGCAAGATGCTCTTGGCGTCGTCGCTCACCAATATAAATAAGGTGTCGTCGCTCGGCTCTTCGATGAGTTTGAGCAGCTTGTTGGCACACTCGGCATTCATCTTCTCGGGGAGCCACATCACCAGCACCTTGAAGCGGGAGCTGTAGGACGCGAGGCTCATATCTCGTATGATTTTGTTGCCTTCGCTTGCGTAGATGATGGGTTGCGCATTCTCCTTGTTGAGCAGTCCGAGCCACTTCTGATAGTCTTCAATCGGGCTCTCGGTGAGGAATTGTTTCCATTGCTCAATGAAATCTTCACACACAGGGTCTTTCTTCAGGTTCACGATAGGGAAGGAGAAGAACATGTCGGCGTGGTTGAACGACTGATGCTGCAGGCACGACGGGCAGGTGCCGCACGAGTCACCATTGGTGCGGTTCGTGCAGTGAATGTATTGAGCGGCGGCTCGGGCCAGGCCCAGTTTAGGCACGCCGGCAGGCCCGTGCAGCAGCAGTGCGTGCGGCATCTGGTCGGTGTCAATCATGCGCCGCAGCCGCTTCACGGCACCACTATTTCCTATAACATCTGAAAATTTCATCGTCTTTTTACTATCTATTGCAAAGTTACAATAATTTCTCTGAAATCTAACCATATCAGATTATTTTTCTTTTGCAGTCTGATTGAGTAAAATTTCTTTTACTGTTCCTGAGATTATTATAATCATTCGGTGGTTTTTAAAGATGTGTCAAAAAAAATCACTAAATTTGCAGCCTGATTCACAATAATCCAAATTGAATTATGGCATTATTTAAAAATTTCTTCTCCCGCGAGAAAAAAGAAACTTTAGATAAAGGTCTGAACAAGACCAAAGAAGGCGTGTTCTCCAAACTCAAATACGCCATTGCCGGCAAGTCGCGCATCGACGACGACGTGCTCGATAACCTCGAGGAAGTGTTCATTACCAGCGACGTAGGTGTGGAAACCACTCTCAAGATCATCGACCGCATTCAAGAACGCGTGAAGCGTGACAAGTATGTGGGTACCGATGAGCTGAACGAACTGCTATGCGACGAAATCACCCAGATGCTCGTTGACAACGACAACGCCAATACCGAAGACTTCACAGTGGCTGACGACAAGAAGCCCTTCGTGATCATGGTTGTGGGCGTGAATGGCGTGGGCAAAACCACTACCATAGGCAAGCTGGCTTACCAGTACAAGCAGGCTGGTAACAAGGTGGTGCTCGGTGCCGCCGACACCTATCGTGCCGCCGCTGACGAGCAGCTCGAGATATGGGGCCAGCGTGTGGATGTGCCCGTCATCAAGCACAACATGGGCACCGACCCTGCCTCGGTGGCCTTTGATGCCGTGAGCAGCGCCAAGGCGCAGAACGCCGACGTGGTCATTATCGATACCGCCGGCCGTCTGCACAACAATGTTGGTCTGATGAACCAGCTCACTAAAATCAAGAATGTGATGAAGAAGGTTCTGCCCGACGCTCCTCACGAGATTCTGCTCGTGCTCGACGGCTCAACTGGCCAGAACGCTTTTGAGCAGGCCAAGCAGTTCACTGCTGCCACCGAGGTTAATGCCCTTGCCATCACCAAGCTCGACGGCACTGCCAAGGGCGGAGTGGTGATTGGCATCAGCGACCAGTTCCAGATTCCCGTGAAGTACATAGGGCTGGGCGAAGGCATGACCGATTTGCAGATTTTCCGCAAAGAGGAATTCGTGAAGTCACTCTTCGGCAAATAATCCCTCCTCGATGAAGCGCAACAGCATCAACATCATATCGCTGGGCTGCTCCAAAAATCTGGTAGACTCGGAGCATCTCATCCGTCAGTTGCAGGCCAACGGTTTCACCGTGACCCACAACCCCGACGTGGTAGATGCTGACATAGCTGTGGTGAACACTTGCGGCTTTATCCGCGATGCCCAAGAGGAGTCGATCAACACCATCTTGCAACTTGCGCAAGCCAAGCAGCAAGGGCGACTCAAACGGCTCTATGTGATGGGATGCCTTGCCGAGCGCTTCATGGCTCAACTCATCGACGAACTGCCCGAGGTCGACAAGTTCTATGGCAAGTTCAACTGGAACAAGCTTCTTACTGACCTGGGTAAGATCTATCGCAGCGAATTTGAGCACGAGCGATTCCTCACCACACCGCCACATTATACCTACCTGAAAATCTCGGAGGGGTGCAATCGCTTCTGTGCCTTCTGCGCCATACCGCTCATCACCGGCCGCCACAAGTCGGTACCCATGCCGCAACTGCTCAAAGAAGTGGAGCATCTCGCGTCAACGGGCGTGAAGGAATTCAACGTCATTGCCCAAGACCTCTCGTCCTATGGCAAAGACCTCTATGGACACCTCGCCTTGCCCGAGCTTATCGAGCAGATGGCCGCCATCCCTGGCGTGGAGTGGATCAGGTTGCACTATGCTTATCCCACCGAGTTTCCCTATGACATCCTGCCCGTCATGGCGCAGCATCCTAACGTGTGCAGCTACCTTGACATCGCTCTCCAGCACATAAGCGATAAGGTGCTCACCAACATGCGCCGCCACATAGGCAAAGCCGAGACGCTAACGCTCATCGACCGCCTGCGCCGTGAAGTACCAGGACTGCACTTGCGCACCACCCTTATGGTGGGTTTCCCCGGCGAGGGTGACAAGGAGTTTCAGGAACTCATGGATTTCGTGCGGCAGGCACGCTTTGAGCGCATGGGCGCCTTTGCCTATAGCGAGGAAGAGGGAACCTATGCTGCTCAGCACTTGACCGACGACACGCCCGACGCCGTCAAGCAGCAACGCCTGCAGCAGCTCATGGAACTGCAGGAAGAGATTTCCATGGACATTCAACAAGAAAAGGTGGGGAAAACGCTGCGGGTCATCATCGACCGCGAAGAAGATGACTACTTCGTGGGCCGCACCGAGTGGGACTCGCCCGAGGTGGATCCTGAGGTGCTCATCAGTAAGGAAAAATCATTGAAAATGGGTGAATTCTATAACGTGCGCATCACCGAAGCTATGCCCTTTGAACTCTACGGCTCAGTAGAATAAAAAAAAGCGGAGTCACTCCGCTTTGTTATCATCAGGTGCCTTGTCATCATCCTGATAACTGCCATAATACGACTCCTCGCGCTCCTGGCGCAGCCGCTCCTTCTTCTTGAGCACAAAGTAGAGCAGCACAATAATGACGAGGCTGATGCCAATCACGCCAAAGTAGTAGAGATACTCGCCTTTGGCCAGCCGCTGACGGGCAATATACGCCATCACGGCCAGATAAATGAGCATCAGCAAGGGGATTACAACATGTCGTTTAAGCTTTTTCATCTTCTTCTATCTCTTGTTTGTAGGGTGACTCGTCGGGGTTGAATGCGCCACTCATTAAATACTTGTAAATGCGGCCGCAGGCCCAGGCATCGATGGCGGCATACTGCTGCTGGTTCTCTGTCAGGCTTTCGCTCTCCCAGTTGGTGAGCTGCTGGCCCTTGCTGATCTTCTTGTCGAAGAGGATGGCAAAAATCTTCTGCAGGCTTGCTTCGCCTATCTGGTAATTGCGCACCAAATCCTGCAGATCGATAAAGCCCTGAGGCTCCACTCCCGTCACAGTGTGCAGTTTGGCGAAGTCGTCGCGCAGCGAGAGGCCCACCTTCAGGCAGTCGGGGTCGGCAAGGTAGTCGCTCAGCGCCTGGGGGATGCCAATGCGGTTGACGCGGAACAGGAAGCACTCCTGGGGCGTGGCAAGCTGCATGAGTGCCATCTTGTGCACCACGCCCTTCTTGAACGAGGGGCGCGTCTCGGTGTCAAAGCCCACCAGAGGCTGACGACGCAGCACCGACACCGCCGACCTGACTTGGCTCAGCGTGTCGATCACATAGATTTCGCCATCAAAGTGAACAGGCTCCATCTCGTGTATCTTCTCCTTGTCGATGCGCAGTAAATACATTTTTGCTGGTTTTCTTTATGCAAAGGTAGCGAAATTGCGCTGGTTACGCAAACCTATCGCCACAAAAAAAAGAGAGACTCACTGGTTCGTGAACCGCAAGTCTCTCTCTGTATGTTAGTTTGAACCCAAATCGCTCATCAGACCGAAAAGGGTTGAATGAATCTGCTCAAGAATCATTTAAGAGCTTCCTGTACCTTATCGTTGGGCACAATCTTTTCTTCAAATACGTAAGCACCGGTCTTGGGCGAACGAACCAGCTTAATCACTTTGCTGAACGAACGACCTTCACCAGTCTGCAGGGTTGCAACTACTTTTTTTGCCATAGCTCAAAAATTATTTAATTTCTTTGTGGATAGTATACTTTTTCAGATAGGGGTTGTATTTCTTCAACTCCAGTCGCTCGGTTGTGTTTTTGCGGTTCTTTGTGGTGATATAACGCGACATTCCGGGCACACCGCTTGCCTTCTGTTCGGTGCATTCAAGAATCACTTGAACGCGATCGCCTTTAGCTTTCTTTGCCATAATTCTTCAATTTTTTTAGAGTGCTTTGATTTCTGTTAAATGACCCTCGGTAGCGGCTTTCTTCAGAGCAGCATCAAGACCAATGCGGTTGATGATGCGCAGGCCAGCTGCCGATACTGTTAAGCGAATCCATTGGTCCTGTTCGGGCCAGTAGAATTTGCGGTTGTGCACGTTCACGTTGAATTTACGTTTTGTCCTTCTTTTAGAGTGCGACACGTTGTTGCCTGTGATCGCCTTCTTGCCAGTGATTTCGCAAACTTTTGACATAATTCTTATTATTAATTTGTTTTTTCAATAAATTGATTTCTGATTTCAGAGACGGCAACTTCTTCTTGTGTAAGTGCAATATTCTACGGCCTTCAGTCAGTCAAGAGTAACTGCGACGTGAGAAGTCATCGCAGCCAGCTAATGGTTGTCTTTCAGCTATTTCATATCGTCCTACGCTTTATGGCGCGCTTGCATCACTGCGGGCCATCGAAGTTTCAACGATCACATCACAGAACAGGACTAACGGGGAATTCGTTGATTCCTGTCTCGAAATCGAGCGCAAAATTACTAACTATTATTGACATACACAACTTTTTCGGCCTTTTTCTGAAAATTTTTGTTTTTCTGATTCATTTGGCATTGAAAAGGGTGCCACGGGCACGCGTAGAGGGCCTTAGTGGGGGAGGCAGTCATGACCGTCACTGGTCGCTGAATAACTCTGAGATCACGTCGTTGCTCACCATCACTCCTTTGCGGGTGAGGGTGTAGATGCTTCCTTCACATTGCAGCGCGCCGCTCTTGAGAAATGTGCCGGCCTTGACCCTGAACGACTCGGCGCACTCTCGACCAAACCGCCGTTCCAGCTCGGCCACATCGAGGCCGCGGGCAGTGCGCAGGGCCAGCATCACCATCTCGTCATGTTGCTCGGCTTGCGACAGGCTTTCACGCTCACACGGCAAATGGCCGGCCACCAGGCTGTTCATATAGCGCTCCAGGTCGGTCGGATTGTAGCTGCGCTCAGCCTTGCCATTGAAACTGTGGGCGGCAGCTCCCAGTCCCAGGTATGGTGTGCCATCCCAGTAACTTGAGTTATGTTTCGACTCAAAACCAGGCAAGGCGAAATTAGAGATTTCATAGTGCACAAATCCCGCAGTGCGCAACCTCTCTACCAGCGTCTCATACATGCATACCGTGAGCTCTTCGGTAACCTCCTGCACCTCGCCACGCTCGCGCATGTGCCACAGTGGAGTGCCCTCCTCATAGCTCAGGCAGTAGGCCGAGATGTGCTGCACGCCCAGCGATATGGCCTTCGTCACATTGTGCTCCCAGGTTTCCAGCGATTGGCCAGGAACGCCGTAAATCAGGTCGATGCTGATGTTCTGAATGCAGCTTTGCCGAATCACCTCCACCGCATCCAGGGCCTGCTGGGCGGTGTGCCGGCGGTTAATGAAACGCAGGTCATTGTCGTCAAAACTCTGGATGCCCATGCTCACGCGATTCACGCTTTTTCCCTTGTAAAAACGCATCAGTTCGGGCGTCACATCATCGGGATTTACCTCAACCGTAAATTCCTGTAATGCAGAGAAATCGAATATTTGCCTTAAACCATCAATCAAAGTGCCAAATTGCTCCTTGTTGAGCAGCGACGGAGTGCCGCCACCCACATAAAGCGTGCTCAATTTGTCGCCCAATTCGCCGCTGCGCATGCCGGCCTCTTTCACCACAGCCGCCACGTAACGGTCCATCACCGCCGTGGAACACGCCAGCGAAAAGAAGTCGCAATAGATGCACTTGCGCTTGCAAAAGGGAATATGAACGTAAATTCCTGCCATAATCAAGGGCAAAATTAGGAAAACAACACGATAATTAGAAAATAGTCAATCATTTTTTTCTTTTTTCTTTAAATTTTCGGCTTTTATCCGTAAATTTGTGCGCTAAATTGGCACGACTCCGTGTAGGTCAGTTCTAAAAAATTGAAAATTTTAAACTAAACATCAAATAATCAATAATTTCATTACTTAAATGAAGGCTTACAAAACCAACGAGATTAAAAACATCTCTCTCTTAGGAGGCAAGGGCTCTGGTAAAACCTCTCTTGCCGAATCTATCATGTTCGAGTGCGGCATGCTTAACCGCAAGGGCACTATCGACAACGGTAACACAGTTTGCGACTACTTCCCCGTAGAAAAGGAATACGGCTACTCCGTGTTCTCGACTCTGTTCTACGCTGAGAAGAATGGCAAGAAAATCAACTTCATCGACTGCCCGGGCAGTGACGACTTTGTGGGTAATGTGATTACCGCCCTCAACGTCACCGACGCTGGTCTGATGCTCATCGACGCCCAGTATGGCGTGGAAGTGGGTACCCAGAACCAGTATCGCACTGTGAACCGCATCAAGAAACCCCTCATCTTCGCCATGAACAAGCTCGAGGCTGAAAAGAGCGACTACGACAACGTGCTCACTCAGCTCAAGGAAGTGTTTGGCAACAAGGTTGTGCCCATCCAGTTCCCCGTGACCAGTGGTCCTGGCTTCAACAGCATCATCGACCTCCTGCTCATGAAGCAGCTCACCTATAGCGGCGACAGCGGCAAGGCTACCATCAGCGACATTCCCGCCGATCTCGCCGACAAGGCCGAGGAAATGAAGGCTAACCTCTTTGAGATGGCTGCCGAGAATGACGAAGAGCTCATGATGAAATATCTCGACGAGATGGAACTCAGCGACGAGGAGACCATCGACGGTATCCGCAAGGGTCTCATCGACTGCAGCATCATTCCCGTGATGTGCTGCAGCGGCGAGAAGAACATCGGTGTTGACCGCATGCTCGAAATTCTGAGCGAAATCGTTCCTGCTCCCACCGACATGCCCGCAGTGAAGGACACCGACGGCAACGAAGTGAAGGTTGACCCCAACGGTCCTCTCAGCCTCTTCTTCTTCAAGACCACTGTTGAGCCCCACATCGGTGAGGTATCTTACTTCAAGGTGATGTCGGGTACGCTCAAGGCTGGTACCGACCTCAACAACATGAACCGCGGTTCTAAGGAGCGCATCGCTCAGCTCAACGCTGTTTACGGTCTCGGCAAGACTCAGGTCGACATGTTCGAGGCTGGCGACATCGGCGCTACCGTGAAGCTGAAAGACGTTCGTCGTGGTAACACCCTCAACGAGAAGGATTGCGAACACACCTACGACTTCATCCAGTATCCCGCTCCCAAGTATCAGCGTGCCATCAGGCCTCAGAACGAGAGCGAGATCGAGAAACTCGGTGCTGTGCTCAACCGCATGCACGAAGAAGATCCCACATGGCTCATCGAGCAGTCGAAGGAATTGAAGCAGACCATCGTTTCGGGTCAGGGCGAATTCCACCTGCGCACCCTCAAGTGGCGTATCGAGAACAACGATAAGGTGATGATCGACTACCTCGAACCTAAGATTCCTTACCGCGAAACCATTACCAAGGCCGCTCGCGCCGACTATCGTCACAAGAAGCAGTCGGGTGGTTCTGGCCAGTTTGGTGAAGTTCACCTGATTATTGAGCCTTATAAAGAAGGCATGCCTGAACCCGACACTTATAAATTCGGCAACCAGGAGTTCAAGATGAGTGTCCGCGACAAGCAGGAAATGACCATGGATTGGGGCGGCAAGCTCGTTATCTATAACTGCATCGTGGGTGGTGCCATCGACGCTCGCTTCATCCCCGCTATCGTGAAGGGTATCATGGACCGCATGGAGCAAGGTCCTCTCACCGGTTCTTATGCACGCGACGTGCGCGTATGCATTTACGACGGTAAGATGCACCCGGTTGACAGTAACGAAATCTCGTTCCGCCTGGCAGCCCGCAACGCCTTCAGCATGGCGTTCCGCGAAGCTAACCCCAAGGTGCTCGAGCCTATCTACGATGTGGAAGTCATCATGCCCGCCGAGTGCATGGGTGATGTGATGAGTGACCTCCAGGGCCGTCGCGCCATCATCATGGGTATGAACGAAGCCAGCGGCATGCAGCAGATCAATGCCAAGGTGCCTCTGAAAGAGATGTCGAGCTACTCAACTGCTCTCAGCTCAATCACTGGCGGTCGCGCTTCATTCACCATGAAGTTCGCTTCTTACGAGCTCGTTCCTGGCGACGTTCAGGAAAAATTGCTCAAGGAGTACGAAGAAAGCAAGCAAGACGAAGATTAATCCCCTCGTCTGTTTCACACTATCATCAACCGCTCTCCCCTGCCGGAGGGCGGTTGTTTTTTAAAGACGCGAAGATAATTGGGGTGGCCTGTCGGCCAGAAATCATATAAATCCAAGAACAAATCTTTTGATTATTGATGAGGAGGTTTTATACTCTCACAAAGTTACGCCTATCGGCGACGCAAAGCCGCTACCGCGGTTTAAACAGGAGTCGCTTCGCGAGAAATCGAACAGAATCCAGGAACAAATCAAACGAATTATTCTGATTAAAACGGATTTTTAGATTGCATGTTTTTTGGGGATAGAGGGGAACGGCGGGAAGGGTGGGAAGCGTGGGAAATTTGGGAAATTTGAATATTCGTTTTATTTACCCAATTGAAACAAAGCGAGTTGAATGCATTTTACATCATACTGCTTTCGTGATCTATTATACTACTATCGTTAAGTTCATACCACTTTCGTCGGTGTTCGTGAGAGATTGTTCTACATTCGTGAGGGTTATCTGAGTTATCGGACATGGCGGTCGTCACAGGTGACGACCCTACAATGATGATGGTAATATATCAAAGAGCGCTTGTGGGGGCGAAGATAATGAATGAGGAGAAGTAGGACAATGCGAAACACAAATAGAAGCCTCTAAGGAGTTTGAGGAGTTTGAGAGGGAAAATCTAGGGATTTTTCTGATTAATACTGATTGTTTGGACGGCGCGGGAGATGTTCTCCACAAATTTCCATAAATTAACCATAAATTATTCTTTCCTCTCGCAAAGTGGCGCCTATCGGCGACGCAAAGCTTGCGCCGGTGTTTTTTGAGGGATGGAAGGGAACGGTGAGAAATCGTGGAAACTGTGGAAGGATGGGAAAAATGGGAAACTTGCGGAAATATTTCATAACTCGTTGATTTTAGGCCGTGTGATGGTTTTGGCATCATACTGTTTTCGTTCTAGATTATGGTACTTTCGTTGATTATTATATATTTTCGTCACTGTTAATCGGAGGACTCAGAGTTCTCGGAGGTCTTGGCATGATGGATAGAATGATTTCAAAGAGCGCTTATGAGGGCGAAGATAAGGGATAGCCTGAATACAGCCAATGTGAAACGCAAATAGGCGGGGGTTATAGGGAGTTGAGGAGTTCGGGAGATTGACTGCGCGGGGAATATCTCCATAAATGTCCGTGAATTAGCCATGAATTATGCGAGAATTTATAATTACTCCGCAAATGAATTTAATAATTGACGTTAATTTGCGGTAAATATGTGGAAATTCATGGAGAATATAGAACAAATAGAGCAGGCGCGCCATTGCCCCTGCTCTACTTGTTTACTAGTATACTTGTCTACTGTTTAGACGACACCGAGGATGATATTGATGAGTGCAGTGACATCGCTCACGTTGATTTTGCCGTCACCGTTCACATCGGCAAGTTGCTCATCCTTCTCGATAACGCCAAGAATCATGTTGACCAAAGCGGTCACATCGCTCACATTCACACGACCATCACCATTCACATCACCAGCGAATCCCAAGTCCCCAACGATGTTCTCAAAATCTTTCCACTGGTATGTATCTCTATAGTCGTCAAGGTATTGAGGTCGAACATGTAATACACATGTCTGTTTAGGCACACCCGAAAAAACACTATAACCTAAGGTAACATCCGATGGATTTGGATTAGAGTTAACATTGGTCAAGCCACTGCAACCCAAAAACGCATAAGCCCCAATCGAAGTGACAGAGTTAGGTATAGAAATACTAGATAATTTAGTCATTCCATAACATATACATGCTGGTATGGCTTTCACATTTTTTCCGAATGTGAATGAGGTTATACTGTCTCTTATATAATAGAATGGTATGTCTTTATAATAATAAGTGCCAAGCGAAGGAATAATACAATTCTTTGCATTCCAATTAACACTCGTCAATCCAATTAAGCCAGAAAAGGCATACTCACCGATTGAAGTGACAGAGTCTGGAATGGTGATATTAGTTACGCCACTCAAACCATAACACAAATTTGCAGGTATCTTTTCTACATCATTACCAAAGATTAATGTATCGATATTGCTTAAGTCATAAAAAGGGGCAGAATTATATGAAGAACAATCGTTGCAAGCCTTCGCATTCCATATCACACATGTAAGGCCGCTGCAACCTTTGAAGGCTCCGCCGCCGATGGATGCGACGGAGTTGGGAATGGTGACGCTGGTCAGCCCACTGCAACCGCTGAAGGCCCCATTACCGATGGATGTGACGGAATTGGGCATGCTAATGCTAGTCAAACTACTACAGGAAGAAAATGTACTACCCCCTATCGTGGTGACGGAGTTGGGAATGACAACATTAAAAAGTCTACTACAGCCAGAGAAAGTGCCATTAAGTGATGTGACTGAATTAGGTATCGTTACACTAGTCAGGCTAGTACAGCCAGAGAAGGTGTCATTAAGTGATGTGACCGAATTTGAGATAGCCACACTATATAGAGCTACACATTTACTAAAAGCGGAATTGCCAATAGTGGTGACTGAGTTGGGTATGTTGATAGTTTTTAAGCTACGACAGTCATAGAATGCGTGAGAACCAATAAAGGTAATAGAATTGGGAATACTAATACTTGTCAAACCTCTGCAGTTATAGAACACATAGTCATCAATCTTGGAAAGAGCATTTGGAATTACAACACTAGAGAGTTTGGTACAATGGTAAAAAGCAGCATAACCGATTTTGGCAACTGAATTAGGAATAGTGACACTCTTCATCCCACGGCAAAAAAAGAAGCTCATTTTCCCTATTGATATAACGGAATTGGGGATGATAACATTAATAAGTTCGTAGCAGTCATAAAACGCTGAATCGCCAATTGCAGTCACTTTGTAGGTTGTTTCATTATAGTTAACATGTGATGGTATTTGACAGTCACCTGTTAATGAAGAGTACACATGAGTGTGTGCATTCCCAATGGAAATCTCATAGGTAACAGTCACTGTGGTGTCATCGGAGTTTATATTATAGCACAGCCCATCTACCATAAAGTCGTAGGCATAAGTAGTGAAGGGCACAATGTTTAGTAGCAGTACTAGAAAAAAAGATATGAGCAGTTTGATGGGTTTCATAGGGTTTATACTTGTGTTTTTATCTCCGCATAAATGGAAAAGTGAGGTATTGATTGCAAAAATAAGAACAAATAAGTAGAAAAGCAAATAAAAATGAGTAATCTAGCAAACAAGCTGACGAGGAACGAGGGGACTAATAAAGTGCTAAGAGTTTTCCACACTCATACAAAAACCGCTCTCCTACCCGAGAGCGGTTTTTTATTTATAAAGCCTAAAAGACTAAGCAGAAATCTCACATCAAATTATGCCAGGCGGTGGAGGAGCTCGAGGGTCACGCGCCAGATGTCGTCGCAAGTGCTCAGTTTCACGCGTTCGCTGGTGCTGTGAGGTTCCACGATGCGCGGGCCAATACTTGCCATCTCGATACCGGGGTACTTTTGCACAAAGAATCCAGCCTCGAGCACAAAGTGCATCGCCACCATGCGCGGTCTCCAACCAAGCACATCCTGGAAGGTGTCGCTCGTCATCTTCAGGAACTCGCTATGCTGATTCTCTTGCCATGCAGGAGCCGACATGATCAGCTCGCTGGTGGCACCCTGCTCGGCAAACACAGCCTTGATGTCCTCGCCCAACTTGATCATGTCTTCCTCTACAAAACTGCGGGTGTGGGTCGACACGGTGAACTCGTGCTTATCACAGGTGATGCGGCCCACGTTGTTGCTGGTATCCACTGTGCCGGGCATGCTCTCGCTCATCTTCACCACGCCCTGCGGAATCTGCTCCAGGGCCGAGAGCAGAGCATCTACATCGTCGCTGTTAATGACCATGCGCTGCGGCTCGGCATCGGCAATGGTGCAACGAATATTGGGGTCGGTTTTGCCATACTCCTCACGCAGCCACTCGTTGAAGTGCTCTTCACGAGCCTTTACCACAGCAGCTTCGTCCTTGCTCACACAAATCACAGCAGTGGCACTCGAGGCGATGGAAGCACTCGCCTGCCCCACATCCAGACTGGCAAGATTCACCACGCAGTCGTCGCCAATGGCCGAGAGCAGCGCCCACATGAGCGTGGTGGCACTGGCGCGGTTCTTGTTGATGTCCACGCCCGAGTGACCGCCCCGACCGCCGTCGATGGAGATTTGCAGCCAGCTCAACTTGCCACCAGGCGCTGCCACACGCGACAGCGGCAGATGATGAATCTGCAGGTAGGCACCAGCGGCACCGGTGGTAATGGTATCGTAGTCTTCCGAGTCCAGGTTAATCACCTTGCGGCCCTTGATGAAGTCGGGCGACAGATTTGATGCGCCTGTCATACCGTCCTCTTCATTGGTGGTGGTAATCACTTCAAGCGGACCGTGCACAATGCTGTCGTCTTCCAGAATGGCAAGCGCCATCGAAAGGCCTATGCCGTTATCGGCACCCAGCGAGGTGCCGCGTGCCTTGAGCCACTCCCCGTCCTGATAAGCCACAATCGGGTCGTTCAGCGGGTCAAAAGTGCGACCAGCCTCGGCCACGCAAACCATGTCCATGTGGTTCAGAATCACTACCGGCGTAGCATTTTCATGCCCGGGTGTAGCAGGTTTGCGGATTACTACGCAGTTCTGGGCATCGCGGTCATAGTCAAGCCCCAGTCGTTTGGCAAAGTCACACAAAAAGTCGGCCACACGCTCCTCGTGATGCGACGGCCGCGGAATTCCGTTCAGTTCCTTGAAAATCTCTAAATATCTCATAGGTTTAAGTTTTGGTTATCAATTATAGGTAAAGACAAGGTGCCTTGTCGGCAGTTATCAGTTTTCATTTATCAGCTTTAGTTCGCTTCACAAAGATACGACTTTTCCTCCACATCTCCAAACCCTGCGTGAACCATGTTATAACTAATGATGATTGCCGTTGCGCCCGTTAAAAGAACAATCTTGTCTTTTTTTAGGGGCGATGGTTGTGGATTGGGAAATTTTGGTTATATTTGTGAGTTTTAAGCACGTGTAGCTTTGTGATTACCACTCAAAAGGATTGGCTTAGACTGCCTAAGGGGCATGAGATGATTGCCCAACGGGGTGAAGAGTCGCGTGGCTGCTGCAGAAAAAAGATGTTGACAAAAACTGAAGATGCGAGCGAACTATGTTGAAATACCATAGATATTTATTGTGTGCTGCGCTACTGGCGATTGTGCTATGCGGCTGCAGCAAGGGCAACAGTCGTCTGATGGGCATGATTCCTGAGGACGCGACCGCCGTGGTCGAGATTGATGTGGAGAAGATTCTGGACGAGGGCGGCATGCTGAAGGGCGGCAAGGCGGTGATTCCTGACCGGCTGAAGGCTGCCATTGAGGCCAACGAGGAGAGTGGCCTGGGCAACTTGCTGAAGATGCTGCCACGCATGGGTCTTGACCTGGAGACTAACATCTATGTGTTTTTCACGAACAAGACATTCCGCTATGTGGTGCTTGCGATGATTGACGACGAGGATGCCGTGAAGAAGCTGATTGAGCGTGAAACGGGCCTCACCTTCAAGAAGATGCATGACCGCGATTTTCTGCACTATCTGGACTACGCCTTCGTGATTGACGATGGTGTGCTGTTCTATGGACGCGCCAACCGCTCGACGGCCGATAATGTGATGGGCGATGCCGCCATCAGCATCTTGAACAAGAATGCGACGAGCATCGACAAACACGAGGATGTGATGGCGTGCCTGGATGCCGACTGCGAGGTGAACGCCTGGCTGAATGTGAAAGGCTTGAACACGGCACTGAAGGGGTTGCCCATGATGAGCGACGCGCTGCGACGCTCGCCCGCGCTGGCAATGTTCACCGACGTGGATGTGGACGCTCTGGCCCTTCATCTGAAACTGGAGAAGGAGAGCGCGAAACTGACTGCAGAAGTGAAGACTCTGCCCGGGAGTGACTATGTGCGCTTGCTGGAAACGACACTGGGCAAACCCGACAATGCTTTTCTGAAGGCGATACCGAGCACGATGCAATATGTGATAGCCGCTTCGTTGAACGGCGAGGCTATCGTGAATCTGGAGCAGGTGAAAGCGGGACTTAAACGGCTTGCAGTCTATCCACAACTGGAGGAACTTGATGTTCAAAGTATGATTGCCTCTATCGACGGTCCGCTGGCTATAGCACTGGCACCCAGCTATATGACGGGCGACAACGAAGATGTGTTTGCAGGCGACTGGAATGTGACCATTGCGGCCAAGAGCAAGGACGCTGAAGGAGTGATAGGGCAGATCAAGGCCTTTGCAAGCAGCATGGGGCAGCCCGACTTTTTCAAGAATGGCCGTCATGTGTATAACTATGGTGGCAAGCCGCTGCTTGTGGGCACTGTGGACGACATCGTGTACCTGACGCGCTTAGACCATGAGTTGCTTGAGGGTAATTATTATGACGACTTCCCCGACTGCAAGGACCGTTTCGGTCAGTCGGCACTGGGCCTGTATGTGCAAAACAAGGTGAACGACTACAGCTCGTTCTTCAACTTTGGAATGAGCAGCCCCACAAAGGGTGACGGTCTGTTCTACACCGCCGACGAGAAAGACAATGTGGTGCTGGCACTGCTGTCGATACTCACCTCAATCAAGATGCCGCAACATGACGAGGACGACTTTGTGTCGGACTATGACTTGTGACAAATTTGGCACACTTTATGCTTACATAAAACCTGGATTAATTAATCATATTTTTTTCAAAAAATGAAGACAATTAAATTTTTATCATTAGCATTATTGCTGATTGTGGTCGCCTCGTGTAGTGGGGTTGACAAGAAAATGAAGAAGATGGTTCCGAAGGATGCTATCGCTGTTGCTTCCTTTAACCCTAAAGCTCTCATCGAGCACTCGGGTGCCGAGATTGCCGATGATGGTGTTATCAAGAATCTTCCCCAGAGTATGCTGGCCGAGATGAGTGCGAGTGACAAGGCTCAGTTTGAGGAGATATGCAAGGGCATCGCCAAGTTGGGCGTGGATACCGATAACAAGATTTACGTGTATTTCTCAATGGACAATATGCAGGTGCCTGTTGTGGCTTACCTCCCGTTGAAGAGCGATGGTGACACCAAGAAATCGCTTGAAGACGGCGCATTGGGCGGCGAGAAACTGAAGTTCACCGAAGAAGACGGTATTCAGTTCACAGGTGGCTCTAATATGGGTATTGCCTTGAAGGACGACATCATGATGATTGGTGCAACTATGGGTGGTTCCATCCAGGAAGCATTCAAGAGTTTTGCCAAGAAACAATATGAAGCCGACTTCGCCAATATCTCGGAGTGCGAGGGTGCTGATGATTGCCTCGATAGCGACAACGACATGAACTTGTATGTGAACATGGGTAAGGTGACAGGTCTGTTGTCGATGTTTGGCGATAAGGTTGATCCGTCGTTCGCCACGATTATGGAACTGATAAGCGACATCAAGGCTATTGCAGTGACTTCGAGTCTTGCCGACAATACTTTGACAAGTGAAGGTAAGCTCTTCATGGACGACAACAGCGACCTCGCCAAGCTTATGAACCAGGCACTGACAACTGGTGATGCCAGCTTCTTGCAGTATGTGCCTGCCAACATGGACATGGTGACCGTACTCAACATTCAGGGCAAGAACATTGCTCAGTTTGAACAGGTGAAGGCGTTGCTCGACGCTATGAACGAAGACCCCACGATGCGTGACATGAACATTGCTTCGCTGTTGGCATCGGCCAATGGTCCACTGTTCATTGCTGCCGACTATAACGGGAACTCTATTGGCGAAGTCAACGAAATGGCTATTGGTTTCAAGACCTCGAAGGCTGCCGACTTTGTGAAACTGGTTGGTAACATTGTGCGCAAGGAGAATGTGCCTGCCACGCTGCAGAACAATATGTTCTCGTTTACTTCCGATGGCATGAAGATTGATGCTGGCGTGAAGGGTAACGATATGGCGTTCATCAAGATGCGCATGCCCAATGCCGAGGAAACTGCACAGGGCGGTATCGATGCTCAGGAAGCCAGCAAACTGTTTGCTGGTGCCATGGTGGGTAATTATATGAAATTCAAAATAGGTGACTACACCATTTGTGGCGACAACGTCTGCAAAGACATTAAGAATGCCAAAGGTCAATTCTATGTGCTTGGCAAGGATGGCAAGAAGCTGAACTTCATGCAGTTCCTGGATTTCATCTTCACTCAGTTCAAACAACAGCAACAGAAGTACATGGCTCAATATGAGGAAATGATGAGCCAGTATTCTAATGACAGCGATGACATGGCTTATGCCGAGGAAGAACTGGTTGAAGCTGCTATGGAATAATAATCAGATTATTCAATAAAAAAACAAATAAGGAGAGTTTCGGCTCTCCTTATTTTGTTATCGTGCTTGTGATTCATTCAGTAAATAGTTCGCAGGCTTGTGCGAGTGTCTGGGGTTTGCCCACATCGAGCCAGCGGTAGTTGTAATTGGGCGTGTAACCGTTAATGTGCAGGTGGTTGCAATTATCGGCATAGAATGGTGTGATAGAGAATTTGGCATCGGCTTGAGCATACTCTTGAAGGAGGGGGAAGATGGCAGGTGAGATGACATGGATGCCTCCAAAGGCCAATTCTTGAAACTCGTTGGGGCGGTAAATGAAGCCGTCGGGTTTGGTCTCTCCTGTCAGCTTGTTGACCCAGCCGCGCAGACGATGCTCTTCGTCAAACAAGAAGTATCTTGACGTGATGCGCTCCTTGACCAGCACTGAGGCGATAGCGCCCGACTCTATATGATTCTGGTAGAAATCGCACAGGTCGAGGTCGGTGAGAATATCGGCGTTATGGGCCAGGAAAGGTTCGTCGCCATCGAGGAAAGGACGTGCCTTGAGAATGCCTCCTCCGGTTTCGAGCACCCGGTCGCGCTCGTCGCTGATGTGGATGTCGAGTCCGAAGTTGTTGTGCTCACGCAGATAGTCGATAACCACGTCGGCAAAGTGGTGCACATTGACGATGATATCGGTGAATCCGCATTCGGCGACATGTGTGATGACACGCTCGAGCATAGTCTTTCCGCCCACCTCTACGAGAGCCTTGGGGCGGTCGTTGGTGAGGGGGCGCAGACGCGTGCCGAGCCCTGCAGCAAAGATGAGCGCTTTCATTCTACCTCGGGATTGAAAGTGCGGTCGTGTCCGCTCTGCTCGCGGTGGGTGAGCTCAACGCGCACGTTGAATTTCTTGTGGATGTGTTCAGCCAGATGCTGTGCGGCATAGACCGAGCGGTGCTGTCCGCCGGTGCAGCCAAAGCACACCATCAAGTCGGTGAAGTTGCGCTTCTTATAGCGTTCCACCGATTCGTCGACCAAGGCATAGACGTGTTCCAGCCATTTGTCGATGGTGCTTTCCTTCTGAAGGAACTTGATGACGTTATCATCGAGGCCTGTGAAGGCTTTGTACTTGTCGTATTTGCCCGGGTTGTTCAGGGCGCGGCAGTCGAACACAAAACCGCCACCATTGCCCGACGGGTCGTGCGGAATGCCTTTCTTGTAAGCAAAGCTCATGACACGCACGGTGAGCGATTTCTCCTCGCTGGTGAAGTCTTTCAGATTCACCAGTTCGTTGATGACCTCGCTCAGGTAGGGGTATTGGTCGAAGGCAGTAGTGGTTATCAGTCGGCGCAAGTTGGCTACTGCGGGCACGATGCTGTTCTTCATGAAGTCGGGCTTCTTTTCAAAGTAGCCGCGGAAACCATAGGCGCCGAGCACCTGCAGCGTGCGGAATAGCACGAAGAGGCGCAGGTTGTCGAGGAACTCCTTCTCGTCAAGATTGGGTTTGTAGAGTCGAAGTTGCTCCATGTAGGCCTCTATCAGGTCTTTCTTCAGATCCTCGGGGTATTTGGCGCGCGACTGCCATACGAACGATGCCACATCGTAGTAGTAAGGACCACGACGGCCACCTTGGAAATCGATGTATGCCAGACGGCAGTCGGCGGGGTGGTCGGGGTCGCCCACGAGCATCACGTTTCGTGACTGGAAATCGCGGTACATGAAGGTCTCGCTGGGAACGGCAAGCAGGTCTTTTGTCAAGCGCTCGAAGTCGTTTTCAAGTTTGTCTTCATTGAATATCACGCCCGTGGCTTTCAGGAAGCAGTACTTGAAATAATTGAGGTCCCACTTGATGGAGCGCTCGTCGAAGCACTGTGCCGGATAGCACTTGGTGTAGTCGAATCGCTGAGTGCCACGGAATTGGATGTCGCACAGGTCGCGCATGGCTCGGCGCAATAACTCCTTCTCCTCGCTGGTGAACGCATGAGTAATGCTGCTACGGCGAATCTTGTTCCACAGGATGTTCTCGGGTTTGCCGCCCAGGTCTTCCTGGATGTAGGCCATGTGGTCGTCGCTCACCTCATAGACTGTGGGCACTGAAAGGCCTTGTTTCTTGAAGTGCTGAGCCATGTAGATGAAAGCCTCGTTTTCCTCGCGTGATTCGCCGATGACTCCCACCACCGATTTTAGACCGGAGAGGCGGTAGTAGCGGCGATTCGAACCCGCCTTGTCCATCAGCTTGATTTCGGTGGGCGCTGTGCCCACGTATTTCTCGTATAAAGAAGCTAAAATATCTGGATTCATAGTATGTGCTGTAATTGTTTAGACGTACAAAGATACCAAAAATCTCTTATTGTGGCAAGTATGTGTGCTTAAAACTCTGATGTGAAGTGGAAATTGATTTTCGGAAAATCGTCTTGAGCCATCTGTAGCACATAGGCCGAGTCGGCAAGGAACACGTCGCGGCCGTCTTTGTCGATGGCCATGAACTGGCGCTTGCGATGCTTGAAGGCATCGAGGGCATCGTCGTCGTCGCTCTCAATCCAGCAGGCCTTGTAGAGGTGTATGGGATCCCAACGGCAGCTGGCTCCATACTCGTGCAGCAGTCGATATTGGATGACCTCGAACTGCAACTGACCCACGGTGCCCACAATCTTGCGGCCGTTGAACTGGTTGGTGAAGAGCTGCGCCACACCTTCGTCCATAAGTTGCTCAATGCCCTTGTTGAGTTGTTTGGTCTTCATGGGATCGGTGTTCTCGATGTACTTGAACATTTCTGGCGAGAAACTCGGCAGTCCCTTGAAGTGAATGAGCTCACCCTCGGTGAGCGTGTCGCCAATCTTGAACACGCCATTGTCGGGCAAACCCACAATGTCGCCGGGATACACGTCATCGATAATCTCTTTCTTTTGCGCCATGAAGGCGGTGGGAGCGGTGAAACGAATCTGCTTGTTGCTGCGCACGTGCAGGTAGTACTGATTGCGGTGGAAAACACCCGAGCACACCTTGACAAAGGCAATGCAGCTGCGGTGATTGGGGTCCATATTGGCGTGAATCTTGAACACAAAACCCGTGAACTTGTCTTCGCCTGGTTCAACGGTGCGTTCCATGGCCTGCACCGGTCGGGGCGATGGTGCGATACGCACAAAGCAGTCGAGCAGTTCCTTGACACCAAATGTGTTGAGTGCTGAGCCGAAGAACACAGGCGCCACCATGCCATCGAGATAGTCGAGGGTGCTGAATTGAGGATACACACCATCAATGAGTTCGATGTCGGCACGCAGTTTCTCGGCATCGTTGCTGCCTATGGCTTTATCGATGGCGGGGTCGTTGATGTCGCGTATATCGACACGGTCGGTCACATGCTGTTTATCGGCCTTGAACAGACTGAGGTTCTGCTCATAGATGTTGTACACACCCTTGAACTTGGCACCGATGCCAATGGGCCAGCTGAGCGGACGCACATCAATGTGCAGCTCGCTCTCCAGTTCATCGAGAATGTCGAAGGGGTCGCGCCCCTCGCGGTCGAGTTTGTTCACAAAGATGATGACTGGCGTGTTGCGCATGCGGCACACTTCCATGAGTCGGCGTGTCTGCTGCTCCACACATTTGGCCACATCGACCACGATGATGACGCTGTCTACGGCAGTGAGTGTGCGGAAGGTGTCCTCGGCAAAGTCCTGGTGACCTGGAGTGTCGAGGATATTGATTTTGTAGCCTTCATATTCAAACCCCATGACCGAGGTGGCTACCGAGATGCCACGTTGCTTCTCGATTTCCATCCAGTCGCTGGTAGCGGTTTTCTTGATTTTATTCGATTTCACGGCACCTGCCACATGAATGGCTCCACCGAAGAGCAGCAGCTTCTCGGTGAGCGTGGTTTTACCCGCATCGGGGTGTGAGATGATGGCAAAGGTGCGCCGTTTCTTGATTTCGTCTGTTAGATTTGCCACAATAGGGAATATTATAAATTGTTGTTTAAACGATTGATGCAGTGATTGAGGCTATCTTCCCAGTAAGGGATGGTTAAGCCGTAGGTGCGCTTGATGAGCGACTTGTCGAGCACGCTGTAGTGCGGACGGCGAGCGGGGGTGGGGTATTGCTCGGTAGAGCAGGGCTGCACATCGCAGTCGGTGATTCCGGCAATGCGGTGAATGGCCTTGGTGAAGTCGTACCACGAAGTGACGCCCTCGTTGC
>JAFZSO010000010.1 GCA_017619355.1 Muribaculaceae bacterium
GGGACTCGGACCCGCGACCCCGACCTTGGCAAGGTCGTGCTCTACCAACTGAGCTACTTTCGCAATCGTGCAAAACTGAATTGCGGGGACAAAGTTAGTGCTTTTTACTGAAACTGCAAAGAAAGTGCTTAATTTTTTTCAAGAAAAAAGCGATTATTTGCGGTTGCCAAGCAAAGCAAAGAACTCGTTTCGCACCGTAACATCCTCAAAAGCACCACGATACTGCATCGTAACGGTGGTCGACTCTTGTTTTTCCACGCCACGCATCTTCATGCACAGGTGCTGTGCCTCGCACACCACAATCACGCCACGGGTAGCAAGATTGTCGTAGACGATGTCGCACACCTGCTGGGTGAGTCGCTCCTGCACCTGCAGGCGACGTGCGAAGCCTTCCACCACGCGTGCCAACTTGCTCAGGCCGACAATCTGCCCGTCAGGCAGATAACCGACTGAAATCTTGCCGAAGAACGGCAGCACATGGTGCTCGCATTGCGAGTAGAATTCGATGTCTTTCACAATCACCATTTCCGAGCCCGGATGCTCGAAGATGGCCGATTTGATGATGGTTTCATTATCCTGCTGATAGCCCAGCGTATTCTCCAGCAGCGCCTTAGCGGCACGCTGAGGGGTCTTGACAAGGCCCTCGCGAGTAGGGTCTTCGCCTATGAGTTTAAGGATTTCCTGATAGTGATGGGCTATTTTGTCGACTCGCTGTTGGTCGTAGATAAACTGTTTAATCATTACTCCAGACATTAATGTTATCGGTCACCAAAATGATGTCGGACATGTATTGAGGGAACGAGCGTCTTACCTTCCTGAGGGCTTTCTGGGCTTCTTCTTTCGACTTGAAGTCACCAATGCGCAATCTCCACTGTGGGGCCACATAGGAGATGTAGGTGCGGTAATGCGGATACTTCAAAGCCACTTCACGGGCACGCGAACGGGCCTCGTTGCGTCCCTGAAGGCTGCTGCTGAAGTACACCTGAATGCGGTAACCTGCAGCACGCTTGCGCACCGTCTGGTTCGACAACTTGTAATCGCTCTGTGTCTTGCGGGTCGAAGTCTTTGTCGACGACTCGCTGCTCGACTTGGTTTCGGTGGTCTCGTGTTTTTCTTGCGACGACGACTTGGTTTCAGACTTCTTAGTCTCTGAAACCTTGGGCTTGTCGTCCTGTTTCTTCTGCGTAGAGGTACTCTGGCGGTTTGTGAGCCCCGAGGGCGCATTGACGGTGACCTGGGCAAAGGAGGCAGAGCTCCAAGCCATAGCAGAAGCCAGGAGAGCCACAGTCATCAAACGGTGTAAATTCAGTTTAACCATAGTACAAAGTGTTATATAATATACAACTCGCGGCAAAGATAATAAAAAATATACCTTTGGAACAAATTATCAGGGCTTTTTCGTCATCAGAAGGCTGTGACGATGCCCATGAAGTCGGCAGCCTTGAGCGATGCACCTCCGATGAGTCCGCCATCAATGTCGGGTTTGGCGAAGAGTTCGGGTGCATTGCTGGGCTTGCAGCTACCGCCATAGAGAATGGTGGTGTCGTCGGCCACCTTGTCGCCAAATTTCTCGGCGATGAGAGCACGAATCATGGCGTGCACTTCCTGTGCCTGGTCGCTGGTAGCGGTCTTGCCGGTACCGATGGCCCAGATAGGCTCGTAAGCGATGACGATGTCGGCCATCTGCTCGGCAGTGAGGTGGAAGAGCGACTCGCTGATTTCGGCCTTGATGAAGTCGGCATAGTTGCCAGCCTCACGCAGTTCAAGGCTCTCGCCGCAGCAGAAGATCACCTTCAGGCCATTAGCCAGTGCGAGGTCCACCTTCTCCTTGAGCATCTCGTTGCTCTCGTTGAAGTACTCGCGACGCTCTGAGTGACCCAGAATCACATAGTTGGCACCTGTCGAAGCCACCATGGGAGCGCTCACTTCGCCGGTATAGGCACCTTTTTCGTGGTTAGCGCAGTTCTCGGCAGCGAGACCCACCTTGTTGATGTCGATCACGGCCTTGACGGCAGTGAGGTGAGTGAAGGGAACGCCTATCACCACATCACATTTCAGACCCTTGGCAGCAGCCACGGCATCATTAACTTCTTTTGCCAGATTCACGCCTTCGGGCACGGTAGTGTTCATCTTCCAGTTGCCCGCAACAATGTTTTTTCTCATTATGATTTAAATCTAAATATGTTTATTTTTATTATTTGACTCAAAAAACGGTGCAAAGTTAATTGCTTCGCAAGAATTTACCAAATAAAATGGCATTTAAGCATCTTCATCGCTCTCTGATGACTCGGAGTTCTCCGAGGTCTCAGAGTACTCAGAGTTCTCGGAGTTCTCGGAGTTCTCGGAGGGGGTGGAGGGTTCAGCCGCTTCTTCTTTGCCGCGCAGCTTGCGCCAGAGCGAGCCCACGAGCACATGGGTGCGGTTGATTACCAGCAGTGCCAGCAAGGCAAGCAGGAACAACCAGCCTGCGTGCTTGAGTATGGCTTTGGGGTTGAAGTCATCGCTCAGCTGGGCCAGCGGCATATTGTCGTCGCGCAGCCTTTCAGGATTGAGTGAGGCCAGTGTGCGTTTCCACACAATCTTACCATCGTGCATGAAGACTACAGCCGGATTGCCGCGTGCAATCATCTTGAGGTCGGTGTCGTCCATGTTGTAGGTTTCATAATCGGCCATGGAAATGTCGCGCCACTCATCCATTTCTCGCTCGGTGGCCGAAGCAAGTGCCGCCACCTGTGCCCCCTGTTTCTTTGCCTTTTCGGTGAGGTTATTGATAACAAAGGTGTAGGCAATGTTCACACCCGGCAGGTCGGGGAACAGATAGAGCAACACATCGCCCTCGGTGGTGAGCACCTCCTCGGTGACATCGGCACCATGATCGAAGATGGCGAGAGGCTGTTCGAGCACCCTACCCCGCCGTTGCTCGTCGCCTTTCACGCGGCGGTCTACAAATTGCCACTCGCTGTCGTCGTCGGGCACGCTATCAATCGAAAACTCTTGCTGTTCGCCGTCTTTCTCATAGATGAACACATATTCATCGTCGGCCGGTTGCGACTCTGGCTCCACGCCCAACTTTGCCCCTACGGGATAGGGCCTATAGTCGATGAGCGGCTGCTTGAAGTAGCCGTTGTAGGCAATCACACCCATATAGGCAAGGGCAATCACGCCCACCACCCAGTTCACCGCTGGCCCAAAGATGCCATGCACGCGCTTGTTGAACATGACCAGATAGATGAGCGCCGGCACTATGAGCAGATTCTTGAAGAATGTGGCCCAGTTGGTCATGTGTGTGGCATCGCCAAAACAGCCGCAGTCGGGCACAGCATCGGTGATGGCGAGCCACAGGGTGAGCGGCAACATCACTGCCATCAGGCACAGCAGCAGCACTGGTGCACTGCGTCGGTAGCAACCCAGCAGCACAAACAGGCCCATCATGAACTCGAAGGCTGCCAGCATAAAGGCAAAGGCGAGAGCCGCCGGTACCAGCTGGTCCATGCCCAGCACATTGAAGTACTCGGTGAACTTATACATGCCTCCCCAAGGGTCAATGGCCTTGGCAAAGCCCGAGTAGATGAAGGTCAAGCCCACCAGGACGCGCAACACCCACACGATCACGGTATTCCACTTGCTTTCCGCTACGGCCTCGCCCCACTGGGGCATCTTGAATTTGAAGAGTTTCATTTCAAAAGAATTAAAGCAAGGGTCACATTTCAGAGCCTTCGTTGTGCCTGATGAGCGCAAACACGGCATAGTTGATCATGTCCTGATAATTGGCGGCAATGCCCTCAGATACCAGCGTCTTGCCTGCGTTGTCCTCAATCGATTTGGTGCGCTGCACCTTGGTGAGGATAAAGTCGACATAGCTGCTGGTGCGCATGTCGCGCCACGCCTCGCCATAGTCGGTGTTCTTGGCTATCATCAGCTCTTTGGTTTCAATAATATACTTGTCATAGAGCTCCACCGCCTTTTCGCGAGTCATGTCAATGAAATCGGCGAAGCCGTATTCAAGCTGAATGAGCCCAATCACGCCATAATTCACGATGCCTATGAACTCGCTGTAGATGTCGTCGGCCACCTTGGCCTCGCCATTAAGCATAATGGTTCTAATGCGCTTGGCATTGATGAAAATCTGGTCGGTGATGGTGCGGGGCTGCTCGATGCGCCACGAGGGGCCGTAGTCCCGCATCTTGAGCACAAACAGGCCTCGGCACTGGGCTATCACCTCGTCATATTGTTTATTTGTGTCTGCCATATTGCTATGCGTTTTGGCCACTTTGGCCATATTTTAACTTGCAAATTTACAAAGGTTCCAGAACTTGTGCAACCCCTGAGTCTTAAAAATCCAGGATGGTGTTTGCAACCTGAAGGGCGGTAAGGAGCGAAACGCCTTGGCGGCAAGCGAGCTTAATGGAATTGGTGTTGCTCAAAATGCTGCCCACGGCATAGAGGTTCTGAATGGTTCGGCCGTGCTTCGACGGGCGGAAGTAGTCGTCGGTTCGCACACCAAAGTTGGTATAGGGTTGCATGCTCAGCACATCGCTTGTGGTCCACTGCTGAGGGTCGTCGAGGGCATCGATGTCGAGGTCGAAAACAGGTTCGGCCACGCGGTCGAAACGCGCTTCGAGGCCTCTCACACCAAATGAGCCCGAGGCAATCACATAGTGGTCGGCCTGCAGCAGGTCGTGTGTCACATGTTTCGACGACTTGATGGCCATGATGCGGTCGTTCTTGATTGTGGCACTCATGGCGCGGTCGCCTTCGAACAGCGTTCCTCCCAACGAGGAGAACAATGCGCGCAGCTTGGCCGAGAGTTCTTTACCAGCACAGGTGGGCGGCAGTGTGGGCACCACACTCAGCCGTCGTTCCACTTTCTCATTCATTTCGATCATCTCAGTATCGTCAAAGATGTGCGGCACCAGCAGGTCGCATTGCCGGTCGATGCCATCGAGTTGCTTGAGCAGCGCTTCGCCCTGTTTCTGACTTGCAAGCGCCGGCGCCTTGAGAGCCGCCTTGCCCACCGAGGTAATGTTGAGTTCCAGTTCCTTTATCTCAACCTGGGCACCTGCCTTGCGCAAGCCCTCGGCAAGAAACTCAACGGGAAAATCGAGAAATGGCTTGTAGTAAGCCACCACAAACCGCTTTCCCTCAAGGCTGGGCGAATCGAAAGTTGCAAAGTGAATGGGCGTGAGCCATGTGGGTTTGAGCGCCCCCATGGGAGTGAGCCTATACTGGTTGGTGATGATCCTTTGTTCTGTCGACGATACGAACGCCTCGCTATTGCTTGGTGCAAGCACCAGCTGATTAATCATTCTGTGGGCTTGCTCGGCGAGTTGCTCGATGTGCTGCAAGCCATGAGTGGCCATGATTTTGGCGTAAGGATGCTTGGGGTCAAGGTCGCTTATTGCCTCAATGGGGTGCTCAACGATGTTGCCCTGGCTGTCGTAGCCGAGCAAGTCGAAACTGCCGCTGTGCATAGGCAGAGTGCCGTGTCCTGGTGCAAGAACCGCCACACGCTTGCCCGCTTGAGCCAGAGCAATGGCACAGGTCATGCCACTCAATCCTGCCCCTATTACTAACACATCATACCTCATATCTCTTTATCTTTTATTGTTTTCATAATTTGATCAACTCCGCACAGATCCTGATAAACCAGAGCGGTATTATAGGCTTCACTCAAAGTGTCGCTCCATGTCACAGGCCGCATACCCTTCCAGCGCTCGTTCATGAAGTTTACAAGTCGTTTCATCGCCTCGTCTTCACCCTGACGGGCGCACATCTTGCGGGCAACACGGCAGGCACAAATGCGTCCCTGGCATGGTCCCATGCCAAGCCTTGTGCGACGGCGCAGGGCGTCGAAGTCCACATCATCGTCCTCGTTCAAGATGGTTTCAACTTCACGCTCGGTCACGCCTTCACAGGTGCACAGCAAGCGGTTGTTCTTGTCGTGTCGCCAGGGTTTTGATATGGTAAAATCGTGCCATGTCGTCGATTTTGAAGTGGTAGCATTGTCGCTGCCAGGCAGCGAAGTTGTAGCTGTAGCGCAACGCCGGCGCAGGTTCAGTTTCTTGCAGGCCAGGTCGGTAGCCATTTGTGCCATGAGCCTGTAGGTCATCATTTTTCCGCCAGTGATGGTGATGAAATTCTCCACACCATCACGCTCGCTGTGGTCGATGCACGAGATCCCTCGGCTCACATTGCGGCCTGTAGGGTCGTCATCGTCGGCAACAAGAGGACGCACTCCGGCATATGCCCTGAGCACTCGCGTGTGGGCTATGGCGGGCGCCAGCTTCACACCCTCTGTGAGCAGCATTTGTGCCTCTTCTACCGTAACGCTCATATCGTCGATTTCCTCGATAGGCACTCGGCGGCTGGTGGTGCCCAGCACGCACACATTGCCGGTTGGAACCAGTATGTCGGCATTAGCTGGTTTGCGACAGCGGTTAATCACCATCTTGTTCACGCGCTGGCCCAGCAGCAGCAACGCCCCGCGGGCAGGGAGCATCTTGAGTTCCACATCAGCAAGTTTGGCAATCAGGCAACTCCAGATACCTGCCGCATTAATCACCACACCGGCATCTACTCGTTTCTGCTCGCCGGTGAGGTTGTCGCGCAGGGTAACGCCAGTCACGGTGTTCTGGTCGCGATGAATGGCCACCACCTCATGATAGGTGAGCACAGTGGCACCGTGCAGTTGTGCGTCAAGCACATTACTCATAGTGAGTTTGAAGGGGTCGATCGACGCGTCAGGCACCAGAACTGCACTCACAATGGTGGGGTTCACTGCCGGCTCAATGCGCCGCGCCTCGGCAGCGTCAATCACCTCGGCATTGATTCCCGCCTCGTGGCACGACTCAACCAGCCGAGCCTGGTAGGCAAGGTCGTCTTCAGGCAGCGAGATAAACAGCCCCCCTGTGGGTTCAACGCAGTGCCGGGCTATTCGGCACAATATTTTGTTCTCTTCGATGCATTCGCGGGCATTTTCCAGGTCGGAAACCGCATAACGCGCACCGCTGTGCATCAGCCCATGATTGCGGCCTGTGGTGCCATAGGTCAGGTCATGGCTCTCTACAAGCAGCGTGCTCATGCCGCGCATAGCGCAGTCACGCGCCACACCGGCACCCGTCACGCCGCCGCCCACAATCACCACATCATATTGTGAAAGCAATTTCTCTGTCATCTGAAATCTCTTTATCCCGATTCAATCAGTAGGGTTTTTCGCTCGGGGTTAACAACTTTGCCACAAAGATAGTGCAAATCGAGTGCAGAACCAAATTTATTTGAGTTATGCCGAGATGCAGCCTATTTTCGCCGTGTAACGGCAAAGTTACACAAAGATTTTGGAGAAATCAACCCCGCAAACCTAAATTATGAATTGAAAAAACACTGACAACAATGGATTCTTATTGAAAAATGAATTAACTTTGCGTGCAGAATATCATATTTAATCATTAACCCAAAAAATTCAAAACTACGCTTTATGAAAAAGTTATTTCTTATGTTGATGGCTGTTGCAGCCCTGACAATCGTTTCATGTGACAAAGGCAACAAAGGTGGCGAGTCTTCTCAAGCCGCTCAAGAAGAATTCAAGGGCCAGGTGTTTGAAGGCGCCAATTTCACCATGCAGTATCCCGAATGGATGAAGACCACCTTCACAAGCGACAACATCATGAATGCTGCCGACACTGTTGACCGTGACATGAAGATGGATGCCACCTTCAGCGACTTCCCCTGCAAACCTGAAGATTTCAAGAAGTATGCCGAGAATATGGGCGTGAACCCCATGTACAAGGATTACAAGTTTGAAGAGCCTGTAATCGACGGCGATATCATGACCTTCAAGGGTGTTAAAGACGAAGAAGCCATGACCATCTTCGTGGATTATCTGGGCGAGAAAGCAGGTGTGGCCGGTTCGTTCAAGTATCCAGTGGCCAAGGCTGCCGAGGTGGAGAAGGTGATCATGCCCGTGATCAAATCCATCAAACTCAAGAAATAAAAAAGAGAGCAGGCGTAACAATCAGCCTCTTGAATACTTCAACCAACCACGTGCCATCCTGCTCAAGCAAGGTGGCACGTTCTTTTTCAAACAGATGAACAAAAAAATGAAATTTTGCATTTTTGATAGAATATAACGAACTTTGCAAAGATTCTTACACATTAATTGATGACAGGAATAGCAGCCAGCATCAATCATCATGCGATGCTTAAATGCCATTTAATTTGGTGATTTCTTGCAAAGCAATTAACTTTGTACGTTTTTTTATTACAATATATCAATATGAGAAAGCAGTTTTTGATGCTTGCATTGTTCTTGGGGCTCTCAACCACATCGCTGGTCCTTGCCAATGAAACTCCCATAGAGCCCTCGATTGTAGAAGAGACAACCGACAGCCTTGCATCTCACGAACTTGATGCAACGACGCACGACGGCGCTGAGATTGAAATGCCCATAAGCACCTTGCAAGACGTTACCACCGACGATGTGCCATCGAGCGTTGTCATAAAACCCTATGAACCGCCCAAGGCGCTCGACTTCAACTTCATCAAGAGCCGCTCCAATCCCGCCGTCAAACCTTATAAGTTCCTTGACGACCAGACATGGGTGGGAGTGCCGTTGTTCTTTGCAGGACTTCTTGCGAAAAGCGAGAAGACGGCTTTCCGTCAAGACTACAACAACCCAAATACAAAAATTCGACTTATCAAATATAACTTTCACAGTGAGATTGATAACTACACGCAATATCTGCCACTGGCTTTAACTATAGGACTAAAACTGGGCGGAGTGGAAAGTCGGAGCGACTGGCCTCGCTATTGGGCTTCAGCGGCAACCTCGGCAGCTATTATGGCCGGACTTGTCAATGGCATCAAATACACTGCCAGCGAAATGCGCCCTGACGGGTCAACCCGCAACGCGTGGCCTTCAGGTCACACTGCCACCGCCTTCCTGGCAGCCAGTATTCTGCACAAAGAGTATGGCATGACACACTCACCCTGGATCTCGGTAGGTGCTTACACGCTCGCTACTGCCACAGGGGTGATGCGTGTGCTCAACAACCGCCACTGGATTTCCGATGTGCTCTCAGGGGCCGGCATAGGCATCCTCTCGGTGGAACTGGGCTACGGACTGATGGACCTGCTCTTCAAGGAGAAAGGTTTGCAACGCGGCGACCTGATTGCCTATCCCGACTTGCGCACCAACCCCTCGTTTTTCTCCATCTCTATGGGCGTGGGCCTTGGCAACAAGAATCTGGTGTTGCCTCCCTTCCATTTCGATGTCCCTGAAGAAATCTTTGGCGATGAAAGCATCGATACCGATGAACCCCTGAAGCTCCAGTTCCGTTCGGCTACGGCTGTGGGCGCTGAAGGTGCCTATTTCTTCAACCCCTACATAGGTGTGGGCGGACGATTGAGAGTGAAAGCCACACCCATCAACGGCTGGGGCAAGTTTGCCATCAGCGAAGAAGGAGAACTCAAGGAGTTTCTTTCCGACCCCGAACTTCAAAACGCCATGGAAAAAGTGAATCTCACCATCGAGAGCGACCATATCACCGAGTTTGCAGCCGATGCTGGGGTTTACTTCAACTTGCCTTTCTCGTCGCGTTTCGCCCTGGGAGCAAAAGTCTTGTTTGGCCGCAGCGTGATGGACGACATCGACATCAACGCTTCCTACACTGGCTATCAGTTGCAAATCAATGACGATGATTCTGAAGGTGCTCCCGCATTCAAGCGTTCCGACGAAACGGTCGACTACAAGTGGGACTACATTGATGTCTCTGCCTCCAACTCTTTCAAGTTTGGCACTGGCATTTCTCTCACCTATGCGCACAAGAATAATTTCTCGTGGCGCTTGTTCTGCGACTACGACTTCTCCCGCAAGACTTTCACCGCCTCCTATAATCCGCTTGGACTCTTTGAAGGCCTCTCGCCCGAAACCACATTGGCAATGTACCTTAAAGGCTGGGACATGACGAAACCGGTCGAGTCGAGCGTGCACAAGTCGCTTCATCAGTGGGTGCTGGGGGGAGCGCTCTCCATTTCTTTCTAATTTGATTATTATTAATTTCATACTATGATAAAAAAGTTTTTTTCATTATTCTTCTTAGCCTCGGCTTTCACCGCGGGATGGGCTCAAAACAGCTACATTCCCTACAAGACTTATGACGGCGAGCACAAGAACGAGGTTTCAGGCTATGTGATGGGTGGCAACAATGTGGTTACCGACGGATTTGGAGGCCTTGCTGCATCCTATACTCGCCATCTCACACCCCGTTGGCATGTGGGTGGCGATGCCCAGATGCAGTTTGGGAAAGAACTATTCTCGGTCGATGTGCAGGGCGGCTACCGCTTGCCCATCAAATTTGGCAACATCGATTTTACTGGTAAAGTGATGTACAACTACTATCACAAGTTCGGCTTCCACGAGATGTCCTATAACATCTCAGCAACATGGGAGAGCGCTTATGTCGACATCCGACTTGGTGAAACACTTGTCCACTATCACAGCCGCGCGTGGGGTGAAGGGTTTGGATACACCGAGCCTCCGTTGCTCACCTTCGGTTTCGGAGCCAACATACGCCACCGCAACAACCCCTGGAACCTTGGTCTGTTCTTCCGCAACTACGACGATTTCTACTACGAAAACTGGAACATCAACTGGGGCGTTCGCTGGTATGCCAAGGTGAAAGACCAGTGGCATCTCTTCGGCGAGTTCAACATTCGTCCTGCAGGCTCAATGAGCCAGTTGGCCAGTAAATACGAGGGTTCAGTTAAACTTGGTTTAAAGTATAAATGGTAATTACTATGAAAGCAAAATATATATTTATAGCAGCATTGACTGCTACCGCAATAGCCAACACATCGTGCGAGAAAGTGAGTCCTCAGGGAGTTCTGATGGGCGGCACTGCGGTTGAAGACCGCGTGAAAATGTCTTATAATTACTACAAAGTAAATAATTTCGAAGACAAACTCGACTACGATCTTAAAGAAGTGGAAAACGGATACTCGTTCTTGGTGGGTTCTGACAGCCACATCACAACCGACGATGGACGCATTAAAGAGATGTTCCAGATTGGACTTGATCATGACGACCTGCTCATGATACACTTGGGTGATATTGCCGACACTAAGGTAGAATATTACAATGTGCTGCAAAACGCAATTGCCGAAGCAAAATACTATTATGTTGAGAAAAACTATGAATTAAGCGAAAAAGACTTCAAACTCTATCGCAAGAACCAGCCAGAAGCCATAGGCAGAGATTATGATGATATCAAGTTCCCATTCTTCCCGGTAGTGGGTAACCACGATATCACGCACAATGGATGGGCATTGTGGAGTAACATTTTTGGTTCCTCGTTCTATGAATTTGACGTATTAGTAGAAGAGTATAATGGCAATGCAGTGTACGACCATTTCATTTTCCTCGACACTGCAAGCGGCACGCTGGGCAAGACACAGGTCGACCTCATTGAAGAAGGTGTGCTTGACGGACAAGGGGTTTATCGCAACACCTTCGTGTTCAGCCACACCAACATCTTCCTGCCTCAGCACATGCAGTTCTCATCAACCTTCCCCCGCGAAGAGGCCTATTTCCTGCTCAAGCAGTTTGACAAATGGAATTCAACCATTGTGTTCTGCGGTCATGTCCACAAGTGGGATGAGCGCATCTATAACATGGTTTACTTCCTGACCCTCGACTCAATGAGCGAGCGCAACAGTCCTGAACCAGGCGACTATCTTGTGCGCGTCAATGTCGACAAGGAAGGATCCATCACACTTGACAGAGTTCACATGGACTACGTGGCCCCTAAGAACTAAATTGCCATCACAGCAAAATACAACGAGAGCCGGTGCAGTCGCATCGGCTCTCGTGTTATGAAAAGCCACACCAAAGGACGATGGATGAAACTCCGATAAAAACAGGGTTTGAGGGCATAAGCATCTTTGTAATCCTCCGGTCGCAGAAGACACCCCTAAGGGTCGAGGCCCGCCATTGAAGCATATGCCTTACTCGGCATTTCATAATTATTTGAAGAGTATCCCAATCTGCTTTGATGTGGACAATTTTTCAAAGATCTCTTTTACGATAGCAAAAATAATGCATTTGATTGAAAAAAACAAATTTTCCCACATTTTTTCATGGGTAAAAAGTCTTTTTCTTTACGCTAGTCCTCCTTTTTTATTTGGCACTTCGTAAAAAAACCGCTATATTCGCACTCCAAACCAGAACGACAAACGAAAACACTGCAGCATGTACCAGCCATTAGCCGAAAGATTGCGACCCAAGTCGCTCGACGATTACATAGGCCAGCAACACCTTGTGGGCGAGGGAGCCGTGATTCGCCGCATGATAGAGAGCGGCAACATCTCCTCGTTCATCTTGTGGGGACCGCCAGGCGTGGGCAAGACCACGCTGGCACGCATCATAGCTGAGCAGACCAAGGTGCCGTTCTACACCCTGTCGGCCGTGACGAGCGGCGTGAAAGAGGTGCGAGAGGTGCTCGACCGCTGCCGCAAAGATGCCACCAGCATGTTCACACAGGGCCGGCCCGTGCTGTTCATCGACGAGATTCACCGCTTCAACAAGTCGCAGCAAGACTCATTGCTGGGCGCAGTGGAAAACGGCACCGTCACACTCATAGGCGCTACTACCGAGAATCCGTCGTTCGAGGTCATCCGTCCATTGCTTTCGCGGGCACAGGTGTATGTGCTCAACCCGCTCGACAAGGACGACCTGCTCACGCTGCTCGACCACGCGCTGAAAACCGACAAGATGTTTGAGGGGCGTGAAATTCGCATCGAGCAGACCGAGGCGCTGCTGCGCTTCTCGGGTGGCGACGCACGCAAACTGCTCAACATCCTCGACCTCATCATGCAGTCGCTCAACACACACGAGCCCTTTGTGGTCAACGACGAGATTGTCACCAGCCGACTCCAGCAGAATCCGCTCGCCTTCGACAAGAACGGCGAGATGCACTACGACATCATCTCGGCCTTCATCAAGAGCATCAGAGGGAGCGACCCCGATGCGGCTGTCTATTGGCTCGCCCGCCTCATCGAGGGCGGCGAAGACCCCAAGTTCATAGCGCGCCGCCTGTGCATCCTGGCTGCCGAGGACATCGGGCTCGCCAACCCCAACGCCCTGCTGCTGGCCAACGCCACCTTCGACATCATCAACAAGATAGGTTGGCCCGAGGGACGCATTCCCTTGAGCGAGTGCGCCATCTACCTCGCCACCTCGGCCAAGAGCAACAGTGCCTACCTCGCCATTGGCGCTGCCCAGCAACTCGTGCAACGCACGGGCAATGCATCTGTGCCCCTGCACTTGCGCAACGCCCCCACACAACTCATGGAGGAACTGGGTTATGGTCAGGACTACAAGTATGCGCACGACTTCCCCGGGCACTTCGTCAACCAGGAATACATGCCCGAAGAACTGCATCACCCCACCCTGTGGCAACCGCAGGAGAATCCGTCAGAGGCCCGCATGCGTGAGCGCATGGAACAGCTCTGGGGCAAGAAAACCGACCAGAAATAACCGCCAAATATGAAACTCCGCCTGATTCAAATTCTGACGGCACTGCTGCTTGCCATGCCCTGCCAGCTTTACGCCCAACATGAGAGGGAGGCAAAGCAATATCACGCATTGTTGTCACCCTGGCTTGCCATGCCTGATCAAGCCGACTACAGCGACTCCTTCTATGAGAAAAACTATCTGATTTCGCTCCAGGCGTTACACGAACTGCAGTGGGATATCCCTGATGACATCTTTCGCCATTTCGTGCTGCCCGTGCGGGTGAACAACGAGAACCTCGACATGGCCAGAGAGGTGTTCTACAACGAACTCAAGGACCGAGTGAAAGGCCTCAGCATGGAACAGGCCATTCTGGAAGTGAACCACTGGTGCCACGAAAAGGTGAGTTACCGCCCAAGCGATGCCCGCACCAGCAGTCCGCTCGCTACCGTTCGCACCGCCTATGGCCGTTGTGGAGAGGAGTCAACTCTGCTGGTGGCAGCACTGCGCTCGGTGGCTATTCCCGCCCGTCAGGTCTATACCCCAAGATGGGCGCACACCGACGACAACCATGCCTGGGTAGAGGCTTGGGCCAACGGGCAGTGGCACTTCCTGGGAGCCTGCGAACCCGAACCGGTGCTTGACCTCGGCTGGTTCAACGAGAGCGCCTCGCGTGCCATGCTCATGCACACCAAGGTGGCGGGCGATTACCATGGTCCTGAAGAGGTGATGAGCCGCACCGCCTGCTACACCGAAATCAATGTCACCGGCAACTATGCCCCAACCACAAAGGTGGAAATCACCATTATTGACAAAAACGGTGCACCCGTGAAAGATGCCCTTGTGGAGTTCAAGCTCTACAACTACGCCGAGTTCTACACCGTCGCAAAAAAGACCACCGACAGTGAAGGTCACACGAGCCTCACTGCGGGCAAGGGCGACTTGCTGGTGTGGGTCACAAAAGGTGACCTCGTGGCGCAGAAGAAAGTGTCGTGGCGAGAGGCCCACACCGAGACAATAGTCCTTGATGACAGCGACTTGCCAGATGCCCTGGACCTTGACATCGTTCCGCCGCAAGCCCATTTCACCCTTCCTGCCATCACGCAAGCGCAACGCGACGAGAACAACCGCCGCAAGGCACAGGAAGACTCCATCCGCCAAGCCTACGAAGCCACCATGCCCGTAGAAGCATGGCGCGGCAACCATGCCACCATCAACCGGTTCATTGCCCAAAGCCGCAACAAGGTGATGGCGCGCAAACTCCTCGATGTCATCAGCGAGAAAGACCTGCGCGATGTCACCCTCGATGTGCTCATGGACAATGTGGTTACCCAAACCGACACCAGCGAACTCTTCTGCCGCTACATCATGTGCCCGCGGGTTGAGAACGAATGGCTCACCCCTTACAAAGCCTTCTTCCGCAAAGAATTCAAGGGCAAGATTTCCTCTCTTGACCAGCTGATCGACTGGACTCGCGATAACATCGTTATCGACGGTCAGCACAACCCGCAAGGACTCAGACAACAGCCCATGAGCGTGTACCGCACCCGCAAGACCGACAAATTGGGGCGCGCCATCTTCTTCGTGAGTGCCGCACGCAGCTTGGGATTTCCCGCACGCATCAACGAGGTTGACGGCAAACTCGAATTCTATATCCCATTTCACGGCGGGCAATGGCGAGAAGTGAATTTCGAGGAAGGTATTTTCGCCAAACCCACCAAATACGGCGCTTTGAGACTCAACTTCATGCCAAGCGGCGAGCGTAGCGACCTCTCCTACTACACCCACTTCACGCTGAGCAGGATCGTAAACGGCACACCGCAACTGCTCACCTTCCCCGAAGATGCCACTTGGAGCAACACCTTCAAAGAGGGTGTGACGCTTGAGCCAGGCACCTACCTACTAACCACCGGCAACCGCCTGAGCAATGGCAATGTGCTGGCACACATCACCCGCTTCTCCATCACCCCTAACGAATTTACCCAAGTCGACCTCAAACTGCGCGAGGAGACCACCCAAGTTAGCATCTTGGGAAACATCGACCCACATAGCAAATATCTCGACCTGAACACCGGCAATGAAACCGTCCTGCTCCCGAACGAGGGTTATGGTATCATTGGTTTCATTGCACCCAGCCATGAACCCACCAACCATGCCTTGCGCGACATCGCCGTATGCACCGCACGCTTTGAAGAGAATCACCTGCCCGTCACGCTGCTCACCAGCACCGCCGACGAGATGAACCGCCTGAACCGTGCCGAGTTCGCCAATCTGCCCTCCACCGTGCGATGGGGCATCGACACGGCCAACATGCTCGAGCAAATCACATCGGCCCTGCAACTGCAAGCCACCACCCTGCCCGTGTTCCTCATTTGCGACAAGGCCGGAAACATCTACTTCATCCAGCAAGGCTACACCATCCACCTCGGCGACCAGCTCCTCAAAACCCATGACCAAATAGGAGACAATTGATGACAATTAATGACAAATAATGACAATTGATGACAATTGTCTGAGATTATTGTAAATAAACTTTAATGGGGGCGGGAAGGTTTGCAGGTCTGCCCGCATTTTCGTAATTTTGCACGATTTTTTGATTATAATATAAACTAAATAATATTTTGACTATGAGTTTAAACATCATTGTGCTCGCCAAGCAGGTACCCGATACCCGCAATGTGGGCAAAGATGCTATGAAGGCCGACGGCACCATCAATCGTGCCGCACTGCCTGCCATCTTCAACCCCGAAGATCTGAACGCCCTTGAGCAGGCGCTCAGGCTCAAGGAGCAGCATCCCGGTTCAACCGTGGGCATGCTCACCATGGGTCCTCCCCGTGCCGGTGAAATCATCCGTCAAGGTCTGTTCCGCGGAGCCGACACAGGCTGGCTGTTGACCGACCGCCTGTTTGCCGGTGCCGACACCCTCGCCACGAGCTATGCCCTTGCCACTGCCATCAAGAAGATTGGCAAGGTCGATATCGTGATTGGCGGTCGCCAGGCTATCGACGGCGACACTGCCCAGGTAGGTCCTCAGGTGGCACAGAAACTGGGTCTGAACCAGGTGACCTATGCCGAGGAAATCCTGAAAGTGGAGAACGGAGTCGCTACCATTCGCCGCCACATCGACGGCGGTGTGGAGGTGGTTGAAGCCCCCCTACCCGTGGTGATTACCGTGAACGGCAGCGCCGCTCCTTGTCGTCCCTGCAACGCCAAGCTGGTGATGAAGTACAAGTATGCCACCTGCCCCATGGAGCGCACCGGAGAAGAACCCTGGAAGGAACTCTACGACGAGCGCCCCTACCTCACCCTCAACGAGTGGAGCGTGGCCGATGTTGATGGTGATCCCGCACAGTGCGGTTTAAGCGGCTCGCCCACCAAGGTGAAGACCGTGAAGAACATCGTGTTCCAGGCCAAGGAGAGCAAGACCCTCACAGGCAGCGATGCCGATGTGGAGGGCGTGATTCGTGAATTGTTAGATGAAAAGATAATCGGTTAATGGTAGAAGTTATGAATAACGTATTTGTTTATTGCGAAATCGAAGGCACTACTGTTGCCGAAGTATCTCAGGAATTGCTCACCAAGGGCCGCAAGCTCGCCAACCAGCTGGGCGTGGAACTCCACGCAGTGGTAGCTGGTTCGGGCATCAAAGGTGCCGTGGAAGAACAGATTCTGCCCTATGGTGTTGACAAACTCTTTGTTTTCGATGGCGAGGGACTGTTCCCCTACACCTCTGCGCCGCACACCGACATCATGGTGAACCTCTTCAAGGAGGAGCAACCCCAGATTTGCCTGATGGGCGCTACCGTGATTGGCCGTGACCTGGGTCCCCGCGTGTCGTCCTCGCTCACCAGCGGCCTCACCGCCGACTGCACCGAGCTGGAGATTGGCGACTACGACGACCCCAAGACCGGCCAGCACTTCGACAATCTGCTCTATCAGATTCGTCCCGCTTTTGGCGGCAACATCGTTGCCACCATCGTCAACCCTGAGCATCGCCCCCAGATGGCAACCGTGCGCAGTGGCGTGATGCAGAAGGCCATTTATGAAGGCACCGCCCGTGGCGAAGTGGTTTATCCAGATGTTGACAAATATGTGCCCCAGGAGAGTTATGTAGTGAAGGTGCTCGAGCGTCATGTCGAGGCCGCCAAGCACAACCTCAAGGGCGCTTCCATCGTGGTAGCTGGTGGCTACGGCGTGGGCAGCAAGGAAGGTTTCGACCAGCTGTTCCAGCTTGCCAAGGAGCTGCACGGCGAGGTAGGTGCATCGCGCGCCGCCGTCGATGCCGGTTGGGTCGATCACGACCGCCAGGTGGGCCAGACGGGTGTCACCGTGCATCCCAAGGTGTATATCGCTTGCGGTATTTCCGGACAGATTCAGCACATCGCCGGTATGCAGGATGCAGGTATCATCATCTCCATCAACAACGACCCCGACGCACCCATCAACAAGATTGCCGACTATGTGATTGTGGGCACGGTTGAAGAAGTGGTTCCCAAACTCATTAAGTACTACAAGCAGAACAGCAAATAAAAACCAAGCAGAATTATGGCAAACTATTATACTGACCATCCCGAGATAGCGTTCCACCTGAACCATCCGCTCATGAAGCGCATTGTGGACCTCAAGGAACGCAACTATGAAGACAAGGACAAGTTCGACGATGCTCCCGTGAACTACGACGATGCCATCGAGAACTACAAGCGCATCCTCGACATTTGCGGCGATGTGGCTGCCAACATTCTCGAGCCCAACTCTGAGGCAGTGGACCAGGAAGGTCCGCACCTGGAGAACGGCCGCATGATTTATGCGAGCAAGACCTTCGAGAACATCGACGCCACCCGCAAGGCTGGCCTCCACGGCGTTTCCATGCCTCGCCACTACGGCGGTCTGAACCTGCCCAACACTGTGTTCTCCATGCTTTCAGAGCTCATTGCTGCCGCCGATGCCGGCTTCCAGAACATCTGGTCGCTGCAAAGCTGCATCGACACGCTCTACGAGTTCGGCAACGAGGAACAGCGCCAGAAGTTCATTCCGCGCGTGTGCGCCGGCGAGTCGATGTCGATGGACCTCACCGAGCCCGATGCCGGCAGTGACCTGCAGCGCGTGATGCTCAAGGCCACCCGCGACGAGGAGAACGACTGCTGGCGTCTGAACGGCGTGAAGCGCTTCATCACCAATGGTGACAGCGACATTCACCTGGTGCTCGCCCGCTCTGAGGAAGGCACAACCGACGGCCGCGGCCTGTCGATGTTCATCTACGACAAGCGCGATGGCGGCGTGGATGTGCGCCACATCGAGAACAAGCTGGGTATCCACGGCAGCCCCACCTGCGAGCTCGTCTACAAGAATGCCCGCGCCGAGCTGTGCGGCAGCACCCGCCTGGGTCTCATCAAGTATGTGATGGCACTCATGAACGGAGCCCGTCTGGGCATCGCCGCCCAGAGTGTGGGTGTGGAACAGGAAGCCTACAACGAGGCGCTTGCCTATGCCAAGGAGCGTGCCCAGTTCGGCAAGAAGATCATCACCTTCCCCGCCGTCTATGACATGCTCTCGCGCATGAAAGCCAAACTCGACGCTGGCCGTTCGCTGCTCTACCAGACAGCCCGCTATGTCGACATCTACAAGGCACTCGAAGACATCGCCCGTGACCGCACCCTCACCCCCGAGGAGCGTCAGGAGATGAAGAAATACACCCGTCTGGCCGACGCCTTCACACCGCTCGCCAAGGGTATGAACTCGGAGTATGCCAACCAGAGCGCCTACGATGCCATCTCGGTGCACGGCGGCAGCGGTTTCATCATGGAGTACAAGTGCCAGCGCCTGTATCGCGACGCCCGCATCTTCTCCATCTACGAGGGAACAACCCAGCTGCAGGTGGTGGCTGCCATCCGCTATGTGACCAACGGCACCTACCTGAGCATCATGCAGGAAATGCTGCAGAACGAGGTGGCCGACGACATGAAGCCGCTCAAGGCTCGCGTCGAAGGACTCGTGAAGCTCTATGAGCAAGCGCTCGCCAAGGTGAAGGATGCTAATAATAATGATGTGCACGACTTCCTGGCACGCCGCCTCTACAACATGACCGGCGACATCATGATGTCACTGCTCATCATCGACGACGCCAGCCGCGCTCCCGAGCTGTTTGCCAAGAGCGCCAATGTGTATGTGCGCCATGCCGAGGAAGAGGTGCTGGGCCACCACTGCTACATCATGCACTTCAACGCCGAAGACCTCGACGCCTTCCGCCCCGACGAAATCGCACAGGCAGTTCAGGAATAACACAAGTTCAGTTGCAAAAAAGTGGGGACAAGAATCCTAATGACCGATTTGGGTTAAAGTCGAAGCCACACTTAATCATGCGCACTGAGAAACAAGTCGAAGACTTGATGGTATGCGAAACACATTGTGCGTCCCAGCTCGGAGAGTTGGGGCGCACTGTGTGTATTTGCCCCTCATCATGGCTGCACTTCGAAGATGTGCAGTAGTGGTTGCATCGTATGTGAATATTCGTTATCTTTGCACAAAAACACCGCTAAGATAATGAGTAAAGTAGTATCACTGCATCACATAGTCATCAACACCAAGAATAGGTCTATGACCCTCACACCGGAGCACAGCGAGGACATGTACCGCTTTATCACAAGCATCATAAAACGCAACAACTGTGTGCTTTACCGCATTGGAGGCATCGAGAACCACATCCACATGTTAGTTGATTTATCATCAACTGTAACACTCTCACACTTGATGTGGGACATAAAGCGGTCAAGCAGTGACTGGGCAAAACAGTGTGGACTTTTCCCTGACTTTGTAGGTTGGGGTAAAGAATATGCAGCCTTTTCAGTCTCTGTCTCTCACAAAGATGCCGTTATCGCCTATATAATGAGCCAGCGGGAGCATCATCAGCGAGTCGGGTTTGATGACGAGCTGAAACGCATTGCCGAACGGAATGGCGTCAAGTGGGAAGATTATATGCTCACATAACCTGCGAGATTGACAACTGCACATCTACGAGGTGCAGTTCCCCTCCATGTCCTATCACACAGTGCCGCACACTTCTACGAAGTGCACGGCACAATGTGTTTCGCACATTGCCAAGTCTTCAACTTGGCTTAATGCCCCCACTAATTTGAGACTAATCCCAATTTCCGTTAAGTTACTCGTCGAGGGTGGTCTGTAGCCACACATCGTAGATGGAGGCACCAGTCGAGTTCTCCATGGGAGTGCCACCATTGTAGGAATTAAGTCCACTGGCCATCACCTTGCGTGCTGAGTCAGAGCCAGTGCTGAGCACCATACCAATCATGCCGTTTTTCACATCGAATTGAATCGGCGAGCTTTCGCTTGGATAGGCGGTGTAGGCTGAAGTCGTGCTTGCTCCCAGCTGATAAGTGCGAATGCCTCCGCTATAATAGAACTTATCGCCCTCCAAAAGGAATTGACCAGGATTTATCAGTGTTCCGCCGGAGTTATAATTTGAGCCACTCATCGAGAAACCATTCTCACTCACGCTGCCAGTGTAGAGCTGCAATGATGAGGTGTATCTCAGGAACACATTCTTTCCAAACGACCAGTAATAAGTTTGATATTCGCTATCTTGCTCATAGAACCCATAGGCATCAACATATACCACATTGTCCTTGACAAACAATCTGTTAAACAGGTAGTGTTCCCAGTCGGTTGTCGAGAGGCTGTTGCTGGCTGTAAGTCTGGAGAAATAAGCGACAGCATGGCCCAGAAAGTTATATGGGACTCCAAGTACCTCGTCATAGCTTCCCACATTGGAATAAATGCCTGCATAATACAGATTACCGTTGTCATCGCTAACGAGGTCGTTGATAAACTGTGTGGAGTTCTTTCTCAACAAAGACTTGTTCTTATAAATTTCGGTGCTGACGATACAGTTATAATCATCGGTATAATTCTCCCTATAGGCAGTAGTGTAGTAAACATTATTGTTCTTGTCGACCCACATGTGCGGAATACCAGCTATATAGCGGGTGGTGTTGGGTTTTGTGAATCTACTGAAAATCTTTGATGCTCCGGTAAGTCCTGTTTTGTAGGAATTGAAGTAACCGCCGCCATGAGCCCCTGTGGTCCTATAGATGCCGGCTGTGCCCGAGTAATAATCGGTAAAGGAGTTTCCAGCATCCTTGCGCATCATTACATAGGCTGTGTTGCCTCGCACTATCACCTCATTGGCACTGGTGTAGTTTCCTCTGTCACTGAGGTACATGCTCTTATCCTGCCAGTTGCGCCACAGGATGGGTTTATGGTCGCTGGTGGCACCAACAGCCCAAACGGTGGGGAACACCTCCACCTGGTAGGTGTAAGTGCATTCTTTACCGTCCCTGGTCTTAAACTTGATGGTGAGTGTGGTGGTGCCCACCTTGTGTGCAGTGACGCTTACCTGCGTGTTATCGTAGTTGATATCGAGGATGCCGCTATTGGAAGAACTGACGCTGGTCATGGTGCCACGCGAGTCGGTTCTGTCACCATCCCAAGGCCTGAAGATGATGTTGGTGCCCACATTGATGTTTACATTCTGGTAGGTTGAGCCGGCATTCTGACGATAAGATGTTCTATCGTCGCTGTTATAATACCGCATCGACAGGTCACGGCTCCATGCATTCACCCAAGGCGAGTAGATGGAGAGGCTGCGACCTTGATCCAGCCCAGTTTGATTATAGGGCCAGAAATAGGCTAAACCGTTGTTCTTGGCATAGTTGAGTGTGAGCCATCCGCTGGCGCGAGTATCCATTCTCCACACGCCATAGGCATAGCCCTTCTTAGAGCTGTCGATGTCGATAACAGGAGCCTGGCTGCTTGTCTCGAAAGAACCGTATGCATAATGCGGCAGCCACATGATCTTGGTGAGCGCATCGAGGTGTGTCACGCTCTCATAGAAGTAGTCGCCTTCGTAGGCGTTACTGACATCAATTCTCGACACAAAGTGATCAAGGATGATATCGCGGATCATGATATAGAACTTGCCATTCTTGGGGGTCACCGTGTAGTTGGCAGCACGGTTCACACAAGCCACATCGCCGGTGAGCGGGATGTAGTTATAACGGGAATTCTCAATATCGGCATGCTGCACATAGGCTGCACATAAGGTGCCACCAATGGTCTTGAATCCCTGCTTGTTGCTTCCAGGCACATCCTGGAGCACCCACTTGCCGCCCGTGCGCACCATGGCATACACATTCTGACATGCCTCACCGCTAGTATAGTCAGGATCCACAGCAATGAAAATCACATCGCCTTCGACCCACTTGTGGTTATAGTCATCGGGCGAATAACTGGGGAGCGAGCTGGGAATAAAGTCGCTCATCTTGATCACCGAACCGCCTGTGCTACCACCACTGCTGACGCCAAGAATGATGTTGATCAATGCAGTCACATCGCTCACATTCACCTTGCCGTCGCCATTTATGTCGGCACGGGCTTCATCTTTGGGAATGACGCCCAGAATCATGTTCACCAGCGCGGTCACATCGCTCACATTCACTTTTTCATCGTTGTTGACATCGCCCGTGGGTATGCCCTCGTCAATCACAAAGTCGCTGGTGTCGATAGCCATCGCATTGAACGACGCCAATGCCACGAGACAAGTCAATAAAAATGCTGTTATCTTTTTCATATCTTAGTTTTATAAGAGTTGTCATTAGAATTTGGCGTTACTCGTCAAGGCTCGTCTGCAAGAACACATCGTAGAATGTGGCATTGGTGGAATTCTCCAGTGGCGTTCCGCCACGGTAGGTGTTGAGCTCGCAAGTCATGGGGTAGTATTTCCCATCGTTTTTATCACGGTAGAGCACACCTATTTGACCATTCTTGATGTCGAAGGTGATGGGCGAGTCGGTGTGATAGTTTAGTCCTGTGTAGTCCCCAATCTCGCTTGCTCCCAGTTGGTAGTACCTGATGGAACTCGATTGGTCATAGCCACCGGTGGCCCTATAATTGAGAAAATAGAACTTGTCGCCATAGAAGACGAAGGGGTATTGTTTGATGTGCTCTACGACTTCACTTGCCAAGGTTAGGCTATTATTGAGAAACGGATAGTGGTTTGTGCAATAGGTGTTAACATTAGTATATGCTTGTAACCCTGTGCTTGCCGTGTAGCGGTAGATACAGGTGTGATAATTACCATTGATGGTACCGTAATTTCCTGCCATGTATTCAATGTAGGCCGTTTCGGTGCTCTGGTCGAGGTAAAGGCGCGTGAATGCGAGGTAATAAGACTGGGCGCTTGAAGAGGCATCGTATGTGCTCACCGAGTTGCCGTTTATTACTATGAGCTTGCTCACGATTTTTTTAACATTCGACGAATAACCCACCACATAGATTTTCCCGGTAGATTCGCTCACGGCAATGTCAGATACTGCAAAGTTGGGGACGGTGAGAATCGCAGTCTTGTTCTTGTAGATGGTGGTGTTCACTTCGCTGCCGGTATTTTCGCCCACCACATCGCTCGAGGTGGTGCGTACGGCTGAAGTGTAGTACACATTGCCGCTCTTGTCGGTCCACATACGGGGCACTCCGTAGATGGGCTCGTATTGATCAATCAAGTGGTGGGCTCCCGTGATGCCACTTGTGTACTGGTTGTAATAACCACCGCCATGGGCACTGCTGGTCTTGACAATAGAGGCCGATGTGCCAGTAAAGTAGTAACGTATATAGTCGTAGGTCTGTCCACTAGTGGTGGTGCCGTAAAATGTTTTGGGCGAAATCACATCCTTACGCATCATCACGGTGGCGGAGTTCCCATGTACCTTGATGTTGGTGGCTTCGGTATAATTTTCTCTGCCGCTAAGGTACATGCTCTTGTCCTGCCAGTTGCGCCACAAGATAGGCTTGTTGTTAGCATCACTACCCGCCACCCATAGCGTGGGTGCCACCTTCACCTCATAGGTGTAAGTGCAGTTGATATTGTCCTTAGTCTTAAACTTGATGGTGAGGGTGGTCGAGCCCACCTTGTGCGCAGTGACATTCACCTGGGTGTTGTCATAGCTGATTTCAAGAATGCCGCTGTTAGAAGAGCTAACGCTGGTCATGGTGCCATACGAGTCGCTGGTGTTTCCATCATAGGGCCTGAAGATGATGTCGGTACCCACATTGATGTTGACATTTTGGTAGGTTGAGCCAGCATTAAGACGGTAAGATGTCCTATCGTCGCTGTTATAATACCGCATCGACAGGTCACGGCTCCAGCCATTTTGCCAGGGTGAGTAAATCGATGTCAGGTATCGGCCCTGAATCAATGCGGTCTGCCCATAGTCCCAATAGTAGGCATAGCCATTGTTCTTGGCATAGTTGAGCGTCAGCCAGCCATCGGTGCGAGTTCCCTTTTGCCACACACCATAGGCATGACCCTTGTGGTTGCTGTCGATGTCGATGACCGGAGCACGATTGCTCTTCTCAAAAGCACCATAGCCAAATGTGGGCATCCAAGATACCTTGGTGAGCGCATCGAGGTGAGTCACACTCTCATAGAAGTAGTCTCCCTCGTAGGCGTTACTGACATCAATTCTCGACACAAAGTGGTAGAAGTAAAGGTCACTCAAGGTTATATAGTACTTGCCATTCTTGGGGGTGACCGTGTAGGTTCCTGAGTGATCCACGCAAGCCACATCACGAGTGATAGGGATGTAGTTATAATAAGATTCAGCGAGATTGGCATTCTGCACATAGACGGCAGAGAAGGTGCCCCCCGAGGTTTTAAATCCCACCTTGTTACTACCGTTCACATCACGGAACACCCACTTGCCGCCAACGCGTTCAATGGCGTACACATTCTGGCAGACCTCGTTGCTCACGGGGTCGATGGCAAGGAAAATCACATCGCCGTCGGTCCACTCGTGCATGGGTATATAAGACAACTGGGCCGAATTTTCAAACCATTCTTGCATTTCGAACTTCGTGCCTCCCGTGCTACCACCACTGCTGACACCAAGAATGATGTTGATGAGCGCGGTCACATCGCTCACATTCACCTTGCCGTCGCCATTTATGTCGGCACGGGCCTCATCTTTGGGAATGACGCCCAGAATCATGTTCACCAGCGCGGTCACATCGCTCACATTCACTTTGTCATCGTTGTTCACATCGCCCGTGAGCGTACCCTCGTCAATCACATAGTCGCTGGTATTGACAGCCATCGCATTGAACGACGCCAATGCCACGAGGCAAGTCAGTAAAAATGCTGTTATCTTTTTCATATCGTTAAGTTTTATGCAGGTTATTAATATTTCGTTTTCGGTCAGCTGACGCCCAGGATGATGTTGATGAGGGCGGTCACATCACTCACATTCACCTTGCCATCACCGTTTATGTCGGCATGGGCCTCATCTTTGGGAATGACACCCAGAATCATGTTCACCAAGGTGGTCACATCGCTCACGTTCACCTTGCCGTCACCGTTCACATCGCCAGGCATGGCAGCCTCCCAGATGTCGAGTATGACGGGCGAGGTGTAGTCGTTACCAAGCAATGACTTGTCGACAGCCAGATAGGCGATTCCTGTGTTCAGACCCATGAACAGGTCGATGGAGTTGGCAAACTCGATCCACCTCTCTCCGCTGTTGCCCAAGAAGTAGGCCTTGGTGTCGTCGGGGTTGGCGGCAAATGGAGCGTAGGGGATATCTTCAATGTCGATCAGGCAACGGAGCATATTGTCGCCCAGAGCGGGTGCATTAGTGGCTTGCTGCATCAGGTAGCGCGTGTTAGGCTGACCTTTCAGCACCACACCATTCCTGGCGGGAATCATGCCGTTGGCCACTGTAGTGGTGGTGGCCATGCGTTTGGCGCTGTTAAATCCTGTCACGCGATAGGCGGTGAGTGCGCTGGGCAAGGTCACATTTTTGACGCTGGCGAAAGTTGTGTATTGATTGTCGCTATGAATCTTTATCCAAGGCATGAAATTGTAGGAATACTTCAGTTCCCAGGCTGGGAGATTGTTGTTGCTGACATAGCACACGAATCCCGTGGCATTGTTGCCGGCAATCTGCTCGCCGAGTTGATCATGCTTGTTGGGAGCCTTGGTGGTGTTGAGTACCAGTTTTGCCAGGTTTTGGGCACCATAAAATGCCTTTTCGCCGATATATGTGACGGTGGCAGGCACCTCTATGCTGATTACTGAGGAACCGGTGAAAGCGAGAGGCTCAATCTTGTTCACTTCGTAGATATTTCCGTTATACTGGAATGCGTCGGGGATGGTTATGTTGCCGGTATAGGTCGTGCCGTTTTGTGGTTCGATCAGGGTAACATGGGTTGCGTCGTTAGGTTCATACCACAATCCGCCGTGTCTGAATCCGCGGGGGTTAGCATCTCTTAGGTAGCCTGGATTGTCGGGACCACCGTCAACATGGGCATACTCTTTGTCGGTATGGTCGGCATCAAAAGTGGTGCCCCTCATGCCAATAATGTTTGAACAATTAGCAAACATTGCGATTGATGATGATGATGATTCAACTACATTCGACATGTCCCATCCTTCACCAACATAGATGGTATGGAGTTTACTGCATTGGGAGAACATCGCGCGTGTTAAAGTTACAGCCGAGGTGTTGAATGACCCGAGATTGACTTTCTCAAGGTTTGAGCAAATGCAGAACATCTGCCCGATCGAGGTCACTTTGTCGGTGTTAAAGCTGCTCAAGTCAAGGCTCGTGAGTTTCTTACATCCATAAAACATCCCGTACATGGAGGTCGTCTCACTGGTATTAAGGTACTCCAATCCAGTGATAGAAGTGAGGTTCTCCATTTGTTCAAACCAATAGTAAGTAGTCTTTGGTCTTGCCTGGGCAAATGATGGATCAAAAACAATAGATGTCACATCACCATTGAAGGAACGCCAACCTGGCAAATTCCCTTCTTCTTGATTAAGGTCCAGCCTGCCGCTGTTGCGGAAAATGTATTGGTTATCGCAGTAGAATGTGAGTGTGGTTGTATTGGTGTCAAAATTGGCATAAGGCATTACTACGGGTGTCAAGTAGCCTGGGGCATTGGAACTTGGCCCATAGTCAAAGTGGGCGTAACTCTTGTCCATGTGACTGGAACTATAGGTAGTACCGGCACCACCCACAAGCTTGGTGCAATTGCGGAACATATTGTTAGATTCGGTGACACCACCCACATTCCAATCGTCGCCGGCAATGATGGTGGTGAGTTTGCTGCATCCGTTGAACATAGCAGCCATCTCAATCACATTGTAGGTGTTGAAACTGCTGAGGTCAAGGGTGACAAGATTACTGCAACTACGGAACATGCCGAGCATGGTGGTCACATTTTGGGTATTCAATCCAGTCACATCAAGGCTGCCAAGGGCGCTGCATCCTGAGAACATTTCGCTCATGTTGGTCACATTGCCGGTATCTAAATGGCTTAAATCAAGACCGGTGAGACCGCTGCAGCCTATAAACATGCAATACATGTTAGTGACATTCTGCGTGTCGAAGTGACTCAAGTCAATGCTTGTGAGTGCGCTGCAGTTACGGAACATGCTGTTCATGTTCACCATCTGGTCGGTGTTGAAGTATTCCAGGCCATTGATGCTGGTGAGGCTGGACAAGCCGACAAACCAGTAATAGCCACTGGTGAGGTGGAGGCTGGCAAAAGAGGGGTCAAACACCACACGCTGCACATTGGCACTGACATTGGTGTCTTGCGACCACCACGGTTGTGTGGTGTTGCCAGTGGGCAGCGGTCCCACATCGCCGCTATGAGCCTGCGAGTCGTAGTAGAAAGTAAGTGTTTTGGTACTGGCATCGTAAGCCGCACAAGCTTCGGCAGCCTTGACGCTTGTCATTCCCATCAGGGCAAACAGAACTAACAAGAGTATTTTCTTCAGTTTCATAATATTGGAGATTTAGATTATTCTTTAACTGGCACCTAGTATCAGGTTAATCAGCACTGTCACATCGCTCACATTGATCTTGCCGTCGCCGTTAATGTCGCCGCGTGTGAAGTCCTTGGGAATCACGCCAAGAATCATGTTCACCAGCGCGGTCACATCGCTCACGTTCACCTTGCCGTCACCGTTCACATCGCCGCGCACGGTGTCGCTCAAGTAACCGGGATTACTGCTGCCGCCATCAATGTGCGCATAGGTATGATCAACATAGTTAGAATCATAAGTCGTTCCCTTGCAGCCCCTGATTGCGGTACAGTACTCAAACATGCTGTAGGAGAAGTCGTTAGTGTACAGTTTCTCTGTGCTCCATTTATCACTCACGGCTATAGTGACAAGGTTGCGGCAGAACATGAACATCGTGGTCATTGTCTGCACATTTCGGGTATCAAAACTCCGCAAGTCCAGACTGGTGAATGCATGGCAGGAAAAGAACATACCAGACATGTTCACCACATTATGAGTTTCGAAATGGCTCAGGTCAACACTCTTGAGATTACGGGCCTGGTAAAACATGCCACACATATTAGTGACCGCACCAGTATTCAAGTATTCCATACCAGTAATGGATGTGAGATACTCCATATCGGCAAACCAGTAAGCGGTGGTAAGGGGATAACAATCGGCAAACGACGGGTCGAAAACCACCTGACGCACATCGCCTGCTTTTGCATGCCACCCAGGAATCTCATCTGCATTATTAAGCATATATTTATTACTGATATTAGGATAGTTGTCGTCGAAATAGAAGGTTAGCGTGGCATTGCTGGCGGTGAACACCGCATAAGCGGCAGGCTGGCGTGTCAGGTAGCCAGGAGCATTGGAATTGGGGCCATGGTCGATGTGAGCATATAACTTGTCGATATGGCTGGAATTATAAGTGGTACCTCTGCCACCCACAATGCTCGTGCAGTTGCGGAACATGGAGTTGGACTCGGTTACACCATTCACATTCCAGTCGTCATCATCCACATAGATGGTCACCAGCGAGCTACATCCCGAGAACATGCCTGTCATGTCGGTCACCCTATATGTGTTGAAATGCACCAGATTGAGGCAGGTGAGCCTGCTGCAGCCAGCAAACATGTCTTCCATGGTAGTCACCACAGGGGTGCGCAACGGTGTCACATCAAGCGTTGTGAGCTTGTTGCAGGCATAGAACATGAAGCCCATATTGGTCACATTCGCCGTCTCGAAACTGCTCAAGTCCAAACTGGTAAGACCACTACAGCCCATGAACATGCTATACATATTGGTCACGCTCCGCGTGTTGAAATGACTCAAGTCTATGTTCTTGAGCTTGCTGCAATTGCTGAACATGCTTTGCATGGTGGTTATTCGGTCGGTGTTAAAGTATTGCATGCCTGTGATGCTGGTGAGATTGGTCATCCCTGAAAACCAGCAGTAAGCACTGGTGATATGATAACCAGCAAACGAGGGGTCAAACACCACCTTTTCAATATTCGAGCACACATTGCTGTCCTGTATCCACCATGGACGAAAGGTACTGCTTGAAGGCAAAGGGCCCACATCGCCGCTATGAGCCTGCGAGTCGTAGTAAAAAGTAAGTGTCTTGGTACTGGCATCGTAAGCCGCACAAGCTTCGGCAGCCTTGATGCTAATTGCCCCCATCAGAGTACAAAGAACGACAAGGAATAGTTTATTTGTTTTCATGATGCTATTTGTTTTTTTGCAAATATAGTATTTTTCTTAAAAAAATCAAAATATTACTACATTTTATTAGAATATTATTAGTTATGCACGCACAGGCGAGGGAAAGTTTTCACACAAAGTCATACAAGATTTTGTGGGATGTGTGGGATGGTGTGGATGTATCGTCCTGAAAAAAGTTGACTCGGGAAAAGTTAATAATATGTTAATTCAAAAAAAGATTACGGGTAATAGGTCCCGAGTCCTTGTTGTTTGCATAAAATGGTGTGGGGTTCAATGCCCCACCCATTTTAGGTCGGA
>JAFZSO010000054.1 GCA_017619355.1 Muribaculaceae bacterium
CCATTCAATTAATTGCCAGTAATTGACAATTATGCACTAAATAGTATGCTAAATATGTTATTTTATGGCTATTTTCGAGCTAATTCACTGCCAATATAGCCCGCTGTGATCGATTTAGTAGCCTTAGCCACCTCCTCAGGGGTGCCACAAGCCACCACTTCTCCCCCATTCCGGCCTCCCTCAGGACCCATGTCAATCACATAGTCGGCACATTTTATCACATCCATATTGTGTTCTATCACCACAACGGTATTTCCTTTTTTGACCAATTTGTTCAATACGCCAAGCAGCACCTTGATATCCTCAAAGTGGAGACCGGTTGTAGGCTCATCCAGGATGTATAAAGTCTTGCCAGTGTCCTTTTTCGAGAGTTCTGCGGCAAGTTTCACGCGTTGGCTTTCTCCGCCCGACAGCGTGCTCGACGGCTGGCCCAACTTAATGTACCCCAACCCTACTTCCTGCAGCACCTTGATTTTTTTGAGAATCACCGGCACAGCCTCAAAGAATTCCACAGCCTGGTTAATGGTCATGTCGAGCACATCGGCTATCGATTTGCCTTTGAATTTCACCTCCAGCGTCTCGCGATTGTAGCGTTTTCCGCCGCATTCCTCACACGGCACCAGCACATCGGGCAGGAAATTCATCTCCACCGTCTTGTAGCCGTTGCCCTTGCACACCTCACAGCGACCGCCAGAGATGTTGAACGAGAAGCGACCGGGCTTATAAGCGCGTATTTTCGCCTCCGGAAGATTCACAAACAGGTTGCGTATGTCGGCAAACACGCCCGTGTAGGTAGCCGGATTGGAACGCGGCGTGCGACCCAGCGGCGACTGGTCCACCGTCACCACCTTATCTATATGCTCAAGACCCTCTATGCTGTCGTAGGGCAGCGGACTGGTCACCGAACGGTAAAGTTTCTGGCTGAGAATGGGTTGCAGCGTGGCATTGATCAGAGTGGACTTGCCACTGCCCGACACGCCCGTCACGCAGATGAAGGTGCCCAAGGGCAACTCCACATCCACATGCTTCAGGTTATTGCCGCTACAGCCCTTTAAAATCAGCTTGTGGCCGTTTCCCGTGCGCCGCTCGGCAGGCACTTCGATGCACTTGCTGCCGTTCAGATAGTCGGCCGTGAGCGTGTGCTGCTTCAGCATTTGCGCCGGAGTGCCAGCAAACACCACATGGCCACCCTTGCGGCCTGCCAGCGGACCTATGTCGACCACATAGTCGGCCTCGAGCATCATGTCGCGGTCATGCTCCACCACCACTATGGTATTGCCATCGTCACGCAACCGTTTCAGGGCCTCTATCAGCCGTTGGTTGTCGCGCTGGTGCAGACCGATGCTCGGTTCGTCGAGAATATACAGCACATTCACCAGCTGCGACCCTATCTGCGTAGCGAGCCTGATGCGCTGGCTCTCACCGCCCGAAAGTGAGGCCGACGTGCGGTTGAGCGACACATAGTCGAGCCCCACCTGCAGCAGGAAACTCAGGCGAGCGTTGATTTCCTTCACGATTTCAGCGGCAATCTTCCACTGCGTGGGCGTCACATGATTGTGCAGGTCACTCATCCAGTCGTGCAGCTCCGAGATATCCATGGCGGCAAGCTGCGCAATATTCTTCCCGTTGATGAAGAAGTGCAACGCCTCACGGTTCAATCGCTGGCCGCCACACTCGGGGCACGTGCAGCGCGAATAGAACTGCCCTGCCCACTTCTGCGCCTGTGTCGTCGCGTCGTCGCTCTGCTGCATCTCTATGTATTTCACGAGACCGTCGTAGGCCATGAAGTAGTTCTTCATGCCCATCGTCTCGTTCTTCAGGTTCAGTTTCTCGTTGCTCCCGTTCATGATTTCGTCGAGCGCCTCATCGGGGATGTCCTTCAGCGGAGTGTCCAAGCTCACGCCATACTTCTCGCAAATCGCTTCTATTTGCCAAAATATGACAGAATTCTTGTATTTTCCGAGTGGCAATATGCCCCCATTTTGAATGCTCGCCTCGCCATCTGGCATGATTTTCTCACGGTCAATGATGTTCACAAACCCCAGTCCCTTGCACTTGGGACAGGCGCCCAGCGGCGAGTTGAACGAAAAATTGTGAGGCGCCGGATCCAGGTACGACAGACCCGTCGCAGGGTCCATCAGCGTCTTGCTGTAGTACGATACCTCATTGCTCTCGGCGTCGAGCACCATGAGCTGAGAATCGCCCTGCTTGAACGCCAGATCCACCGTCTCGGCCAGCCGCTGCTGCATCTTGGCGGTCACGCGCATCCTGTCAATCACCAGCTCAATCGAGTGGTTCTTGTATCGGTCCACCTTCATGCCGAAGGTGATTTCACGCATTTCGCCATCGATGCGCACGTGCATATAGCCTTTCTTGCGCAACTGTTCAAACAGGTCCTTGTAGTGGCCCTTGCGGTTCTTCACCAGTGGTGCCAGCACATATATTTTATGGTCGTCGAACTTGTCAAGTATCAGGCTCACAATCTTTTCGGTCGAGTATTTCACCATTTTCTCGCCCGACAGATACGACACCGCCTCCGAGGCCCGTGCAAAGAGCAGACGCAGGTAGTCATATACCTCGGTGGTAGTGCCCACGGTGCTTCGCGGGTTCTTGTTCACCGTCTTCTGCCCTATTGATATCACAGGATTCAGCCCTGAAATGTGGTCGACGTCGGGTCGCTCAAACACGCCCAGCATGTTGCGGGCATACGACGAGAAGGTCTCCAGGTAACGCCTCTGGCCCTCGGCAAATATCGTGTCGAAGGCCAACGACGACTTGCCGCTGCCACTCAGCCCCGTGATCACCGTGAGCCGGTAGTGCGGTATGTCGACGTCGATATTCTTCAGGTTATGCACGCGTGCGCCCAGCACGCGTAAATTTTCCGTTTCCTGTGCGGCCTCTTTCATTGTCAATTTCAGTCAACAGTCCAGTTCTTGCTGTAGGTCGTGTACGATCGTTTGCTCCTGTACAGGTCCTTGTCCACAGGAATGCGCACCTTGTAGGTCTTGCCCGTTGAGTTGGTCAGTTTGCTCGCGCGTATCCACGGATTGGCCTCACGCAGCTGCGCATAGGTGATGTTGTGTGCCAGCGCCCAGCTGCTCCAATCAGCCACACTGCCGCTCACATCCACAGTGGTGTAGCTCACAGGCTGATACAGCTGATTCTTGTACAGTCGGTAGCCATAGCGCTTCGGGTCCTCGAAAAACATCTTGTAGGCGATGATTCTGAACACATAGCGCGTGGTTTCCTTGTTCAGATACAGGTCAAACGAGTTGCTCTGCGACTGCTTCGACAGTTCACTCGAAATGGCCGACATACCGGCATTATACGAGGCTGCCACCGTGGGCCAGTGCTTGTAGCGGTTATAGGCCGACTTCAGATACTTGCACGCTGCCACGGTCGATTTCTCGGGGTCGTAGCGCTCATCTACCTCGCTGTCTACCTGCAGGCCATAGTCCTTCGCAGTGCCAGCAAGCAGTTGCCACATTCCGGCAGCTTTTGCGCTCGAGTAGGCATTGTAGTCCATCGAACTCTCGGTCACTGCCAGATACAGGAAGTCGAGGGGCACATTCTGCTCCTTGAGTATCTTGGCCAGCACCGGAAAGTAGCGGTTGGCGCGCTTGATGCACATGAGCGTGGTGGTGTGACCGTAGATTACGCCCGTCAGTTCGCGGTCAAGCCGTTCAAACATGTCCAGGCGGTCAAAACTCACCTTTTCGCCGCAGAATGTGTAGGTGGTGGGTATATCAGCATTGGCCGACACCGGGAACACGATGTTGCGGCTGCTGGTCGACGATTTCTTTTGAGCCTGAGCATTGCCCAGAACCAACAGGGAGGCCAGTATGATGGCCATCAGTCTTATATTATTCATTTTCAATGTCATTTATTTGCTTGTTTTCTGTTTTCTTGCGAAAGGAATTCCTATTCCACAACACCTCCACCGTCAGGAACAGTCCCGCCATCGCTATAGCCGCCACCATAAGGATTCTCCTTGTAGCGTATGATGTTGATGTCGCCACTCAACTTGTACTTCTTGCCGTCAGAGCCCTTGGCCTGTATCACATAGTAGTACACGCCCGGCTTCACCAGCTTGCCTCCGTATGTGCCGTCCCATCCCTGCGAGGGGTCGGTCAACTCAATAATCTTGTTACCCCACATGTTGAATATCCAGCAATGGAATTCCACAATCGACTTGTACGATACTTTCCAAACGTCGTTATTGCCATCAGGGGTATCTGGTGTAAACACATTGGGGCAATACAGTTCCGATTCGCCAATGTTCACTGTGTAGGGCTCACTATAGGCCTCACAACTGCCGTCGGCGTTCGAGCCCACAAACCGCCAGTAGAAAGTGCCAGCCTCCTCAAAGGTCTGCTCCACCTCGTCCTGGTTCAACCTGAGCACCAGATTGTTGAAATCGGAATCATACGACATCTGCCACTCTTTGTGCTCCACAGCATCAGTGCAGTACGATGTGAAGGTGATAGTCACCGGAGCCGAGCCGCCCAGAGTTGCGCCCTGCTCCTGTTTCTCGTTGTCGTTGTTGCGTTCTTGCTGCACAGCAGTGGTATGCACATCCACAGCATTCGTCATATAGGTGCCGCGGCTCTCTATCTCAACATTTTCGTCCCAGAACTGCAGGAAACGGTCGCCCCACAGGCTGAAGGTCGTGTTGCACAACGGAGCAGGAACCACAATGGTGCTTTTCAGGCCCGACTGCATCTCCAGCGTGTCGACCTGTATCCATGAGGTCTCATCGTCACTCCACACCAGCGTCTTATAGCTCAGTTTCATCTTGCGGTCAAGCACCTGGTGCGCACCCGTTATCGTGTAGTAGCCTATGTCCTTTCCCGTGCCGTTCACATGCAGGGTCGCAGTGCCGCAGTCCGATGCATCCTCGGGTTCAATGCTGTGCAACCGCAGGTAGTATTCCTTATAGTTCACCACCCACACAAAGGTGCGGTCGGTTCCTTCCTCAATAATATAACCCTTATTAGCAGAGATGTCATTCAGCGTGGTTTCCCGACCGTTGGTTTTGATGTCCGTCAACTCGGTGGCATAACCGCCGCCGCCTTCGCCATACACATACCACACCACTTTCTGGTCGGTCATGGCGTCATAGTGCATACTCACGCCGTCGGTGTCATACAGCACATATATCTTGTTCAACCCCGTCGATTTCGCCGGAGTTTCCTCATAGATGGCCTTACTGTTGCCCGTAAACCTGACCTGCGACTGCGCCAACAGCGCCACACAGGCCATAATAGTTGTGATTATTTGTCGAGTTCTCATAAACTGCAAAGATAAAGATTATTTGCCTTAATAACGAATACCTACCCTCTTAAATTGTGTTTCTTAACCTTTTTTTCATCGTTCCACCCTCATTTGTTTGCTTTTCACGCAATAAGTCACTAATTTTGCCAAAGTCATGAAATTCTAATACTTCCATTATGAGAGAAAGAGTAGGTTTTGGTTCAAGGATGGGAGCTATCGCTGCAACGGTAGGCTCCGCTGTGGGTTTAGGCAACATCTGGCGATTCCCTTACGAGGCCGGACAGAACGGAGGCGGTGCCTTCATCCTCGTCTACATCGTGTGCGTCGTCTTGCTCGGTGTCCCTATCATCATGAGTGAGTTCATCATAGGCCGCTCCACTCACAAGAGCATGATGGGCGCACTCAAGGAACTGAAGCCCAAATCCAAGATCTATAACTTCACTTATGTGTGTATCACCGGCGCCGTGGTCACGCTCGGCTTCTACAGCGTGGTGTGCGGCTGGGTCATGGAATACCTGTTCCGGGCCATTGGCGGCGGACTCTCGGGGCACACCCCGCAGGAGTACAACCAGATATTCAGCAGTTTCGTGGGCGACGGTTTCCGCTGTGTCTTGTGGACGGTGCTTTTCCTCGCCATCAACTTCTGGGTCGTCAGCCGCGGTGTCAAGAAGGGCATTGAGCGGGTGTCCAGCGTCATGATGCCCCTGCTCTTCCTCCTGCTCATCATTTTCTGCGTGAATTCGCTCATGCTCCCCAATGCCCACAAAGGGCTTAAGTTCCTCCTCTACCCCGACTTCTCGCAGCTCACCTGGAAGGGTGTGCTCGACGCCATGGGGCAGGCATTCATGTCGCTCTCGCTGGGTGTGGCCATGCTCATCACCTACTCTTCCTACTTTAGCGACAAGATGTCGCTCACGCGCGATGCCACCGTCATCTCGGTGCTCGACACCCTCGTAGCCATTCTCGCCGGCATCGTCATCTTCCCCGCCGTATTCTCCTTTGGCATGCAGCCCGAAGCCGGTCCCAAGCTCATCTTTGAGATTCTCCCCTCTATCTTCCAGCAGATGCCTGGTGGCTACATCTGGGCAGTGCTCTTCTTCCTGCTGCTCATTTTCGCCTCGCTCACCAGCACCATCTCCATCAGCGAGATCACCATCGCCTTCTTCATCGAGGAGCGCAACATGAGCCGCAACAAGGCCACCCTGTGCTGTGCCATACCTGTGGTGGTCATTGCCACACTCAGCGCGCTCTCGTTCAATCTGCTCAGCGATATCACGCTGTGGGGAATGAATCTCTTCGACCTCTTCAACTATGCGGCAAGCAATGTGTTCATGCTCTTGGGTGGACTCTTCACGGCCGTGTTCGTAGGCTGGTTCCTCGACAAGCGCATCGTCACCGAGCAGCTCACCAACCGGGGCACCATCAAGAGTTATGCCCAGCCTTACATCATCTTCTGCTTGCGTTATGTGGCACCGGTCACCGTGTGCCTCATCTTCCTCTATTTCGTGGGACTTATTTAACCCAACAACATAACAAGGGCGGTTGTCAATTCTAGACAACCGCCCTTGCTGTATCTATATGCCGCTTCTATTTCCCGTAGCGGGCTTCCACCACGTTCACCACGTAGTCGCCCAGCTTTTCGCATTCGCATATCAAGTCGGTGAATGCCGTACCCACTGCGTAGTTGTATTCGTGCTCGTTCACCTTCAGCGCATTTTCGGCACGTAGCTTGTCGCGCAGCGAGTTGATGTCGTTCTCGATTCTGAACGACTCCTTGATGGAGATTCCCATCTCCTCTTCCGAGTCTTTCAGTACCACAATCATCTGGTCGAGAGCCTTGACCGTGAGCCTCATCATGCGGCGCACGGCCTCCTTCTGCTGCTCGGTCAGCGACACATTCGACGGCTTCTGACGGTTCATCGTACGGGCCAGATTGAAGCACGCGTCGCCTATACTCTCTATTTCGCCTATCTGACGCAGCATCATCCTGATCTTGGCCTTCGACTCATCACTCAGGTGCGCGTCGCTCACACGCTCCAGGAAGCGCGCAATCTCCAGTTCAGTGCGGTCAGATACGTCTTCGCCATCTTCAATGCTCTGAAACAGCTTGTCGAACTCTTCCTTCTCGGTTATATCAAACAGCTGGCGAACCTCGTTGAACAGCGCCTTGATCTGGCCACCAAAGTGAGCCACCTCGCGCTGAGCTTGCAGAATGGCGATTTCCGGCGTCTGCACAAGACCTGCATTGATGTAGCGCAGGCGAACGGTCTTCTCTGCATCCTCACCACCCTCTTCCACTGGTTTCGGTTTAATCAGTCGGCACACCAGTTTCTCGATTTGAGGCACAAACCATATCAGGATAAAGGTGTTCATCAGGTTGAAACAGGTGTGGAAGGTTGCCAGCACCACGCTCAGCTTGGCGGCATTGGCAAAGAACACATCCTGTGGCACTGATGTGCGCGTCATCGATGAATCATAGCCCACAAGTGAGCACACGCCATCGACAAACGGGTGCAGCACAGCCAATATCCAGACCACACCAAACAGGTTGAACAGCATGTGGGCAAGTGCAGCTCTGCGCGCCTGTGTCGAGGCTGTCAGTGCTGCCAGGTTAGAAGTCACCGTTGTACCAATGTTCTCACCCATCACAAGCGCAATACCTTGATAGATGGGCAATGCGCCGCTCGAGCACAAGATCATCGTGATAGCCATCACGGCTGCCGACGATTGCACACACATGGTCAGCACACCGCCTATCAGCAAGAACACGATGGTGGTCAGGAAACTGTCGGGATTGAACGACTGGAAGAAGTTCAGCACGGCCTCCTGCTCGCCCAGGTTCATGTCAATACCCGTCTGGCGCAATGTGCCCAGACCCAGGAACATGAAGGCAAGACCAAACAAAAAACCGCCCACATTCTTCTGTTTTTTGCGGTATATGAGCAGCAGCGCTATCAGGAATGCCGGCCACACAAGATCGGTGATGTTGAACGAGAAGCCCGCCGACATGATCCACGCCGTGAGCGTCGTACCGATATTGGCACCCATAATCACGCTGATAGCCTGTGCCAGTGTGAGCAACTCGGCATTCACAAACGACACCGTCATCACGGTCGTTGCCGTCGAACTCTGCACGGCAGCCGTCACCGTTACACCGGTCAGTACACCCGTGAAACGGTTTGTCGTCATCTTCCCAAGCACATTACGAAGCTGTGGACCTGCCATCTTCTGAAGCATTTCACTCATCTGCTTCATACCGAATATCAGCAATGCCAGCGAACCCAGCATTCTGAGTATCAGTATCACAATCTCGTTGTTTCCCATATTCTATTTGATTATTTTTTGTTTCTGAACCTAAAAAACACTTTGATCGGCCTGACGACCGATTCGGGTTTTCAACACTACAAAAATAATCAAATTTTCCGAAATTCCTACATTTCCCCCTATCTTTTTTCTCAAAAAAGTGGATCAGCGTCCAGACGGCATAAATCGTTTGATGTGACTCGACTTGAACACCCAGCATGTATTCTCCTCATAGCGCCGCATCAGTCCCTGATGCTGAGCACCTATTCCCAGAAATCCGCCAGCTGGAGGCTCATAAAAGTCACGCCCCATCGTCAGCATACCATACACTTTTCCGTCCTTCAGCACTGGGCAACCGCTTGCCCCATGCGTGATGCGATCGGCGGTCGAAATCTGAAAATATCCTTCTTCGTCGGCATTGCCACGCACAATGCACGGCGTTATTACCTGTTCCAACTTGCCATTGCGCATTTGCCAGCAAAGCACCTCCAGTTCGTCGCCTTTCTCGGCATCTTTGTCACTTAACGACAATGGACTCGGCAGGGTTCCCACAGGATAAATCGCCACATCATAGCCCAGTTTATCCTCAGCCTGCACCTGACGCGGCCACCACATGATATGCTCTAACGGAAAGTAAAGACCCGCATTCCGCACATAATAGGTCTGTACCCTATCCAGCACATGACCCGCCGTGAGCAGATGGTTCTCTATCAGGAATGCTGTTCCGGCAAACGACCGTTCGTCGCCTGCACGCCTCATGATAGGCACCACATAGTTCTTGATCTCCACCTGTTCCATAATCGTTCGTTTTCCCTATCATTCGCAAAAACCATGCCACACCACCCCAACTGCAAAAATGTCCGCGCCCCTTCTTTCTCCATTTCATTTCCCAAAACCACCTTTTATAGCACTTTTCAGAAACAAAACAAAATATCTCCGCCAAAATTCGCATCAAAACACTTGTGACCTTTAAAATATAATACTTAACTTTGCAAACGACGTGACCCACGATTCACAGAATTCATAATAACACTAAAAAATATACCGACATGAAGAAATTATTACTCACGCTGGCCTTGCTGCTGCCCATGCTGGCACAGGCATTGCCGTTCGTGCCCACCACTCATCCTGGAGTCAAGCCCATTCACTGGTATTACTTAAAAACCGGCGGACGCTTCGTCTATGCCTCAGAAAGCGAGGATGCCGATATTGCCGCAAGCACTTCTTCGCAGAACAATGACGCCTACTATTGGTGCTTTGTTGGCGATGCTAATAGTGGCTACCGAATCTACAACCGAGCCACAAACAAGTATTTATATGCTGGCGAGTTTCTTGGCAATTACAATGAACCTGCTATCGACAAAGTGGAAACACGAGATAACAGCAGTTTCTACATTTACACGATGCTTAATTCAGGAACACTCAAGAATTATCTGTGCTACAACAGCAGCTCTGGCTTTTACACCACCATGGGAAAGGATTCCTATTTCACAGTCACTGAGGCTTTCGTAGAACAGGAATCACAATATAGCAATACGCCCGACATTAATGTAGAGACATTCGACGACCATTGTGTCGTCACTGCCACAGGTACTGGTGAAGTGCATCTTTATATCGGCAATGACGAGGTGAACAATCCCTACACCATTATGCGAACCAATGAAAACCAATATTTCACCGCCATGGCCACCAACAAAGACCCTGGCAAAGAACCGATGTCAGTAACCTACCAATTCACCGTTCCCAAGCTTGAGGGTGCAGGTCCCAACCCCAATCCCACTTTCACTCGCTATGATGCCGATGGTGTGGGCTACAGTTTTGAGTATGGAGGTCCCGAAGTATATGGTTGTGTTGCCCAATTTGTGGTTGACAACAATGCTAACACCTACTTCCAAGCCTCTCCCGACAATTGCTATGTAGTGATGCAAGCAAGCAAGCCTGTGGCCGTGAAGCAATATAGCCTGGTTACAGCCATCGATGCTTACTATGTGTATGACTACATGATTCGCAGCTGGAAACTCGAGGGCTCTAACGACTTCTATAACTGGACCCTTATCGACACCCAAAAGGATTACCCCATGCCGCTCGTCGACCTGACCGAGGTGGTCATTCCGGTAAACGACACCCGCAAGTTCCGTTATTTCAAGTTCACATGCACCGAGGGCGTTTATAGTAATGTGCGACTGAGCGAAATATGGATTAACGAGCAAAGCCATGGACAATGGACCCAATTTGACTTTAAGAGTTCGACCTGTGGCGCCGAAGGCGAGAGATACCTCAAATGTAGCGAATGTAATGCCAAAAAGTCTGAATTGACGCCTCCCGATGGAAATCACTTTTTCTCCGACGGCGTGTGCACCAAATGCGGCATTAAGGAAGACGAAACGAGGCTGATTTATAACAGCCAACGAGTGCCTCACTATGTGAAGGCCAAACATGGCTATCGCCAATCAAACGGAACTTGGCCCAGTGCCCCTCAAGGATGGAACACTGCCGGTTTCAACGACAGCCACTGGCTCAATCTGCCCTTGGGAACAGCAAATCCAGGACACACCGACGGACCACGATACCAGCTGCGTTATAATTCATTCTGGTTCGACGAGTATAACTGCTACTGGATGCGATTCCCCCTCATCTTGACCGAAATCGCCAGCGATGCGACCTTCACCTTCAACTGCGTGCACGACGACAACATGGTAGTATATGTCAATGGGCAGGAAGTGATCAACAAAGAAGGTTGGTGCGAAACGCCCTACGGAAGCACCTTTGCCAACACACACGAAAGCTACAGCATCCCCGCTTCGGCATTCCACCGCGGCAAAAATGTGATTGCAGTGTATATGCAGCAAAACACTGGAGGCGCCTACTTCGACTGCGAACTTGTTACAACGGGTGTCACAACTGGCGACTTTATCCCTGGCGATGTGAACGGCGACGGCAAAGTGAATGTCTCCGATGTCACCACCCTCGTCAACATGATTCTGGGCGTCATCCCAAAAGACATGACCACTGCCGATGTGAATGGCGATGGCAAAGTGAATGTGAGCGATGTCACCGCTCTCGTCAACATCATCCTCGGCGTCCACTAAATTCTCTCCTCCTGCAAAGGAGCTTCTATAAAGCCGCGCGGCAACCCGCGCGGTTTTTTTATTGCGCACAACTTTTCAATTTCTTTTCGAGCATTCGAGCATTCGAGTATTCGCCCCCCACCCTCAAAGAAAGAACTGTCGTCAGCCAGCTTTGCGTGCCACCCGCTTTGCGAGAGGAATAATTGTCATCAATAACAATTGTCATCCCGTTGTCATCAATTGTCTGACTTAAATTTGCCGCACTCAAGAAAAAGTTGTAACTTTACACTCCCAAAACAAGCATTCACTTTTATGATAACATTTTTCAAAAAGGGAGCGAAAACAGTCTACGCCGTAGACAGCAACCATTCGCTCTCCACCCCCGAAGTACAGAAACTTGAGTGGCTCCTGAACGCCACGCGTTTAAACGACGACACCCTGCGCGGAACCTTCATCGGACCTCGCCGCGAGATGATAACCCCTTGGAGCACCAATGCTGTCGAAATCACCCAGAACATGGACCTCAGCGGCATTGAGCGCATCGAGGAGTTCACTGTGACCCGCGACAAAGAGCCGCAGTGCGATGTGATGCTCCAGCGCATCTACCACACCCTCGACGACCAGGTGTTCAATATCACCCGCGCGCCCGAACCTATTATATATATCGACAACCTCGAGCAGTACAACCTCGACGAAGGTCTTGCCCTGAGCAGCGAGGAAATCGACTACCTCAACGGCCTGAGCAAGCGCCTGGGCCGACCGCTCACCGACAGCGAGGTGTTCGGCTTCTCGCAGGTCAACAGCGAGCACTGCCGCCACAAGATTTTCAACGGCACCTTCATCGTCGATGGCGAGGAAATGCCCGTGTCGCTCTTCAAGCTCATCAAGAAGACCACCGCCGACAACCCCAACAAGGTGATCTCGGCCTACAAAGATAATGTGGCGTTCGTCGAAGGACCCGTCATCCAGCAGTTCGCTCCCGAACGGCCCGACAAGCCCTCGTTCTTCGAGGTCACCGACATCGAGTCGGTCATCTCGCTCAAGGCCGAGACGCACAACTTCCCCACCACGGTCGAACCCTTCAACGGTGCAGCAACAGGCACCGGTGGCGAGATTCGCGACCGTCTGGGTGGCGGTCAGGCCAGTCTGCCGCTGGCGGGTACGGCCGTGTATATGACCAGCTATCCGCGCACCATGGCCGAGCGTGCCTGGGAACGCTGCACCATGCCTCCCCGACCCTGGCTCTACCAGACGCCCGAGCAGATTCTCATCAAGGCATCCAACGGTGCCAGCGACTTCGGCAACAAGTATGGCCAGCCCCTCATCTGCGGCTCAGTGCTCACCTTCGAGCACCAGCAGGGCAAGCAGCAGTTTGCCTACGACAAGGTTATCATGCTGGCTGGCGGTGTGGGCTTCGCCAACCGTCGCGACGCCATCAAGGGCACACCCCAGGCGGGCGAGAAGGTCGTCGTCATGGGCGGCGACAACTACCGCATTGGCATGGGCGGCGGTGCCGTGAGCAGCGTCAACACAGGCCAGTATGCGGGTGCCATCGAGCTCAACGCCGTGCAGCGCGCCAACCCTGAGATGCAGAAGCGTGTGGCAAATGTCATCCGCGCACTCGCTGAAAACAAGACTAACCCCATCGTCTCCATCCACGACCACGGCGCCGGCGGCCATCTCAACGCCCTGAGCGAACTCGTCGAGGAGACGGGCGGCAAAATCAATATGGCAGCATTGCCCGTGGGCGACCCCACCCTCTCGGCCAAGGAAATCATCGGCAACGAGTCGCAGGAGCGCATGGGCATGGTGGTCAACGACAAGGATGTGGACTTCATCGAGAAGATTGCCCAGCGCGAACGCGCACCCTTCTACCTCGTGGGCGAGACCACGGGCGACCACCGCTTCGTCTTCGAACAGGCCGACGGCAACCGACCCATCGACCTTGCCATGACCGACATGTTCGGCAGTTCGCCCAAGACGGTGATGACCGACATCACCGCTCCGCACAAGTTCAAACCAGTGAAGACTTCTACTTCCAACCTTAACGACTATGTGGAGACCGTGCTCCAGCTCGAGGCGGTGGCATGCAAGGACTGGCTCACCAACAAGGTGGACCGCTCGGTTACCGGCAAGATTGCACGCCAGCAATGCCAGGGCGAGATTCAGCTCCCGCTGAGTGACTGCGGCGTGGTGGCGCTTGACTACACCGGAACTGCCGGCATCGCCACCTCTCTCGGACATGCTCCGCAGGCTGGTCTCATCGACCCCGCAAGCGGCTCGGTGCTCTCCATTGCCGAAGCGCTTACCAATATCGTCGGAGCCAACCTTAACGGTGGTCTCAGCACCGTCTCGCTTAGCGCCAACTGGATGTGGCCCTGCCGCAACGAGGGCGAGGATGCGGGTCTCTACCGCGCCGTGAAGGCGTGCAGCGACTTTGCCTGCGCCCTGGGCATCAACATCCCCACCGGCAAGGACAGCCTCTCCATGACCCAAAAATATGGCAAGAAGAAGATTCTGGCTCCCGGCACCGTCATCATCTCGGCTGCCGGCGAAGTCGCTGATGTGAAGAAGACGGTTTCGCCCGTGCTCCAGCCCCGCAAGAGCCAAATCTACTATATCGACTTCACGCAAGCGCCCCTCCAGTTGGGCGGCAGCGCACTGGCACAGGCACTGGGCTTCGTGGGCGACAAGGCACCGCAAGTGCCCGACCCCGCCTGCTTTGCCACCGCCTTCAACGCCATCCAGCAACTCGTGGACAAGGAACTGCTGCTCGCCGCACACGATGTGAGCGCCGGCGGTCTCATCACCACCCTGCTCGAAATGACCTTTGCCAACCGCAAGGGCGGTCTCAATATGCTGCTCGACGCCTTCGACGAGAAGGACCTCATCAAGATTCTCTTTGCCGAGAATCCCGCACTCGTCATTCAGGTGGCCAACCCGCAATGCGGCAAGGTAGAGCGTATGCTCGCCAAGCAGGGCGTGAAGTTCCTGTGCATCGGCCAGCCCGTCGACGACCGCACACTCACCCTGAGCCACAACGGCAAGGACCACATGCTCTTCATCGACCCCTTGCGCGACCTCTGGTACAAGTCAAGCTACCTGCTCGACTGCAAGCAGAGCGGCGCCAAACTGGCAAAAGCACGCTTCGAGAACTACAAGAAGCAACCGCTGCGCTGGCGCATGCCTAAAGGCTTCACCGGCCGACTCGCCGACCTGGGCATCAGCGGCTACTCGCATAAGCCCAGCGGCATCAAGGCGGCCATCATACGCGAAAAGGGCGTGAACGGCGACCGTGAAATGGCCTACTCGCTCTATCTCGCCGGCTTCGATGTGAAGGATGTGCACATGACAGACCTGATGAGCGGCCGCGAGACGCTCAAGGATGTGTCGATGATTGTGTTCTGCGGCGGTTTCTCTAACAGCGATGTGCTCGGCTCGGCCAAGGGTTGGGCAAGCGGTTTCGTGTGGAACGACAAGGCGCGCAAGGCACTCAAGGATTTCTATAGCCGACCCGACACCCTGAGTCTGGGCATCTGCAACGGTTGCCAGGTGATGATCGAACTCAACCTCATCAACCCCGAGTTCAAGTCGCAGCCACACATGGACCACAACGACAGCCACAAGTTCGAATCAGGCTTCGTAGGCCTCACCATACCCGAGAACAACTCGGTCATGTTCCACTCCCTGGCAGGCTCCAAACTGGGCATCTGGGTTGCGCACGGCGAGGGCAAGTTCAACCTCCCCGAGGGCATCGACCACTACAATGTGGTGGCACAGTACAGCTACCGCTCCTATCCCGGCAATCCCAACGGCTCACCCCAAGGCATCGCAGGCATCGCTTCGGCCGACGGACGCCACCTGGCCATGATGCCCCACCTCGAGCGCGCCATCTTCCCCTGGCAATGCGCCTACTACCCCGAGGCCCAACGCCACATGCACGAAGTAACCCCCTGGCTCACCGCCTTCCTCAACGCCCGCCACTGGATCGAACAACACAAAGGATAACTAATTCTCAATATCATTAGCCCTGTAGGGGCGACAGATAAAAACCTGATTCACATTCTGCCGTCCCGATGGGACTAGATTCAGGATACGCCCAATTGACAGGGGTTCCGCCTACGGCTTTACCCCTGCCTAAGTTCTTGACAGTCCTAACGGACTTTTACCAGACACAAATAATAAATAACATCAATTCCATACTAGAAAATCTCAAGTATCAAAATCGAATTATGAACTGTTCAAAAAATAAACAATCACAGACATCGCAAATAGAGATTGCACTGGAAATTGCGATGAAAGCCCACAAGGGACAACGCGACCTTGACGGCAAACCCGTAATCCTGCATCCGCTCACAGTTGCCCTGAAAGGCAACAATGAGAACGAAATTGTCGCTGGTCTGTTGCACGATGTGGTTGAAGACACCGACTGGACCTTTGACGATTTACTCAATGCCGGCATATCAACTGAAATAGTTGATGCACTGCGTTTGCTCACTCACAGCAAGGATGATGACTATCTTGACTATGTACGGAGAATTGCCGACTCTCATAATGCCACCGCAATTAATGTAAAATGCAACGACCTTGAACATAACCTTGATCGTGGCCGTAAAGGCGATCACTTGCGAATCGTTGCGAAGCATACTGCCGCAAAGTCAATCATTCATCGCGACAATGGCGATGAGAGCGCGGCATGGGATTTCCTGCTTGAAGACCCCAACGAAGGAAAATACTGGCAAGCTAAATTTGCCTTCCAAGTTAAAAGAAAAACCATTGAAGAAGCTACCACAGAAGCGGGAATTACCATCGATGAGTACATGCAGTTCTTTCATCCCGACAGAAAAGAACTTTAGTTCGGGCAACAAGCGGCTTCAATGAACTGAACCGTGCTGCTTTACGATAGGACAAATCCAATTTGTGCTATCACCATTTCTATTCTCCTCCCCATCCACTATCTTCGCCCACGCGTCTACACGCATAAGCGCTCTTTGACAACTTCCCCATAAGCATAATCAGTCGGGCAGTCGTAAGGCACCGCCTCACGAACCCCGAAGGGCTCGAGGCGATTTCAAAGTCTTAGTCGTGCGAAGCACGGTGGACGGTGCTGAAGCATTGAAACTCGACTCAACCCCGAAGGGCTCGAGGCGATGTTGAAGCACGAGTCACGCTTGCGTAGCGTGCGGTGCCCAAAGGGCATCAACACTCGACTCAACTCCGAGATCTTTGACGAAAGTACACATTCTTCTACGAAAGTACTATATTCTCTAACGAAAGCAATACAATAAATAACGAAAGCAGTATAATGCTGAAATCATTAATATACCTAAAATCAGCTTATTATAAAATAATCTGCATTTTTCCCATAATTCCCACATGATTCACCCTTCCCGCCCTTCCCATCCATCCACAGATTCCGAGCTTGCGAGGCTTTATGACACCGATAGGTGCCACTTTTCGAGATTACACCCCCTGCGTCGTCTTTGTTTTTCTTTCGCAAAAAGCACAAAAAGGAGCCCCTAAAAGCCGCGCGTTGCGCGGTATTATTGACATATTGTTGTCTAAAATCCGTATTAATCAGAATAATCCGCAGTTTTTCTCCTAAACTCCTCAACTCCTTAGAAACCCATAGTACTCGTCGGGGCCAACTCCAGTTTGTAGTAGATGCAGGCCTGGTCGCGGTAGAACTCGGTTGCGCCCCAGCGCTTCCAGTATCGATGGGTCTTGAGTTGGTGCAGCACAGGGATGAAGATGAAATCGTAGCGAGCCCTCAATTCGGGCATGATAGACATGAGCATGTCGTAGTTAAGGCGACTGCCGCGATAAGCTTCTGCAACGATAAACGAGAACACGGCCGTATAACGGCGGCTGTTGAGGCTTGCAAGCAGCTCAGGAGCATCAACGAGAATCTGCGATGTCTCTTCCTCGATGCGGTAGTCGCTCATGTTCAGCAAACCTATCACTTCTCCCTGGTCATCCACAGCCTTCACGCTCAACGGCCAGTTGAAGTGCAGATTGTGCACCCAATCCTCCACCTCGGCACGGTCGAAGCCATATTGACGCACCATCCAGTCAACGGTGAGCGGCGCATCGGCAGCGGTCATTCTATGCAATGTGTACGGCATTGTAACTCAACAGGATTTCAGGGTGATACGACAGTTTTGCTTGGCGAAGGCCGGGCAGTCCCATGTCTTCTTCACGGTTCAGATAGATGTATTGTTCAGGCAGATGCTGGGCAAACTGCTGGTTGATGATGGCAAAGGCGCCCTCCACATGGCGGTCGGCTTTCTCGGCACACACATCAAAGGTGTCGGTAGTGACGGCGGCGCCGTAGGTAAACGCCACCATGCTTCCGCCGACAAAGATGCTGCCTCCCAGCATACCCAGTGCCTCCCAATGAGAGAAGACCGTTTCCATCACACGGTGTTCGGCAATGAGGGTCGCGTTGGCATCCCTCTCTTCCACCCATATTTCCCTCAGCCGTCGGCATTCATCAAAGAGCGCTGGCGTGAGCGGGCGGTATTCAAAGTCGGGATGCTCGGCACGGAAACGGTTGATGTGATTACGCTTGGCATTGAGTCCGTGTCCCCTAAGCGTAGCAAGACCCGACCGACTATAGATGTAGTCATACCTGTCGCGGAGCGGTTCTGCCACAATGGCAAATCTTGATTGATGCTTTTCGAGTGCCTGCACCTGCGAGTCCTCAAGGCCTATGAGAGTCAGCTTTCCACGACTGTCGGCAAGCAAGGCCTCTATCAGTTCTGCCGACAAATCCTTGGCCGTGCACACCATATATGCCGGTGCTCCGTCGAATGTGTAACGCAGCACCACCGCGTCTTCAAGCACGCACACCTCGGTCTGGAACCAGAACTGCCACCCCACCAGATTGGCGAAGTTATAGTTGCAGTTGCGTCGCCCGGCATGGAGCGTCACTGCCTGCACCGCCTCGCGGTCCAATACTGTCAGTGGGTGAAATGTCAGCGTCATATAGGGGTCTTTTTCGTGATATTGTGAATAGAGTTAATGATAGGTTACCACGCCCCGTAGTCTTTGCGCGCGGCATCGATGCGCAGCAGGATGAACAGCAGGAAGGTGAAGCCCCACAACGACGAGCCGCCGTAGCTGAAGAACGGCAACGGAATGCCGATGACAGGGCATAGTCCGAGCACCATACCCACATTGATGCACAAGTGGAAGATGAATATCGACGCCACACAATAGGCATACACTCGCCCGAATGCCGTGTGCTGACGCTCGGCGATGGTAATGATACGCAATATCAGTATCAGGAACAGGAGCAACACGCCTGCCGAGCCCCAGAAGCCCTCTTCCTCGCCTATCGTGCAGTAGATGAAGTCGGTGTGCTGCTCAGGCACATACTTGAGTTTGGTCTGCGTGCCATTCAGGAAACCTTTGCCCCACAGGCCGCCCGAACCAATGGCAATCTTGCTCTGGTTCACATTATAGCCCGCGCCGCGCAAGTCCTGCTCGATGCCCAGCGTCACCTTGATGCGCATCTGCTGATGCGGCTGCAGCTTGCTGAACGCAAAGTTCACGGTGAACAGGAAGACGATCGACGCCACGGCAAATATCACCGTGATAAGCACCTTCTTTAGATCATCATGGAACATCCCAATCAGCAGATAGATGAGCGAGGCGCCTATCACCGTGAAGAAGAACACATAGCCGTTGATGTCCACACCCAAGAAGTGCAGACCCACCACCAGCAACGCAGCACCCATATAGCCCAGACTCACATTCCGGCCCAGGATGAACGAGCGGCAATAGATGAACAGCATGGCCAATATCAGCACCATGATGATGACAAACACGATGAAGGCACCCGTCGAGATGCCCATGGTGAGCGTGGCCGAGAACTTGAGCGCCACCACAAAATACACAATCATGCACAGACCTGCATACAGCACAAAGCCGCTCATGCCCTCGCGATACAGCACCAGGATGAACGACATGTAAACCAGCGCCGAACCGGTCTCGTTCTGCAAGATGATGAGCAGGATGGGCACAACGATGATGGCCACAGCACGCAGGAAGTTCCGCCGCTCTTTCAGCGAGAAGTTGTAGGTGCTGAAAAGCTTGGCCAGCGCCAGCGAGGTGGCAAACTTGGCAAACTCGGCAGGCTGCAGACTCACAGGTCCCAGCACCAGCCACGAGTGAGAGCCCTTGATATTGGGCGCCACCACAATGGTCGCCGCCAGCAGCAGCACCATCACTCCATAGATGGGATAGGCATAGGCCTCATACACTCGCCGGTCAATGAGCAGCAACGAGAAACCTATCACGAACGACAGACCAATCCACAGGAACTGCTTGCCCGAAAACTCCGAGAAGGCAAACATGCTGGCACCGTCATAGTCGTAACTGGCGGCATAGATGCTCACAGCGCCCGCCACCACCATAATCAGGTAGAGGATCACCGTCAGCCAGTCAATCGACCGCAGCAGTGTGTTGTTGCTTTCGTTAGTGCTTCTTAACTCCACTGTAGGCTATCGTATTTGAGTTCACCATTCTGCTTTCCAATGCGGTGCGAGTCACCTTGCCGTTCAGGTACTTCTCCATCATCAGACTGCCGATGGGCACACCATAGGTGGCACCGAAACCGGCATTCTCCACAAAGGCGCACACCGCTATCTTGGGATTGTTCATCGGGGCAAAGCCCATAAACACCGAGTGGTCACGGCCATGCGGGTTCTGAGCCGTACCGGTCTTGCCGCAAACTTCCCAACCGGGCAGATTGGCCGTGCGGCAGGTACCGCCCAGCACTGCCATACGCATGCCCTCGGCAATGTCGTCATAGTAGCGCGAGTCGATGGTCGTGTGGTGCTTCTCCTTGAATCTCTTGAGGATGCCCACACCCATAATGCTCTTTACCACATGCGGGGCATAGTAGTAGCCACGGTTGGCAATGGTGGCGCACAGGTTGGCTATCTGCAACGGTGTGGCAAGAATCTCGCCCTGCCCTATCGCAATGGAAATCACGCTTTGAGCCGTCCATTTGCCTTCGCCCAGCATCTTGTTGTAGTACTTGGTGTTGGGGATGAACCCGCGACTTTCGCCAGGCAGGTCAATGCCCAACTTGTAACCATAACCCTGGCTCACCATGTGGTTCTTCCACACCTCAAAGGCCTTGGGCACACTGCCATACTTCGACTTCATGTCGACCATGCGCTTGAAACCCCAGCAGAAATAGGCGTTGCACGAGGTCTGCAAGGCGGGTTTCAGTGCAATGGGCGAACCGTGGCCGTGGCAACCCACACGCAAACCGGCATTGATGTAACCGCGATGGCACGGGAAGGCGGTCGTCAGGTCCACTATGCCCTCTTGCCTGAAGATCAGGCCCTGGGTGGGCTTGAAGGTAGAACCCGGCGGATAGGCGGCCATGATGGAACGGTCGAACAACGGCTTGTACTTGTTGTTCACCAGCTTGGCGTAGTTCTTGCCGCGCTCCTTGCCCACCAGCAAAGCAGGGTCATAGCCTGGACTCGACACCAGCGCCAGCACCTCGCCCGTACTCGGGTCGATGGCCACCACGGCGCCAATCTTGTTCTGCATGAGCCGCTCGCCATATTCCTGCAGGTCGATGTCGATGCTCAGCTTCAGGTCGTTTCCGGCCTCGGCCGTCACATCGTCGGCACCGTCTTTGTACTTGCCCTTGATCTTGCCCACCGCATCACGGATGAGTATCTCGCGGCCCTTCTTGCCACGCAGGAATTTCTCGTAGCTCTTCTCCACACCCAGGTCGCCGGTATAGTCGCCCGGGTTGTAGTATTTGTCGTTCTCGATATCCTTGGCGTTCACCTCGCGGATATCGCCCAGCACATTGGCAGCGGCAGCATAGTTATACTCGCGCACAATCTTCTTCACGATGTAGAAGCCGGGGAAACGGTAAAGTTTCTCCTGTATGCGGCCATAATCCTGCGCCGACAGGTGCTGAATCACAATCTGCTCGATATAGGGCGAGTAGTTGCGGTTCTTGTTGCGGTCGGTGATTTCGGCAAGCCGCTTCTCGAAGTCGGCACGAGGAATCTGCAGGGTGTTGCAGAAGTCGGCCGTGTCAAAAGGCTGCACATCCTTGTGAATCATCACCAGGTCATAAGCAGGCTGGTTATACACCAGCAACTTGCCGTTGCGGTCATAGATGAGTCCACGCGACGGGTATATGGTCTTGTTCACAAAGGCATTGGAGTCGGCACTCTCCTTATACTTGTTGTCGCTCAGCTGCAGTTCCACGAGCCTGAACAGGTAGATGGCGACTACAAGCACTATGAAGCCGCCAATCACAAACTTGCGTTTCTCGAGATTATAGTCTTTTCTCACGACGGGTGCTCAATAAACTGTCGATGCCAAACAAAATCAAGATAGTCAGCGCCGCGCTGCACAGGGCACGCAGGGCGGTCAAGCCCACATTGCTGAAGGTGAACGACTGAATCATGAAGATGAAGATGCAGAAAATCAGCACCATCGTTATCATGTATTTCAGGTACACACCCGTTCCCAGCGAGGCTATCGACGGGATGGGATTGCTGATGTCGTCGTCACGGCCCACATAGGCGTTGAACACATGTGTGCGGGTGGCACTCATGAGCGTGCAGGCCAGCGCATTCATGCCATGGGTGTTGTTGAAGATATCAACCACCAGTCCCAACAGGAACGAGAGTGTATAGAGCCAGTTCTTCGACAGATTAATTGGGAGTCTGATGATGAAGTAGATAAACACCAGTGGCGTGGCAAGGTCGAACAGCAGAATCTTGCTGCAGATGATCTGCACCAGCACCAGAGCGATAAAAAGCAGAGTGAAATGAATAATGTTCTTCGTCATCGTCTCATTCTCCTTTCTTCGCGTTAGTGTTCTTCTCGTCCTTCGACTCAATCACCTTCAGTTCCACCTTCATCTTATTCTTGATGGCGCGCACCGTGCTCAACTGCATGAAGTTGGTGGCCAATCTCACTTTCAGCGACACGAAGTTGTCGCTCAATTCCTTCGACACGCTTTCCACGGTGCCCACAGTGATTCCCTCAGGGAACACTGCCGAGTAACCGCTCGTGATAATCGTGTCGCCACGCTGGTATTTGCCTTGTTTTGGCAACTCCTGAAGCATGGCAAACTCGGGATCTTTTCCGTCCCAGACCATACTGCCGAAGAATCCGTTGCGCTTCACTTTGCACGAGAGCTTCATGTGCGGATTGAGCAGCGAGATGACGCGCGCCGAGTGTTCGCCCACCACATTCACCATGCCCACCACGCCGTTGTGGTCCACCACACCCATCTCGGGCACGATGCCGTCGGCAGTGCCGCGGTTAATGGTGATGTAGTTATAGGGTTGCGACACGCTGTTGCTGATCACATGGGCCACCACATAGTCAAACTGCGCCACCACGGGCTGCACACGGGTGGTGTCGGGCAATTGCAGTTTCACATTGGCGAGCTGGCTCTTGAGGTTCACCACCTCCATCTCCAGCGCCGCATTACGCTGCTGCAGTTCCTCGTTGATGTCCTTCAGGTTGAAGTAGGATGTCACGGCGCTATAGCCTTCGAGCACCGTCGAGGCCACAGAGTTGGCCGAGGTGAGATACACGCTCTGCTGATAAGGATTATTCCTAAAAAGCAGCACGCAGCTTGTAATCACATAGAACATGAATACAAACCACGACACATGCTTGATAAAGAAATTCAGCAGATTGTTCATCCTTTAAACTCCTGTTGTTTTAACCACCTTATTGCGCCACCCCATTACACAGGAAATGCCCACGCCTGGGTCATGGGCTTACCTGTTGCTCTTTGCATCAAGGCTGGCGATTGCTCGCTGAATTAGCGCTTCAGGAACTTGAAGTGCTTGATGTTCTTGAGAGCCACACCGGTTCCCTTGGCAACAGCGTGCAGGGGATCGTCGGCAATGTGGAAGTCGATACCAATCTTGTTGGTCAAGCGCTTGTCAAGACCACGCAGCAGGGCACCGCCACCAGCCAGATACACACCGTTCTTCACGATGTCGGCATAAAGTTCGGGAGGAGTCTGCTCCAGTGCGCTCAGCACAGCGGCCTCGATCTTCGAGATCGACTTCTCGATGCAGTGGCAAATCTCCTGATACGACACGGGCACCTCCATAGGCAGAGCCGTCATCTGGTTGGGGCCGTGAACGATGTAATCTTCGGGAGGATTGTCAAGTTCTGTCAATGCCGAACCCACGTTAATCTTGATCAATTCTGCGGTGCGTTCGCCCACGCGCACATTGTGAGCGCGGCGCATGTGCTCCTGAATGTCGTCGGTCAGGTCGTCACCGGCAATGCGAATGCTCTTGTTGCTCACGATACCACCCAGCGAAATCACGGCAATCTCGGTACTACCACCGCCGATGTCCACAATCATGTTGCCCTCGGGAGCAAGCACATCGAGGCCAATACCCAGAGCGGCTGCCATAGGCTCATAAATCATGTACACATCACGGCCACCAGCGTTCTCGCTCGAGTCGCGCACGGCACGAATCTCCACCTCGGTAGAACCCGACGGAATACATACTACCATGCGCAGCGAGGGTGAGAACCAGTGATTCTTGGCGCTCACCTTCTTGATGAGGCCCTGAATCATGAGCTCGGCTGCCTTGAAGTCGGCGATAACGCCGTCGCGCAACGGACGCACTGTGGTGATACCAACATGGGCTTTACCATGCATCTCGCGTGCCTTCTCGCCCACCTCTATCAGTTTCTGGGTTTTTGAGTCCAGAGCCACCACCGATGGCTCGTCAATCACTATCTTATCATTGTGAATGATAATGGTGTTCGCTGTTCCCAGGTCAACAGCAATCTCTTGTGTAAATGAGAATAATCCCATAGTCTATCTTATTATTTTAGTGTTTGAAGTGACGAATGCCGGTCATCACCATCGCCACTCCATGGTTATTACAAAAATCAATACTCTCGTTATCACGCACCGAGCCGCCCGGCTGTATCACGGCATCGATGCCTTCGTTGTAGGCAATTTCCACGCAATCGCCAAAGGGGAAGAACGCGTCGCTTGCCATCACGGCCCCGTGCAGGTCGTGACCAAAGGCCTTGGCCTTCTCGATGGCATGTTTCAGCGCATCCACGCGCGAGGTCTCGCCCACGCCGCTGCCCAGCAGCATCTTGCCCTTGGCTAGCACGATGGAATTGCTCTTGCTGTGCTTCACAATCTTGTTGGCAAAGAGCAAATCCTCGGCCTGAGCCTCTGTCACGGCTTTTACGGTAGCCTGCTGCAGGTCGGCAACAGTCTCAACGCGGCTGTCGCGCTCCTGCACAAGGGCACCGTTCAGCACCGTGCGCACCTGCATCTTGGGGCTTTCTACGGCCTTCATCAGCAGTATCACACGGTTCTTCTTCTGCTCAAGGATGCGCAGGGCCTCCTCGCTATACGACGGGGCAATGCACACCTCAATGAATACCTTGTTCATTTCCTCGGCAGTCACAGCGTCAATCTCGCAGTTCGTCACATGCACGCCACCAAAGGCACTCACGGGGTCGCCCGCCAACGCGTCTCTGAAGGCATCGGCAAGCACAGGCCGCGAAGCCAGTCCACAGGCGTTGTTATGCTTCATGATGACAAATGTGGGCTCGTCAAAGTCTTTGATGAGATTCACGGCTGCATCAATGTCGAGCAGGTTGTTATACGAGATTTCTTTCCCGTGCAACTGCTCAAACATCGCATCGAAGTCGCCATAGTAGTAACCGCGCTGATGCGGGTTCTCGCCATAACGCAGCGTTTTCACACCGTCAATGGTCTGACGCAGCGCCGAGGGCTGCTCGCCAGCAAAGTAGTTGAAGATGTGACTGTCGTACTGGCTCGAGACCGCAAAGGCCTCCTTGGCCAGCCAGCGACGCTGATCGAGCGTGGTGCTCGCATCGCCATTGGCATTGAGCATTTCAACAAGGGCACCATACTGAGCCTTCGACGCCACAATGGCCACATCGTTGAAGTTCTTGGCAGCCGCGCGAATCAGCGAAATGCCACCAATGTCTATCTTCTCGATTATGTCGGCCTCGCAGGCACCACTCGCCACCGTCTGGTCGAAGGGATAAAGGTCCACCACCACCAGATCAATGTCGGGAATGGCATAGTCTATGTTCTCCTGCTGGTCGCTCAAATTGTCGCGACGCGACAAAATTCCGCCAAATACCTTGGGATGCAAGGTCTTTACCCTGCCACCCAGTATCGACGGATAACCGGTCAGGTCTTCCACAGCGTCACATTCGTAACCTTGCTCGAGGATGAACTGCTGCGTGCCTCCTGTCGACAGGAATCGCACACCGCCATCGTTCAATATCTTCAACAAGTCGTCAAGTCCGTCTTTGTGAAACACGGAGATGAGGGCTCGCTTTATTTTCTTCATATCTGACATTCTATCTATCAAATTGTTTATGAGGATTTTAAACCACATTCACATCAGCCTTGAGCACTCTTTAACTGCGCGTGAAAAACAGCTTTTCACACGGCACTTATGAGGTTCTTGGCATTTGAGTATGCAAAATTAGTCAATTCCCAACGATTTTCTACAATTTTTTCGCAACTAAAATTCAACTTTTTTCCTTTTTAACACCTCTATTATTTTAATGTCTCTTTTTTCCACTTCTAATCCCTCACCCCACCTTCATTGTCAAAACACGACAAAAAGGGCTACCAACCCGTGGCAGCCCCGCACTTTTCACTTGTCAGAACAAAAAATACTCTCTTTCGAAAAATTATTGTCAGAATTTATAACCAAACGCCAATTGGATGTTGCCGTTCTTCGCTTCGCCCTTGTCAAACACATTGGTGAAGCCCATCGTGTAACGGCCCTGAACAAACACATTCTCGGTAAGGTGGTAGGTCGCACCTATGCCTGCGCCAAAGTCAACGGTCTTAGTACCGTCTTTCAGGTCCATAGTCTTGTCCTCGGCAGTTGCTTTGCTGTAAACATTAAAGCCCACCTGTGGACCCAGATCAATCGAGAAACTCGGAGTAGCATAGAACTTGAGCATGACGGGAACATTCACATAATTAGTATTATAGGTCACATCCACATCTTTCAAACCCAGAGATGTCACATCGATGCCTAACACATCTTGAGCCATTTTGAACTTGCCGCCCTGGCTGGCAAATGTCACCTCAGGAGCAATGGCCACCTTGTCGTTGAAATGATACTCCATAAACACACCAGCCTGATACGACGGCTTCATGCCGTGAGGCACATTCTCGCCCCAGAAATTAGTCATGTCAAAACCGGCTTTCACGCCAAATTCCACTTGAGCCATTGCGCTCATGCTCATCAGCACTGCTGATAGAATTAAAATCGTTTTTTTCATAAATCTTCTTTTTTTAATCCTTTATTAGCGATTCTTGCGTTAACAGCATTTCCTGCTCTACTTGCCTTCCCGCTTTGTTTGCGATCCCGGCTTCATCAGCAATTCATGCTTTATTCACAAAAATCGACTCTTTGACACCTCCACTCTCCAAAAAGTTTAACCCCACCCACTATTCAGAACACTCCTTCCCCCAAAAAGAACACTTTCAGCTCCTCTCACTAAATTACAAATATATTTGTTTTTTCGCTCGCTGTGCACTAATTTTGCACTACTAATTGGAAAACCTTTTATCATTATTTAATTATATGAGTTATTCAAAATTTTTGATTTCGGCACTGGTTGCATGCTCTTGCATGCTGGCAACCGCTCAAGTGCCACAGCCCGTGACCTATCCGGGCGACGCTACAGCCACGCAATGCTACACGCTGAGCAATGGCTTGAAAGTTTTTCTGAGTGTTAACCCGCAATCGCCGCGCATCACGGCTCACATCGCCGTGCGCACCGGTTCGCGTAACGACCCCGCCGAGACTACCGGTCTGGCCCACTATCTCGAGCACCTCATGTTCAAGGGCACCAAACAATTCGGCACCAGTAACTATGCTGCCGAGCAACCGTTGCTCGACACCATCGAGGCCCGCTATGAACAGTACCGCAAGGTGACCGACCCTGCGCTGCGCAAGAAACTCTATCACGAGATCGACAGCATCTCGCAACTGGCGGCTCAGTACAACATCCCCAATGAGTACGACAAACTCATGGCTGGCATCGGCGGCATTGGCACCAACGCCTACACCAGCACCGATGTCACCTGCTACACCGAGGACATCCCCGCCAACGAGGTGGAACGCTGGGCACGCATCCAGAGCGACCGCTTCCGCAACATGGTGATCCGCGGCTTCCATACCGAGCTCGAGGCCGTGTATGAAGAGTACAACATTGGAATCGCAAAAGACCAGTGGAAATTCTTCGATGCCATGAATGCCAAGATGTTCCCCACGCATCCCTACGGCACACAGACGACCATAGGCACACAGGAGCACCTCAAGAATCCGTCAATCACCAACATCAAAAACTACTTTAACAACTACTATTGTCCCAATAATGTGGCCATCTGTATGGCTGGCGACATGAATCCTGCCGAGGTGATTGCCATCCTCGAGCGCTACTTTGGCGACTGGAAGCCTAACTATAGCATGACACGCCCCGAGTTCCCTGCCTTGAAACCCCTCACCGCTCCTGTCGACACCACCGTTGTGGGCCAGGAAGCCGAGTTCATGGCACTGGGATGGCGCTTTGGCGCTGGAAACGCACTGCAGACCGACACCATGGATGTGGTGGCCGATTTGCTCTCGAACGGCACTGCCGGCCTCATGGACCTGGATTTGAACCAGCCTCATAAGGTGATGATGAGTGGCGCCTACAGCGACATGATGACCGACTACTCTATGCTCATGCTCATTGGTTATCCTAACGAAGGCCAGACGCTGGAAGAGGTACGCGAGAAACTGCTCGCCGAGGTCGACAAACTGCGCCGCGGCGACTTCGACGACGACCTGCTACCCAGCGTGGTGAACAACGCTAAATTCAACTTCCTGCAATCGCTTGACAACAACCGCTCACGCACCAGCCGCATGGTGAACGCCTTTATTAATGGCGTTGATTGGAAGCAGGAAGCAGGCCGTCTTGACCGCATGAGCCACATGACCAAACAGCAGATTGTGGACTTCGCCAACCGCTACCTCACCGACGGCTATGTGTGCGTTTACAAGCGTCTGGGCGAGGACACTACCCTCAAAAAGATCGACAAGCCCCAAATCACCCCCATCCCCACCAATCGTGACAAGCAGAGCGACTTTGTACGCAACCTGCTGGGTGAAACGGTGTCTCCCATCGAACCGCAGTTTGTGGACTTCAACAAGGACATGACAAAAGGCAAGACCGACAACGGGCTGCCCCTGCTCTACAAGCAGAACACACAGGATGACCTATTCACGCTCACCTATTTGTATGACTTCGGTGTCACTTCCAACAACCGTTACAACGTGGCGGCCGAATACATGGAATACTTGGGCACCAAGAAACTCTCGGCTCAGGATTTCAAGAAGCAGCTCTATAAACTTGCTTGCAAAATCTCTTATAGCGTGAACGACAACGAGATGAAGGTGTATCTCTCGGGGCTCAACGAAAATATGCCCCAGGCCTTGGCACTGCTCGAAGATGTGATGAACAATGCCCAGCCCGACCAGGAGGCTTATCGCGGCATGGTCGAAACCATCATCAAGGCGCGCCTGGATGCCAAAAGCAACCAGGAATCGTGCTTTAACTATCTCATGGAATACGGCCAGTATGGCCCGCGCAACACTATGACCGACATTGTGAGTGCTGAACAGCTCCGCAGCACCCAGCCTGAGGTGTTCACCAACCTCATCAAGAACCTGAACAACTACAAGCACACCGTGCTCTACTACGGTCCGCTCTCACAAAAGCAGATTGCCTCCACTATCAAGAAATTCCACAAGGTGAACAAAAACCTTGCCGATGCACCCAAGGGTGTCCCATATATGGAACAGCCCACTCCCGCGACCGAGGTTTGGATTGCTCCCTACGATGCCAAGAACATCTACATGGTGCAGTATAACAACAACCAGCGTGACTGGGCTCCTGAACATGCCCCCACAATCAACTTGTTTAACGAGTACTTTGGTTCAGGCATGAACGGCATCGTGTTCCAGGAACTGCGTGAGGCTCGCGGACTCGCTTACTCGGCTGCCGCACGCTACAACCAGCCTTGGGAAAAGGGTCACAAGGAAGACTTCTATACCTATATCATCACCCAAAACGACAAGATGATGGACTGCGTGAACGAGTTCAACAACCTGCTGAACAACATTCCGCAATCGGAGGCTGCCTTCCAGCTCGCCAAAGACGGCATCATGAAGAAACTGGCCAGCCGCCGCGTGACACGCTATGGTGTGCTCAACAGCTACCTTGCTGCCAAGCGACTGGGGCTTGACTACGACATCAACAAGATGGTCTATGAACAGCTGCCCAAACTCACGCTCAACGATATCGTGAACTTCTCAAAGCAGAACATGGCAAACAAGCCTTACCGTTACATGATTCTGGGCAACGAGAAGGAACTCGACATGGAAGGACTCGAGAAGATTGGTCCCATCCGCCGACTCACTCTTGAAGAAATCTTTGGTTATTAATCATCAACCACCATCAAGCCCGTTGCCGTCATGCTGGCGACGGGCTTGTTTTTATCCTCACTCTCTATGAAGACCAACCGATTCATCCTACTCGTTGCTGCACTCGTGAGCCTGAGTGCCATGGCACAGAACCTGAAAACAAACGGCAACTCGCCTGACGAGCTCATGCCTGCTGCATGGGATAAAGTCACAGCAACCGGCGACCTCGATGGCGACGGCATCGCCGACCTTGCCATCATTGCCACACCCGATTACAAGGAGAACCTCAAGGTGCGTGACGATGGCTATGTGTATAACTTCAACCAGCCCATCCTCGCCATCTATCGTGGCAATGCCAACGGCTCGTTCACGCTCTGGAAACACTATAACGAGGCTGTCATAGGCGATCCTGATGAATTCAACTTCATCACACACTCCCTCGATATCACTTCGCGCAAAGTGCTGAAGATAGGCATTGAGCATTTCGCAAGCGCCGGCAGTTATGGCACCAGCAAGTCATCCTATTTGTTCCGTTACCAGAACGGCGATTTCTACCTCATAGGTGAAGACAATGAGGAGATGAGCCGCAACACAGGCGAGGTTGTAACGGTGAGCAAGAACTATCTCACCGGCAAGCAATGCCGCACCGTGAGCGGAGCCTTTGTCGACTCCGACATCCGCCCATCAGAGAAATGGAGCACCTTCAAGCGCACACCGCTGCGTGCACTTGGCTCCTGGACTATGGAAAACTGAAAAGGGAAACGCCTAACGGATAGGCACCAGAGGCTTCTCCTCCACGCCTGGCTCGTCGGCAGGCGACTGGGGCACATACACGCAGTTGGCCAACCCGTTGCTCTCCCATACCCAAATGCTATCGCTGAAGCTCATGCCCATCAGCTCCTTGGCTCGGGCTTGGGCTTTCTTCTTGGAGTAATAGCACTCGCAGCACAGGCGGTACACCGTCTTGCCTTTCGCCGTGGTCTTATACACGGGGTAGAACAACACTTCCGACATGTTCTCTGAGGCCTCTTTGGCCTTCTCAAGGCTTGAATAACTGCCGCATACCAGGTAATATACCTTGACGGGTTTCTTGGCAGGTCGACGCGCTGCATCGGCAGTGAAGGCGGCCATCACACTCACAAGCGCCACCAGCATGAGTGGCAACAATCTCTTGACGGTTCGTTTCATAATATCTCTTGTTTTTAATGTTTGTTCTTTTTCGCAAAGATAAGCATTTTTTCTAAAATGCGTCACAGATGAGGGAAAAAGTCTTACCTTTGTAGCAATTCTCAATAGCAGCACATGCAATACTTAGGTGAACTCATATCCATCGGTGTGGCTTTCTCGTGGACCGCTACGGCGCTCCTGAGCGAGTTTGGCAGCAAGCGCATGGGCAATCTCACGCTCAATGTGATGCGCATGGGCATCGCCCTCATCTTCTCGGCCATCCTCTTCTGGGTGATGACGGGCAGCCCTCTGCCTGCAAAGGCCAGTACCGAGGCCTATGGGTGGATGATGCTTTCGGGCATTGTGGGCTATGTGATTGGCGACTTTTGCCTGTTTCAGTGCTATATCATCATCGGGTCGAAGTTCGGCCAGCTGTTCATGACGCTCGCCCCCATCACTGCGGCCATCATGGCATGGTTCACGCTGGGGCAGAGCATCAGGCCCACAGCCATCATTGCCATGGTAATCACGCTGGCGGGCATCGCCATCACAGTGTTGGGCCGTGGTGACGCAAACCACAAGGTGAGCCTCAAACTCCCCCTCAACGGCGTACTCTTTGCCATCGGCGCTGCCGTGTGTCAAGGCGTGGGACTCGTGCTCAGCAAGATAGGCATGGACCACTACGAGGCATCCATAACAACCCCGTCTGCACCATGGATGCTGCCGTTTTTTGCCAATTTCTTCCGTTGCGTGGCGGGCATCATCGGTTTTCTCATACTCATGAGATTCAAGGAGGGATACAGATCACTCGCCAAGAGCTTGACCGACCGCACCAGCATGACGGCAGCCACCCTCACCACCATCTTCGGGCCTTTCGTAGGCGTAGGTTGCTCACTGCTTGCCGTGCAATATACCAGCGCCGGCATCGCCAGCACTCTTATGGCACTCACACCCATCATTATTATCTTGCCTGCCTACTGGATTTTCAAGCAGCCCATCACCCTCAAGAGCGTCATCGGCGCCCTCATCTCCGTCATCGGCGTCTCCCTCTTCTTCCTCCTTTAATCCTACAAAGAAGGCTTCAAAATCTTTTATTCTTTGAACAAGTCCTCTGCTGTTATCACATTCTGAACACTATGTTGATAAATGTTTTGCTTCACGCCAAACGGCGTGATGAAAGTTAGATGTACTGCTTTATGATATTTTTGTGTTTCTGTGAAACGGCCAGCTTTATGACGCAAATTGTCATCATCTGCTTTTTCTATTGCATATTCCTTTGTTGAGAATTTCATCTCGCAGAGATTGACTACTTGATCAGCACGGTCAATGACCATATCTATTTGCGCTCCTTCGCCAAATATGGGGTCGTCTTTCACTTGCCATGAGTAGACACGAGTTGAAACACCAGAGATGCCTAGAGCAATCTTTATTTGTTTGATGTGCTCAAAACAAACTCGTTCAAAAGCCAATCCTTCCCAAGAATTTCGTACAGGAGTGTTCAGATTTATACTCCAGAATCTCTCGTCAATATCTGAATGATTATGAAGGAACTTATAATAGAACAATGTATAATTGTCCATCAACTGGAATATTGTAGTACTGCGTTTAGTGCCTTGATAACTGTATTGACGAATAAAACCGCATGCTTCTAAGTCTTCCAAGATGCGTGTCAATTGACCATTGCTTGTTATGCCGCCTTCCTTGATTAGCTCGTCTCTAGTCATCCCTATTCGCTTGGTGCCCAGTGTTGATACAACATGTACATATGGTTCTGGATTCTTAAAAAGAGAATTATATAGTTCGTTATACTCATAGTGCAATTTTCCCATTGGAGAGAAGAATAATGCATCTATGTTTTGTGCCAGACTTTTTCCTCGTTCTAAGAGAGACCAATAGAATGGAACTCCTCCCATGACCATATAGCATTCCAAAATGTCATAATGGCTCATCACCAAATGCTGGCTCTTGGCATACTGCTCACATTCACCTAATGTGAATGGAGCGAGATGAATTCTGTGAGTTACCCGGTTATGAAGGCCTCCATGATTGCGGAACACGTTATTGATAATCCATGAGGTTGCCGAGCCGCAGATGATAAGAAGTATATCTTTTCTTGCTGAAGCATAGCCGTTCCAAAAATGCTCCAATGCAGAAACAAAGTTTGAACGGGGGGCATCCATCCAGGGCAACTCATCAATAAATACGACCTTCTTTCCTACTCCTTGTTGGTCCAGCAACTCTGACAACAAAAAGAATGCATCTGACCAATCGGCTGGTATACGGCATTTTTTCAGCCCGCTTTTAACTAGAGATTGGCGAAATTCTCTTAATTGTGCTCGTGTTTTTTGATTAGCCAAACCTGAATGTTGGAATGCGAAAGTGTAATTAAAAGTCTCTCTTACAAGAAACGTTTTACCAATACGTCTCCTGCCTGTGACAGCAACAAACTCGGAATATTCAGAATTATATGCTCGCCTCAATTCTTCCTGTTCTGTTTTTCTGCCTATAATCATATCATTGATGCTTTTATTTGTATAAAATGCTCCCGTTCCAAAAATGCTCATACAAGCATGGCATTTTAATCGCTTAGTCGCATTTTTCGGATGCAAATATACAATATTTTTCGTTTATAGCGTGCCAAAAACTATTTTATTTTAAATTCCTGGCATGCTATAAACGATCTTATATAGCAGCTATGATGTTCTTGACAGCTGATAAATTAATGAAGCAGCTTGTTGAAATACACTGATTCCTAGATTATTATATTATCAATAAAGGAATTAATTATACTATCACAGGCTTTAGTGTCCCAAAATAACTAACTCAGCCGAGGCATGGATTCGCCCACGGCTGAGTTGAAATTTGGCTGTTTGTTGTGTTTCAATCGATTTTTGTTATAATCGGTTGCGTTCGGCTTGGCCGGCATGGCTCCCTTTGTAGCTGAGCGAATCGTGGCTTCAGGTATCAGAACCATGAATCGTTTTTCCAGTTTGTGATGCTTATGATTCTAATCAATCAGTAGCAGTTCTTGTCGTTTGTATGAGATGAGCAGCTTCTGTTTGGCAAGCACTTCGCAACCGAAGAGACCGTCTATTCCTTTGCTCTCTTTTAGACGAGACACGTCGGAAAAAGCAGTCTGCAGTTTCTTGAATGTACGCCCGCCGAGCATAAGAGTGGTTTTGCCCTTTTTAATCGAAGCTCGTCCTTCACCATAGCCCGTGAGGTTGGCTTTTTTGATGCCCTTAACCGACGTCGGATGCAGTTGTGGCCAATCGCTGGCAAGCAGGTTGCTTTCTGCTCCACTATCGAATGCAAGCACAACGGGCACGTCGCCTACTTGACAGTCGAAGACCAGAAGATGACCTCGTTTCACACCTTTCACCGCCTGGCAGCGGTAGCCATTGATCAGTAACCATTGATGCGTGGTATCTGGGCATAGCAACACTATCTCACTACCCTTGAAGTCAAACAGAACGTCAAAATCCTTATAGTAGCTCTGCCCCAGGATGCCATGCACCGCCACACCGACGGTTTCCAGATTGCTCAAGTCTGATGTCATGATGTCCGTTTCGCTAAGCGTAATGCCGCACATGTCCATCGATTTAACGTAGTGCATACCGCTGACTGTACCTGTGCCGACTGCACCGTGGCCACCACTTCCCATCACCTGACCACTGATGTTGTGGTCAAAATACTTGCTGTTGAGAATGACACCTGGGGCACCTGTATCAAAGAACATATTGCACGGTTTGCCATCGATGGTGGCATTCACAATGGGTAACCCGCCATGACGATGAATGGGAATGCGCACCATTTTCACTTCTGGCAATGCCTTGGCCGAGGGATTTGCTTTTTGAAGCGAGACTTTTCCTGGCAGCAAATTGGCTTCGAGCACCAAATTGTCGTCACTAAAAATGATTGTTGCCTCCGAAGTGGTGCTGTCGGGCTTTGTTATGGTATAATGTAGCGTCAGTACTGTGCTGTCCTGTTCGGTGTCCGTCAGATTCCAACTCGCTATGGCGGGCATTTGAGCAATAATCTGTTTCAGCACTTTGGAAGCCATTGGCTGTTTGATGTTAGAAAAATGAAAACCGGGTGCCAACAGTTCGTCAATGCCCTCTGGCAGGTGATTTTGTGCTGCAGTCAAGATGTGTTCTGCTTTCGGTCGGCATATTTTAGCATCTTGGGCCTGCCCCGTCATTGCAACGAGGGCAAGCCCAAGCGTGATGATTGATTTCTTGCTCATTTAGAGAGAAGTTTTGGGATTACTTTTTGGTTGTGATAAGAATTACACATGTGGGGGCTTTCTTGGATGTCTTCATATATTCATTAGCGAACTTTTTGAAGTCGTGATTTTCCTTGTCCTTGATAACCGTCATTGAATCTAATTTAGATGTTGACATTGATAGAATTTCAGAATAAGGAACAATTCGACCATCCAGCACATAAATAATCTCATCCGATTCTGTACGAATGACATTAGTGGTGACTCCGGGGGAGACGGATTCGTCAGAGTTGATGACCTTTGATGTTGAAAGTACCTTTACACTCTTTACCTCTTTACCTCCTGTCATGTCAGAGGTGATGATTGAGTGAAGGTTGTGCTCAGGGTCTATGGAATAGTTGACAATCGTCTTGCCGGCTAATTGTGACCCGTCGAAATTTTCGACTTGCTTGCCGTCAATCACATAGATTGCTTTTCTCGTTTCCTGTGCATGAATGGATGCAACAGAGATTACTGCTAAGATCAGAAATAGAATTGTTTTTTTCATTTTGTTGATATATTAAATGTTTATTTAAGAGATTTTATTTCTATAGAAGTGCTGTCAGAGCTGCGTTTTAGCATGTATGTTTCCGATGGCCCATTAGAGTTCGTGGTTTTTAGAATAAAACCATCATTTTTAGAAGATGCAGTTATGATTATATCATTAGTTTCCATCACTGAAAGGATATGAATGGTTTCCAGTAATTCCGAAGTACTAATATCCTTAATCTCAGGAGTTTCTATTCTTTTTTGTTTCTCCTGGATGTTTTCGCCGCATTTATGTTGTGGAACCTTTTTTTGAGCAAGAAGGGCTGGTGCTCTTTTTGTCTTTTGTTTTGTATCAAACACTTTATGAGTAGCAATATCTGCTGTGGGAACTTTATCTTCAGCGGTTATATTTGCATTTACAACTTTTGTCGCTTGTTCTGATTTTACATCTGTTTTTACAGGTGTGGTTATTGCAATTTCAGAGTTTTCTTTCGTTCTGCTTATATTGAGTGTTGGCAAGAGTAGTATTGCTGATATCACAGCGGCAGCGGCGATTTTACGCCATAGTGGCACTATCTCAGCCTTTTTATGATGTGCCGATGACAGTCTTTGCCACTCGCTTTCAATCATATCGTCGGTGACTTCTGCGTCGGCGTTTTCAGCTGCGAAAGCACCTTTGGTTTTCGCCATCATCGCGTACAGTTCACGGCACTCATCGTCGGCGAGAATTTCATGCCATTGTTCCTCGCTGTATTGCTCTGGATGCTCAAGCATCTCGAATAGTAAATCGGTCTTATTCATTGTTCAGCGTGTTTAAGAGTTTGACGTAATTGATTGAGTGCGCTGCTCAGATGCTTGTAAATGGTGGTCTCGCTCACGTCCATCCGCTTGGCGATTTCGCGGAAGGTCAGTCCTTCGCTAAAATGCAGCTGGAGGATTTCTCGGCAGATGGGCGGGAACAGTTTGGCGATACCCACATGCAAAGCCTTGATTTCCGCTTCCAGTTCTTCGGGAGCGGTGCTCTCCATATCTTCATCGAGCATAAGGATTTGCTTGACCCGTTCATGAGTCTTGCGGTTGCGAATCTCGTTCAGGCATCTGTTGCGCACGCACGACAGCAGAAACGCTTGGGCGGTTGCCTCATTCAACTGGATTTTGTCGGTAAGGAATTGAGTAAAAACATCGTGCACAATGTCCTTGCTCTCGTCGGTGTCGTGCAATAGAATGCAAGCCAGCCGATACATCGCCCGGTAATGTTGCCGAAACAGCCGCTCAATTTGTCGTTTCTTGTCCGTCATACACTATATATACACGCAGAAATCGATTTACTAAACCCTAAATCGCAACTTTTTTTGATTTTTCTTCGTCTCGAGATAAATCTTAGAAGTCGAAGCCCAGGGAGAGATAGAGGTGGACGCGGTGAGAATAACTGTTCCAGCCCAGCGATGCTCCAAGAGGTCCCAGTATGCCACTGTTGTAATAGTAAGCCATCTGAACACCCCACAGCGGTTTGCGGTCGAAGATGTCGCCCAGTTCCTCGTTATGCTCTGCCACGCTGCCGTCTAACAGCAGGTAATGCCGCCCCGTAATGCGCTGCTGCAGCCTGAGTGAAGCGCTCACATAGTTGTTTTCAAGAAACTCGAAGTGCCCCAGCCCAGCCATGGGCAGCTGATGCGGGAAGAACTTGCCGAAAGTCATTCCTCCCACTGTATTCCTTTTCATTACAGGTATGTCATCGCCAAAGAGCAGACGCCCCTGCACGCCGGGCCTCAAGTGTGTGGTCTCGGTCAGGGGCAGTGTCACCTGACACATCGCCATCAGAGCGCTGAAGCCGCTATGCCCCTTCCACTGGGCGAAGTTGTCGGTATAATAAGCATATCGAGCCTCGGCCCGCATGCCTCTGCGGGTGAAGTAGTGCTTGTCTTCATTGTTATAGCGCAGACCTACATGATAGTTGAAGTAGTGCTCATTAGGCGGGAACACCATCATGCTATGCTCGTTCCACAGTCCTTTGAAGTGATGGTAGTGTTCCCATCCCAAGCCCACTTCGCAGTCAAAGTTCATGGCATCGAGCGAGAACAGTTTCAGGTTGGCGTGCTGATGGATGCAGGAGAGATTATCGCTACGCTTGCCGCGGGTATAGAGGTCGGTATAATTGTACCCGAACTCATAACTGAGCCCCATCTTCTTGTGTCGCCAAGGCTCAATGTCAAAGCCCACCCGCAACTTGGAACGCAGTCCCAGCCGCACTGTCAGGTCGAGTTCTTTTCTCGGACTGCCGCCCATGAAGTATCGGCCGTTGAGTTGCACTGCAGCGAGGTCTTCGGTATCAAACCGCAAGCCCACCGATGCCTCAATAGTGTTATCTTCATGTGTGTCGATGAGTCTGCCCTGGCTCTCGTCAACCGGTTGCAAGTGATTAATGTCGCGCAGGTGCATGGTGTAGTCTTTTTCGGGCACGGCACCCGACTGAATCTTGAGCATCTGGATGGAATCCAATTTCTCGCGTGCAGCCTTCTCGCCTCGCTCCATGAGTGTGTTGAGGGCGCCACGGGTGAAGCTGCCACTAGTATAGCCGCGCACCGGCACCTCAATGACCAGGTCGCAATATTTCTCGTTGGCTTTGGCGCGTCGTCGCACATCGCTGCCCATAGAGCGCTCCATTACATCAATGAGTGTGCGGTATTGCTTGTCAGTTCCCAACCCTAAGTTGAACTTCACGCCAATCACAATGTCGGCACCCAGCTGACGCGCCACATCGGCAGCAAAGTTGTTTTTGGCACCACCATCAACCAGCACCATGTCGCCCATGTGCACGGGCGTGAACACACCTGGAATCGACATGCTCGAGCGAATACTCTTCACAAGAGAGCCATGAGAGAGCACCACAGCGCTATCGGTAACCAGATTAGTGGCGATACAGGCAAACTGGCGAGGCATGTCGCGCAGGAAATTGATGCTGTCGGTATATCCTTGCAGATAGTATTCAAAGGTGTTTTCCACATTGGTGCCGCGAATCACCCCACCGGGTCGTGGATCAATGCCTCCTCGCACATAGAAGTCGCGTTTATAAATATAAGTGTTCTGGTCATCGCGGTCACTCAGCGTGAGTCCTCGCAGATTCTCTCGGTCCAGAAACAGCTCGGCCCAGTCCATGGTTCGGAACATGGTGGCAATGTCGCCGCTGTCATAACCCACACTATACAGGGCACCCACAATGCTGCCCATGCTGGTTCCCACCACCATATCCACAGGTATCCCCGTCTCCTCAATCACCTTGAGGGCACCCACATGAATGGCGCCGAAGGCACCACCGCCACTCAGCACCACGGCCACCTTTTTGCGGCCAGGCACACTGTCACTGACACTGGTTTGTGCTACCGCAGGCATGACCAGCAGCAGCGACAAAAACACGCACAATATTGCTTTTTTCATTCTTTTAGTAAAAAAACCAAGGGAATTCATCAGCGGGGCTCGTAGATGTCGGCATCCACATCAGGCATTTTTGGGCGCACAATCGCCACATCGCCCATCAGCACAGCTTTAGGATCAATGGCTATGACAATTTCTGCATCAGAAACCAGCTCTTCAACGGCATATTCGCAATCTTCATATCCCACATAAGAAATGCTTAAAATGCTGCCGCGTGGCACGCGTATAGCAAAATTGCCGTCAATATTGGTGGCTGTGCCTAATTTGGTCCCTTTGAGCATAACACTTGCCCCTATGCATGGCTCGCCGTAGTCCTTGCCGATGACTTTACCTCTTACCACCACGGCCGTGGTGTCGCCTGGCGCGGCATCAACCAGCGTGGGCTTGGGCTGCACCGGTTGCGCAACAAGCGTGTCGGGCATCACCTGCTGGGCCTGCATGGGCATGAACGATGCTGCGCCCAGCGCCAGTCCTGCCACCGTCACCACCTTGCCCATGGCAGTGCGGCGGTGCAGCTGTCGCTCAATGTAGCGCAATTCGCTCTCACAAGCTGGGCAAGTGCCCGCGCAGTCGCCCTTATGGGTGCACTCGGCAGGTGTATAGTCAATGCCGTTGGCGCTCGCCACCTGGCAGCGAATGTCGCGCAACTGCTTGCAAATATCCTTTCCTTTCATAATGGTCATAAAGTTAATGTGATTCGCAAAGATACAAAAACAATTCCCATCAATCCAAAACCCATGCCCGTTTTTTCCCTCCACTTTGAATTTTTCGATTAGTTTTTTGATTGTTTTCCTAAATACAAGTTTATTATGTATATTTGTGATTCCAAACCTTCAGTCGCCTAATGAGCGATTTGGGTTTAACTAACCACTTTGATTATGAAACTCCGCAACATCCTCCTCACACTCGCCCTGCTCATGGGGCCCGCGGCACTCGCCCACACCGATACCCTCACGGTCATGACCCTCAACCTGCACGCCGGGCGCGACGCCAGCCTGGAGCAGATTGGCCTGTTCATCAAGCAGTACAACCCCGACTTCGTGGCGCTGCAGGAAGTGGACCTGAACACCCACCGGGCCAACTGCCGGCACCAGAACGGCCGCGACTTCATCACTGAACTCGCCTACCACAGCGGCATGCAGGGGCTCTTCTGCCCCACCATCAAGTTCAGCGGAGGACTTTACGGCATAGGGCTGCTCACGCGCCACCCCTTCGTCGAGGTGCAAAACATCATGCTGCCCCACCCTAACCCCAAGATGGAGCAGCGTGGACTGCTCCAGGGCACCTTCGTGCTGCCCGACGGTGACACCGTTGTCATGGCATGCACCCACCTCGAGGCCTTCGACAGCCTGAGCCGCGTGGCACAGGCCCAGTTCATACTGAGCCACTTCGACGACATGGCACACCCCGCCATCCTCGCCGGCGACTTCAATGCGCCTCCACTCGACCCCGCCATCAGCATGCTCACCACCCAGTGGACCGACTGCACCCCGGCCGACCAGCCCACCTTCAGCACCACCAAGCCCACCCAGAAAATCGACTACATCCTCACCCACCCCGCAGGCATCCCAAAGCCTGAGTCCGCATGGCGCGTACTTGGCTCGCAAGTCATCCCCATCATCCTCAGCGACCACTTCCCCGTCATCACCACCCTCCTACTCACCCACCCGTGATCTCATTAAAGAAATCACAGTAATCAAGTATCCTCAGTTACCATTGTCTCACACCATAATAAATCGTCTTTTTTTGTATAGGCAAAAAATTATGAACAATGTGCATGAGTTAAGATAATTTTGCTTAACTTTGTATTTCAATAATTTTAAAAATCATGATAATTTACGGAACAGATTCACATAAAATATTGCAAGGTGACGCATTAAATATAATGGAGACCTCCATTGATGATGAATCCATTGACTTGATATTTGCAGATCCGCCTTATAACATCGGTAAAAATTTTGCTGGTTGTTTGGATAAATGGGACACGGATGACCATTATCTTGATTGGTGCTACCGTTGGCTTGAATTGTGTATCAAGAAATTAAAACCGACAGGCTCTTTTTATGTTATGACATCAACGCAATTTATGCCCTACTTTGACATTTTTTTAAGAGACAAAGTTCATATTCTATCACGTATTGCTTGGTACTATGATAGTTCTGGTGTACAAGCGAAAAAGTATTATGGCTCCATGTATGAACCTATTCTATTTTGCGTAAAAGATAAAAACAATTACACTTTTAATGCAGATAGCATTCTTGTTGAAGCTAAAACAGGTTCTAAAAGAAAGCTTATTGATTATAGGAAAAATCCACCTCAACCATATAACACCCAAAAAGTGCCTGGGAATGTATGGGAATTTGCTCGTGTGAGATATAGAATGCCTGAGTATGAGAATCACCCAACACAAAAACCAATTTCCTTATTAGAAAGAATTATTAAGGCCAGTTCTAATAAAAATGATTTAATACTTGACCCATTTTCTGGAACATTTACTACTTCTTATGTTGCTCAACTATTTGGAAGGCGTTCTATTGGGATCGAGCTACAAGATGAATATATTAAAATTGGCTTGCGTAGACTAGGAATTTCAACATCATTTGATGGTCAAGTTTTAGAAAAAGTTAAGAAAACATATAAAAGAAAAGATAAGAGGGAAACCGGTGTTTTAACATTCGATTTTGTATAATATGGAACATCATTCGTTTACACCTAAAATTTTGAATATCGTTAATAGCTATTTTCATAATAATGCAAACGCTATTATTGAAAACAGTTTATTACTTCAATATATAAACAAAAAGACAAAATCTGCTGAACGTGGTTCAAAATCTCGGAGTAGTTTTGCAAATCTTTATGCGATATATGTGCTAATCGAGGATTATATAAGTAATAATTATCTAAATTCAGATAATTATTCTGAATACGAAGGTGCTTTATTCTCGAACCTTTTAAAAAGAATGCGAGAATTACCTTTTGGTGCAAAATTACAAAATCACGCACTTAATCATAGAATGAATCAAGAGTTTCAGAGATTCTTTCCTGATTGTACTCTTGTGCCAATTGTGCGAGACTTGCAGACAAACAGGTATTGGATTAATGAAAACTTGTTGAAAGTGACTGTTGATGGGAGAATTTTTAACATTGCCAACAGTATAATCGACATCATTGATGAGTATGCCAAAGTAAAGACCGAAAGCTTCAAACATTTTATCAATCAGTGTGAAGAACTTGAAACAATCAATAAGAACGACAAAGATAGAATTAGGTCTTTTGTTTTGGGATTGCTTGCACCAAATGTCGACGCAAGATTATTTGAGATTGTAAGTTATGCAATCCTAAAAAATTATTATAAAGAGTTCAAAATCTATTGGGGTTTTTCTCCCAATAAATTAAACGAGGATATTTTGAAATTATACAAAACAGGTAGAACAAATGCCAACGATGGTGGTATAGATTTTGTTATGAAACCTTTAGGTCGTTTTTTTCAAGTCACAGAAACTCTTGATTTTAAGAAATATTTCCTTGATATTGAGAAAATCGAACGTTATCCAATAACTTTTGTTGTCAAAACAAAAGAAAATATTGAAGTACTAAGAAAAAAATTGCATGCAGATGCGATTTCAACTTATTCTATAGAATCCGTTGTTTCAAAATATATGGATTGTATCGAAGAACTGATTAATATTCCACGTTTAACTGAAATGTATGGAATAATTGAAAAACGAGGAGAGTTATCAGAAATATTAAATGAGATAATTTTACAGAGCAGAGTTGAGTTTAATTTTGACGAGGAAGATAATGATGAATATGAACTATTGTGAAGCATTTTCCTAAACCGTTTTAGAAATGGACGTTTTTTGTGCCTTTTGTGAGATCTGCGTTGAAAGGTACTTTTGTGGCAGTATTAAAACAAAGTTTTTATCGTTTCAGGTTAGAAAGATATGGTTAAGCTGGTTTATTGGGCGTTGCAATTTATCATCCGCTTGGGGTGATACAAGTGAGTGATGCGAGTGCGAAATGGACTCCACTGTTCGTTTTATTACAGTTAACTCTGATATATCCGTAAACCATAAACTTTTTTGCACGAATTAATGTAATAATCAGTGAAAAGTTGTATCTTTGTTATACTAATTACGATAGTCTTCAAAGACTCGCATCACTCGAGAAGAGTACAATAATAAATAAACACGGTTATATGGAAAAACAGTTTTACGAAAAACAAAGCAATTTTTCACCTATCCTGAATATTGCAAAAGCATTAATAAAGGAAAGAGGGCACAAAGACATTTTTGATATTATTACAAATGCAAAGTTTTCCGTAGTTAATACAGACTATGATGGATGGAATGGTGGAATATACGGATATACTGTATTTCTAAGTTTGCCTATTAAACAATATACGTCTTTTACATCTGATAGAATAAATGAAATCGAAAAGATTATTGCCGATTCTCTGAATGAAGCAACTAGAGGAGACGAGCATAATTATTTCAATGTACAAATTAGACCAACGCTTAGTAACGAAGACATCGATTGGAACGCAATAGGCGGATTAAATGGCAAAGTCAGGCTTAAACAGAATCTTGAAACCATTAGGAGTATCATGACTTCAGTTGCAACAGGAGGTCCTCAAATAAAAGAAGAAGAGACAAGATATAAAAGACTACACAAACAAATTGAACAAGATTGCAAGAAGTTAAATCTCATTTACAATAACACATTTCTTAGTTTGTGGGATTGGTATGGGAAGTGGAAGGCTTACTTACCTTCATACCAAGAGCGTAGAGTTTTTATTCGAGATCTTTTTGCTCCAACTTTAGCATATTTCGATGAAGATGAGATCAATGACAATATTGATACTTTTATAAAACTAGATGATTGGGAAAGAATCAAAAGGACAGTAATAAAAATAAAGAGAGATAGCAATAGTGCTAAAGATGAAGAAGATTTCCAAAGAATAGGTCTTTTATGCCGTGATGTTATTATTTCTTTGGCTCAAGCAGTGTATAATCCGACAAAACATGGAACTGAAGATGAAAAGGGTGTTATCATAGGGAATACCGATGTTGTTAGAATGATTGGAAATTATATAAGTTCAGAGCTTTCTGGAAGTTCTAATGAAGAATTGAGAGCATACGCAAAAAACACCAATAAACTAGCAAACAGGCTTACACACGAGAGAAATTCAACAAAAAAGGATATGCTATTAACTGTTTCGTCCACGATTGCTTTAATTAACTTTATTGGTATAATTGATGAAAAATATTGAACATGAAAAAAGTAATATATACCATTGCTTTAGAATGCAAAGAATTTACTAAAAATAATATTGCCTTCTTTAAACAATTACAAGCCGGTAAGTGGGCCTTCTTTGTAACAGGTGCGAACAAACAATACAAAACACTTTTACTTTCACTTTGCGTGTCTGCCAAAAACAAGTATCCGATTATCGCAGAGAAATTGAAAGAACATGTTTATCAATATGATAATAACACCGTAATCCATCAGAGCGCTATAGACGAGTTAATTGACTACATTATTACTATAGAACAAACCTCCTTGGGAGACAGAAAGTTTTTTGTTAGCCATGCATCCGCAGATGCTTCAATAGTTAATGCTTTTGTAAAAGAGATTTTAATGTTAGGTTGTGGTTTTTCTTCTTCAGATATCTTCTGTACATTAGACCACACAGCAATTCGCACTGGCGATGATTTCAGAAATGAAATAATCAAAAATATGAAAGGTTGTGATTACATTATGTGTATGATTTCTGATAACTATAGGAATAGTGAGGTCTGTCAAAACGAGTTGGGTGCTGCATGGGCATTGGAAAATAAGAGGATTTTGCCTTTTAAGTTCCCAAACATTAAGTTTACGGAAATTGGCTTTCTCAATGTTATCAAACAAACGGCAGATATTACAGATGACTCAAAGTTAGATGAACTTTATATGGAACTTTGCGAATGCTATAGCTTGCAACAAGATTGGATTAATTTTAATCAAAGAAAAGCCGATTTTATAAAAGTGGTGAAACATAATCTCTAATATAGACGATTAAATACCAAATATTCCCAATTAACATTTACTACTATGGCACTACCTATTGACTTGCTGAAGAAACAGAAGATAGTGTCCAACCGCATCGATGATGTCAGCAATGCTTGAGGACCATATCAAACAAAGTCCCGAAGATTTGCAATTACCATTTCCAACCCTCTCTCCATCCCTTATCTTCGCCCGCACGAACCTTAAATTAAATCATCATGTTAACAATTTTCACTTCTTTCTTCCCGAGTACTCCGAGTTCTACGAACCCCGAAGGGCTCGGGGAAATTCCAAAGTCAAAGTCGTGCGAAGCACGGTGGACGGTGCCGCAGGCATTGGAACTCGACCCAACGCAGTATAATCTCAATCGATCGTACCACTTTCGTCAACCCTATCATACCACTTTCGTCAACCCTATCGTACCACTTTCGTCAGCCTTCGTTTTCATCAATCACCTGAAAATCAATATATTCCAAATTTTCCAATTTTTTCCATCCTTCCCATCCTTCCCATCCTTCCCATCTATCCCATTCGTCCCAAGAACCAGTAGGGACAGCGCGTGCGGTGTCCGCCTCGTCATCAATGATAATATCCCGCGCGCTTCACCGCGCGGCTTTTCGACGAGCTCAGCTCGCCGCTTTTTGAATTAATTCCTCTCGCAGTCATTGAAATAATCAATTAATGGTCAATTGGCAGAGACATCACCGTCAGGGCAAAACAACCCACCGCAACCTCCTCAACTCCTTAGAGCGATATCGATAAAAATCTACTGATTTTTGAATATTTCAATTAATTCGCTATCTTTGCAAATAAGAACATTCACCAACAAAAACTAATAACGCACTTATAACTATGAAAAAATCATTTATCTACAAGGCTGCATTGGCAATGATGCTCATTGCATGTTTTACACTACAATCGGCCGCCCAGAGTGGCACGGATGTTGCCTATGAAATTGCGAACCGTTACTACGTGCACCAGGATGCCAAAAAGGGCACACTCAAACTTGTGATCAAGAGTCAAGAAGAGGTAGAGAAAGTGTTCGGTGTTTCATTTATCGGGCCTATGTCGCCCATCGATTTCGACCGTTATTTCATAATTGCCGTGGTGGTCCCTAAAGAGATTGCCCAAGCGCGTGTAAAACCCATATCGCTCAAGCGTGACGGCAACAAGCTGCGCTTCTCTTATGCCATCGACGTGAACGACAGGACCGATATGAGCAATCGCTCCTATGTGGCCATATTGGTCGACCGCAAAGAACCCACCAAAGTCGAGTTCCAGGAAGTCTCTACCACGGGCGGCAGCCTCCAGAACGAGCCCAAAGACTCGAAGTCGCTGCGCGACCAGCTGAAGTATGTCCAAGCCGAGAACGAACTGCTCAAGCGGCAGGTGCTAGAACTCGATGCCCAGAAAGACGCCCTGCAACGCAAACTCGCTGATACCTATGAAAAGATGAAAGCCATGCAGCGTGAAATCGACCAGCTAAAAACCCAGCGCCGCTAACCCCCACCACCACTCGTAAGAGACATAAAAACAAGAAAGTGATAACTTGTTGCGGTGCAACTTGTTATCACTTTCATTACGTGTCCAAGATGAGGACATTATGTTGTTGCCCTATGTTTTTGACGGCGGGCAAAAGTTATTGATATTATTGGAATTTAGTGCTTTAGGCTAATGTTCAAATCTCAAATTGTATCTATAAAAACCATTAGATAACAATTAAGTCGTCAAAAAGTCGTCAAAAATTTTGCCTCGTCAAAAATATTTTGTACCTTTGCAACCAACTAATAATAAGGACTATGGCAAATTTTCAATTTCGGCTCTCATCTAAGAAAAACAAATTAGGTCGTCAAGAATTGCTTATGCGATTCTATCACGGCAAGTTCCAACAACGTGCCAAAACTGGCATCTTCATCGAAGATAAACCAGTGTATTGGGATGGCTCTGCTATCGTCAATAAGGCCCGTCTTGTCACTGAAGACGTGATTTATCATCGAGAACAAAAGGAACGTCTCGACAATTTGTGCAGAATCATTAGCGAAGAATGGGAACAGGTTGACTCGTCAAACGTGAGTGCAACGTGGCTTGACGAAATAGTTGACCGATTTAATCACCCAGAAAAGTATGTGACAGTTGAAGAAAAGGACAATGCTGCTCGCATCCACATGACATCCGTCTTCAAAGACTTTATCAAGAAGCACAAGGTGTCCGAGAACCGCGAGAAACACTTGTGGTCGCTATGGCGCGTGTTCCGTCGCTATGAAGTATGGCGAAGCGTGACATTTGAATTTGAGACCTTCTCACATAGCGACCTTGAGGGCTTCCGCTCTTTCTTGATTACGGAACACGAGTACTGGGTTCGCGACGAGAAATCGGGACGTATGAAATGCAGTAATCGTCGTTACCTCAGGGCCTATAATCAAGTGAATGAGGAGTGTCTTGCCATGGGAAAGAAACTGGAGAAGCGATGCCCGGAGCCACGAAGTAAGAATACGCTGAACAATATCCTCGTGCGCCTGAAGACGTATTGGATTTGGTGCATGAAGGAAGGCTATACCGACCGAAATCCGTTCAACAAGTTTGCGATTGAAAGTGCTGAATACGGCACTCCATATTACATAACTGTTGAAGAGCGGCACCAGCTTGAAGACGCTGAACTAGAAGGTATGGTCGCCGTGCAGCGTGACATCTTCGTCTTCCAGTGTTGCATAGGCTGCCGCGTGGGAGACCTCTACAAACTGACCTACGCAAACATTGTTGATGGCATTCTCACCTACACCCCTCGTAAGACAAAAGACAACAACCCCGTGCTTGCC
>JAFZSO010000055.1 GCA_017619355.1 Muribaculaceae bacterium
CACAGGCAACCCCGCCTTCACGGTGACGGGTGGCACGGTCACCTTCAACGGCAAGGACCTGCTGGCACTCTCGCCCGAGGACCGCGCACACGAAGGTCTCTTCCTCAGCTTCCAGTATCCTGTGGAGATTCCCGGCGTGTCGATGGTCAACTTCATGCGTGCCGCCATCAACGAGAAGCGCAAATACTTCGGCCAGGAACCGCTCAGCGCTGCCGATTTCCTGAAGCTGATGCGCGAGAAACGCGCCATTGTGCAACTCGACAACAAACTGGCATCGCGTGCCGTGAACGAGGGTTTCTCGGGCGGCGAGAAGAAGCGCAACGAGATTTTCCAGATGGCCATGCTCGAACCCCGCCTGAGCATCCTTGACGAGACCGACAGCGGCCTCGACATCGATGCCCTGCGCATCGTGGCGCACGGCGTGAACACGCTCAAGACCGCCAACAACGCCAGCATCGTCATCACGCACTACCAGCGACTGCTCGACTACATCAAACCCGACTTCGTGCATGTGCTCTACAAGGGCCGTATCGTGATGAGCGCCGGACCCGAACTGGCACTGGAACTCGAGGAGAAAGGCTACGACTGGATTAAAGAAATGCATCCCGAACTCTGACCGTCATGAGCGCACTGCAACAATATATCGACCTCTATAACTCGCACCGCAGCGACCTCGAGCGACATGCGCCCGAAGCGCTCAATGCCCTACGTCCTGACGCCTTTACCGCATTGCAGGGAGCGCAGCTGCCCAGACGCGGAGCCGAGGACTATGAGGCAACCGACCTCGAGGCCATCTTTGCGCCCGACTATGGCGTGAACCTCAATCGCGTGGCTTTTGCCGCCGACCAGGCAGGCACCTTCCGCTGCGATGTGCCCAACCTGAGCACCTGTCTCTACTTCTTCAACAACGACATTTTCATGCCCGGCCGCACAGCCCGCATGAATCCCAACAACCCCGTGGTGGTGGAGTCGTTTGTCGAGGCACAAGAGCGTCATCCCGAACTCCTCAAGCAGTATCTGGGCACACTCGCCGACCTCGGCAAGCCCGAAGTGGCACTCAACACGCTGCTGGCACAGGACGGCCTGTTCATCTACATTCCCAAAGGTGTGACTGCCGAGAAGACCATTCAGGTGGTGAACATCTTCAACGCCAGTCAGCCGCTCATGGCCATGCGCCGTGTGCTCATTGTGGCCGACGAGGATGCCCATGTGCGTGTGCTGGCCTGCGACCACACCCAGAACAGCGATATGACCTACCTCACCAGCCAGGTGGTGGAAATCATCGCCAAGCGTGGCGCAACGGTCGATTACTACGACCTTGAGGAGAGCACGCAGCACACCTCGCGCGTGTCGAGCATCTTCGTGGACCAGCACGAGGGCTCGAATGTGCTCGTCGACGGCATCACGCTGCTCAACGGACGCACCCGCAACGACTACTATGTGCAGGTCAACGGCGAGCATGCCGAGACGCACTTGCTGGGCATGACCATTGCCAGCGGCACGCAGCATGTCGATAACCACACCTTCATCAGCCATAACGCACCCCGCTGCAAGAGCAACGAGATGTTCAAATATGTGATCAACGACGAGGCGGTGGGCGCCTTTGCCGGCAAGATTCTGGTCAAGCCCGACTGCCCTCGCGTAGAGGCTTATCAGGGCAACCGCAACATTTGCGCTTCGCCCTCAGCCAAGATGTACACCAAGCCCCAGCTCGAAATCTACACCGACGATGTGAAGTGCTCGCATGGCGCCGCCGTGGGGCAGCTCGACGAGGAGGCGCTCTTCTACATGCGCACCCGCGGCATCTCTGAGGCCGAGGCCCGCCACCTGCTCATGCAGGCGTTTGTGAGCGATGTGATTGACGGCGTGCGTCTTGAGGCACTCAAGGACAGGCTCTATCACCTCGTTGAAAAGCGTTTCAGCGGCACACTCTCGCTGTGCAATGTGTGCGCCGCAGGTGCCGACTGCTCTAAACTCGAAAAACTCAAATAGCATGGCAGCTTTAGATATAGAAAAAATCAGGGAGCAATACCCCATTCTCAACCGCGACATCGACGGCAAGCAACTCATCTACCTCGACAGCGCCGCCACTTCGCAGACGCCGCGCATGGTGGTCGAAGCCATCGACGACATGTACTACCGCCACAAGGCCAATGTGCACCGCGGTGTACATACCATTTCGCAGGAGGCCACCGACCTGGTGGAGCAGACCCGCGAAAAGGTGCGTGACTACATCAACGCAGGTTCTACCCAAGAGGTGATCTTCACCCGTGGCACCACCGAGGGCATCAACCTGGTGGCATCGTCGTTTGGCGATATGCTCTACAATGGCGATGAGGTGATTATCACCACCATGGAGCACCACAGCAACATCGTGCCCTGGCAACTCGTGGGTCGCAAGAAACGCATCCGCCTGCGTGTGGTGCCGGTCAACGACAATGGCGAACTCGACCTCGAGGCCTATGAGGACCTCTTCACCGAGGCCACCCGCTTCGTGTCGCTGGCACATGTGTCGAATGTGCTGGGTACCGTGAACCCCATCAAGCAGATGATTGAAATAGCTCACAAGCATGGTGTGCCTGTGCTCGTAGATGGCGCACAGGCCGCTCCCCACATGGCGGTGGATGTGGCTGATCTTGACTGCGACTTCTACACCTTCTCGAGCCACAAGATGTATGGTCCCGCAGGCGTGGGCGTGCTCTACGGCAAGAAACACTGGCTCGACACCATGGCACCCTATCAGGGTGGCGGCGAGATGATTGGCAATGTCACCTTCGAGCGCACCACCTTTGCCGAACTGCCCTTCAAGTTCGAAGCTGGCACGCCCGACTTTGTGGGCATCGCCGCCTTTGGCACCGCCATCGACTACATCCGTTCATTAGGCATCGACAACATCGCCGCCCACGAACATGAACTGCTCACCGAGGCCACCCGCCAGCTCATGGAAATCGAGGGCATGCGCATCTTCGGCACTGCCGAGGAGAAGGGCGCTGTCATTTCCTTCCTGGTGCGTGACATCAACAGTTACGACATGGGCCTGCTGCTCGACCGTCTGGGTATTGCCGTGCGCACTGGCCACCACTGCGCCCAGCCACTCATGGCGCGCTATGGCGTGCAAGGCATGGTGCGGGCTTCGTTTGCCGTGTATAACACGCTCGACGAGGTTAGCCGCTTCGTGGCTGCTGTGAAGCGAGTCGCCTCCATGTTCTGATTCCAGAGCGCTCTCTGAGATCTCCGAGTTCTCTGAGCTCTCCGAGTTCTCCGAGAAATGAGAAAAAGAGTGGTTTTGAAACTTTTTTTCGCAAAAATGCTTGGCGGGTGAAAAATAATTACTAATTTTGCACTCGCTAATGCCCAAGTGGCGGAATTGGTAGACGCGCACGTTTCAGGTGCGTGTGCCGCGAGGCGTGAAGGTTCGAGTCCTTTCTTGGGCACTACAACAGGTTGGAAATCAAGGTTTCCAGCCTGTTTTCTTTATGGTTTTATTCTCCTTGTCAAAACGCCCAAAGTCATTTCCTGAGGCATCATTATACACCTTCTCATTTTTTTTAGTTAACTTTGCCACCTACAAATAATCATATAGTTATGCAAGGAACAAGATTAGAGAAAATAGCAAGGCTCATCCAGAAGGAACTGAGCGAAATCTTCAGGCTCGAGACCGCCAAGACGCGCGGCACGCTGGTGAGCGTGAGCACCGTCAGGGTGTCGCCCGACCTCAGCATTGCGCGCATCTACCTCAGCGTCTTCCCCAGCGACCAGGGCGCAGCCGTGGTCAAGAATGTGAACGACAACGAGAAGCAGGTGCGCTACAACCTGGCACAGCGCGTGCGCTACCAGCTCAGGCGCACTCCCGAACTCGTGTTCTACCTCGACGACTCGCTCGACTACATCGAGCACATCGACGAGCTGCTGCAGGCCGACAAACCTGCCGCCGACAAAACCGAGACCCCTGACACCGAGCAAGAAGAGAACTGATTCACTCCCCGTCATGAGTCTGCCGCTGAAAATAGCCGCCCGCTACCTGCGCTCCAAGAAAGCCCATAGCGCCGTCAACATCATCTCCATCATCTCGATAGGAGGCGTTGCGGTCACGACGGCTGCAATGGTGTGCGTGCTGAGCGTGTTCAACGGCTTCAGAGGCATGATCACCGACCGTCTCTCGATGCTCGACCCGCAGATTGCCATCACCGCTACCAAAGGCAAGACCATCAACGATGCCGACAGCGTGATTCGCGTCGTCAAGGCAGTTGATGGTGTGCAGATGGCGCTGCCTGTGGTCGAGGACCATGCCCTCGCCATCTTCGCCGACTTCCAGATGCCCGTGCGCCTCAAGGGTGTGCCCGACGACTATGCCCGCATCAACGACATCAAGAGCGCCATCATCGACGGCGACTTCATTTTGCGCGACGATGTATCGAATTATGCCGTGATAGGCACCGGACCTGCCGTGAAACTCAATGCCCGGCCGGGTTATCTGCGCATGATCCAGCTCTATGCCCCACGCAGGCAGGGGCGCGTGAACATCAACGACCCCATGAACGCCTTCACGGCCGACTCGGTGTTTACGGGCGGCGTGTTCCAGCTGCAGCAGAAGAACTATGACGAAGACCTCATCTTCGCTCACATCGACCTCGCCCGCGAACTCTTCGACTACACCACCGAGGCCACCCAGATTGAGCTGAAACTCGCTCCCGATGCCAACGAGGAGCAGGTCATGAAGCAGCTCAACGCCATGCTCGGCAGTGCCTACACCGTCAAGAACCGGCTCATGCAGCAGGACGAATCCTACAAGCTGGTGAACATGGAGAAGTGGATCACCTTCCTGCTGCTCGCCTTCATCCTGATTATCGCCACCTTCAATGTCATCAGCGCCCTCTCGCTGCTCATCATCGAGAAGGACGAGAGCATACACACCCTGCGCAACCTGGGCGCCAACAATAAGCAGATTACGCGCATCTTCGTGCTCGAGGGCTGGCTCATAGCCCTTATCGGCGCGGGCATCGGCATTGCGTTGGGCCTTATCCTGTGCCTGTGCCAGCAGACATTCGGGTGGCTCAAACTCTCGGCCGACCCGTCGGCAGTTATCATCCAGGCCTACCCCGTGCAGGTGGAGTGGACCGATGTGGCCATCGTGTTCGCCATTGTGGCGCTTATCGGTTTCCTCACTTCGCTGGTTACCTCGGTCATCGTGAGGCGACGCCTAAACTGAGCTGCGCATGGATTGGAACTATGAAATAAGGTCATTCACGGTCGCGCTCAAGCGGTTCTGGCGACACACCTCTTCCAACCACAAGTTGCTCGCCATCATGCTGCTGGCAGCCACCTCGCTGCTCTCGGTCGCCATCTATTATCACTCCGACAAGCGCCTGAGCAACGGTCCCTGGTCGACCTACGAAGACGGTCTGTTCAGCGTGAACGAGCCTCGCAACGAGGACTTTGAACTCTTCAACATCCCTACCGACTTCAAGGCACGGCTCGAGGCACGCAGCGGCGGTCGCCTGCTATGCGCTTACCAGAAGTCACACACCACACCCATCGGCGATGTGACCGAGATCATCCACATCAATGTGTTTGAACTCGCCAAGAAGTTCAAGGGCATCTACAATCACGAGCCCACCCTCGTCAAGAAACTCACCGCACAGCTGCCCTACTTCAAGGACCTCGACACGAAACTTCTGGGCAAGACCTACGGGCACGAGGCCGTGGCATTCAAGGAGCGCAAGCGTGACGATGCCGGCTTCTATTCCTGCGGCGTGATGGTGTGTGCCCGTAAAAAGGTGTACTACTACGAGTCATACTCCCACTACAGCCCCTACCACGACTGGGAGAACGACTCGCTCACCTATTTCTACCCGAGCGACAACCTCTACCCCATGACCTTTACCGCCGATAACATGACGCGCATCGAGACCCGTTTCCTGTTCTGGTCCATCTTCCTGTTTGCGCTCTTTATCATTTCGGGATATCTCATCTACAAACTGCACACCGGCGGCCTCCATCCCAAACCCGACGACAAGCCACATCCCATCATCTACCCGCCCTCGGTGCAGCGCTTCAACATTGTGCTGGCAGGCACTATTCTCATGCTCGTGACCATGTTCATCACCCTCATCGCCCTGTGGCAGTTCAAGGTGGACAGCGCCGTGCCCTCCACCACCTATGTGCTCATCGGCGTGCTTATCCTCACCATCAACATTCCCGCCCTCATCCACCTCTGGAAGAAGGCCCGCGGACTCCTCCCCCAGCAAATCTTCAACCACAAAAGCTGACGAGCTGACAAGCTGACAAGCAAACAAGCTGACGAGGGAACGGGCTGACGAATCTGGATAACCCAAGAAAAGTGTAGAATTGGGGTCAACATTCCCCAAGAAAAGTGTAGATTTTCGCAATTATTCCCCAAGAAAAGTATATGTTTTTGGAAATATTCCCCAAGAAAAGTGTAAGTTTTTGGAAATATTCCCCAAGAAAAGTGTAGATTTTGCTTGCACATTCCCCAAGAAAAGTGTAATTTTGCAAAAACAATTCTCAAAATTGCGCTATGAAACGATTGATTTATAACGATTTATTAAGCTGGAAGAATCGCGCCGACCGCAAACCCCTCATTTTGCTTGGAGCAAGGCAAGTGGGAAAGACCTATATTTTGAAAGAATTCGGCACCAATGAATTCAGTCACATGGTGTATGTGAACTGTCACAAAAACGAGTTCGCCAAGAGTCTTTTCAGGGATTTTTCGGTTGAAAGAATCATCTTAGAACTTGAACGATTCTACGAAGTCAAGATTGTTCCAGGAGAGAGCATTGTAATATTTGACGAGATACAAGAAGTTCAAGACGGTCTTGCCGCACTAAAATATTTTTGTGAAGACATGCCTTCGCTTCATGTGGCTGTAGCTGGTTCCCTGCTGGGCATATCGCTCAAAGAAGATGAGTCATATCCTGTGGGCAAGGTGAACACCATGCGCATGTATCCCATGACTTTTACCGAATATTTGCTGGCGTGCGGTCGCAGTCAGCTCGTGGATATGCTCAACTCGCTTGACTGGCAGTCAATCAATGTTTTTGCCGAGGTGCTGACCGACTATTTGCGACAATATTATTTTGTGGGAGGCATGCCCGAAGCCGTGCTTAGCTATATCAATACGGGCGACACCAGTCGTGTGAGAGAGGTGCAGAACGAAATTCTCGATGCCTATATGCGTGACATTTCCAAACATAGCAAGCTTAAAGCCGAGCGAATCAGGCAACTATGGAACAGCATTCCGGCACAATTGGCACGAGAAAACAAGAAATTTATTTTTGGAGCCATCAAAAAGAGTGCCCGGTCGGCCGAATATGAAGATGCCATTCAATGGCTTGTGGATGCAGGACTTATATATAAGGTGGAGCGAGTATCAGCACCCTCAATGCCTCTGAAATTCTATTGCGACTACTCGGCATTCAAGCTTTTCCTTATCGATTGTGGATTACTCGCCTCGATGAGCGAAGCCTCGCCAAAAGATTTGTTACTGGGCAGTAATGCATTTGTGGAATTCAAGGGTGCTTTTACCGAGAATTATGTCTTGCAACAAATCAAGGCAACAGCCGACACCCTACCTTTCTATTACTCAAAGGACAATTCTACCATGGAGGTTGATTTCTTGTGTCAGTTGCAAGGACGCATCATTCCAATCGAAGTGAAGGCAGAAGTCAATGTCAAGAGCAAGTCATTAAACAACTTCGTGAACATAGATTTTGCCGACAAGCACTTTAAAGCGTTGCGCATATCCATGAAGCCCTACATCGACCAAGGATGGATGGAAAACATTCCCCTCTATGCTGCAGAATCCTATTTCAGAAACCTGAAAACCTAAAGGGTTAGGGTTTGGAGGTGGGGGCGTAGTTGGAGAGGGCTTTTTTGAGTTCGCTCACGATCTGGGCCTTGAGTTCGGGGGGCGAGACGACCTCGACATCACTGCCGTGCGACATGATTTCTTCCTTGAGGTCGTAGGTGAGGCGCATCTTGTAGTGGAAGATGGAATAACTGTCGTGAATCTCCTCCTGCTGCGAGGGGTGCAGCGGCAGCGCACGGAAGTACTTGGCCTGGGTGGGCGACACGCGCAGCACGATGTTCTTGGGCTGGTTCTGATTGGTGGTGATGCCGAAGCAGTCCTTGAAAAACTCCACGGGGTCGAAGCCCTCGGGCATCTTGAAATGTTCCTGGGTGATGACGAGGCGCGACATGCGGTCGAGCGCATAGGTCTTGATGACACCATCTTTCACATTCATGCCCACCACATACCACAACTGCTTGAAAATCTTCACAAAGTAAGGCTCAATCACCACGCCGTCCACGGCATTCACGCGCTTGTAGGACTTGTAGGAGAACTTGATGCGGCTGTTGCTGCGCATGGCATCGACCACGATGGGCAGATGCTGGCGCGCCGAGGGCACATTCTCGAGCACGATGCGGTGCGAGATGTCGCGGGCATCGCTCAGCATGCCGCTCATCGACATGCTGTCGATGAGCCACTGCTGCATGCGTGAGTCGTTCTCGCTCTCCTCCTCGTCGATATAATATTCAAAGGTAGAGCGGTTGCACTTCAGGGAGAGGTTGAACATCTCCTCGATGGCATCGCGATAATGGAAAAAGGTGCGACGCGGTATGGGATTGCCGTCGCCCACGGGCGAATTCACCCACAGCTCGTTGAGGCGCGCCAGTGTGAGCGCGCCATATCGCTGAATGGTATCGACAATCCAGATATAGACCGTTATCTGATTTCTGCGTGCCATGGTTCAGTTTGCTACATGATTAGACTTCTTGCGGCACTTCCTGCTTCTTGCCTGTGCGCAACAGCAGCAGGCCGATGATGGTGAAGGCAGCATTATAGAGCAGCAGCTCGAAGCCCACCTGATAGTCGCAATGCTCTTTGAGCCACCACTGCATCACCCAGCACAAGATGGGGGCCACGATGCACACCACAGGCACCCACTTGTCGCGCACATTGCCCTTGAAGAACATGCCATAGGCAAATAGGCCCAGGATGGGACCGTAGGTGTAGCTGGCAATGCTATAGACCGCACTGATGGCGTCCTCGCTGCTCAACAGGTAGAACACATAGATGACCACACCCATGCACACTGCCATGCCCACATGCACCAGCTTGCGGGTGCGGGCCAGCTGGGCCTCATCGCCCTTCTGGTCGGTCTTGAGAATATCGACGGTGAACGAAGTGGTGAGGGCCGTGAGGGCCGACCCGGCTGCCGAGTAGGCCGCCGAAACCAGACCCAGAATGAAGAGCACGCCCACTACCAGCGGAATGGTGTTGTGGAATGCCACCTTGCCAAAGAGTTCGTCGGTCTTCTGCGGAATCTCGATGCCGTTCTTGCGGCTATACATCACCAGCAGCGTACCCAGCACGAGGAAGAGGCCTACCACGAAAATCTGCACAATGCCACTCACTATCAGGCCCTTCTTCGATTCCTTGGCATTCTTGCTTGCCAGCGTGCGCTGCATCAGGTCCTGATCAAGGCCCGTGGTGGCAATCACCATGAAGATACCTGCCAGGAACTGTTTCCAGAAGTAGGTACCCTCCTTGGGATTGTCGAAGAAGAAGATGCGCGACGAGTCGTCGTTGGCAATCGCCGAGCACATCTCGCCAAGATTGTAGCCCAGGCCCTTTGCCACGAAGTAGATGCACAGCACCACCGACATGATAAGGCAGAACGACTTGAGCGTGTCGGTCCAGATTACCGTCTTCACGCCACCCTGCAGCGTGTAGAGGAAGATGAGGGCGATGGTCACGATAATGTTGAAGATGAAGGGAATGCCCAGCGGGTCAAACACCAGCAGCTGCAGGGTGACGCACACCACAAAGAAGCGCACTGCCGCTCCCAGCATCTTGCTCACGAAGAAGAACCAGGCGCCGGTCTTGTGAGTGCTCGCACCGAAGCGCTGCTCCAGGTAGCCATAGATAGATACCAGGTTGCGCTTGAAGAACAGCGGCACCAGCACATAGGCAATCACAAAGTAGCCCACCGCGAAGCCGAGCACCATCTGCATATAGGCGAATGACTTGGTGGCCACCTGGCCGGGCACCGACACGAAGGTCACGCCCGAGATGGGCGCGCCTATCATGGCAATCGCCACAATGAACCAGGGAGCCTGACGGCCGCCCGTGAGTGCGGTAGAAGTGTCGGCCTTGCGCGAGGCAAGCCAAGAGATGATAAACAAGAGTATGAAATAGCCAACTATCGTGGCAAGTACAATCCAAGCGTTGTTCATAATTGATTAGTTGAGTAGTGATTAGTGAGTAGTGATTAGTGAATAGTAGACGAGCTAACGAGCTAACAAGCTAACGAGGGACAAGGAAACGAGGGAGAGGGGTTATTCGGGATAGAGGAGATAGGGCTTGCGCTGCTTCTTGAAGATCTCGATGCCCTCGCGCCAGGTGGCCTTGATTTGCTCGGCAGTCTTGCCCTCGGCAATCATTTGCCGCACACGGGTGTTGCCCATGAGCTTGTCGAAGAAATTGCTCTTCAGGTAGAACTGCGCCCCGGCCTTCTTCAGGTTGTTGTAGGCATCAATCACATATTCCAGGTTGATGCCTTGCGCTATCACTGCCTCGGGGTCGAGACCTCGCAAGTCGACGCCGTGGCACAGCTTGTCTTGCTGCGGGGGCGTCTTGGCACCGAAGCGGCTCACTGGCGTGAACGAGAAGTCGTAGCCCGTCATCTGCGGGTGGCCGTAGCACTGGAAGGGGAAGTCGGTGCCACGCCCCAGGCTCACCGTAGTGCCCTCGAAGTAGCACAGCGAGGGATAGAGGTAGATGGAGAGCATATTGGGCAGGTTGGGCGACGGGGCAATGGGCAGCTGGTAGCGGGTCTGGTGCGTGTAGTTCTCGCAGGGAATCACCTGCAGGTTCTTCACCTTCAAGCCATTCTTGAGCCAGCCCTCGCCGTTCGCCATCAGGGCAAGCTCGCCCATGGTCATGCCATAGACGGTGGGAATGGGCAGGCGACCCACGCCGCTCTTCAGGTTCATGTCCAGGATGGGGCCGTCTACCGTCATGCCGTTAGGATTGGGGCGGTCAAACACCACAAAGTCCTTGCCGTGCTGAGCGGCGGCCTCCATGAGGTCGATCATCGTCACATAGTAGGTATAGAATCGCAGCCCCACATCCTGCAGGTCGGTGACAATCACATCGAACTTGTCCATCGTCTCCTTGCTGGGATAGCGCGACTTGCCGTCGTAGAGCGAGGCAATGGGTATGCCCGTCTTCTCGTCGACGCTGCTGCTCACATGCTCGCCGGCATCGGCCTTGCCGCGGAACCCGTGTTCGGGCGAGAAGATGGTGACCACATTCAGCCCTTTTTCGAGCATCACATCGAGCACATGCTTGTCGCCCACCATGCCCGTCTGGTTGCTCAACAGGGCAATGCGCTTGCCCTTGAGCAGGGGCACATACTGGTCGGTGCGTGCGGCACCCGTTATCACTCCCTCGGCCTTCTTCGTTTCGGCAGTGGCCGAGCTGCTGCGGCCGGCGGCCTTGTCGGCACTGGTACATGCTGCCGTGGTCAGCACAGCCGAGCAGCACAGCAGCAGTAACCCATGTTTCAGTATATTCATTGTTTTATAAGATTGTAATGACACACAAAGGTAACCATTTTATTTGAAGAAACGGCACAATATGGGCAAAAAAGTTGCACACCCCTGTGCGCAACTTTTCTGCATTACCCTGCTACTGGCCGTGTGGCTCAGTAGGCTATCTTCATATCGCCTATAAACGAAATGCTGGTGCGGTTTTCACCCAGCACATCGATGTAGCTCTTGCCGTTGTCAAACAGCTGAATGGTGTAGATGTAGCGGTCCTCGTCGGTTTCGGTCTGGAACTGGATGCGATACTCGCCCTGCTTCTCCATCACGGCAACATAGTTATAGATGTGCCCCGTGAAATTGAGTGCTTTCTGCTGGCCGTAGGGCACAGTTCTGCCGGCATACACGTCGCCAAAGTAGGGCAAATATGATATCACCGTATCGCCCTTTACCTGCAATTCGTAACCGCCGCTCAACGTGCGCATGCCGCCGCGCCGCTCGGTCATGTGACTCACCTCAATGGTGTAGTGCTTTTCGTCCAGACCGTTATACACCTGCTCGGCCACATAGGCCTTGCGTTCGGCCTTGCTCATGCCGCTGGTCACGCCACCCGTGGTGCCGCAGCTCACCAGCAGTGCCGCAAAAGCCATCATGAATGCTATTCTCTTCATCTCTGTTTCAATTTATAATAGTATCAAAATAATCACTAATCCCTAATCTCTAATCCCTCATCCCTCATCAATGAATGCCGAGAATCATATTGATGACTGCCGTCACATCGAGCACATCGATGCTCCCGTCGCCGTTCACATCGGCATTCGTGGCATCAAACGGGTTCGGGTTGTTGCCCAGGATGCGGTTGATGATG
>JAFZSO010000056.1 GCA_017619355.1 Muribaculaceae bacterium
GCGACGCCATTCTGGGCACGGGCTGGCGCGAACGCTTGGTCCAGGAGGCGGGTCTCGTTAAGATGCTTGCGCATGGCGAGGCGTGTTGTGTGGAGCCGTGGGGCTGGGACCTGAGCGTGCGTCACCGGCTGGCGCTGTGGGGTTTGCCCCATGATGCCATGCCTACCGAGGAGCAACTGGCGTGTTGGCGTGAGTTGGCCCACCGCCGTATCACCCGGCAGCTGCTTGTCGCCATGGGCGAGGCCGATGGGGTGGGCACCTGTCCGCAGGAACTGACTACGCTCGGTGAGGTGGAGCACTATGTGGGTGCTCATGGCGGGTGCTATGTGAAGGCGCCGTGGTCGGGGAGCGGCAGCGGCGTTTTTCAGGTGAGCCGGAGCAATGTGGCCGACATGGCTACGGTGATTGCGGGCATCGTCAAGCGGCAAGGATCGGTGATGTGCGAGCGTGCCCTGGACAAGGTGCTCGACTTTGCCATAGAGATGGAAATCGAGGCTGGAGAAGTGACGGTTACAGGCTACTCGGTGTTTGCCACCGATGCGCATCATCAGTTTGATGGATCGCTGGTGATGCCGCAAGATGCGTTGCGTGCCTATCTGCTGGAGCGCTGTCCACAATTCGATGAAGTGGAACAGCGGGCGGTGCATGCTGTGAGGCAGTGTGTCGCACCGCACTATGAGGGTGTGCTGGGCATGGACATGATGCTCTATGACGATGGCGGCACTCGCCGTGTGGCCCCCTGCGTGGAGGTGAACCTGCGGCACACCATGGGCATGGTGGCGGCGGCGCTTGGCGAGCGGGTGCTTGCGCCGGGCAGGGTGGGGCGATTCAAGACCGAGTATGCGCCACAAGGCATTGTGCGGCAAGGGGCCGAGGCGCAGATTGCCGCGGGCCGGTTAGAGGGCAGACGGTTGTATTTGACGCCCGTGGTGGAGGGAGAAACGAAGTTTGCGGCGTTTCTTGATGTTTAGCAAACGAGCTGACGAGCTAACGAGCTAACAAGCAAACGAGCTGACGAGCAATCGAATGATCGAGTGATCGAATAGTCGAATAATCGAGTGGGTTAGAATGATTTGAGGGTGGTGTAGAGGCGGTGGATGGGTAATCCCATTACATTGTAAAAACTGCCGGTGATGCCTTTCACGGCAGCATAACCAATCCATTCCTGGATGCCATAGGAACCCGCCTTGTCGAGCGGGTGGTAATGCTCTACATAATAGTTGATTTCCTCGTCGGTGAGGGGTGCGAACTCCACCTGCGATTGGCTGCTGAACGACACTGTGCGCTCCACGGTGCTCACCGTCACGCCTGTAATCACCATGTGAGTGTTGCCCGCCAGCCGGTGTAGCATGGCGCAGGCCTCGGCCTCGTTGCTGGGCTTGCCTATGACCTCGCCGTCGAGAATCACCACGGTGTCGGCGGTGATGAGCAGTTCGCCCGGGGTGAGCTGGTAGGCATGCGCCTTGAGTTGCGAGAGGTATTCGGGAATCTTTTCGGTGGGCAGGTCGTCGGGGTAGGTTTCTTCGATGCCTTTGATGACCTCAACCCTGAAGTCGATACCCAGCCCCGCCAGCAGTTCGTGCCGCCTGGGCGAGGCGCTTGCCAGCACCACATCATATTTTTTGAGGTTGTCGAGCATATTATTATATGTGTTATTTGTCGGGATGATGATGATCCATGATGCTCTGGGAAATCAGGCGGTAGATGGCCTGCTTGTCGCCCGTGAGCATCGACGCCTGCCGCTCCATTACCTTGTGGTCGGCGCGGGCGGCGGGGCCCGTCTGCGAGTCGGCAGGGGAGAGGTGCTGGAGTTTCTCGACCGTGGTGCGGATGAGCGGCTTGAGCACATCGAAGGGCAGGTGCTCCTCTTCGAGCACTTCACTGGCCAGCGTCCACATGTGGTTAGAGAAGTTGCAGGCAAAGACCGAGGCCAAGTGTAGGCGTGCACGACGCTTGCTGTCGGCTTCCATCACGGTATGGCTCAAGGTGGAGGCAAAGCGTTGCAAGGCCTTCATGGCGGTGGCTGAAGATGCCTCGATGAAGAGCGGCACCTCGCTGAAGTCGACCTCAAGCTGCTTGCTGAACGACTGCATGGGCCACATCACGCCATAGTGGCGGCGATTGCCCTTGAACAGCTCGATGGGCTTGGAGCCCGAAGTGTGGAGCCACACGCCACTCTTGCACTGGCTCTGGCTGATGACCTGCTCGATGGCGTCGTCGGCCACAGCAATCACATAGATGTCGGCATCAGCGACAAGTTGCTGAAGCTGGTCGGTTGCACTTGGGCAGTTGACTCGTTGGGCCAGTTGTTGTGCATGCGTCAGGGTGCGGCTATAGATCTGCACGATGTCGCACTTCGGGGCAGCAGCCAGTGCCACAGCCGTGGCCACATTGCCCGAACCTATCAAAACCACGCGTTGTTTCATTGTTTTTCTCGTTTTTAGGTAAGCAAAGTTACATCAAAATGACGAAATATTTGCGATTGCTATGGTTTTAACTTGATTTTAAGTAGGTGTGCAATATTTTGGCATAATTAGAGCCGAACTTTGCAGTGTAAATAAGAAAGTTGAACTCATAAAACGATCATAAACTATGAATACTTTGAAGCAAGTGAACCGTGACGACGAGATGATGGCAACCCTTGAAGCCGAGGGCGGCGTGCTCGCAAGTGTGCAGAAGCACAATTTTACGAGTGTAGATGATGTGGTGCGCTTTGTGATGTCGCTTGCCGGCAAGTTTGTAGGTCTGGGCAAGCTCACCATCCGCAACAAGACGCAGGGGTGGCGCATCGTGATGTCGATGGCTGTGAAGCGCCCGTCGCTGTCGCTGGCAGGTGTGGGCATGCCGATGCCCGCCGCACTGCCGCACGACGGCCGTCAGTATGTAATTCCTTGGTAAGAATCTCTCGACTTTTTCAACGAAACGGAGAAAACATTGGTTTTTCTCAATGAATTTTTGTAACTTTGCAGTCTTACAGAATTATCAACCGATAACAAAAAGACTTTGAAGTTATGAAGAAGCTTTTACTCGCAGCAGTGGCCCTCGTGGGCTTGACTTGCGCATACTCATCTTGCGGTAGCAGCAACGGCCGTGCCGATAACGCCGACACCATGCGCGCCGTGGAACAAGAACAGAACACCATCATTGGCGAATGGGTGAACAATGAAGCAGAGACTCCCATAGCACTCACACTCGACGAGAGTGGCGAAGCCACGCTCACCGGATGGGAGGGTTTTGCCGCTAAAGGCTGGAGCGTGAACGAGGCTAACGACACCATCACCTTCATTGCCGATGTGACCGTGAAGGGCACCACGACTCCCGATCAGGAAGTGGCCTATGGCATGAAGTTCGCTGGCGACACGCTGACCCTGACGGCTGCCGACGGCAAGGCAACTGCCTTTACCCGCAAGAAGGCTGAGAGCGCTGAGCCTCAGAAGGTTCAGTGAGTTTAGGGTTTAGAATGCCTGCTTCGCAGGCGGTTTAGGGTTTAGAGTTTAGAGTTTAGTGACTCTGGCTCTTTCACTGACTGGAAAGAAATTATTATTATCTAAATAGGTTTACTAATAAAAAAGTAATTGACATGGTTTATTCTCATGAAGTACAAAACATGTGCTGCGTAACCAAGGGCGCTAACCACCCGTCAGCACCGATTCCTGAAGAAGGAAAGTGGGTTAGATCGAAAGAAATTAAAGATGTGTCGGGCTTCACGCACGGCATTGGCTGGTGTGCTCCCCAGCAGGGCGCATGCAAGCTGTCGCTGAACGTGAAGGAAGGTATCATCGAGGAGTGTCTGGTTGAAACCATCGGCTGCTCGGGTATGACTCACTCGGCCGCAATGGCCGCCGAGATTCTGCCCGGCAAGACCATTCTCGAGGCATTGAACACCGACCTGGTGTGCGATGCCATCAACACTGCCATGCGTGAACTGTTCCTGCAGATTGTGTACGGCCGCACTCAGAGCGCCTTCAGCGAAGGTGGCCTTGTGGTGGGTGCTGCTCTCGAAGACCTGGGCAAGGGTCTGCGCAGTCAGGTGGGTACCATGTTTGGCACGCGTGCCAAGGGCGTCCGCTACCTGGAGATGACCGAGGGCTACTGCACGCGCATGGCTCTCGACGAGAACAACGAAGTGATTGGTTATGAGTTCTTGAGCCTCGGCAAGTTTACCGACGCGCTGAAGAAGGGCATGACCCCCGAAGAGGCTTTGGAAGGTGCCAAGGGCCACTACGGCAGGTTTGAGAACGCACCTAAGTATATTGACCCCCGTAAAGAATAACAGCTATGATAAGAGAAGTGAAATTTGAATCGCAAGACCGTCGCATCAAGCAGGTGATTGCCGCTTTGAATGCCGCCGGTATTAAAGATATTGAGGAGGCCAATGCCATCTGCGACCAGTATGGTATCGACCCCTACAAGACTTGTGAAGAGACTCAGCCCATCTGCTTTGAGAACGCCAAGTGGGCCTATGTGTGTGGTGCCGCCATCGCTCTGAAGAAGGGCTGCAAGGTGGCTGCCGACGCTGCCGAGGCCATTGGACTTGGTCTGCAGTCGTTCTGCATTCCCGGTTCGGTTGCCGACGACCGCAAGGTGGGTATTGGACATGGCAATCTGGCTGCCCGCCTGCTGCGCGAGGAGACCAAGTGCTTCGCCTTCCTGGCAGGCCATGAGTCGTTTGCCGCTGCCGAGGGTGCCATCAAGATTGCCGGCAAGGCCAACAAGGTGCGCAAGGAACCCTTGCGCGTGATTCTGAACGGCCTGGGCAAGGATGCCGCCAAGATCATCAGCCGCATCAATGGTTTTACCTATGTACAGACTGAATTTGACTACTTCACCGGCGAACTGAAGGAAGTGGCCCGCACTCCCTACAGCGACGGCGACCGCGCCAAGGTGAACTGCTATGGCGCCGACGACGTGCGCGAAGGCGTGGCTATCATGTGGAAAGAGGGCGTGGATGTGTCGATCACAGGTAACTCGACCAATCCCACCCGCTTCCAGCACCCCGTGGCCGGTACCTACAAGAAAGAGCGCGTGCTGGCTGGCAAGCCTTACTTCAGCGTAGCATCGGGTGGTGGCACAGGCCGCACCCTGCACCCCGACAACATGGCCGCTGGTCCCGCCAGCTACGGTATGACCGACACGCTGGGCCGCATGCACAGCGACGCACAGTTTGCTGGCTCAAGCTCGGTTCCCGCTCATGTGGAGATGATGGGCTTCCTGGGCATTGGCAACAACCCCATGGTGGGCTGCACCGTGGCTGTGGCCGTTGATGTGGCTCAAGCTCTTGCCAAGTAAGAAAAAAAGCCTTTTTTAGTGGCTTATCGCAGGCATCCGTCGAAAGTCGGGTGCCTGTGTTGTTGATGCCCGAATAATACTACTTTGTAATTAAAAAAATCATTAAAAATGATAGTTTCTTTAATTTATTTTGCTTTTTATAAAAAAATTCAGTAATTTTGAGAGTCTTTCTATAATTTATATTTGAAGAATATAGTAGAAACTATATATACTAATCTTTATTATTAACTTAAACCAAACGCAATGAAGAAGTTATTACTTTTTGCAGGATTGTGCATGATGGCTGTAGCAGCCTATGCACAGAACCCGTTTGCCTATGGTCTCAAGGCATCGGATGTGAACGATGGCAAGGTAACCTTCAGCTATACGCTGAATGCCGCTGCCGAGAGTGTTGTGATTAACTTCATTCCTGCCAATGGCAAGGGTGAAGGTGATTCCTTTGAAGTGACTGGCGATGGCCTTACTGCTGGCGCACATGAAGTGGAAGTTCCCGTCGATGGCCTTGCTGGCGGCGAGTACACCTGGGCCATGACTGTGAAGGGTGCGATAGTTGAAGCTCCAGTGAAAGTGGGCCCAACCGAAACCTATTGGAGCCCCTACGGAATTGCAATCGACAAGAATCCCCAGAGCGCTAACTTTGGCCGCATTCTCGTGACCGAGAGCCAGGCCTCAGTGAATGGCAAGACCAGCACCTATTGGACCTCCAATCAGCTTGAGGGTGTGGGCCCTGGCATCTATGCCTATGATCCGCAGATGAACCGCATCAAGAACGCCAATGACAAATATGGCTTTGATGGTGGCATTGGTTTCCAGAACTACAGCTATGCCGATGTTACCGGTGGCTATGGCAGCATGTTTGGTCCTAAGAAAGTGCGCATCAGCGATGATGGCCGCATCTTTGTGGGATCACTCGATGTGCAGAATGCTCCTATGTATGAGGTGAATCCCGATAACCTTAACGAGTGGACTCCCTTCTTCCAGGGCGAGCAGTCGATGACTGAAGCTGCCATGCCCAGCTGGAACCTCTTCACCGAGGATGGTGACCTGGTGGCTGGCTACAGCGCTGCCTTTGACTTGCGTGGCGAGGGTGCCGACCTGCGCATGGTGAACCACTCCTGCTCTCGTGGTCAGGTGTTTACTTACAGCGCTTATCAGACCTTTGAATATCCCATCGGCACAGCTACTTCTTGGAGCCAGGCTGCCGCTATGGATGATGAGGTATTTCCTCTTGGCTTCCAGTGGACCATCTCGGCTCAGACTGTGAATGTGGCTTATGACCAGGATGGAAACATCTGGTGGTGCCAGTATCGTGGCAGCCCAAGTGCAGCTCAGCCGTCGATCAAGCATCTCAGCAAGAATGCCGACAATGAATGGGAGGTTGATTACAGCGATACCACTAATATGGTTCGTGGCGGTTGCGCCTTCGACAAGGACTTCAATCTTCTTGCTATGGCAGCAAGTACAGGCCATCTCAAATTCTATCAGGTGGTTCCGGGTGAAACTGGTCCTGAGCTGGAAATGCTCTGTGAATATAATGGCAGTGGCGTGATCAATGGCTTCAACGATATTTGCTTCGACTATGCAGGCAACTGCTTCGTTTGCGACAACTCGAAGGAAGTGTTCATCCAGATTCAAGTTCCTACCTATGACTTCAACACTAATGGCAAGTCTCCGGCAATCAAGGCTCCCGAAACTGTAACTCCCGCTCCAGCAAGCGAGACATTCACCGTGGGCGAGACTCCAGTTGAGGCTAAGTACTATGTATGCGGTGGCTTCAACGACTGGAATGCTAACGAGCCTCTCGAAATCACCGAAGAGGGTGCTACCTTCGATGTGGTTGAAGATCCCGAAGATGTGGAGAGCAAGGAATTCAAGATTCTCACCAATGGCGAGAGCGACTGGCTGTGGCTCGGTGGTGAAGACGCTAATGGCGTTGGCTACTTCGAGATTACCGATGGCATGATGACCGATGCTACTGAAATCACTCTTGACGACGCTGGTGCTAACTTCCGTCTGCCTGGCAGCGGCAACTACACCATCACCCTGGCCAAGAGCGCCAAGGCTCCCGTGGAGGGTGTGAAGATTGTTGTGAAGAAGAACAACCAGACTCCTACCGCTATCACCGACATCCAGAACAGAACCGTCACCAGCGTGAAGTATGTGAACATGGCTGGCCAGATGAGTTCTACTCCATTCGAGGGTGTGAATGTGAAGGTGACTACCTACAGCAACGGTCAGACCGAGACTGTGAAGATCCTGAAATAAGCACATTGCTTATACTGAACAAGCCGCTCGATGAGACCAGGCGGCATGTGCTAAGAAAAAACTCTCGCCCCCACGGCGAGAGTTTTTTTATTGCTGTAAAAGAAAAGCGACCGAGTTGCCTCGGTCGCCCTGGTGACCCCTACAGGATTCAAACCTGTAACCTTTTGATCCGTAGTCAAACGCTCTATTCAATTGAGCTAAGGGGCCAGTGTTTTTTGATTTGCGACTGCAAAGTTAATCACTTTTTCTCACATGACAATGCTTTTTTCTCAAAAAAAAGAGGAAAAAATGCGTGCTTTTTTGTATAGAACTGTTATTTAGCGTGTTACAGTGCCACGGTGAGAACCACCCACACGGCCATGATGGCGAGTGCGATGAGTGTGGGCTTGACAAGTGCCTTGTAGTTCACAAGGTAGTAGCTCTGGCGAGGGGGTTCCACCTTGTTGGGTTTCTCGGTGGCTACGGCCAGCTTGTGCTCGTTGATGGGCTCAACGGGCTGTTCGGTCTCGGTATATAAAGTTGCTTTCATCGTTGGAATAATTGATTAGTAAGTGCAAAGGTAGTGATTAATTTCGGAATTGTCAAATCAATGTGCCGAGAAAATCTTGGCAAGTGGTCACAAAAACTTGCACCATGGAAAAAAGTGTTGGCAATAACAATTTTTTACAGGAATAAGCACGCGTGAGTGAAATCTTATTACTAAATTTGTAGTCAGAAAAGGGCGGCTCTCACGAGCGCACCTGTGCAAGCAAGTGTGCAACGCTGATGCCTCCATTCAACTATTTTGAACTAATTTTTATCCGCACTAAAACTGCATGAAAACCATTAAATCGTTTCAAGACATTATTTCCCACCTTCAGAGTGTGGAAGAGAAAAAGACCGTGGCCGTAGTATGGGCCGAGGATGATGTGACTCGTAGCGCTGTGCTTAAAGGCTTAGAGGCTGGTATTATCACCGTAACATTTGTGGGTTGCCGTCAGGAGATTGAGGCCGATGAGCGCCTTGCTCAATACAAGAGCCAGTTCACCATTATCGATGCCACCGACCGTGACGACGCTGCCGCCAAGGCTGTGACCGAGGTGCGTGAAGACCGTGCCAATGTGCTGATGAAGGGCTTGCTCAACACCGACAACCTGCTTCGCGCCGTGCTTAACAAGGAGACGGGCATCTTGCCCAAGGGCAATGTGCTCACCCATGTGACCGTTGCCGAGATACCCGAGCTTAATCGCCTGTTGCTCTTCACCGACGCTGCCGTTCTGCCCAATCCTACCGTTGAACAACGCATCGAGCAGGTGAAGTATGTGACCAAGATAGCTCACGCGCTGCACATCGAGGAGCCCAAGATTTCGCTCATTCACTGTAGCGAGAAGGTCGACGAGCGTCACTTCCCCTGCACCGCCGACTATGTGCAAATGAAGGAGAAGGCCGCTCAAGGCGAGTTTGGCAAGTGCATTGTCGATGGTCCGCTCGACCTGAAGACCTCGCTGTGCTATGAGAGCATGCACCACAAGGGCATTAACTCGCCCATCAATGGCGAGGCCGATGCGCTGCTGTTCCCCGAGATTGAGAGCGGCAATGTATTCTACAAGACCATCACGCTGCTGTGTAAGGCACAGACCGCCGGTCTGCTGCAGGGCGCCAAGGTGCCCGTAGTGCTGCCCAGCCGTGGCGACACCATCGAGTCGAAGTTCTACAGCCTTGCCGTGGCTTCAACCATTTGATTCATTCAAGTTTCTCCCAGGAAACTTGAGGTTTAGGGTTTAGAGTTTATGGTTTAGAGATTTATTCTAGATTTTTTCTTTACACCTTTACACTCTACATCTTACACAGAGAGCGTATTAACTACATTAGAAACAAAATTAATAAACACATTAAAATATACTGACAACTATGCGTATACTTGTTATCAATCCTGGTTCTACATCAACCAAGTTTGCCGTCTATGAGGGCGAGACCCCCTTGCTGCTTCGCTCCATTCGTCACAAACCCGAGGAGCTGGCTCCCTACAAGACTATATTGGACCAGTTTGACTTCCGTTACAACTTGGTGATGAACGAGATCAAGGTCACCAATGTGGACTTCAATTTCAAGGCCGTTATTGGTCGTGGAGGTCTGGGAAAAGCTGTGCCCGGCGGTGTGTATGAAATTAACGAGCAGATGCTTGAGGACACTCGCAACTCTCCCCGTGAGCACGCTTGCAACCTGGGTTGCCTCATTGCCGACAAGATTGCCAAGCAGATTCCTGGCTGCCGCAGCTTTATCGCCGACCCTGTGGTGGTGGATGAGTTGAACGACTATGCCCGCATTTGCGGCATTCCCATGATTGAGCGTCGCAGCATTTGGCATCCGCTGAACCAGCGTGCCATTGCCCGCCGTTTTGCCCGCGAGATAGGCAAGAAATATGAGGAGATGAATCTGATTATTTGCCACTTGGGTGGTGGTATCTCAGTGGCTGCCCATGAGAAGGGAGTTGCCGTTGATGCTCCCAATGCACTCGATGGAGAAGGTCCATTCACGCCCGAACGCGCCGGTACCATTCCTGCTGCCGATCTGGTGAGACTGTGCTTCAGTGGCAAGTATACCCAAGAAGAAATTCTGAAACTCATAACTGGCAAGGGTGGCTTGAATGCTCATCTGGGCACTACCGACCTGCTGGAGATTCAGCAGCGCATTGAGAATGGCGACAAGCATGCCAAGCTCATTCTCGACGCCATGATTTATCATGTGGCAAAACAAATAGCCTCAGAGAGTGCTGTGCTGTGCGGCAAGATTGATGCAATCCTGCTCACTGGCGGCATGGCTCATTCAGAGTATCTGATTTCAGAGCTTCGCAAGCGCATCGACTTCCTTGCTCCCACCTATTGCTTCCCCGGTGAAGACGAGATGGGCGCACTGGCCGGCAATGCTTATGCCGTGCTTCGTGGTACTCGCGAAGCCAAGGAGTATAAGTAATTCAAGTTTTTACAAACTTGAAGTTTAGAGTTTATGGTTTAAAGGTTTAGAGATCAGAATTAATTCTTTGAATCTTTAGCTTCAAGACTTACTTGACCCTGTGTGAACCTCTAAATTCACGCAGGGTCAAAGTTTTATTCCATTATCATTCCCATTCTCCAAAATTTGATGTATATTTGTATTTTTGTTTCACTTGAATTCTAAATTGAGATGATAGATATCAATCAAGGCATTATCAAGACTGTGCGTTCGCTGGCCGTCAAGAAGTACCGCGACGAAGAAGGGCTTTTCACTGCCGAGGGCACCAAGTGTGTGCGCGACACATGGGAGGCGTTCAACTGCCGTTGGCTCATTTGCACACGGGCATGGCACGACCGGCTCGCCACCGCTGCCATGCACCCCAAGATTGTGCTTGCCAACAACCAGCAGATGGCGCGCATGTCGCAATTTTCCAATCCCAGCGATGTGATAGCAGTCTATGAGATGCCGCAATATGAAATCGACGAGCAGGAGGTGAACAACAGCCTCAGTATCGTGCTCGACAATATTCAGGACCCCGGTAACCTGGGTACCATTATGCGCATTGCCGACTGGTACGACATCCGCAACATCTTTGCCAGCATAGGCACCGTCGATGTGTTTAACCACAAGGTTGTGCAGGCCACCATGGGTGCCATCTCCAGGGTGAAGGTGCACTATGTGGACCTCGAGAATCTGCTCGATGAGTATGCCCACCTGCCAGCTTGCGGAACCTTCCTTGATGGCGAGAATATCTACTCTGCCCAGTTGCCTGACAAGGGGTTTATCATCTTCGGTAACGAGGGGCAGGGCATAGGCACGAAAGTGGGTGCTAAGGTCACGCAGCGATTGCTCATTCCTGCTGCACCTCGCAAGGGAGGCAAGAGCGAGTCGCTGAATGTGGGGGTGGCGGCAGCCATCACGGTGAGCGAGTTTAAACGCAACGATTTGAAAACCCGATAATCTCCAGCATATTATGGCAAAGCAAGTGAAAACCATGTTCTACTGCAAGAATTGCGGTGCCGAGTCGCCCAAGTGGGTGGGCAAGTGCCCTGCTTGCGGTGAGTGGAATACCTATATAGAGGAACCTGTCGCACCTAAGTCGGCCAAGGGCTCGCTTTTGGGTGATGTGGCCGATCGTAAAGCCGTGAAGCCCGTGAAAATAAGCGAGATAAAAGCTGAGGACATGCCGCGCATCAAGTTGCCCAGTGGCGAACTCAACCGAGTGCTGGGTGGTGGCTTGGTGCCTGGCTCGATTGTGCTCATAGGTGGTGAACCCGGCATAGGCAAATCCACCCTCGTGCTGCAGAATGTGCTGCGCATCCGTTCGCGCAAGGTTCTCTATGTGTCGGGCGAGGAGAGCCCACAGCAGTTGCGCATGCGTGCCGACCGCATTGCCGGCGGGAAAATGGACTGCGAGTGCTACCTCTTGTGCGAGACTTCGCTCGAGAATATCTTTGCCGCTATCAATGCCGACAAGCCTGGCCTCATCATTGTAGATTCCATCCAGACCATTGCCAGCGATGCGCTCGAATCGGCAGCAGGCAGTGTGAGTCAGGTGCGAGAGTGCGCCGCCACCTTCCTACGCTATGCTAAGGCTACCAACACACCCGTCATTCTCATCGGTCACATCAACAAGGAGGGGTCGATAGCCGGTCCCAAGGTGCTTGAGCACATTGTGGATGCCGTGCTCCAGTTTGAGGGCGACCGTCACTATCTCTACCGCATCTTGCGCGGCATTAAGAACCGTTTCGGGAATACAAGCGAGATGGGCATCTACGAAATGAAGGAGGATGGTTTGCGTGAAGTGTCGAACCCCAGTGAGATGCTTGTGTCGCAAGGCGACGAGTCGCTGTCAGGTACTGCGGTGGGCGTGACGATGGATGGTGCCCGTCCATTCCTGATTGAGACACAGGCACTCGTGAGCACCGCTGCCTATGGCACAGCACAACGCTCGGTGACCGGTTTCGACCAGCGGCGCATGAACATGCTGCTGGCCGTGCTTGAGAAGCGCGTGGGTTTCAAGCTCGCTCAGAAGGATGTTTTCCTCAATATCGCTGGCGGGCTCAAGGTGAGCGATCCTGCTCTTGACCTTGCCGTGATTTGTGCCATCCTGTCGAGCAATGTGGATATGCCTATCAACAAGGGTGTGTGCATGACCGGTGAAGTGGGGCTCTCGGGCGAAATAAGGCAGGTCACCCGCATCGATCAGCGCATCAGCGAGGCTCAGAAATTAGGTTTCGAAAGCATCATCATTCCCAAGAACAATATCAAGGGAATCAAGACGAGTGGCTTGAAAATCAAATTGATAGAAGTGGCCAAGGTGGAGGAGGCTTTCCAGTATCTCTTCGGTTAAGAAAGTAGTTATAGTTAATGGATGTTAAATAATAATTCCTTATTAAACCTTTCTATATTTATATAGTCTTTTAAGTAAATAATAAAACATTTTTTCGCTGCAATAAATAAAAGCTTCAAACAACATTAACTAACTTTTTTCTTGATTAAACACATGTTTTTACGCCTATCTGCTGTTAAGCATTCTGAGGCAAAGCCATAAGAACTCCGCGCTCACGAGCCGGAGTTTTTTTGTTGCAGCAGAGTGGGGGTTGTAATGACCGAATTGGGATTATGCACCTTCTTTCTCACTCAGTTCAAGCCAGCGCAGTTCCTTCTCGTCGAGCAGCGCCTTCACCTCTTCGTAGCGGGCAGCGCGGGTGGCCACATCGTCGATGGTCTCCCCACTGGCAAAAAGGGCATCAAGTTGCTCCTTTTCGGCATTGAGTGCTTCCATCTCGGCCGTGAGCTGCTCCAGTTCTTTCTTTTCTTTGTAGGTGAGTTTGTTGGAGTTGTCGCGCACATTATATTGCTGTTTCTCCTTGGGTTTGGCGGCGGCTTTGGTTTCTTGTGCCGCCAGTTGGTCGTGGTAGTCTTTCCAGGCGCGGTATTCGCTGTAGTTGCCGGGGAAATCCTTCACCACGCCATTACCTTGGAACACGAAGGTGTGATCTACTGTGCGGTCCATGAAAAAACGGTCGTGGCTCACGATAATCACGCATCCCTTGAAGTGGGCGAGGTAGTCCTCAAGGATTTCGAGCGTGGAGATGTCGAGGTCGTTGGTGGGCTCGTCAAGGATGAGGAAATTGGGCTTGCGCATGAGCACGGTGGCAAGGTAGAGTCGCCGTTTCTCGCCGCCGCTCAGTTTGGCGATGAGCTTTTGCTGGTCTTTGACGCTGAACAGGAAAAGGTTCAGGAATTGGGTGGCGGTGTAGTGCGTCTTCTCGTCGAAGTAAACATACTCGGCAATGTCGCGTGCCGCGTCGATGACGCGCTGGCTCTCGTCAAACTCAATGCCATCCTGGCTGTAGTAGCCGAACTGCACCGTTTCGCCTATCTCGAACCGGCCCTCATCAGGCGCCAGCTGTCCCAGCAGCAGCTTGATGAAGGTTGACTTGCCCACGCCGTTGTCGCCCACAATGCCTAGTTTCTCGTAGCGTGCAAAGGTATAGTTCAGATCTTTCAGAATCACCTTGTCGCCAAATCGCTTGCTGATGTGGTGAGCGGTGAAAATCTTCTTGCCAATATAGGTCGATTTCACATTCAGTTCCACATCGCCTGAGTCGTGGCGCCGTTGTGCTCGTTCCTGCAGGTCGTAGAAGGCATCGATGCGGTACTGCGCCTTGTGCATGCGTGCCTGGGGCTGACGGCGCATCCACTCCAGCTCGGTGCGAAGTAGGTTGCGGGCGCGCTCCACGGCGGCATTCTGCGCCTCGATGCGTTCAGCGCGTTTCTGCAGGTAGTAGTCGTAGTTGCCGTCGTAGGTGTAGAGCTGTTGCTGGTCCAGTTCAAAAATCTTGTTGCAGATTTTGTCGAGAAAGTAGCGGTCGTGGGTGACCATGAGCAGAGTCAGGTGGCTGGCGCTCAAGAAGTTCTCGAGCCACTCGATCATGTCGATGTCGAGGTGGTTGGTGGGCTCATCGAGAATGAGCAGCTGGGGTTCGTCGATGAGAATCTTGGCAAGAGCCACGCGCTTCACCTGGCCGCCAGAGAGGGTGCCGATGCGAGCATTGATGTCGTCGATTTTGAGTTGAGTGAGAACCTGCTTGAAGCGGGTTTCATAGTCCCAGGCGCCCGCGCTGTCCATCTCGTCGATGGCGGCGGTCATCGCCTCGCTGTTGCCCGATTTGAGGGCTTCCTCGTAGGCCTTCACGGCACGGCTGCGCTGGCTGTCGCCCACCAGACAGGCATCGATGACGGTGAGTTGCGGGTCGAAGGAGGGACTCTGCTGCAGGTAGCCCACACGCAGGTCGTTGCGGAAGGTGATGGTGCCGCTGTCGTGCTGGTCGTCGTTGGCGATGATGCCCAGCAGCGTTGATTTGCCCAACCCGTTCTTGGCAATGAGTCCAATCTTGTCGCCTTCGTCAATGCCGAAGCTGATGTCCTCAAAGAGCACATTCACGCCAAACGACTTGGTCAAATTCTCAACTTGCAGATATACGCCCACTGGTAACGATTAATGTGTTGAATCAGAATGGTTCGTAGAACAACTTTGATTTCAAGTCTGGAATCTGGTCGTAGGTGAGCGTTTTGGTGCCGCCGTTTTCAAGCCTGATCTCAAACCTCAGGCCACTGTCGTTGTAATCGAAACTGAAATTGTTGAAGGCGTTCTCGTTCTTCGACAGTCGTTCGCTCAGGCTCACCAGTTTCAGGTTACAAAAGTCGAAGTTGTTTCGCCCAATCATTTCGACTGTGGAAGGCAGATATACTTGGGTCAGTTTGCTGCAATTGTAGAAGGCACCATTTTCGAGGACTTTCAGCTTGGTGCCGAGGTCAACGCTCTCGATGGGGCAGTAATAGAAAGCCGATTCGCCAATTCTCTCCACTCCAGTCATTTTCAAGCTTTTTATGTGGTTGCAGTAGAAGAATGCGTAAGGTGCTATCACGGTCACAGTGGCGGGAACCACATAGTCGCCCAAATCAAGATTAAGGGGGCAGGCCACGAGTTGGGTCATATCTTTTGTGAACAAGACGCCGTCTTTAGTGGTGAAGTGCTGGTTGCCTGGCGCTACCTTGATTTCTTTCAATGCCTTGCATGATGTGAACGGATTGCCCTGAATGTGGTTCAGTGATGCGGGGAGCACGATGCTTTCAAGGGCGTTACAGTGCTCGAATGCGTTGGTGCTCAAGTCCAAGAGTCCTTCGGGAAGGTTAATGCTCTTGAGCGAGGAGCAACTGGAGAATGCATTGACACCGATGGATTGGAGCGATGATGGCAGCTCGATGTTCTCCAGCGATTCGCAGTCGTGAAAAGCCCAATTCCCGATTGTGGCTACCTTTGGCGGCAGTTTGATGGATTTCAGTGATGTGCACTTGCTGAAGGCGCTCTCTTTAATGGCGGTGATGCCTGCCGGAAGCGTAATGCTCTGGAGAGAGGTGCATTCTTGGAAGAGTCGGTCGTTAATCTCGGTGAGTCCGGCGGGCAGTTGCACCTGTTGCAGGTTGGTGCAGCTTTCCAGCACGGCATATCCAATCTGCTTCACTGTGTTGGGAAATTTGATGGTCTTGATCTGTTCGCAGCTGGTGAAGGCCCAGATGTCCACTTTCGTCACGGTTTCGGGTATCACAATGTCGGTGATGTCCCGGCAGCCGAAGAATCCCCAGCTGTCGATGGTGGTCACGGTGTAGGTCTTGCCGTCGTGCTTTACCGTCGAGGGGATGTTGAGCCGCCCTTTGGGCTTTTTGTCGTCGCTCACTTTCATCACCTTCACCTGGCCTTCGCCTATCACTTCATATTTCAGGCCTTTTTCAACAAACACTGCTTTCTGTGCCATGGCACTTATGCCCGGCAGTCCTGCCATCAGCAGCCCCAGGAATATTTTTTTCAGGTTTCTCATAATGATGTTTTTGCTAATGATTGAATCTTATTTCACAAAGTTACACAAAAAATCTCAATCCATCAATTATTCAGTCCAAATTGGGGATAAGGTTTACTGAGATGTGGTGGATTTTGTGGTGCGGAGCTGGCGGATGAGGGGAGCGAGCACGGTGGCCGAGGGCTCGGCGATGCGCGTTGCGAGCTTGATGGCGTCGCCCATGCCGCCCAGCACTTGAAACTGGAAGTCGGGGTTGTGCTCGTAGTCAACGGGTGCGGGGTTATGTCCTTGTAGGAGTTCTACGGCTTCGCCAGTCATCGCCTGGAGTCGCAACAGCCAGGGACGCAGGTCGTTGTAAAGCAGCCGGTGGCTCTCGTTGGCCGATGTTTCAAGGTCTCGCAGTTTCTTGCAGGCAGTATTTACTTTGCTCAACTGGTCGATGAGCGCTCCGGGTGTGGGTTTGCCCCGTTCCAGCGATTGCTGGTAGCGCACGGCATAGTAGTCGAGCGCATCGTTGTCGTAGTAGCGCAAGTGCGGTGCTACCGTCTTGAAGGCATCGGCAAATTCTTCTCCAAACACGGCAGGAATGGCAGCCTCCCAAGTGCGCTCGTTGTTCCAGGCGCGGTTGTTCCAGGTGTAATCGGCAACGCCAAACAGGGCAATCTTCGATAGCTCGCCCTGCTGCATGGGGTTGATGATAACGGTGTTTGTGCCGCTCAGGCTTCGCTCAAGCCGTTCGGTATTGATGATGTGCGTCTCGTCGCGGAAGTTGGTGTAGGTGTCACTCACAAACAGTTTGCTCATGTCCTGGTCGTTGCAGGGGTAGTTCCACCACCAGCTCACCTCGCGGCCCAGCCAGCTCTGTACCAGAGCCAGGTCGTGATTGTTGGGCACCGACCACACATTGCGCCCGGTGATGTAGATGTTTACCTTATCTGGGGTGTTGCGTAGCGATTCGTAGAACGCCTTGCCGCGGTCAAGATCTACCCAGCCATAGGCATAGAGTTGCGGCACATAGTGCAGGGGCTTCACCTTGTCGGTGGGTGAAGTGCCTGGTTTGTTCCATCGCTCGTCGATTCGGGCCTGCAGTGTGGTGAGGTTGTCGGCACACAGCTGCATGATGGCGGGGTCGCTCGGCACACCCACATCGTCGACAAACACGCCGAACTGGCGCACGCCCAGCTTGTACATGCTCTCCAGTTTGCGCATAATGCGGTCAATCACATCTTTGTCGGCAGGGTCGGCAAAGGCCTTACCCGGGTGAATCGCCCAGATGAAATTGACCTTGCAGGCGTGGGCGGCGTTGGTGATGACGCGCATCATGTCCTGTGACAGATAGCCTATGCGTTCCTGTTCGGCGCTGATGTCGGTGGGATAGGGCTCGCTCCAGTAGCGTGAGTGATAGGGGTCACTTTTGGCGCCATACATATAGGTGTTCAGTTTGTAGCGTGCCATGAAGCGGAACAGGTCTGTCGTCACGGCGGCAGAGTAGGGCACGCCGTAGTAGCCCTCGATGATGCCGCGGTTCTGCACATCGGCCCAGTCGAGCAGCGTCACGCAGGGCAAGGTGGAGCCACGGTCGAGCATCTGCTCCAGCGATGCCAGGCCACAGAAGGTGGCATCGGTATTTTCGCCCACAATCACCACCTGTGCGAGGCCTGCCTTGTTGCAAGTCAGACTCACGATGTGGCGGTCATACTTGTTGTTGAGGCTGAACGGCTGGCTGTAGATTCGTGTATATCGTTTGTCGGTCACACCGCCACTGCCATTGATGCCCAGCAGCAGGTTGCAGGCGTTCTTCGATGGCTGATTTGCCACTTCGGCAATAAGTCCATGCTCCGTCAAGACCTGCATGGCGCGCTCAACGGTCACCTCGTCGATGCCTTTCTCGGCCACAATTGTCACCGGACTTGAAAACTGTGCCTGACCTATTCCTGCCAGCTCCACATGCGGCACAGGATATATTTCATAAATCTGCTCACCCTGCATTTTTATGTTGCTCAAAACCGCAATCGTCATGAACAATATTGTCGCAATCCGTTTCATATCAGTTGATTTAAAGATGTTCAAATTCTCTCTTTACAAAATTACTAATTTCTCCTTATTCTCACAACTTTCTTTCCCAAATTACTTCACCATATTGAGGTTTCGTTTGCCAATCCCGTGTTAGTTGAAAATAAAATTCAATTTCGTTGAAACATTTTGAAGATTTATTACGTCTAATGAGCAAACAACGCATTTTACTCATGATACGGAACATCCTATTTTCTACACTGATGTTGCTGGCGGCTATGGTCGCCACAGCAACCGATTTCACAGGCAAGGTGACCGACGAGAACGGCGTGGCAATCGAATTTGCCACCGTCAGTTTGCTTAACCCTGCCGACAGTACATTCATCACCGGAACCACAAGTGGTACCAGCGGCGAGTTCGCGCTCACCGCTTCCGCCCAAATTGCCATTGTTAAAATCACCTATATCGGCTACCAGCCATTGTTCATCAACTCTACCGGCAGCGTGGGCACCGTGCGACTTCTACCCGAGAGCACCCTGCTCGGCGAGGTGACCGTGACTGCCACGCGACCAACCTACAAACTCACCACCGAGGGCATCAAGACCGATGTTGACGGCACATTGCTGAGCAAGGTGGGCACTGCCAATAAGGTGCTTGAGAACCTGCCGGGCGTGCAGAAGAAAGCCGACGGCATCGAAGTCTTCGGCAAGGGTACACCGCTCATCTACGTGAACGGTCGCTTGCTGCGCGACAAGACAGAACTCGACCAAATCCAGAGCGAGAACATCCAAAGCGTTGAACTCATCACTAACCCTGGCGCGAAATACAAAGCCGATGTGGAAAGTGTCATCCTCATCAAGACCAAGCGTCCACAGGGCGAGGGCTTCTCGTTCAATGCTACTGCCAGTTATTACCGCGCCCACCATAATAACATTGACCTGGGATTCGACTGGAACTGGCGTCACCACGGATTAGACGTGTTCGGCAGCGTGTGGTACAACGGCTACCACCAATGGCAGATTAACGATATTACACTTGATGTGAACACCGATAGGGCCTGGCAAATGCTCGAACACAGCTACGATAACAATGTGCTCAGGTCCCTCTACGCCTCAATTGGTGCCAACTATATTATCAATGACAACCACGCCGTAGGTTTCCGCTACGACACAAAAGGCTGGTTCAGGCACGACGGACTGGGAACATTCACGGCCGATGTTACAGCCGACGGCATTTTCTATGACCGCCTCGACAATATCATCGAGCATGAAGAAAAGTCGAATATGCCACACACCCTCAATGCCTACTATAACGGCAAAGTGGGCAAGACGAATATCGATTTCAACACTGACTATATGTTTTGGAAAGACCGCACTAATCAGTGGAACGATGAGGTAAGCCAGGAGCAAGAGAGCCGCACGGTGACAAGCCTGAGTGTGGCGCGCAACCAACTGTGGGCATCGAAACTGGTGTTGTCGTGGAACTTGTGGGGCGGCAACCTGCAAGCGGGTGCCGAATATGATCTCACCAACCGCAACGACGATTACATTAATCCCGAACAAGTTGTGCCCACCACCTTTACCGAGCAACGCGAACGCAATTATACATTCTTCACTGAATATTCTCACCCGTTGCCCTTCGGTCAAGTGCGACTCGGATTGCGCAACGAGAACGTGTCGAGCGATTATTATAACGACGGCGTGAGAAATGCTGAACAGAGTCGCGCCTACCACCACTTCTTCCCCAGTGTGGGGCTCATGGCGCGTGTAGGCGCGGTGCAGCTCATGGCAAACTATGCCATGAAGATACAGCGCCCCTATTATTACATGCTCAGTGGCTCGGTCTCATACGCCAACCGTTTTACGTGGGAGGGCGGCAATCCTATGTTGCAGCCGTCGGTCATCAACCAGGCCTCACTAATGGCAATGTGGCGATGGGTGAATGTGATGTTTGATTACAAAAGAACCAACGATGTCATTGTCAATGTAAGCAAGAACGTCGAGGGGAGCCCAGAGACAACACTCCTCACACGCGACAACGTGGATTATGCCGATGCTATCCGTGCAATGGTTACACTCAATCCCAAGTTCGGTATCTACCAGCCTTCGCTTACACTGGGCTTGATTAAGGACTGGATCATGATTCCGTCTCCGGTAGGGTTCATAAGCCCCAAAAATCCGATTTATTTGGTTCAGTTCAATAACAATTTCAAGATAACGCCAACTCTCAACGCACAAGTCAATCTCTCGTTCACATCGAAGGGCGATAAGGAGAACATGACTCTCACCCGCGCCGGATGGTACACATATGTGAGCCTTACCAAGACATTCTTTGATGACCGCCTGAGTCTTCAAGTTGCGGGACACAATCTGCTTAACGCGCAAGAGAATATCTTTATTAACTTCGGCACACGCACGATGCATTTTAACCCTCACAACGACTCACGCAAACTTGAAGTCACCGTGCGCTACAAGTTCAACGTCACCGGCAGCAAATGGCGCGGCAGCGGTGCTGGAGCTGAAGAACGCTCCCGCTTAAGTAAATAACCTGCTTCATTTATAACATATATCATTGATGGCGCATCTCTTTCGGGAGGTGCGTTTTTTCATGTCTTTTGCTGATAAGTTTTTCTGTCTTAAAAATCAATTGTCGTTCTGTCAAATTGTGTGCAATTACAGTTTTTGTTGTCCTCCCCATCCCTTTTCTTTGCCCCCACATTACTAACTATAAATCTATGTTTTATGAAATTATACACCCTTCATCATCTCGCTATTTTTCCGAGTCCTCCGAGACCTCTGAGTTCTCTGAAACTTTCCCGCTTTTCCCATCTTTCCCAACCATCTCAAAAGATTCATCCTTCCCGGGTTTCCCACCCATCCTTAAAACAAGAGAGTGTGCCATAATTATGACACACCCTCTTCGATGGTTTATAATCTGTTTACGAGATTATTTGTTTTCGGGTTCTACGCCCCATTGCTGCTGGGCAAGGCGGCGATAGTTGTTGTAGCGCCACTGGGCGTTCTCCTTGGCGGCGGCAAACAGTTGGGCAGCCTCCTCGGGATACTGCTTCACAACCGATGCGTAACGAACCTCGCCCTTCAGGAAGTCTTCGAACTTGTCCCAATCAGGCTCTTTGCTGTCGAGCGTGAACGGGTTCTTGCCTTCCTTCTCGAGTTCGGGGTTGTAACGCCACAGGTGCCAGTAACCGCATTCCACAGCCTTGGCTTCCTCGGCCTGGCTCTTGCCCATACCGGCCTTCAAGCCATGGTTGATACAGGGAGCATAGGCAATGATGAGCGACGGTCCGTCGTAGGCCTCAGCCTCGCGGATGGCCTTGAGGCACTGAGCATCGCTTGCGCCCATAGCCACCTGAGCTACATACACATAACCGTAGGTCGAAGCAATCAGACCGAGGTCTTTCTTGCGGATGCGCTTGCCGGCAGCGGCAAACTTGGCGATGGCGCCGATAGGAGTAGCCTTCGAAGCCTGACCACCGGTGTTAGAGTAAACCTCGGTGTCGATAACCAGGATGTTCACATTCTTGCCGCTGGCAATCACATGGTCGAGACCGCCAAAGCCGATGTCGTAGCTTGCGCCGTCGCCACCCACGATCCACTGCGAGCGTTTCACCAGGTAGTGAGCTAGGCTCTTCACCTTCACATCGGCAGGAGCGTTGCTGTTCTCGATAGCCTCGATGATCTTGTCGCTGAGTTCGCGGCTCATGGCGCCGTCGTTCTTGTTCTCGAGCCATTCACGATACAGGGCCTTGGTGTCGTCGGCCACGCTGTCGCTCTCGATAGCCTCTTTCACGAAGCCCTCGACGCGAGCACGCATCTTCTCGTCGGCAATAGCCATACCCAGACCGAATTCGCAGAAGTCCTCGAACAGTGAGTTGGCCCAAGCGGGACCGTGACCCTTGGCGTTGGTGGTGTAAGGAGTAGAGGGCACTGATGCCGAGTAGATAGAGCTACAGCCAGTAGCGTTGGCCACCATTTCGCGGTCACCGAACAGCTGAGAGATGAGCTTGAGGTAAGGAGTCTCACCGCAGCCCGAGCAAGCGCCCGAGAATTCGAAGAGAGGCTTCGCAAACTGCGAGTTCTTCACATTGCTCTTGATATCGACGAGTTCCTGCTTCGAAGTCACATTCTCAACCACATAGTCCCAGAGCTTCTGGTCCTCTTCGTGACCCATGAGGGGCACCATCTCGAGGGCCTTGTTGCCCATCTTGCCGGGGCATACATCGGCGCAGTTGCCGCAACCGAGGCAGTCCATCACATCGACAACCTGAACGAACTTCAGGCCAGCGAGCGTCTTGCCGATAGCGGGCAGCTTGTCCTCTTCCTTGAAGGGAGACTTGGCAGCCTCTTCCTCGTTCATCAGGAACGGACGGATGGCGGCGTGCGGACAAACGAGCGCGCACTTGTTACACTGGATACAGTTCTGAGCGTTCCAGACGGGAACGAAGGTGGCAACACCGCGTTTCTCATAGGCAGCAGTACCGGCATCCCAAGTACCGTCCTCACGACCCTTGAAGGCCGAAACGGGCAGCAGGTCGCCGTTCTGGGCGTTGATGGGACGCACCACATTGTTGATGAAGGCGGGAGCGTTGTTGTCCTCGTCGTTCTCAACGGGCAGGTTGGCCCATGCGGGATCGATTTCGAGAGCCTTGTACTCGCCACCGCGGTCCACGGCCTGATAGTTCTTGTCGACCACATCCTGACCCTTCTTGCCGTAAGACTTCTCGATGAACTTCTTCATCTGCTCCACTGCAAGGTCAACGGGAATCACCTCGGTGATGCGGAAGAATGCCGATTGCAGAATGGTGTTGGTGCGGTTGCCCAGACCAATCTCCTGTGCAATCTTGGTAGCGTTGATGTAGTAAACGCTGATGTTGTTCTCGGCGAAGTATTTTTTCACCTTGTTGGGCAGATTCTTGGCAAGCTGTTCGCCTTCCCAAACGGTGTTGAGCAGGAAGGTGCCGTTCTTCTGCAGACCACGGGTCACATCATACATGTGCAGGTAGGCCTGAACATGGCAAGCCACGAAGTTGGGCGTGGTCACCAGGTAGGTAGAACGGATGGGAGTGTCGCCAAAGCGCAGGTGCGAGCAGGTGAAGCCGCCCGACTTCTTTGAGTCATAGGAGAAGTAGGCCTGGCAGTGCTTGTCGGTGTTGTCGCCAATGATCTTCACCGAGTTCTTGTTGGCACCCACAGTACCGTCGGCACCCAGACCGTAGAACTTGGCCTGGAAGATGCCGGCACCGCCCATGGCGATTTCTTCCTTCTGAGGCAGTGAGCTGAATGTCACATCGTCCTCGATGCCCAGAGTGAACTGGTTCTTGGGCATGGGCAGCGACAGGTTCTCATACACGGCAAGAATCTGTGCCGGAGTAGTGTCCTTCGAGCCCAAACCATAGCGACCGCCCACAATCATGGGGGCATTCTCGGCGCCGTAGAAGCAGTCCTTCACATCAAGGTACAGAGGTTCGCCGGTGGCGCCGGGTTCCTTGGTGCGGTCGAGCACGGCAATGCGCTTGGCAGTGCTGGGAACGGCTGCGAGGAAGTGCTTGGCGCTGAAGGGGCGATACAGGTGAACAGCCACGAGGCCCACCTTCTCGCCAGCTTCGGTCAGGTAGTCGATAGCTTCGCGGATGGCTTCAGTAACCGAACCCATGGCGATGATCACGCGGTCGGCATCCTTGGCTCCGTAGTAGTCAAACAGACCATACTTGCGGCCAGTGATTTCGCTGATCTTGTTCATGTAGTCTTCCACAATGGCGGGAACGGCTGTGTAGTAGTCGTTGCACGACTCACGGTGCTGGAAGAATACATCGGGGTTCTCGGCGGTACCACGAGTGATGGGGGCATCGGGATTCATGGCACGCTTGCGGAAGTTGTTCAGCGCTTCCATGTCAACCAGCGGCTTCAGGTCTTCCTGATCCATGGCTTCCACCTTCTGAATCTCGTGCGAGGTGCGGAAACCGTCGAAGAAGTTCACGAAGGGAACGCGGCCCTTGATGGCACTCAAGTGAGCAACGGCAGCAAGGTCCATCACCTCCTGTACCGAGCCTTCGCACAGCATGGCGAAGCCCGTCTGGCGGGTTGCCATCACA